>JBDTUD010000035.1:0-30707 GCA_040007915.1 Sphingorhabdus sp.
CGGGCGGCCGCTCGCATCGCATTGACTTCAGCGATGACGTAAGGCGGCAGACGCTTCATGCGGTAGAATTCTTCGGACATTGGCTCCCGTTTCCGGTTTCGAGTTTAAGGAGCCGCCTTCATGGGCGAAGTTTTTCCGGTTTTCCAGAAAAACTATAGCACTCGCCGTTCAGCGGGGCCGATTGCCCTTTGCTTTATGCTTCACGCCATGTTTGGAAGGCGGACCGCTCGGCTTGTGAAACGGCCTTGCGCCATCCCGTCCCTCCCGCCTTTGTGGGCCACCGTCGCCGCGCGGACCACCGCCACGCGGGCCACCGCCATCACCCCGGGGACCGCCAGAACTGATGCCCAGCTGCGAGCGTTGCGGACGGTCACCGTCGCGGCCCATGCGCTTGTTCTCACGCGCAGCTTCACGCGGCGGTCCATTCGCCTGGATGATCTCGACATCGTTGTCTTCGTCATGGCCCGGCTGGGCAATGGCTTTGGCAAATTTTGCCGCCGCGGCTGCGGCAATCCCGACATGCGTTTCATTGGCAGCGATCCGGATCGCGCCGATATCGTTCTTGGTTACCCCGCCACGGCGGCAGAGCAAAGGCAATATCCATTTGGGGTCGGCATTGTTGCGACGACCGATGTTCATCTTGAACCAGACAGAATCGTCAAAGCCATCGCGATGACTTTCCTTCGCGCGCTCCGTGCTGCGGCTGCCATCGTCAAGCATGTCTTCGGCCTGCGGCATTTTGGCGCGGTGGACACGGACCAAGGCAGCGGCGATGTCTTCCGCTGACATGGTTTCGAGCAGCTTGGCACCCAAATTGCGGTCTTCTTCGTCAACCTCAACGGGTTCCAGCAAGGTTGCAAGCAAACGCTCATGGTCCTTGGCACGGATATCCGCAGCGGTTGGCACCTTGATCCAATCGGCTTCGATTTTGGCACCGCGTAGCATCGATTCGACCCGCTTGCGGCGCTGATAGGGAACGATCAAAACTGCCGTCCCTTTCTTGCCCGCCCGGCCTGTACGACCCGAACGGTGCTGCAAACCTTCGGCATCGCGCGGCAGCTCGACATGGACGACCAGCGAGAGTGTCGGCAGATCGATTCCGCGCGCGGCAACGTCGGTTGCCACACAAACCCGTGCGCGGCGGTCACGCAAAGCCTGCAAGGCATGGTTGCGCTCGCTTTGGCTATGCTCGCCGGATAGTGCCACGACATTGAAGCCGCGTTCGGTCAGGCTGGCATGGAGATGGCGGACATTGTCGCGCGTGGCGCAAAACAGCATGGCTGTTTCTGCCTCATGCAGACGAAGCAGGTTGACCACGGCGTTCTCGATGTCTGGTGGAGCAACCGTCACCACCTGATAGCTGATATCGCCATGTCCACGATCTTCACCCACAGTCGAAATGCGCAACGCATCGCGCTGGTAGCGCTTGGCAAGCGATACAATTGACTTGGGCATCGTGGCCGAGAACAAAAGCGTCCGTCGCTCCTCCGGCGTCGCATTGAGGATGCCCTCAAGCTCCTCGCGGAAACCCATATCGAGCATCTCGTCGGCTTCATCGAGAATCGCAACTTTAAGCGCCGACAGGTCCAATGCCCCACGCTCAAGATGGTCACGCAGACGGCCCGGCGTACCAACCACGATTTGCGCGCCCTGTCCCAAGGCACGGCGTTCCTTTGAGGCATCCATACCGCCGACACAGGTTGCAATGCGTACCCCTGCCTTGCTGTACAGCCACATCAGTTCGCGGCTGACCTGCAGTGCGAGTTCGCGGGTCGGCGCGATGATCAGCGCAGCGGGCAAGCGCGCCAGACTGACCATGCCCCCGTCCAGTATTTGCGGGGCCATCGCCAAACCGAAGGCGACAGTTTTGCCCGAGCCGGTCTGCGCCGAGACGACAAGGTCACGGCCCTCGGCCTCAGCAGCCATGACGGCCGTTTGTACAGGGGTCAGCGTGGCATAGCCACGCGCGGTAAGCGCTTCATCGAGAAGCGGAGGTAGATTTTCGAATGTCATTATGCGGGCCCTTTGCGCGCTTTTTATGACAATGTCCATGCTGCGCCGCAGCACATAAAACGAAGCTTCGACAATCACGCCATTTGGGTTATGCAAGGCGCATGGCCGATTCACCCAACCTTCCGCCCTTCATGGACTCCGAAGAGTTCAACAAAATGATCGAGGAGACAGGTATGTCAGCCGCCGATCCGCTGTCCGCCTGGAAGCATGCGCTCGACGCATGGGGCAAGGTTCTGGCACCGGTAGCAGAGGCGGGCCGCGACAATCTTAACCCCAAGGATCGCCGCTTTTCCGCTCCGGAATGGCAACATCCTGTGTTTGACCTGATGCGACAGGGTTATTCGGTCATGTCCGACTACATGATCGAGGCGGTCAATCAAATGGACGGGCTGGAGCCTGCGCAAAAGTCAAAGATCGACTTCGCAATGCGCGCAATGCTTGATGCGATGAGCCCGGCCAACTCGCCGGTCACAAACCCGGTCGCGCTCAACAAGGCGATTGAAACAAAAGGCCAGAGCATCATCAAGGGTGCCGGTCATATGCTCGCCGACATGCAGCGCGGCCAGTTGACCCACACCGATTCATCCGCATTCCGGCTGGGCGAGAATATTGCCGCTACGCCCGGCAAGGTCGTCCACGAAACACCAATGTATCAGCTGGTGCAATATACCCCGACGACCGAAAAGGTTATGGCAACGCCGCTGGTCATCTTCCCGCCATGGATCAACCGGTTCTATATCCTCGATCTGACGGCGGAAAAAAGCTTCATCAAATATTGTGTCGATCAAGGCATAACGGTGTTCATTGTATCCTGGAAATCGGCCGATGCGTCGATGGCCGAGGTGGTGTGGGATGATTATATCGCCGCCCAAATCGATGCGATTGATACGATACGCACCGCACTCAAAGTCGATAGCGTCCACACCATCGGTTATTGCGTTGCCGGCACCACGCTTGCCGCGACGCTCGCAATCCTTGCCGCGAAGGGAGAGGCAAGCAAGGTCAAAAGCGCGACCTTTTTTACCGCCCAGGTCGATTTCACACGCGGCGGAGAGCTGCTCAACTTCATCGACGACAACCAGATCAAGATGATCGAGGCGCTGGCTTCGGACGGGTTTCTGGATGGCCGCTTCATGGCGCTTACCTTCAACCTGCTCCGCAGCAACGACCTGATCTGGTCAACGGTCGTCAAAAACTATTTGCTCGGTGAGGATTATCCGGCGTTCGACCTGCTCCACTGGAATGGCGATGTCACCAACCTGCCCGCCAAATGGCACCGCGAATATCTATGCGACCTATACCGCGACAACAAGCTGGTTGAACCCGGTGCGATGTCGGCGCTCGGCACGCCGATTGACCTGACCAAAATCAAAACCCCCGCCTATATTCAGGCGGGCCGCGAAGACCATATCGCCCCTCCCGAAAGTGTCTGGATAATGCGCGAGCATTTGAAAGGCCCAATTAAATTCGTGCTGGCGGGCAGCGGGCACATCGCCGGTGTCGTCAACCCGCCCGTTCTGAAGAAATATCAATATTGGACCAACTCCGCCGAGGTCGCGACGCTCGGCGAATTTATCGAAGGCGCGTCCGAAACCAAAGGTAGCTGGTGGCCGGATTGGACCGAGTGGCTGAAGGCACATGGTGACGAAACCGTTGCAGCAAAGGGCGGACGCGTGCCCGGCGAGGGCAGACTGAAAGCGCTGGAGGATGCGCCGGGAAGTTATGTGAAGACGCGGTAAACAATGGCACGAAACCCAGGGTGACGAAGGACTGGGAACCATCAACCCAATGTTAGAACGGGCTGATTTGCCTCCAGAAGCAGGGCCATAGCGCGTCCTTCCATTGATGGCTGAACATTACACCATCAAATGCCGGAACTAAACACTTTAATGTACCGTAAGTCTATGTCGTATACTTCGTCATACCTGCGAAGGCGGGAGCCGTTAACGACCGCAGGTCAATCCGTCTCCGAACCGGTCTGGTCATATTTCAGCTCCAGATACCGGCTACGCGTCGCCAGTTTATCGAGTTCGCCTCGGGATATCTGGCCGGTCATTGTCTCGATTTCACGATCAATCAGCTTCAGGCCGTCAACCAGTTGCTGCTCCGGGGTTTTGCCGCCATGTTCCTTGCGCTTCAGCGTCTCTGGAATGCGTTTATAGCCGTTGATCAGTTCGGGCAGATGCTCGCCAACCAATTTGCGCACTTCACGTGCTGCGGGATCGTTATCGTCCAAAGCCTGCAATTGCGGCGCGAGTTGGTCGAGGCGCAGGCCGATATCCTGCATCAGGTTGATCGCAGGCGCGGGCAAAGCCGGTCGCTGCGCCTCCAGCCACATCTCGGTTTTACCAGCCAGCGTCGCCAGATCGGTTTGTCGCAGGCTTTCGGTGGTGGGCATCGGCATTTTGGGGTAACGCAGAAACGCGTAAGTGGCAGCCCCGCCCGCCAGCAAGGTAATCATCACGCCTGAAAAACCGATGCCATCGATGATCGTGCCGACAATCCCCGCACCAATCAGCACAGCACCCACTGCGACCGCTGCACGACTTACTTTGCCCCAGAAATGGGCACGGCGCAGCGCGCGTGATTTCATGCCGATGGGGGCCATTTGAATATTACGCAGTGCGCTCTTTGAATTGGCGAGTATTTCGTCGGATTGGGAGGCTGGGCTCGTCATATCAATCAATCACTTTGTCATTCCCGCGCAGGCGGGAATCCATGGCCTGAAAGCCAATTTTACACAACATTCTCCGGTCAAAACTTCACGGGCCGACCATGGATTCCCGCGTTCGCGGGAATGACAAAACCGGGGTGGCATAATCAGTTTTCCAACGCCGACAAAAGCCCGCTTTCCTGCGTCGATTTCAACGCCTGCGCCTGACCCTCGGCCCGGGCGATATAGCCTTTGGACTTCTCCACTTCCTTTTCGAGCGCGACCGATGTCTGCTTCATGCTGTCGAGTGCCTTCATCTTGAACGTGTCGATGGCATCCATCGTGTCATAGATGTTCTGGAAAGCCCGGCTCAAGGTTTCGAGCGGGATGGTGGCTCCTGCCGCCTGTTCATGGATGCGCGCGGTATTGTCGCGCAGCAACTGGCCGGTGCTGTCGATGATATTGGCGGTGGTGGTATTGAGCGCGGTAATCTGGTCGAGGACAAGTTTCTGGCTTGTCATCGCCTGGGCAACCGTCACCGCCGTGCGCAGCGCACCAACGGTGGTGGTCGATGCCCGGTCAACGCCTTTTACCAGTTCGACATTGTTCTTCTTCACCAGATCGAGCGCAAGATAGCCCTGCACCGTAACCGCCATTTGCGTTAGTAAATCCTGCGTGCGCTGGCGAACGTAGAAAAGCGCACTTTCCTTGATTGCCTTGGCTTTCGCGGGGTCTGACAGTTCAAGCTCTGCTGCTTTTTCTTCGAGCTTGGCATCGAGCTGTTTCGACATCACGATCATCTGTTCGAGGCGGCCCATGGCGGCCCATAGATGTTGGCGTTCGACGTCGATGGCGGCATTGTCCATCACCAGCTCGTCTTTGCCATTGGCCAAACGGCCGAGGATCGAGCTGATATGCGTTTGCGAGCTTTGGTAGCTGTCGAAATAGTTGCGCAACTTGTTGCCGAACGGAATGATGCCGAACAGCTTTTGCTTCGACATCAAATTGCCCTTTTTGGACGGGTCGAGATCCTCGACCGTGCGCCGCAATTCGGCGAGGTCGGCACCGACGCCGCCACCTTCGTCCATCCGCCGGATAGGCTTATCAAGGAAACGGTTGGATTGGCCGGCTGCCTCCATGATTTCCTTGCGGCCCATATTGGTCAGCTGATCGACGCGCTTGCCGAATTCGGGGCTATTGACGTCCTGCGCGATCAGATCGGCGATATAGGCCTCGACCCGTTCTTCAAGCTTGGTCTTCTGCTCATCGGTCACCGGCACCAACCCCATCGCCTGGGTCGCGGTCACCACCGGCACCGGATCGGGCGGGGTCAGTTTCAGGTCGCTGGCGGTTGCGGTAACTGTTTCGGTCGACATGGCAATTTTCCCTCTGCCTCAATTTTCCTGATACAGATGGAACGCGGCTCTGCCGATTTCAAGCAATTCCGTCCCCAGCTGTATTATTTTATTAAGACACTAGTTGCTTTGCGCTTTCAAAGCGCCCTCGACCAGCGGGGCAATTCCTTCGACAATGTGCGCGACGCCCTGGGCATTGGGATGGATGCCATCATCCAGCATCAGTGCCTTGTCAGTGACGACGCCATCAAGGAAAAAGGGGTAAAGCGGCGCATTATATTGCTTGGCCAACGCAGGAAAAATCGGGTTGAACGCACCGGAATAGTCCGCCCCCATATTGGGCGAAGCGAGCATGCCGGTCAGGATTACGGGAATGCCGCGTTTCTTGAGCTCGTCCATCATGAAGGTTAGATTGTAGCGGGTTTCGGCAGGTTTTATCCCACGCAGCATGTCATTGCCGCCAAGGCCGAGCACGAGCAGGTCGGGCTTGCGGTCCAGATTGTCGAGCACGAAAGCCAGCCGGGTTTTGCCCGCCGCTGTCGTATCGCCGGTTACGCCGGCATTGTGGACCTTGGCCGCAATACCGGCCTCGCCCAATGCGACCTGCAATTGCGGCGCGAACCCCTCTTTCGGACCAAGCCGGTAACCGGCGTATAGGCTATCGCCAAACACCACGACCAGCTTTGCATCCGCCATTTCGTCGGGCGCTTCGACGCTCTTGGTCGGAACCGGTTGGTCATTGGTCGATTGCGAGGCCGGACCGCAAGCAACAAGGACTTGGAGAAGTACCGCCAGCGCCCCATATAAACCGAAATATTTGATCATAAGGACTTCTCCTTGCACGCACCCGCAACCGTTACGCCGGATATGGCAATTCGCGCGTCGAATGTCACGCTCACCCTTGGCGCGGATGACGCCGCCGTTGAAATTTTACGCGGTGTAGATCTTTCGGTTCCTTACGGTACCAGCGTTGCCCTGCTTGGCCCGTCGGGTTCAGGCAAAAGTTCGTTGATGGCGGTACTCGCCGGGCTGGAACGGGCGAGCGGTGGAACCGTGAGCATCGACGGGCTGGACTTTACCGCGCTTGGCGAAGACGATCTGGCCCGGGCGCGGCGTGGACGGATCGGGATTGTCTTGCAGGCTTTCCATCTGCTGCCGACGATGAGCGCGTTGGAAAATGTCGCGGTGCCGATGGAATTGGCCGGTGTCGAAGATGCTTTCGGGCGCGCCGCCAAGGAATTGGAAGCGGTTGGCCTTGGTCACCGCCTCACCCATTATCCGTCGCAGCTCTCAGGCGGTGAACAGCAACGTGTGGCCATAGCGCGCGCGATGGCCGCCAGCCCCAGGATTATCTTCGCCGACGAACCCACCGGCAATCTGGACGGTTCGACAGGTGCTGCGATTATCGACCTGCTGTTTGCACGGCGCGCGGCGTTGGGCGCTACGCTATTAATCATCACCCATGACCCCGCGCTGGCCGCGCGTTGCGACCGCGTGGTCGACATGCAGGACGGCCATGTGGTGGAGCATGTGGGTTGAAAAGGCTGGATTTGACTGAGCTCAAGCCCCTCCCCTTCAGGGAAGGGGACGGGGGTGGGGCCTGTCATACCGGAACTAGCCAGCCAGCCCCCACCCCAACCCCTCCCCTCAAGGGGAGGGGCTTATGAACCCCTCGCTGGCTATCCTCTGGCGCATTGCCCGGCGTGACCTCAATGCGCGATTTCGCGGATTACGGTTGCTCGCGATCTGCCTGTTTCTCGGTGTTGCAACCTTGGCCGCGATTGGCAGCCTTACTGCTGGCATCGCGGACGAACTGTCGCGGCGCGGGCAGAGTATTCTCGGCGGAGATATCGAGATCGGCATTTCGCAGCGCGAGGCGACTCAGGCCGAAATGGCTGCGATGCGTAAAGAAGGCAGCGTGTCCAAAACCGTCCGCATGCGCGCAATGGCCATTGGCCAGAATGATGAAAGTGTCCTTGCGGAACTAAAGGCGGTGGACGAAGCATATCCATTTTATGGTCAGCTCGAGTTAGAGCCTGACAAGTGCGAACCGACATGGCTACCAACAAACCGCATATACATCGGCCCTTCCCTTGGAAGCCGCTTAAACGTTAAGAATTGTGATAATATTCGCTTCGGTGAAGCGAACTTTACAGTAATGGGAACGATTAAGAACGAGCCCGACCGCTTGGGCGAGGGCTTCACCTTGGGTCCAGTGGCGATAATTCCGCTGATGGCGTTGCCCAATACCGGCCTTATCCAGCCCGGCAGCATGTTCGAGTATAAATACCGCATCAAGCTTTCCCCCGGTCAGGATGCCGAAGCCGTCGCCAAGACGCTCGAAGCCCAATTTCCCTCCGCTGGCTGGGAAATCACCGACCGGTCGAACGGCGCGCCCGGCACACGGCGCTTTATCGAACGCATGGGCCAGTTCCTGACCCTTGTCGGCCTCGCAGCATTGGTCATCGCCGGGATCGGCGTCGGCAACGGTGTGACCAGCTATCTTGAGGGCAAGCGCGGCAGCATTGCGACGCTGAAAGTCACCGGCGCCGACAGCGGCATCATCTTTCGCCTCTATATGATGCAGATTTTCACCGTCGCGGCGCTGGCGATTGTCGCGGGACTGGCCATCGGCAGCGTCGCGCCGCTCGCCATTGGGGCCATTGCCGGTGACATCCTGCCGGTGGCACCCGGTTTTGCCCTCTACCCCGCTCCGCTGCTGATCAGTGCCATTTATGGTCTGTTGATTGCCCTGGCCTTTGCCCTGCCCCCCCTGGCACGCGCCAGAACCGTGCCAGCCGCAGGCCTTTTCCGCGCCATCGTGGACCGGCCCACCCGTTTGGAACGGCGGACAGTGCTTTGGGTTGGCAGCGCGATTTTGGCAGTTGTTGCCCTTGCCGTCTTGACCGCCCGCGAGCCGTTATTCTCGCTTGGATTTATTGGTGCCGCCTTCGGGCTGTTGCTGCTTTTGACCCTGATCGCATGGGGCCTGCGTAAGATCGCCAGCCGCCTGCCCCGCCCCAAGGCACCGCTGCTCCGCCTCGCGCTTGCCAACCTTCACCGCCCCGGCGCGCAGACGTCGGCGCTGGTGGTGGCACTCGGGCTTGGATTGACGCTATTCGTCACCCTTGCCGCCATCCAGACCAGCATCAATAACGAGATCAGAAACAGCGTGCCCGAACGCGCACCGAGCTTTTTCGTTCTCGACATTCCGCGCGACAGCGTACCTCGCTTTGTCGGGATGGTAAAAGACGCCGCGCCCGATGGCGTGATCAACATGATCCCGGCTTTACGCGGAACGATCATCGAATATGGCGGTCAGCGGGTGGACCAACTCAAGGAACTGCCGGAAGGGGCATGGGTGCTCAATGGCGACCGCGGGCTAACCTATAGCGCTGAAATTCCCAAAGGCAGCGAGGTCACGAAGGGCAAATGGTGGCCCGCAAACTATAAGGGGCCAGCGCTCGTTTCGCTGGACGCCGCAGTCGCGACCTCGCTCGGGGTCGATATCGGCGACAGCCTGACAGTCAGCCTGCTCGGGGTTGAAGTACCCGCGACCATCGCTTCCTTACGTGCGGTGAAATGGGAGAATTTTGGCCTCAATTATGCAATTGTGTTCTCACCAGGTTCGCTCGACGCCGCACCGCATAATATGGTGGCGACGCTAACCGTTCCGAAAGCAGCAGAGCGCGTGCTGGCAAAGTCCATCCCCCCCGCCTTTCCGTCGGCTTCCGTGATCGAGGTGGGTGAAGTCGTGGGGCAAGTCACCACGCTACTCACCCAAATGGCGCAAGCCATTGCGGCAGCGGCGTCTATCGCAATTCTGGCGGGTATTGCGGTGCTGGTAGGCGCCATCGCCGCCGCCCGGGCCAGCCGTATCTATGACAGCGTGATCCTTAAACTGCTGGGCTCAACCCGCTTCCAGATATTGGGAGCACAGGCAATGGAATATGGAGTGCTGGCGTTGATCTTGGGGGTCATGTCGTTGGCGCTCGGCCTTGGCGCCAGCTGGTATGTCATCACCCAGATTTTTGACTTCACCTTCGCGCCCGATCCGACCGTGCTTGCGATCACGCTGCTGGGCGGTGCTGGTCTGACCTTTGTGCTGGGAATCGTGGGCTCGTTGCCCATACTGGCGGCACGGCCAGCCGAGGCGCTCAGGAGTCTATGAACGCTGTGCTCCTGCGAAGGCAGGAGCACAAACGTTTATTGATTTTCGAACTTTGCCAAATGCGCAGCTATCGGTGCCGACAGGATCAGTTGCGCCATATGATAGGCCAGCGTCGGCAACAGGACCATACCGGCAACAGCGGGCGGAAAAATGGTCGCGGCCAGCGGCGCGCCAATCGCAATGCTCTTCTGCGCGCCGGAAAACAGCATAGTGATCCGGTCAGGCCGACGCAGTCTCATCGCTCCCCCCAGCAACCACGCCCCGCCAAATCCGGAGATGAGCATCGCCACCAGCGCCAAACCCAGCAACGCCAGTTCACTGCCCCTGACAACACTCCAAATTCCTGCCTCGACCGCCCCGGAAAAGGCGACATAAACCGCAATCGCAATCGAGACGCGGTCCATCCATGTCGCAACCGGTTTGTGGGCATCGACCCAAGGCTTCAGCCAGCGCTGAGCGATTTGCCCCAAAGCAAAAGGCAGCAACAGGATAAGGGCAATCCGGCCCACCGCTGCGCCCGAAAACTGCGCCTCGCCAATTTGGGCCAATAAGGCAAATAGCAAAGGCGCAAGAATAACGCCGACCAAATTGACCAGTGCCGCCGCCACAACCGAGGCCGCGACATTGCCCTTTGCCAAACCACAATAGGCAGTCGCTGACTGTACGGTCGAAGGAAGGATTCCGGTAAACAATAATCCGAGCGCAAGTGTCGGCGGCAACAAATTGTCAAACAGATGCGAAAACGCCAGTCCCGAAAGCGGCATCACACCAAATACAAACAGGAAAATCGCGCCCTGCAACCGCCAGTTGCGGACGCCATGCAGCACCTCGTCACGCGGCAAACGCACGCCGTTGAGGAAAAACAGCAGAAAAATTGCGGCGGACGAAACCAGCGAGGCCGTCTCCGCAGCCGCACCGCGCACCGGCAGCAGGCTCGCCAACAAGATGGTAGCGAGCAACAGCAGGACAAAGCGGTCGGCAAACAAGCGAGAGAACATGGCAAGGGCTTTGACCGTTGCTAACGCGCTTTGCAACACTACCTATGTTGCGCCGCAGCGTTACTTGGGCTAAGGGCGCGCCAAATGCGGGTGGCAACGATGCCGCCCTCTTCCCAAAAGGTTATTGAAATGTCTTTGCGCAATATCGCCATCATCGCCCACGTCGATCACGGGAAAACCACCCTTGTTGACCAGCTTTTCCGCCAATCCGGCACCTTCCGCGATAACCAGCGCGTTGAAGAGCGCGCGATGGATTCGAACGACCTTGAAAAGGAACGCGGGATCACGATTCTGGCGAAGTGCACCTCCGTCGAATGGGAAGGCACACGGATTAATATCGTCGATACGCCCGGACACGCTGACTTTGGCGGCGAAGTCGAACGCATCCTTTCGATGGTTGACGGCGTTATCCTGCTCGTCGATGCCTCCGAAGGTGCGATGCCGCAAACGAAGTTTGTGACTGGTAAGGCGCTGGCGCTAGGCCTGCGCCCAATCGTCGTGGTCAATAAAGTTGATCGCCCGGACGAACGCATTCAGGAAGTCCTCGACGAGGTATTCGACCTGTTCGTATCGCTTGATGCGACCGATGAGCAGCTTGATTTTCCCGTACTCTACGCTTCCGGCCGCAACGGCTACGCGTCAATTGATCCCGCTCTGCGTGAAGGCACGCTAACGCCGATGTTCGAAACCATCGTATCGCATGTTCCAGCGCCAAAGGCAGATGTTGATGGCGAGTTCAAAATGCTCGTCACTTTGCTCGACCGCGATAACTTTCTGGGTCGTATCCTAACCGGTCTGGTTTTGTCGGGTACCGTCAAGGTAAACCAGCAGATCCATGCACTCAGCCCCGACGGTAAAATCGTCGAAACGGGCCGCGCGTCAAAAATCATGTCCTTCCGCGGACTGGAGCGCGTTCCGGTTGATGAAGCCAAGGCTGGCGACATCATCTCGATTGCCGGGATGACCACAGCAACCGTGGCCGACACGATTGCCGAGCCTACGGTAACCGAGCCACTGCACGCACAGCCAATCGATCCGCCGACCTTGTCGATGCGCTTTTCGGTTAACGACAGCCCCATGGCTGGCCGCGAAGGCACCAAAGTTACCAGCCGCATGATCCGCGACCGCCTGATGCGCGAAGCTGAAAGCAATGTCGCCGTCCGCATCACCGAAGCCGCCGACAAGGACAGCTTTGAAGTGGCAGGACGCGGCGAATTGCAACTGGGCGTACTTATCGAAACGATGCGCCGCGAAGGCTTTGAACTCGGCATTTCCCGTCCGCGCGTGCTGTTCAACACCGACGACAACGGCAAGCCAACCGAACCTTATGAAACCGTCGTGATCGACGTAGACGATGAATATTCGGGTACAGTTGTTGAGAAAATGGCCATTCGCAAAGGCGAGATGACCGACATGCGACCTTCAGGTGGCGGCAAGACGCGGATCACCTTCAGCGCGCCATCACGCGGCCTGATCGGCTATCACGGCGAATTCCTGTCCGACACGCGCGGCACCGGCATTATGAACCGCCTGTTCGAAAAATACGGTCCGCATCGTGGCCCGATTGAAGGTCGCAAAAACGGCGTACTGATTTCAAACGGCAGCGGCGAAGCCGTCGCTTATGCGCTCGGACCATTGGAAGAGCGCGGCATATTGATGGTATCGCCGGGCGAAGCGCTTTACGAAGGTATGATCATCGGCGAGAATGCCAAGCCAGACGACCTCGAGGTCAACCCGATGAAATCGAAGCAGCTGACCAACTTCCGCTCGACCGGCAAAGACGACGCGATCCGCCTGACCCCGCCATGGCGGATGACGCTGGAACAAGCGATTGCCTACGTCGACGACGACGAAATGGTCGAGGTGACCCCCAAGAACATCCGCCTGCGCAAACGCTTCCTCGACCCGAATGAGCGCAAGAAGCAATCACGGGCGAAACAGGCGGCCTAACATTATCCCCTCCCTTAATTGGGAGGGGCGCCGACTTTCACCGACGCCCCTGGTTAGCGTAACGTATCCGTTTAGAAACGGAACGCTGCGGTCAGGCGGATATTGTGCATGTCGAAATCGCTGTCTTCGCGGCGCATATTGGTCCCACCCGATGCCAGCAGGAACGGGCTGGTCGGTGGCGCTGTGCCGGGACCAACGGCGACCCGGTAATCGTCATCCACATAATTGGTGTAGAGATATTCCAGGCCCAGCGAGAAGTTCTTCATGATCTTCACCTCTGCACCGCCACCATAGGAATAACCCCAGCTTTTGGTCCCACCGTTGGTAGCAAATGAGTTGGTGCCGTTGCTCGTGGTAAAGCTGTTGTCGATCTTGCCATAAGCCACACCACCGGTTGCATAAAACAGCGCACCGCGTGCCGCATAACCAACCCGGCCACGCGCACCGAGCGAATAATCCAGTTCGCGGGTGAAGGTGTAGGATGCCGGTGTGGAGCTAAACGCGGTTACGCTGTCGCGGGATTTCGATTTACCACCTTCGACGACAACACCGTAAACGATATTGCCCTGCTGGATGTCATAGCCTGCGCGGATATTATATTCGAGGCCATCCTTGTCACCGCGACAGCCCTCGACGGGCGTGGTGCCGGTCGCTGCGCCGTTACAAAAACCGGGCGAAAAGGCATCGGCACCCAATGTTGTGAACACCGTGTCGCCGTAAACACCATCTTGATCGGTATCAAAAACCACACCTTCGCCGCGGTCGTTATTCTGCGCGCCAAGACCAATGGAACCGCCGATATAAGGGCCTTCCCATTCTTCTTCGGCGTCTTGGGCAAAAACCGGAGCTGCCATGACGGGAGAGAGAAAGGCTGTAACAGCCAGAATATGTTGAATTTTCACGGGAGATTTCCTTTACTGACGTTGATCGTCAGATGAAGAAACGATAGCAGTCGCCGAATAGTTTCAACATTTGAGATTAAATGTGCTTCGTTGTCGATATGTCACAGATGCAACGCAGCCTGGCTCCAATCGTCCGTCTTATTGCTCCGTTGACCGCTACACCGCCTCCCCCGCCGCAACGCCGCTCGCCCAGGCCCATTGGAAATTGTAACCGCCGAGCCAGCCGGTAACGTCCACCGCCTCGCCTATCGCATAAAGCCCCGGTACTTTCTTTGCCTCCATCGTTTGTTGCGACAGGCCATCGGTGCTGATGCCGCCCAAGGTCACTTCAGCCTTGGCAAAGCCTTCGCTGCCGTTGGGGATGAAGGTCCAGTTGCCCAATTGCGCGCCCGCGTCGGCGAGTTTGCGGTCGGACTGGTCGGCCAGGTTGCCATTCAGCGCCAACCGCCCCGCCAGTGCCTCGGCCAATCGTGCAGGCAGCATGCGGTCGAGCGTTGACCGGAGCGTCGCCCGTGGCCGCGCGCGTTTTTCGGCAAGTAGCAACTCGGAAGCATTCGCGCCTGGCAAAAAGTCGATGCCGACGCTCTCCCCGGGTCGCCAATAGCTGCTGATTTGCAGGATCGCGGGACCGCTCAAGCCGCGGTGGGTAAATAAGGCGGCTTCGCGGAATGCAGTTTTGTTGTGCTTTGCGACAACCTCTGCCGACACGCCCGATAACTCACGAAACAACACGTCATCGCCGCCCAATGTCAGCGGCACCAGCGCCGGACGCGGCTCCACGACTTTCAGACCGAATTGCCGTGCGAGATCATAAGCAAAGCCGGTCGCTCCCATTTTGGGTATGCTCGGCCCGCCCGTGGCGATAACGACCGATGGTGCAGTAGATCTCTGGCTACCATGGGCCACGCGGTAGAGGCCATCGGCGTGGGTGACGTCGCTGATTGGGTTGGAGAAGGCGAAATCAACGTTACCCTTGGCGCATTCTTCCATCAGCATCGCAACGATCTGCTTGGCCGACCCGTCGCAAAACAATTGCCCGAGCGTCTTCTCATGATGCGCGATGCCGTAATTATCCACGAGTGCGATAAAATCCTGCGGGCTATAGCGCCCCAGCGCCGACTTGGCGAAATGCGGGTTGGCCGACAGATAGCGGTCGCCACCAACATTGCTGGTGGCGTTTACATTGGTGAAATTGCACCGCCCCCCGCCGGAAATCAGGATTTTCTTCCCCGGATCATCGGCATGGTCGATCACCAGCACCCGCCGCCCTCGTTGACCTGCGATTGCGGCACACATCAGTCCCGCGCCGCCTGCACCAAGGATGATCGCGTCGTAAATTTCATTCTTCATGTCGGCGCCATGCCATTCAAAAGCATCCATTGCATCCATTCGTTTAACCAAATGACGACGGATATTGCCTTTGCGTGGGCGTTAAGGCAAAGGCGCTCCCCATGACTGAAACACAAGACACCCCGCCCGACCATCTCTCGATCAACCCGGGCAGCCCGTTTTTCGACGGAGATCTGTTGTCTCGCGGCGTCGGCATCCGCTTCAAGGGCGAAAAGCGCACGACAGTCGAGGAATATTGCATTTCCGAAGGCTGGATCAGGGTGCAGGCCGGCAAAGCCCGCGACCGCAAGGGTCAGCCATTGCTGATCAAGCTCAGCGGCCCGGTCGAGGCATGGTTCGAAGATTTGGGCGACGACGCGCCGGTGGCGAAGGTTTAATTTCTCGGGAAAAGCGCAACAATCTTTGCAAGCTGATCATTCACAGCCCCATCTTCGCCATCCGGAGTGTTACCCAACCGCACCACCGTCAGCCTGTGTCTCGGCGACACCACTATGAACTGCCCCAGATGACCAAGTGCAGCGAACACATCGCTTGGTCCTTTGTCCGGAAACAACACCTGATTGCGCCCTTCGTTACGTTTGCGGTTGAGCCAGATATGCGCTCCATAGCTATTATCGCCCGGACTGGGAGTCCGCATCAGCTTCGTCCAGCTCGTCGGCAATAATAGCGCTCCCCGAACCGAACCGTTGTTACGCAAAAACTCCCCGAATTTCGCCCAATCGCGTGCGGTTGCATGGATGATGCTGCCCCCAAGCATAGTGCCGTTGCGGTCGAATTCGGGAAAGGCGCTTGTCATACCCAGTGGCTCGAACAACCGTCCGCGCGCAAAATCCAGCATCGCGTCGCGGCGCACGACCGGATCTTTGCTGTCGGTCAGCGCGCGCGTCATAATGTCGGCAATGATATGGCTGGTGGCAGAACTATATTCGAACTTTTCGCCGGGATTTGCTTCCAGCGGGCGGTTTTCGGCATAGCGTGCGACATTTTCATGCCCGTCCAGAAAGAGCATGCGCGGTGTGTCGGCAGCGAAAATCTCAATGTCTCCTTCCGCCATTTCGGTGTGATCGATACCGGAAGACATATGCAGCAGTTGTCGCAGGGTGATCTTTGCGCGCGGATCACCGGGGGTATGCCATTCGGGTAACGGTGCAGGTTCATCGAGAACCAGCCGACCATCGGCAATCATCAACCCTAACAAAGTTGCGGTCACACTCTTCGCCATCGACCAGCTTATCAACCTTGTATCGGGACCGTAGCCCGGCGCATAGCGCTCCGCGATGACCTTCCCGCCGTGCATGACAACAACTGCGCGGGTCTCCGCCATCGCCGGGTCTTCAAACATGGGCGCAATTGCGGCGGCCAGCCTGTCCTTACCGACCACAGCATCATCGGCGATTATGGTCAGGCCGGGTGTGATGGGCTTTTCAGGCGGCTCAGCAGTGCATGACGCCAGCGTAATTGCGGCGGCGACAGAAAAAGCGGTTGCAGCCATCGGGCTTTTATATCTAGGCATGGACTGCATCGATGCACCAGATAGAAGGCCAATGGCAATCGCAACGTTGAAACCAGCGCAGAAAGAGCCGCGCAGTCGGTTGCGGACATTCCGCAATGTGGTACTTGCATTGCTCGCGCTGGCTGTGCTTTGGTTCGTCTGGAACTGGACCAGCATCGCCGGTCGGGCAAATATCGGCGCGGCATACGGCGCGCATATTGCCTGCTCCTGCCGCTACATCGAAGGGCGCGAACTGAAAAGTTGCGAGACAGATATGGAACCGGGCATGGAAATTGTCAGTATATCCGACGATCCGGAACATAAGCGTATCACAGCAACGGTGCCGTTTCTGGCCAAAGCTGTCGCCGAGCGGCGCGGCGCGTTCGGATGTCTCCAGTTGAACGAGGAAGAGATCGACGCGCTTTAAGCAGCTGCAATCAATTCAGCCGCAACTGTTTCCTCAATCCATGCACCACCTAACACGCGGTCGCCATCATACAGCACCGCAGCCTGTCCTGGCGCCACGCCATATTCAGGCGCGTCAAAACGCAGCCATTCGCCGACAAGCGTAGCCGCCACGGGCTTGGCCATCGACCGCACTTTGGCCAACACTAGCCGTCCGCTCACGTCGCCTAGCCAATTGGCATCAACAATCCTTGCCGCATCAACTGCCAATGCTTCGCGTGGCCCGACGATCACCTGACGTGATTTGGCTTCCAACCGGATGACATAAAGCGGAACGGGCTGCCCACCAACGTCCAGCCCTTTGCGTTGGCCAACGGTGTAATGAATCATGCCCTTATGCTGCCCCAGCACGCGGCCATCGAGATGGACGATGTCGCCGCCAGTATCCGCATCGGGCCGGATTTTCCGAACGACACTGGCATAATCGCCATCGGGTACAAAACAGATATCCTGACTGTCGGGTTTAGCTGCAACGATCAACCCAAGCTCTTGCGCAATAGCCCGCACCTGCGGCTTCGGCATTCCGCCCAGCGGGAAACGCAGATAATCGAGTTGGTCCTGCGTCGTTGCGAACAGAAAATAGCTCTGGTCGCGTGCCGGGTCAGCGGCGCGGTGCAGCTCAGCGCCATTTGGTCCTTCGACACGGCGCACATAATGGCCGGTGGCCAAACAGTCCGCGCCCAATTCCTTGGCCAGCCGGAACAGATCGGTGAATTTCACCCCCATGTTACAGCGAACGCAGGGAATCGGTGTACGGCCTGCCATATATTCGTCGGCAAAATGGTCGATCACCGATTCGCGAAACTGGCTTTCGTGGTCGAACACATAATGCGCTATGCCAAGCTTGTCGGCGACGGCGCGGGCATCGCGGATGTCCTGCCCGGCGCAACATGCCCCTGCCCGCTTTACCGCGCTACCATGGTCATATAACTGCAAAGTAACACCGATTGTTTCGGCGCCAGACCGGGCAGCAAGCGCGGCAACGACAGACGAATCCACTCCGCCCGACATCGCAACCACGATTCGTTTGCCCGACAAATCAGGCCCCAATTGGAAATCTGCGTTAAAAATATCGTCGGTCATTTGACAGGGCCTTTAGCGGTGAATGCCGTGAAATGCCAGTTTCGCGTTGCAGTTTCTCGATTTGGAACAGTGCGGGCCGCCAAATGATAACCGGCGTTAACCTCGCCTAACATCATCTGAACCCCACTTTTACCGCCTGTTAGAAGGTGCGGATTAGAAGGGCGGTATGGAAATGAACTTCCCACATCCGGTAT
The DNA here is from genome assembly GCA_040007915.1 of Sphingorhabdus sp. Lineage (GTDB taxonomy): Bacteria > Pseudomonadota > Alphaproteobacteria > Sphingomonadales > Sphingomonadaceae > Sphingorhabdus_B. The sequence continues at coordinate 18,627 of JBDTUD010000035.1, forward strand.
CGCCCCAAAGGGCGGTCTCTGGCCGCAAAGACCACAAGGCGATGCTCGCACAGGTGATCGCGCGTCAGGCGAATAGTCGGACGGCGCGCTTTATGATGAGGGCGAACCGGACCGAGCACGATCCTGGCGCTACGAAAGGTGAAATGTTGGAACAGATGATTCATTATTTCGGATCGCACGACACCGACAAGAAATCGCCGTCCGGTGCATTTTGGACGTCGAACTGTGGTGAAAAAGCGGTCGAACAAAATACTGAATTAGGCGTTTACCAAAATGCTTCAACGAATGTCAAAACCCATCACCTAGATGTTGGCCGAACAGGGGAACAGGGGAACAGGCCAACCATGTGGGGCATGGAACAACGAGGACCTTATGATTGAAAACCAAAAAATACGCCCCGCGCAAGTAATCGGCCCATTGGGCGAACCTTTGACGCTAACAAGTCTGCCTCCGGCCGGCACCACCCGCTGGGTCGTGCGGCGCAAGGCTGAGGTCGTGGCCGCAGTCAATGGTGGTCTGCTGACCATCAACGACGTTTGCGAACGATATGACCTGACACTCGAAGAGTTTGCTTCGTGGCAGCGAGCGGTTGACCGTTCGGGGATGCCGGGCTTGCGCGTTACCCGCATCCAGCATTACCGCGACTTGTATGAGCGTCAGCAGAAGTACTAAACGTTCCCGACAGTACTATTACTAAGCCCCCTCGGTGAAAACCGCAGGGGGTTTTGTATTATGATGCCACAAATTTTGTTGTGGAAATTCAGATGTGGAACTTCCTGCATTTAGGGTTATTCTCTTTCTACGTCCAAAACCGAACAGGACGCGTTGTTAAGGAGGAACAATCATGGGTTGGATTATTGCAATAATCGTCGGCGGCGTTGCCGGCTGGCTCGCGAGCATGGTTATGAACCGTGACGCTTCAATGGGCATCTTTTGGAATGTTATCGCCGGGTGCGTCGGCTCTGTCGTTGGCAACCTTATCGCCAACCAGTTTGGCTGGGTCGGCAGTGTGCAGGAATTTTCAATCCAGGGTCTAGTGATTGCGTTTGTGGGCGCGGTAATTGTCCTTGCAATTATGAACCTCGTACAGCGAGGGCGTGTGCGTTAACCAGCTGACGCTGAATTTTTTGAAGGCCGCGCGACAGGTTCGCGCGGCCTTTTTCATGCAAAAACCGAGCATATGACGTCGTTTATCGAACAGACTTCGACGCCTATCTGTATTGTGCCATTTACAAAGCTTCTATATCCTAAGAAAAAGTAGCAAATTGCCACTTAACACCATCGCGGCTTGCCGTGGGTGATGTATTTGGATAATACAGTCAGCTTGCGCACGCGGCAACTAGGCCTGCAGTGGTTTACGCCCACCAGTTTTGGATCAAGAATATGAACTACGAAACATCGATGACCGGCACCCTGGATGGTGAGATACTGAACGGCGAGGATTTGTCGCGCGTGCGTCGCCGCAGCTGGATCATTATCGCTGTTGTCGCCGCCATTCTGATAATCGGTGCAATTGGGGCCATGACCATGATGGGTGGCAGTGAAGACACTGCGGCAGCAGAAGCCGCCAAAGAAGGACAGGCGCAAACGGTCACGGTCATTGCCCCGGGCCGCGAAACCGTGGTGCGTGCGATTAACGCAACGGGCACACTGGCAGCGCGCCGCGATGTGCCCGTAGGTGTGGTAGGCGAAGGTGGCCAGGTGACCCGTGTCTATGTCGATGCGGGCGATTGGGTGCAACAGGGCCAAGTGCTCGCGACCATTGACCGTTCAGTACAGACACAACAGGCGATCGCTTTGGAAGCGCAAATTGACGTTGCCCGTGCTGATTTGCAGCTGGCGCAGAACGAACTAGACCGCGCGCTGCAGCTGGTCGAGCGCGGCTTTATTTCGAAAGCCGATGTCGATCGTAAAACAGCGACGCGCGACAGCGCTCGCGCTCGCGTCAACGTCGCTAACGCGCAATTGAACGAAACCCGCGCACGCAATGCGCGGCTTGATATTCGCGCACCGGTGGGCGGCTTTGTCCTTGAACGGACTGTCGAGCCAGGCCAAACCGTTAGTGCAGGTAGCGGCGTATTGTTCCGCTTGGCCAAGGGCGGCGAGATGGAATTGCAGGCGCAATTGGGCGAGGCTGATCTAGCGTCGGTGTCGGAAGGCGTTTTTGCAACCATCACCCCCGTTGGTGATACGCGCCAGTTTAATGGACAGATTTGGCAAGTTTCTCCCGTTGTTAATCCGCAAACGCGCCAAGGGCTTGCCCGTATCGCGTTGCCCTTCGACCGCGCGCTCCGCCCCGGCGGTTTTGCCAGCGTCGAGATAAAGGCTGGTGCGATAACTGCGCCGATATTGCCTGAATCAGCGGTCCAGAATGATCGGAACGGAAGCTTCGTTTACATTGTGGGCAAAGACAACAAAGTTGCCCGCCGCCCCGTGAAAGTTGGATCGGTTACTGCCAACGGTTTGACCATTGTCGAAGGGCTGGATGGGACCGAACGCGTTGTCCTGTTCGCCGGCGGATTCTTAAATCCGGGCGAAACCGTCAATCCGAAGCTGCAAAAAGCAGCAAAGTGAAGTTTTCAATTCGTGGGCGCGGATATACCAACCCCGCTAAGGATAGGCTAGAGTGATGAATTTCCGTAACATCTCGGCATGGTCCATTCGCAACCCGGTGGTCCCGATTGTATTGTTCGTCGCGCTGACGCTCGCCGGGATCATGTCCTTCATGCAAATGGACGTGCAGAATGACCCTGATATCGAGTTTCCCATCGTTATCGTCGCTATCGCTCAACCTGGTGCGGCGCCTTCGGAAATCACCACACAGATTACCCAAAAGGTTGAATCTGCCATTCGAAGCGTTGAGGGCGTTCGCAACATCGATGCGACTGCGAGCGAAGGCAATACACAGATAGTCGCCGAATTCCAGATCGGTGATGATATCAACGCTGCGGTTAACGAGGTTAAAAATGCCGTTGACCAGATCCGCAGCGACTTGCCCGATGGTATATTGGAGCCGCAGATTTTCAAGGCGGCGACGTCGAGCGATCCAATTGCCTATTTTGCTGTGTCCGCATCGGACATGACGCTGGAGCAATTGAGTTGGTTTGTTGATGACGCGGTATCACGTCGGTTGTTATCTGTTGAAGGGATGGCGTCTGTAGGCCGTAATGGCGGCGTAAACCGCGAAATCCGGGTCATCCTCGACCCAGCCAAAATGCAGTCAATGGGTGTCACCGCCAGCCAAATTAATAGTGTACTTCGCCAACTCAACGTCAACGCGTCGGGCGGCCAGTCCGAAATCGCGGGATCGCGACAAGCGGTTCGCATCCTCGGCAACGCCCAGGATGCTTTCGCATTGTCCCAAACACAGATATCGCTAGGCGGCGGACGGAGCGTGAAGCTGGCCGACGTTGCGGAGGTGACTGACGGCTTTAGCGAACAGCGGAGTATGGCTTTTGAGAGCGGCAAACAAGTCGTCACCTTCTCGATGTTGCGCGCCAAAGGTGCATCCGACGTAACCGTGTTCGACGGGGCCATGAAGCATTTGAACGACATCGAGAAAGAAAATCCCGGAGTCAAATTCACGCAACTGTTCAACAGCGTCGACTATACAAAGTCACAATATAAAAGCTCGATGGCGGCGATGATTGAAGGCGCGTTGCTCGCCATCGTTGTAGTTTTCCTTTTCCTGCGTGATTGGCGCGCTACCATCATTTCGGCCATCGCTATCCCGTTATCAGCAATTCCTGCCTTTTGGTTTATCGATTTGCTCGGCTTCACGCTAAACTCAATGTCGCTTTTGGCGCTTGGCTTGGTTGCGGGGGTTTTGGTCGATGATGCCATCGTGGAGATCGAAAATATCGTGCGCCATATGCGTATGGGCAAATCGGCTTATCAGGCTTCGATAGATGCTGCTGATGAAATCGGCCTTGCTGTTGTTGCGACTACGTTTTCAATTGTGGCAGTGTTTTTGCCGGTTGGGTTGATGCCTGGTGTAGCGGGGCAGTTTTTCAAGAATTTCGGGCTGACCGTGGTTGCGGCGGTGCTGATGAGTTTGGCCGTGGCGCGTATGATTACGCCGATGATTGCTGCCTACTTCCTTAAATCGGGGGGCATCGCTGAACATGGCGAGGGGCCATTGATGGACCGTTATATGAAGATCTTGCGCTGGTCACTTGGCCATAGGCGCTGGATGATGGGTGTGGGCGTGATGGCATTGGCGGCGACCGTCGGTTTGGTGGCGGTTCTCGACAAACAATTTTTCCCCGATGCGAACTTTGATTTCAGCCGGGTTAAGATTGAAATGGTACCGGGCACGACATTGGACAGAACGCGCGAAGTGACTAACAAAGTTGCCGCAATCATCAACAAACAGCCCGATGTAAAAACTGCACTGCAAAGTGTGCGCGAAGGGGGTGCCAATATCTTCATTTCATTGAATGAAGAACGCGACAGAACCAGCCAGAAATTTGAATCGGACCTAACGCCATTATTCCAAACAATCCCTGATGCCCGGATCAACTTCCAGGCCAACGGGCCGGGCGGCGGTGGTTCGGGTCGTGATACATCGATCATGCTCTCAGGCTCTGACCCGGAATTGCTTGATCGGACTGCCGCGACATTGGTTGAGCAGATGAAGGGACTAAAGGAACTGCGAGCACCACGTATCGCGGCCGACCTGCAGCGTCCCGAATTGATCATCAAACCACGGCTCGATCTTGCGGCACAACTTGGTGTGAATACCGTTGCACTCAGCCAGACAATCCGCATCGCTACGTTAGGTGAAATCGATCAGAACAGCGCCAAATTTTCGCTGTCCGATAGGCAAATCCCCATTCGCGTGATGCTGGCAAAAGAGTCACGGCAGAGCCTAGATGTCATCCGCAATTTACCAGTGCCAACAGCCAGCGGTGGGTTTGTGCCTCTGGAGCGCGTGGCCGAAATCAGCTTTGGCGCAGGCCCGACCACTATTCAGCGCCGCAACCAGAATTTCCGGATATTCATCGGTGCAGATTTTGCCGAGGGCATCGTGTCGTCGTCGGCAGACAAGGTAATCAACAACCTTCCGATCATGAAAAACCTTCCCAGCGGTGTTTCCCGCGCGCCATTTGGTTCGCAAGAATGGGAAGAAGAAATGCAGCGTGATTTCTTGACCGCATTAATTTCAGGCACGTTGCTTGTGTTTTCAGTGTTGGTGCTGCTCTACCGCCGCTTCATGTCGCCCTTGGTCAACATGGGTTCGCTCTTGCTCGCGCCACTGGGCGGTTTCTTGGCACTATGGATTGTCGGGCAACCGATATCGATGCCCGTGTTTATCGGCACGCTGATGTTGTTCGGCATCGTTGCCAAAAACTCGATCCTTCTCATCGATTTCGCGATCGAGGAAATGCAGCGCGGTGTGCCAAAATTCCAGGCGATCATGGAAGCAGGCCATAAGCGTGCGCAGCCTATTGTGATGACCACCGTTGCCATGACTGCAGGCATGGTACCCACGGCATTGTCACTGGGCGGCGATGGCGCTTGGCGTGCGCCGATGGGTACGGTTGTGATCGGCGGGCTGATTGTTTCAACTCTTCTCACGCTGTTGATCGTGCCAGCCGGGTTCAGTCTCGCTGACGGTCTGGAAAAGCGCCTTGGTCCCTGGCTTCGCAAGAATTTGCTGACATATAAACCCGAAGAAGGTCATGGCAATGCCGAGGCAGAAGCGGCCGCCCAATTGGGCCATGGGCGCAAAGGATCTGGATCTACAGGCGGACTACAACCTGCTGAATGACTTTCCGTCACAACTACTTGGCAGTTCGGTCTTGATTGCGCTAAGCCCAGCCTTGTGAAGTCGGTCAAACTGGGTGAAACCGAAAAATCGCGCTATGCCCAGCGTGATGCCGAGCTGCGTCAGATGCGAATTATCGCCACCGGGCTTTTGCTGCTCATGGTTGGATTATTCCTCGTCGGCAACCATCTGGAAAGCACATTAAACGGCCATTGGGGTTTCTTGCGTGCCTTTGCCGAGGCGGGCATGATAGGCGGGCTTGCCGACTGGTTTGCGGTAACCGCATTGTTCCGGCACCCTCTGGGCATCCCTATCCCCCACACCGCGATCATCCCGCGCAACAAGGAACGCATTGGCAGGACTTTGGCCAACTTTCTGCGTGGCAATTTCCTGACCAGCAAAGTCGTTGCACGCCGGATTCAACGGATGGATGTGGCAGGCGCAATGGGACGTTTTCTGGCAAATCCTGCAGGCGGTGAAGGCCGAATGCGAATGGGAGCATCGCGGTTGATGGGCGACGTCGTAGCAGCGTTGGACGACGAACGGCTCGGCAATGTGGCCAAGGGTGCCCTTCGTAACCAGCTGGAAAAACTCGATATCGCACCACTTCTTGGCCAGCTATTGACAGCTATGATCAAGGAACGGCGGCACATGGCGGTGCTCGATGGCGTTATCAAATGGGCCGCCAAAACGCTGGAAGCCAATGACGACGTTATCCGCGACATGGTCGAGGAACGCGCGGGCAGCATCCTGCGATGGACCGGGCTTGATGACCGGTTGGCCAACGCAATCCTCAATGGCCTGCACAAATTGCTCGCGGAAATGGCGGCTGACCCCGATCATCCGCTGCGCGCCAAAGGAGAGGAAGGGCTGGCCGCGCTCGCCGACGGCTTATGCAATGACAAGGAATTGCAAGCAAAGGTAACGCATTGGAAGGGTGAACTGTTGGCGAACCCGGCGATAGGAAAATGGATCGACGGGATGTGGCAACAGGGGCGGCATGGTCTGCTCAAAGCCGCGCGCAACCCGGATGCGGCGATGGCGGGCAAGTTCGGAGAGGCGCTTATCCAGTTGGGCACAAGCTTGCAGGACGACGCCAAACTCAAAGGCCAGATTAACCGTTTCGCCCGACGCGCAATCGTCGGCACGACGGAAAATTATGGGGATAATATCGTTGCCCTGGTGTCAGACACGATCAGCCGTTGGGACGCCTCGACGATCACTGACCGCGTAGAAAATGCCGTCGGAAGCGACCTCCAGTTCATTCGGATTAACGGTACGCTCGTCGGCGGACTGGCCGGGATTGTAATCCATGCGGTCGGGCTTTGGATTTAGTTAGCTAAGCGCAGCAATCATCTTCTCCGCCGCACAAGCTGCAGCACGAGCCCCACGTTTGAGATTGGTTTGGAAATCACCACCGCTTTCACCGTCAGCATTGTCGGTAGTCGCTTTGATTGCAGCCCATGGCAGCCCCAGCCGTAACGCCGCCTGCGCAACAGCGGCGGTCTCCATATCAATCAGGTCGCCACCCAGTTGGTTACGCAGCCGTCTGGCATGATCGGCATTTTCGATAAAACCATCGCCGCTGATGATCCTCACTTTTGGTAGCCCGATGTCGGGCATTGCCATGGCGTGGAAAGGTTCGATTTCCGCTTGGCCTATTGGCCATGCACCTGCGGTATAATGGGCAAAACCGTCATTACGCGATGCTCCATAATCGCCCTGCACCGCTTCGGTGATCTGGAAACAGTCGCCCGCAATATCCGACAGCTTGCCGGCGGTACCAATCACCAGCAACAGATCGACATGATAATGTTCGAACAAGATCGTGGCAGCCATCGCGGCGTTGACTTTGCCGATGCCACTGCACGTTACCGCAATCTGCTTATTCGCGAGTTGGACGGAGCGGATCGAAAAGCCGTGATGCGGTTCGCCCTCTGTTGTCTGGTCTGGCAAAAAAGATGCTGCCTCGACGTCTACTCCCGAAATAATGCCAATGCGGTCAATCATGCCTATCCCCTTCATATTTGGAAAATATATTGCTGCCCCGCCATCGTTCGACGATTTTGATGTGGATATGATGACAAAGCATCCAAATTCGTCAACTAGAGTCAGGAGCTGTTAGTTGGCCGAGGCGCATATGTACAAAAGCGGATTGAAGATTTACTTCGACGGAGGAGCCAGACCCAATCCCGGCCAGATGGAAACTGCCGTTGTGGCGCGTGGCGTTACCTATCATCAACCCGATTGCGGCTGCGGCACGAACAATGACGCCGAATGGCTGGCGCTGATCCACGCCGTAGAAATTGCGTTGTTGATTGGGGCACATGATGTTGTTTTGCTTGGTGATTCTGCGTTAGTAGTGGGCCAAGCAAATGGGATAGCAAAGTGCCGCACTGAAGAATTGAAAGCGCATCTGACCGCTTTCCGCGCCATCAAGCCACAGTTCGAACGCATAAAAATCCGGCCGATTGGCAGGAACCAAAATTTGGCTGGGATTGCGCTGGCTAAAACGCGACGATAAATTACCCGCCCGCCGCGATCATGTCCGCGACGCGCACGAATTTTTCCCTCGGCGCGCCGTCTCTGGCGCGGGCGATTTCCGCGTCTTCGATTTTTTTCCAATCGCGGAAGGTGACAACGTCAACACCCCGCATTTCCAACAATCGATCGAGGCCGACACGCCCCATTTTAGCCTCGCCTTCGCCAATATCGTCGGCAATTAGGTCGACAATGGCATAGCCATCGGGCCGGTTCGTGCCGATAGTGCCCGAAGGTCCGCGCCGCGCCCAACCGACGCAATAGAGGCCGGGGAGTATCCGACCTTCATCGTTCGCAAAGCGGCCACGACCATGTTCGTAGGGGACCCCTTCAATGGGCGGCGTCTGGTACCCGATACAGCTAATCACCATCGAGCAATCCAGCGCATAGGTTTCGCCGGTCCCGATACTGCGCATCTGGCCGTCCAGCGCAGTGCGTTCGATGATGATCCGCTCAACCCGCCCGTCACCCTCAATCGCAACGGGGGCCGCAAAGAAATCAAATTCGATGCTGATATCCTTATCGGCTCGAAAGCTTTCCGGGATTGCGGCGAATTCGCGCAGATGGGTGACCGACTTGCGCATCCCGGGTTCCAACAGCGCATCCGCACCCTCATCCGGCAAATCCGCCTTATCCACCCGCGGCGTCGCCCTTTCCAAATGCCCCAGCTCGCCTAACTCCTTGGGTGTCATCGCAATCTGATGCGGCCCACGTCGGCCAAGAATTGTCACCTCTTCAGTCTTCGCGGCATCGAGCTCATCCAGCGCATGCCCGACAATATCAGACCCGCCAAACTCGTGACGCGTTTTGGAAAGTATTCGCGCCACATCCAGCGCGACATTACCGTTGCCAATCACCACGACATGCTTCCCATGCAGAACGGGGGCGAGGTCGGCAAAATCGGGATGGCCATTATACCAGCCAACAAAAGCAGCGCTGCCAAAAACGCCGGGCAAATCGCCGCCGGGTATTTCGAGCTTGCGGTCATTGGGCGCGCCGGTCGCCAGCACGACCGCATCATATATCTCGCTCAGCTCATCTATGCTCACATCCTTGCCGACGCTGACATTGCCTACGAACCGTACATTGTCGGACAGGGCGACCTTCTCGTACCGGTTCGAGACCGCCTTGATCGATTGATGATCGGGTGCCACGCCAAAACGGATCAGGCCGAACGGCACCGGCAAACGATCGATGATATCAATCCGCACATCGCCACCGAATTTCTTTTGCGCAGCTTCGGCCGTATAATATCCCGCAGGCCCCGACCCGATAATCGCAATATGACGCACGCGGCTCTCCCCTTCCCAATGCTCTCGATTCGGTACGCTAGAGAGTTCGCCGCGAAAGGGAAGCGATGAGTTTTTATCCATATTGGACTATTGTAGAGGCCGTTTTTCGAGAGATAAGATGCTGGCCACTGTGGCAATATCCATATCGGAGGTTGTTCGGCTTTCCTGCCGAAAAGCTTCGGCGAAGATGCCTGTCCAAGCCGCATTTTTGCGGTGAGCAAAAGGAACCGACCATGCATCAAATCAAGAAAACTACAGGCGATGTTGTAGCCGCCGATACGCAGGCATGTGTATCTGCCATTGATTACGCTGTCCTGAGCCACGCCCGGTTGACAGCCAGTGTGATTGAGGGAGCGACCGCTTCAAAGCTGCCAGCGGCGTCGACCCAAAAACTGCTTCAATCCATGACCAATGGCATGAATGTTCTGGTATCCAGCAGGGCAGAAATGGTGGTCGCCGTTCGCGAGATCAATATGATCCAGTTGCGCAGCAATTTGAAAACCACTTCATTCGGCTGTCCCGACGCTCTCAGGCCGACGACGGGCGCTGACGACAACGCTCCGGTTAAGGCCGACGCTGACCTTATCCAAAGCTGAGGATCTGGGTGGGGCGCGACCATTTTTTCGCGCCCTGCCTCCCCATATGGCAACTCGCTTAGGTCCAAGTCGCCTTGCACTTAGCCTGTCTGTTCCGCGCTGCGCTTGATGCGATTGCTGGCCCCTGCTAGGGCGCGGCGCATGACTGAACTCTCCCGTATTCGTAATTTCTCGATTATTGCCCATATTGACCATGGCAAGTCGACTCTGGCTGACCGGCTGATCCAACAGACTGGCGGCCTGACCGCGCGCGAAATGACCAGCCAAGTCCTTGATAACATGGACATTGAGAAGGAACGCGGGATCACGATCAAGGCGCAAACCGTGCGGCTTGATTACACCGCGAAGGACGGCCTCACCTATGAGCTCAACCTCATGGACACCCCCGGCCATGTCGACTTCGCTTATGAAGTCAGCCGCAGCCTCGCCGCATGCGAAGGCGCGCTGCTCGTCGTCGATGCCGCGCAAGGCGTAGAGGCGCAAACGCTGGCCAACGTGTACCAAAGCATCGAGCACGACCACGAAATCGTCCCCGTCATCAACAAGATCGACCTGCCCGCCGCCGAGGTTGACAAGGTCAAGGCCGAAATCGAGGAAATCATCGGCCTCCCCGCCGACAACGCAGTACTGACATCCGCCAAATCAGGCATCGGCATCGACGAGGTGCTCGAGGCCATCGTCACCCGCATCCCCCCGCCAAAGGGCGACCGCACCGCGCCGCTCAAGGCCATGCTGGTCGACAGCTGGTACGACCCCTATCTCGGCGTCGTCATCCTGATCCGCGTCATCGACGGCCTCATCAAAAAGGGCCAGGAAATCCAGTTCATGGCCGCCGGTACCAAGCATCTGGTCGACCGCGTCGGCTGCATGCGCCCCAAGCTTGAAATCCTTGACCAAATCGCGGCGGGCGAGGTCGGCATCATCACCGCGCAGATCAAGGAAGTCGCGCAAACCCGCGTCGGCGACACGATCACCGACGCCAAACGCCCCGCCAGCGAACCGCTCCCCGGCTTCAAGGAAGTGCAGCCGGTGGTGTTCTGCGGCCTGTTCCCGACCGACGCCGCCGACTTTGAAAAACTGCGCGAAAGCATCAGCAAGCTGCGCCTCAACGACGCGAGCTTCTCCTTCGAAACCGAAAGCAGCGCGGCCCTCGGCTTCGGCTTCCGCTGCGGTTTCCTTGGGCTGCTCCACCTCGAAATCATTCAGGAACGCCTCACCCGCGAATTCGACCTCGACCTTATCACCACCGCGCCGTCGGTGGTCTACAAGCTCAAACTCAGCCGCTCCAAGACCGACGACGCGCGCGATATGGAGCTGCACAACCCCGCCGACATGCCCGACATCAACCGCATCGCCGAGATTCAGGAGCCGTGGATCGAGGCGACCATCTATTGCCCCGACGAATATCTCGGCAGCATCCTCAAACTCTGCCAGGACCGGCGCGGCATCCAGAAACAGCTGACGTATGTGGGCGGCCGCGCGCAGCTCGTTTACGAACTGCCGCTCAACGAAGTGGTGTTCGATTTCTACGACCGCCTGAAGAGCATATCGCGCGGTTACGCGTCGTTCGATTACCACCAGATCGGCCACCGCGAGGGCGATTTGGTCAAGATGAGCATCCTCGTCAATGCCGACCCGGTCGACGCGCTGAGCATGATCGTCCACCGTGGCACCGCCGAGGCACGCGGCCGCGGCATGTGCGAGCGCCTGAAAGACCTGATCCCCCGGCATTTGTTCAAAATCCCCATTCAGGCAGCCATTGGCGGCAAAGTCATCGCCCGCGAAACCATCGCCGCGATGCGCAAGGACGTGACCGCGAAATGCTATGGCGGCGACATCAGCCGCAAGAAAAAGCTGCTGGAAAAGCAGAAAAAGGGCAAGG
>JBDTUD010000036.1:0-29018 GCA_040007915.1 Sphingorhabdus sp.
GCAAGCCGCAATGGCGACAGTTGCGAATGTCCCAAATGATTTCCTACATTGCAAGCCTGTTTTTGGAAAGGGATATCAGTAAAGTGTCGCTGTAATTCCCGCCCAGCTGCGGATCAAGCCGTCGCGCTCAGTTCTCCCATCCCCTTCAGATGGATTACACCCGTCCCCGGCAGCTCCACTCGAAGCTCCAGCGTGCCGCCCGCCGCCTCGACAAAACGGCGTAGCGTGGAGAGGTACAGGTCTGTCTGGCGTTCGATCTTTAGTACCGAAGGCTGCTTGACGCCCAGGCCTTGGGCAATCTGTTCCTGACTGCGCTTGGCGAGCTTGCGCAGGGCTTTGAGGCCTTCGACTTCGCGGATCATTTCGGCGGCACGCGCCTCGATGCGCGCACGCCGTTCTTTGGGCAGGCTGGCCATGATATCTTCGTGGGTACGGGCCATGTCAGTTTCCTTTCAATGTTTCGAGATGCCCGGCAAACCGGCCATCGGCTTTGGCGATCAGAGCCTTGTAAAAACGGGGCTGTGCAACGCCGCTCTTGTCACCGGCCACAAGAATGATGGCATTGCGCTTGGGATCGAACGCGAATGCCACTCGCCACACCCCGTCATCGGCATTAAACCGCAATTCTTTCATGTTCGCATGCTTCGAACCACTGAGCGTATCCACATGCGGTCGTCCCAAAGTTGGACCGCAGGCAACAAGCACACTGACCGCCGCCAACAATGCGTCTTGCACGGTTTCTGCTAACGCCTCCAGTTCGGGAACAAAGGCGTCGTGATACAGAACCGTCCAAGTCATAGGATATTATATAGCCTGAGGGCTATGATTGTGTCAAGGCAGTTTCTAAATTGTCATAAGGCCATGGGCCTTCGTCCGACGGAACGGCGACGACCGGGTGGGTTGTTTCGCAAGGAGATCACCCGGCCAGCAGCGTCATAATCGGTGGTCGCGGTCTGAGGCGTGCCATAAATGGCTTGGGAAAGTTCAGCGCAGTGCGGTGTGCCTCAGCGCATCCGAGGCGCTTAAGGTAACAAAGTTCCACATGCTATGGGGGAATTCTGTTACCTTATGTTACCTTTGAAAGGAAGTGGCGCAAGCCTGTCGAAGGGTGACACTAAAGTCTCACCTGAACAGGGTGGAGCAGCGGCACGGCAAGGGCCGGGAGTGACAAGAGTGACGCATTTTCGGGATGCTTCGTTGCGCCGGTGGGCAAGATAATTTCCTGCAAGCGCTTTTGCACTCATGCGTCGATATTACAGGAGGGGGAACGAACAAGGTCAAAGAGCAAGGCGCAATGGCGACAGTTGCGAATGTCCCAAATGATTTCCTACATTGCAAGACGATAATTTAGGGGTTGTTGCACGTGTTACCGTAATTCACGTGTTACCGTAATTAAGGGGATAATGTAGAGGTTTCGCACCTGCCACGGTAATTCCCGCGCTATTGGCGACCTGCTTATCCAGGGGTGCCTAAGCGGCTGCTTACTGCTGGGGCGTCCTAGACGCTGACGCCGAATATGCGGCCCACGGCGGCGGTGGTCGCCATTGCGAACACACCCCAGCCCACCACGCGCAACGTCGCAGGGATCAGCGGTGCGGCCCCTGCCTTCGCTCCGAGCGCTCCAAGGAACGCAAGCGCCAAGATCGAGACAGCGACGACTGTCAACATGATCGCTCCCGATGGCGCAAGCCAGGCCGCAATCAGCGGCACTGCCGCCGCCGCGCTGAAAGTTATGCCGGATGCGAGAGCGGCTTGCAGCGGACGTGCGGCGAGATGCTCAGACAGGCCCAGTTCGTCGCGCACATGCGCGGCCAAGGGATCGAGCCCGGTCAGTTCGCGCGCCACTGCTGCGGCGGTTTCGGCACTCAACCCCCGGCTGCGGTAAATCGCGGCAAGTTCATCCTCTTCGGCGACTGGTGACTGCTCCAACGCATCGGCTTCGCGGCGGATGTCGGCCTTTTCGGAGTCAGCTTGTGACGAAACCGAGATATATTCGCCTGCCGCCATCGACATTGCGCCTGCCATCAGCGCCGCCGATCCGGCGATCATGACCGGGCCTGCCTGTGGTGTCGCCGCCGCCACCCCGATGATAAGTGAAGCGACCGAGATGACCCCGTCGTTCGCCCCAAGCACAGAAGCACGCAGCCAGCCCGTGCGGTTGACATAGTGCGGGTCATCAGGATGGGCGCTGGCGGTGGTCATGACTCTCGAGCTCCTGCAAACAAGTGTCTATCAACCTGGTCTCGATAGCAACAGTGCACGATCAATCTGTCCGCCCAAATTCGAGGACATTGATTACGCAGCGTCACCGTAATACGGTAATACGCACCGTAATACTGGATTCCGGCGCAGGTGCGAAAAGCCCTTAATTACCGTCTTGCAATGTAGGATTCGCTCTGCCAGCCGGTTGCTGACATCGCCGACTGCCCCTGCAAAGTCCTCGACTTCCAGCCACCCGATCAGGCCTTAGCTTAATTGGTCGCAATGACCTCGGAAACGACAGAGGCTGTTGCACTTTAATCTTGGCACCGCCGTTACGGTAGTTTTCTGGTAAACCATGACCGGAACGACGCCGGTTCAGGCAGCCGCTGCCAGGAAATCATAGGGATCAATGCCCACCGCCTGATACGTTTCGTGCGCGCGGCGATACTGCGTGGGCTCGCCAATGGCCAGCCGCTGGCGGGCGTCAGCCAATGGCTCGGCGAGCAGCTTTACGATATCTTCCTTGACCAGATTCGCCGCCAGCGTTCCATGCCGTTGTCCTTCACGGATGGCAGCAAATACCGGCGCATCGGCCTTTACGCGCCGTTTCAGTTCCCAACCACCGGCATAGGAGATCAGGAGATTGCCCCAATTGCGGTTCTGGCCATAAGTGAAGGCCAATACGCACTGCTCGCCCAAGGCATCGCGGCCATAGCCGGTCAATATGTGGAGCAAATCATGCGTGTCACGCTGGCGGTTGCCATACCATTGGATCATGTCATCATAGCGCTTTGACGGGTCCTGGAACTTGTCATATTCGGCGACCAGCCCGGCGGCAGACAGGCCTTCGCGTTGCATGAAAGCGATATAGGCGCGACCGACCGAATTGGCTGGAAGCTTTTCCAGCGCAGCGTGGTCATCAAGGATGACCGGCAGATATTTTTCGGAAGCAAATAATGCTTTGCCCTTCTCGCTCTCAATGAAGTTTCGGGCATTGGTACGAAAACTCCGCCGGGGCAGGGCCTCAAAAATGTGGAATACCTGCTCGGTATCTTCCTTGTTCGCGATCAGGTTGCGGAAATGGCCAAGCGCTTTTAGCGGCCGGAAACGTGGGCGGGGCCGGTCAGGATGGCAAAATGGGAGATCGGTCATCACGCGGTTCCGTTGGGTCATCGATTACCCTCAACTCGCATATACTGACATCAATGTCAATACAGAAAAACAAGGCGCTGGACGGAGCGGTGGTGCCACTGTAGCATTGGCATAATACAGGAGAACAAGATTTGGGTGCGGTGACCAGTCCGGATTTATCGACACGCTATATCAGCCTTGATGCACTACGCGGTTTTGCCGTGATGGGCATATTGGCAATGAACATCGCGGCCTTCGATATGCCGTTCATGGCTTATCTCAGTCCTGCCGTTTACGGCGGGGACACCGGCACCGATCTCGCCAGCTGGTTTCTCAGCTACATCGTCTTCGACGGCAAAATGCGGGGGCTTTTCTCGCTTTTGTTCGGCGCGAGCATGATGCTGATTATCGAGCGCGCCGAAGCCAAAGGCGAAAATGCGGCGCGCGTGCATTATGCGCGGATGTTCTGGCTCGCGCTGCTCGGTCTCGCGCATTTTTTCCTGATCTGGCTTGGCGATATATTGTTCTTATATGCCTGCGTCGGCTGCGTCGCATTCCTGTTCCGCCGCTGGCAACCGAGCCGCCTGATCAAATGGGCGTTGATTGGTTATACGCTGGGTTTCCTGATGTTCAGCGCGGTGATGGGCGGAATGCTCTATGTCCAACAACGGGCGGGCCAGCCGAATGCGACGGCAGAGGATATCAAGCGATATAGCGAGATCATCAACAATGATGATTTTACCTCGGTCGGGGTCAAAAAAAACATCGCGCTTTATCGCAGCGGCTATGCCGATATTGTCAGCCACAAGATACGCGAAGAACGATCTGAACCAATTGGAGCGGTCTTGCAGTCCTTTCTTGAAACGCTCCCATTGATGATGATCGGCATGGCGCTGCTCAAAAACGGCTTTCTCCTCGGCCAGTGGGACCGGCAACGATATAAAAAATGGGCCTTGTGGGGCGTGATCGGTGGCGGTCTGTTCAGCGCCCTTGCCGCTGGCGTTCAATATGCGAGCGGGTTCGACATAATAATCGTGCTGAACACGCAGATTGCGTGGATGATATTGCCCCGGCTGTTGATGACAATTGGCTATGCGGCACTGTTGATCCTCATCGTGCAGCGTTTTGCTGCAACCGGCTTTATCGCAAGGGTGATGGCGACCGGGCAGGCGGCGTTCACCAATTATCTGGGCACCAGCATAATAATGACAACGATCTTTTATGGCTATGGCCTTGGTCTTTACGGTCATGTCGGCCGCGCGGAATTATGGTTTTTCGTGTTCGGCGCGTGGGCGGTGATGCTGCTGTGGTCCATGCCCTGGCTTGAACATTTTCTTTATGGTCCGCTCGAATGGCTGTGGCGCAGTCTGGCGCGCATGAAATTGCAGCCGATGCGCAGGAGTCGATCCGCTAAAGCTATTGCAATCAATTCGCATTAACGCTATTTCTTGGCGCAAGGAGCGAATCGATGGTTGTCTGCGTCTGTAATGCTATTCGTGAAAAAGACCTGCGGGCTGCTGTACGCTGTGGTTCCGAAAGGCCGAATGACGTGTACGCCCGCCTGGGCCGCAAACCTAAATGCGGGCAGTGCCTGTCGTTCGCGCGAGACATTATCAGCGGTGTACCTGCAACCGCGTAGCAATAGCGCGCTTCTTTAACCCCAAAAAATCAAGCTTTTCCATGGCTTCAAGCTTCCCTTTTTCGCGCTTCGGGAGTAGAATATAGCTACTTCACGCATTCGGAGAACGGCCATGAAGGGCGACGCAAAGGTTATCGACTTCCTCAACGAAGCGCTCAAGAACGAACTGACGGCGGTGAACCAATATTGGTTGCACTACCGGATGCTCGACAATTGGGGTGTGGCGAAGCTCGCGCATTTTGAACGGCATGAATCGATCGACGAAATGAAACATGCTGACCGGTTGGCGGAGCGCATCCTGTTTCTCGAAGGTCTACCCAATTTTCAGCTTTTGGGCCGGTTGCGCATTGGCGAAACCGTTGAGGAGATTTTGAAGGCCGACCTCGCGCTTGAATATGAAGCACTGCCGCTGCTTAAAGACGCGATAGCCTATAGTGAGAGCGTGCGCGATTTTGTCAGTCGCGATTTGTTTGCCGATATTTTGGAAAACGAGGAAGAGCATGTTGATGTGCTTGAAACGCAGTTTGAAATGATCACGCGAATGGGCCTTGAAAATTATATCCAGTTGCAATCAACGCCGGTCGAGGATTAGACCAAAATTCGATCAAGTTTGTACAACAAATCAGGCCATTATGGTGCCCTGAAAGCCCGCTGTACTCCTGCGAAAGCAGGAGCGTTGTAAGGCAAGCGTAGTGTTACCTCTCCAGCGCTCCTGCTTTCGCAGGAGCACAACCGAGACAGAAATTTTGGCGTTTTCTGAGACAGAAATTTTGGTCGCGGAGGCTATTACTGTGCAAATCTGATCGGATTTGGGTCTAAGACCCTAAATCGATACCCAACCGAAGGCTTACATCCGCCCGTAATTCAGCCCGCCCAAAACATTACGCTGGCCGAAAGTCGCTGGACGGCGGTCAACCAACGGACTGGCTTCGGCTTCCAATGTTGCCAAAGTCGCTTCGAAAATCGGCCGCAATTCGACGACCTTTTCGACCAGCTCAGCTGGATCCTGATGGATTTCGACATAATGCCGCGCCGCGACCTCAATTTCTTCCGACAACATCGCCAGTTTATTCGCACCAAACTGCCAGGATTCGCCTTTCAGCGTGTGCGCCGGCATAACCAGTTTGGTAGAATCTTTCAGGCGTATAGCCTCCTCAATGGCGGCAACCGATTTGGTGCCATCCTCACGGAAATAGCCTAGAATCCGTACAAAACCGGCGCCCAACAAAGTGCGTGTTTCGGTAAAGGTCTTCCAGTCGATGAGCTCGTCTGCTTCGTGGTTCAACGTCCATTACTCCAGTGGCCCTGTTGTTACATCCACCATCCACAGGTTTACTACAACAGAAGAGGTAAACAGAGCGTTGACATGTTCAGATCCGAACTATGTCAATCCTTGTCGGCGAACGGATTTTTTGACGAACGAAAGTTTATACGCACAGGTACCGCGCCGAAATCGAGGTCGCGGCGGATGCCGTTCAATAAGTAGCGCGCATAGCTTGCGGGTAGTTCATCGGTGCGATTGCCGAAGATGACGAACGTCGGCGGGCGGTTGCGTGCCTGTGTCATGTAGCGCAACTTGATCCGTTTACCACCTGGGGCGGGCGGCGGGTTGGCCGCAATTGCGGCTTCGAACCAGCGGTTGAGTATGCCGGTCGGTACGCGCTTGTTCCACGCCTCGCGCGCTTCAAAGGTGGCAGTTAGCAATTGGTCGAGGCCCTTGCCGGTGGCTGCCGACACTGCAATCAACGGGACGCCTTTGAGTTGCGAAAGGCCATCCTCCAGCGCGGCGCGGATGCCGTTAAACAGGCTGCTGCCATTTTCGGCGATGTCCCATTTGTTGATCGCGATAACCAGCGCGCGGCCTTCTTGAATGACATGGTCGGCGATTTTCAAGTCCTGCACTTCAAGACCCTTTGTGGCATCGAGTAACAGCACCACGACCTCGGCAAAATCAATCGCGTGGCGCGCGTCGGCAACCGATAGCTTTTCCAGCTTGTCTTGAACCTTGGCCCGTTTGCGCATGCCGGCGGTGTCGATCAAGCGTACGCGACGCTCGGTTTGCAGCGGAGGAATATTGCCCTCTTCATCGGGTTCACCCTGTTTCGGGTTCGGGTCGTGCCAGACCCATTCGACCGCGATGCTATCACGCGTGATGCCAGCTTCGGGACCAGTAATCAGGCGGTTTTCGCCGAGCAATTTGTTGATCAGCGTTGATTTCCCCGCGTTCGGGCGACCGACAACGGCTAGCTTCAATATCGCATCGGGCGCATCAAGGTCCGGCACTTCAAACGCACCGCCGTCGATATGGGGAAGCAGTTCCTGAAACAGATCAGCCATGCCTTCGCCGTGCTCGCCGCTGATCGCGATCGGTTCGCCAAAGCCCAGCGCATAGCTTTCGAGGATGCCATTGTCGGCCTGCTTGCCCTCGGCCTTGTTGACCGCGAGCACCACTGGTGTGCTGCTGCCCCGCAACCAACGGCCAATTTCCTCGTCGAGCGGGGTAACGCCTACGCGCCCGTCGATCAGGAATATGGCAACTTGTGCGCCCGCAATTGCAGCCTCGGTCTGCATCCGCATCCGGCCGGGCAGGGTATCAGGGTCCTCATCCTCATATCCCGCTGTATCGACGACGGTAAACTCAAGATCGAACAGCCGTCCTTCACCTTCGCGCCGGTCGCGGGTGACACCTGGCGTGTCATCGACCAGCGCCAGCTTCTTCCCGACCAACCGGTTGAAAAGCGTCGATTTGCCGACATTGGGCCGACCGATAATGGCTACCGTCGGCAACATCGCCAACTGTCCTTCCTTAAATCAAACTCAACGAAAGGCGGAAATACGACCGCTGTCATCGAGGATATAGAGCGTGCTGTTCGCAACGATCGGCGCCAGAGAAACCGAAGTGCTGAGATCGAATACCTGATTGGCAGCGCCTTCGCCCGGAGATACCGACCAGAGTTCACCGCGTGAATTGACCGTAATCAAGCGACCACCGGCAAGCACCGGTCCATACCAGCTAACCGGGCCTTTCTTCTTCTCTTCATTTTTGTAGCGTTGCAGCTTTGAAATCCAGCGGATCTTGCCGCTCGAACGGGCAACGCACAGCAATTTGGCTTCGTCAGTCAATACGAACACCCATTCGCCGGACGCGACAGGCGTCGATATTCCAGCTATGTTGATTTCCCATATACGCTGGCCGGTGACCAGTTCGTACGATGCCATACGCCCGCCTTTGCCCAGCGCAAAAACGCGGCCACGGTCAATCACCGGATCGGCATCGATATCGGTCAGGGTCGAAACCGAAGTCGACATTGCCGTACGCGACAACGTGTCGGTCCAGAGACTCCGACCGTTTTCATAACGGTAAGCGGCCAACTCCCCGCTCGAATAGCCTGCGATCACTGTGCCTTGGGCTGCGGCTGGCGCACCGACGCCAAAAATACCAGATGCGGCGACTGGCCCGGCTTCATTCCACTGCGCTTCGCCATCGGTCTGGCGCAGCGCATAAATCTGGTTATCCTGCGTCATGACATAGGCATTGCCGTTGGAAAGTGTCGGCGAACCGCGCAAAGGTCCCGCCGGACGCTTCTTCCATACCAGCGTACCAGTATCGGCCTGCAACGCGGTGACGTCGCCAACACCGTTGGTTGCAAACACCAAGGTTCCGGTTGCGCTGACGCCGCCGCCAAAGCGCGAGGGCTTTCCATCTTTATCCACTTCGATCGCGTTTGACCAGATTTGGCCGCCATTATTGGCATCGAACGCCGAGACCCTGGCTTGCGTATCGACCACATAGAGCCGTCCGTCGCTAACAACCGGACTGGCAGCCAAGCGCGCGCGGGGGTTGGCACCGGTCACACTTGCTGTCCAGATGCGCGCAAGGCCTTGGCCCAATTCAACATGCCCGGGTGATTTGGCAGCGTTGCCACCAGGCTGTGCCCAAGCGTCGTTGACCGCAGCTGCAGGCAATATCACCGCAACATTAGCCAAGTTGGGATCAGCCTCGGTATCGCGCTCTGTTCCCAATATATCGAGGCGGTTGCCAACGGTGGGTGTGTTGTTTTTCTTGCCGGCGTCGCCGCGCACGCTGTCAATGACCGCGCAGCCGCCCAGCGTTGCTGCTGCCGTTAGTACCAGCAGAATTTTTGTCGCTTGCTTCACTTATTCACTCCCCTTTGCGGTCGTGTCGGCCGTTTTTGATGCCGCATTGCGCTTTTCATCAACCTGAACAGCATCGACCCCCAGTGCCCCCGCCATTTGCTGGGCACGGCTGCGCAAGCTTTGCGGTAGCCCGTCTTGCTTGGAAATTTGAGCAAAAATCGGACCGGCCAGATTGTCTTTGCCCATTTTCATATAGGCGATCGCTGTCATCTCGCCCGCGCTGCCAAACCAGGCGTTGCCGGGCTTCGCGAGTGGTTTCAGACGGTCGATCACCGCTTGCGGTGCCAATGTGTCAAATTCTGCGCTGGTCCGACGGATAAGTGCCAGATCACGGAAGGTTTGTGGCAGGCTGGCATCGCCTGCGACCTTGGCATAAATGGCAATCGCTTTCTTGGTTTCGCCATCTTCCCCGAGCAAATTGGCTTCAACCAGCTGGGCCATCGCTCGGTATCCAGGCTGTTCGGCCTTGGCGAGGACGGCAAGCTCCGCTCGGGCACCCTTGACATCACCGGCGCGCAATTTGTCCATCGCATCGACAAATTCTTCGCTCTGCTTGTCAGCTGCCGCCTGCACGCGGTTCTGGTAAATGATCCAGCCGCCGAAGGCCAAAAGGCCAGCAACGACCAGCGCCAACAGCCAACGGCCATAACGTGTCCAGAAATTCGTCAAATCACTCGCGCGGACCGCATCGTCCACTTCGCGCAGGAATGCTTCGTCGCTACCGGCGCGCTTGTCAGTCGGTGTCAAAGCCAAAAGGGCCTCCGAAATAGGATAAAAAACATGTCGTTGAGCAGTCCTTAGCCGCACTAACCGCGATAGGCCAGCCCCGCTTTATTCGGGCTGATACAGCTGTTCGACCCCGGGGAAAGAACGGTCGCGAACCTCTTTGGCATATTGCCGCACCGAATCCTCGACCAGACTCGACATCGCCCCGTAACGCTTTACGAATTTTGGCGTGCGTTCAAACAAGCCGAGCATATCTTCGGTCACCAGCACTTGCCCGTCGCACTGCGCCGACGCGCCGATACCGATGGTCGGACAGGCGATTTTATTGGTGATTTCAATCGCGATGGGTTCAAGTACACCTTCGATCACCATTGCAAATGCGCCGGCTGCCGACATTGCTTCGGCGTCCTCCACGATGGACTTGGCTTCCTCGGGGCTCTTACCCCGGACGCCATATCCGCCCAAAATATTGACCGCTTGCGGGGTTAGCCCAACATGCGCCATCACCGGAATGCCGCGTGAGGTCAGGAACTCTACGGTTGGGGCGAGCACCTTGCCGCCTTCAATCTTCACCGCTGCCGCCCCTGTTTCCTTGAGCAAACGAGACGCATTCATGAACGCCAGTTCGGGGGTGGCTTCATAACTGCCAAACGGCATATCGACGATGACCGCCGCATGATAACTGCCACGCACGACCGCCGCACCGTGCGCCGCCATCATTTCCATCGTCACCGCAACTGTATGCGGCAGGCCGTAAATAACCTGACCCAGTGAATCGCCCACCAGCAGCATGTCGCAATGTGGATCGAGCAATTGCGCCATACGCACCGTGTAGGCGGTCAGCATCACCAGTGGTTCACCGCCCTTGCGCTGCCGAATCCGCGGCACGGTAAGCCGCTTCATCGGTGACGGCGTCGGGTTCGCACGGCTCGTGGATGTGTTGTAGGTGAGTGTTTGTGGACGTGTGGACATGGGCTCGGGCCTTACCAGAAGGTTTTTACGGGGTATCTATGAATGTCGCGGTCTTTAGTCACCAATGTTAATCCATGATGCAAAGCATGCGCTATCAGCATCCGGTCGAACGGGTCATTATGAATGAGGGGCAGTTCTTCCGCAAATCTGTGCACGTCGAATTCCATTGCTAAACATTGGGCGGGAATACCATTTAGTAAATAAGCGAAGTTGTTTTTGAAACTTTCTGGCCACTTTTTGCGTTTCAGGCCATATTCCCAAGCCGATGCGAAGCTGACATAGATTTCATCAGCGTCGCGTATGCGACTATACACATGTTTGGGCAGGCGCTGGTCATCCTCGGCCAGCCAGACGACAGCATGGGTATCGAGAAGCAACCGCAATGTTGCGCTTACTCGTCGGGAAATTTGGTAAAGGATTCGATTTCGTCGTCCGAAAAGGTCGGCGCAAACCAGTCGAAATCGGGATCCACAGTACCCTTCCCGCTACCGATATACGCATCCCATTTGGCGGCACGCTCCGCCTTTGCATCGGCCTTGGCTTCATCCAGCGCCAATATGCGCGCAACCGGCTTGCCCGCTTTGGACAAGATAACCTCTTCGCCGCGCAGTGACGCGGCGATGAGTTCGGACAGGCGATTTTTAGCTTCGCCGATGTTGACGTGGATTCCCATAGCTTGGCCAAGTTAGCTTGGCCAAGCTATGGGGTCAATGAAATTGGTTTAGCGTTTGTCACGCGCAGCGACCGCCTGTGCGGGATTGTCGCTAAAGATGCCATCGACACCAGCGTTCAGGAACGCCAGAACTTCCGCCGCCAGATCACCGTGTGCGGCGGGGTTGATGCCTGATTTCTGGCCGAGCGGCAGGAAGTAATTTTCGCGGCGGAATGTCCAGGGATGGACAGCAAGGCCTTCTGCATGGGCGTCTGCGACCAACGCCGTAGGGGTGCCTAACACCCCGAGAGCATTGCGCGGGATGACCAGCGATTTGTTGGGGCCGATGCCGTCCGCATAAGATGCCATTATTTTCAGGCGCGCTGGCTCCAGCATTTGGGCATAACTGATATTGCGATCTGCAGGACCGCCGTCGGCATCCAGCAACTGGATTAGCCGGAGTCTGGTTTTAGGCCGTAAAGCTTCAAGATTGCCGACTTCGAAGCTTTGGATAAAAACCGGATCGGTTTTATGGGCATAGCCATATCGCGTCAGTAGCGTGAGCAGCGGGGTTTCATGCGCCAGGCCGATTGACGCGAAATAGCCTGGATGTTTGGTCTCGGGATAAATGCCGATCCGCCGCCCGGTTTTCGCGCTCTGGATCTTGGCCAGCTCCAAAATCTCTTCAAACGTTGGCACGTCAAATTGGCCGTCATAGGCCATATTGGCTTTGCGCAATTGCGGCAGCCGTTCTTTGGCACGCAGCGTTTTTAATTCAGCCAGCGTAAAATCCTCGGTAAACCATCCCGTCATTTTCTGGCCATCGATGGTTTTCGTCGTCCTGCGGTCGGCAAATTCCGGTTTCGCCGCGATGTCGGTGGTCTCCGAAATCTCGTTCTCGTGCCGTGCGACAAGCACACCGTCCTTGGTCAGTACCAGATCGGGTTCGATAAAATCCGCACCTTGTTGTATGGCCAGCGTGTAGCTTGCAATTGTATGTTCGGGCCGCTCGCCTGAAGCGCCACGATGCGCGATGATGATGGGCGGTCCTTCAAGTGGTTGCGGCATGGCTTGACCTTCCTGAGCAGAGCAGGCGGTGAGAATGGCGGCGATCAGCAGGATGGGCAAGCGGGTCATTCCACTCTCTTTCCCGCAGTGCATTTCAGCATGATGACACGGCATCACGCCCTAAAATGCCGCTTCCCATTCGGGCAATTTGAACCCGACGAGCAGTCCGCCGGGATATTCGACAACAGGCCGTTTGATCATCGAAGGCTGGTCCGTCATCAGCTTGATTGCCTTGGCTTGCGACAGGTCGGCTTTGTCGGCGTCAGGCAGCTTCTTGAAGGTTGTGCCAGCACGATTCAGGACCGTTTCCCACCCTGCCTTGTCGCACCATGTGGAAAGCTTGCCCGCATGGGCTCCTGCCTTCTTATAATCATGAAAGGCATAAGGGATGCCTTTTGCGTCCAGCCAAACCCGCGCCTTTTTGACGGTATCGCAATTGGGGATGCCATAAAGGATGATGGACATTGTTATATTGTGCTCCGCTCGATCGAATGCGTGGCCTTTTGGCGAAGCACTGGTCGGCGGGCAAGCGGCAAAACGAAAGGCGGCACATCAGGAAGATGTGCCTCCCTTTCGACATCATTCCAATAAAGATCAATTACGCATGAATTGGCCGCGAATTGCACCATTGGGATATTCGCTCGTGGCGATCTGGACATAATAAGCGCCCGGCGCGTTTTCGAATGACTCTTCCAGC
This sequence comes from Sphingorhabdus sp., assembly GCA_040007915.1. GTDB lineage: Bacteria > Pseudomonadota > Alphaproteobacteria > Sphingomonadales > Sphingomonadaceae > Sphingorhabdus_B. Next base: position 13,246 of record JBDTUD010000036.1, read on the forward strand.
CATTCCGAACGGCCGACGCAGCTTTTCCAACCGCCCTCATTGGCCTCTTTCAATCGGAGCGCAACCGGACCGGTGGAACCGCGGGGGGCGCGGTTGATCGTTACCGAGGTAATTGGACCAATATTGCGTATGTTATTGATATCATAGCAAACCTGATTCAACTCATCGGCCACTGTTAGTTCCGCTTTGGCATAACCGTCGCTGTCACCGCTCGAGCTGACAACCTGGGCTCCATCAAGCGCGGCATAACGGGTTTCGGCAACCGCTTCGGCAACCGCCTCTTCGACCGTAGCGCAGCCGCTAAGGCCAATGGGTGCAACAATAGTGGCACAGCACAGCAGGGCAAATTTCTTGTAGGTCATGGGAATATCCTCGCTTTTGGGTTTGAAAGCGCCGACTTTTGGTCGAGCTACCTTTCAACACATCACAAACGCGCACCCGACCATTTGGTTCCCACAGGATGTTAGTAAACCACCGTATTTGATAGCAATCTTGCCCCGCCGTCGCGCCATGGCAATATCGTGGCCCAATTCACAAGCCAAACAGGACGAGTGTTTTTCTGAGAAGGACATCAACAGGCAGGGGCCATCGCGCAAGCTAAGGTTGCGCGTTGAATGGGAGTTTGCGTGATTGACCATTTAGTTGCGTGATTCCTCTTTTAATTGCGTATTGATTTTCGTGATTGCGCGATTATATTCCTGCGCAACTAAGGACAGTGCATTTGGCCCGACCGATTCCCGAACCAGCTCTTGAGGCAATCGAAGCGGCAATTGCCCTGCAACCCGACGGCGCGTCGCTCGCCCAGATCGAAGAGGCACTCGCCGAAACCGGTGCGCGCCGAACACTTCAGTACCGGCTGCGCTTCCTGGTAAACAATGGACGTGTTCAGCTTGAAGGCGACGGACGTGCGGCCCGCTATCGTCTCTCGGCATCTGCCGACCCAGCAGAGGTCAGCGATGGCGACCTCGAGGAGATCGTCCCCCTTTCGGAGGGCGGACGAGATGTTCGGGACTATGTGTGTCAGATTGTAGAGATGCGACAACCGGTCGGATATGACCGGGACTTTCTCGATCGCTACCAGCCCAATATAAGCTTTTACCTGTCTGTAGACGACCGCGCAAAACTGCATGCTATCGGTAAGCCGCAAATCGAAGCCGCTCCGGCAGGTACCTATGCCAAGCAGATTCTGGGTCGTTTGCTGATCGACCTTGCGTGGAATTCGAGCCGCCTCGAAGGCAATACCTATTCGCTGCTGGACACACGCCGCCTGCTGGATTTTGGCGAAGAGGCCAAGGGCCGCAATCACCGCGAAGCGCAGATGATCCTCAATCATAAGGATGCTATCGAGTTTCTGGTCGCGGCGGCCGACGAGATCGGCTTCAACCGCCACACGGTGCTCAACCTTCACGGCCTGCTCGCCAACAACCTTCTGGCAGACCCGTCGGCGGTTGGGCGGCTGCGCCATATCATCGTCGGCATAGAGCGTTCAGCGTTTCACCCGCTCGAAATCACTGGACTGATCGAAGAATGTTTCGATCTGCTCCTCGCCAAGGCCGCGCTTATCGAGGATCCGTTCGAGCAGGCCTTTTTCGTTATGGTCCAGCTCCCCTATCTTCAGCCCTTCGACGATGTGAACAAACGTGTATCCCGCCTTGCCGCCAACATCCCGCTGATCAGAGCAAACCTCGCACCACTTTCGTTCACCGATGTACCCGGCGAACTCTATACTCAAGCGATTCTGGGTGTTTATGAACTGGGTCGCGTTGAACTGCTCAAGGATGTATTCCTCTGGGCCTACCAGCGCTCGGCTGCCCGCTATGCTGCCGTGCGTCAGTCGATGGGCGAACCCGATCCGTTCCGGCTGCGCTATCGCGATGCCATTCGTGAGGTCATCGCCGAAGTGGTGCGCGGTGCGATGCCCCGCAAGGCGGGAGCCGCCCATGTCCGCTTCAAGGCCGACGACGCCATCCCGCCCGGCGACCAGGATCAATTCATGGAAGTCGCGGAAACCGAGCTACTTGGCCTCCACGAGGGCAATTTCGCGCGCTACCAGATCCGGCCGCTGGAGTTTGCGACCTGGCAAGTGGCGTGGGGGACAAAACCATGACGATCTGGAGCGGGCGCCGTGATTCTAATCCAGATCGTCATCCCACTCCAAGCCAAGTGAGAAACAAAGCGACCGGAGCGATCTCCAGTCGGTCGTTGCAATTTCCAGCACCAGTTTTTCAAGCTGTTGTTTGTCCAGCCCCGCGATCCCCGCAGCAATCTCTCCAATTCGGTCAGGTGGATCATCGCCTTGCGCGATAGCCTCGTTGGCGACAAGGGCAGTTGCCACCAGATGTTTGCAGAACCCGGCATCATCATAAGCCGGACAGGTGCACTGACCTGAAATTTCCGACGGCGGTCGGTTCAGCCACACCGTATAATCGCTCGTGCCGAAGGCTGCGGCGACTACTCCGTCATTATTGAGGCTTAACAAGGCGATATGGCCATGATCGGCATAGCTTTGTCCACGCGCAAACGCTTTATCACCTGCGATCTTGCGGAGCTGGTCGGGGTCGAACAATCTATGCCTCGGTCGTTTTATATGTGTGGCTGCAAGATCGGGTCGGTTTCAATCATGTGCAAGGCCTCATTAAGCGTCGCGGAAGCATGGTAGGGAAACCACTGCCCGGTGTGTCGGTGCCACATGATATGAAAGCGTGTTTCTGACAGGCATTCCTCGTCATGATCGAGCCGCGCCCAAGCTGAGTCGAATTCACCGCCGGCTGTTTTCCCAACCCGAGCGATAGCGAATAATAAAGCTGAATTTGCTGCCGCGCCATTTGCCATGGAGCGCGATGGGATAATTCCATTGAGTCGGCCTGATCTCCGGCAGAAACCGTGGCATGAGAACACCGGCGATGAAGGCATCGCAGCGCAGACCGACAGCCGCCTTTTCTTCCTTTGTCAGTTCTTTGACCCGAACCCATCTGTGAACTGTTTTGGACAATTTTCGTTACACTTTCCGCTGATTGCCACGCTGGCCATATTACCCATTCCATCAATAAAAAAACTCGTAAAATCACACAAATCTGCGAAATTTTCCGCAAATCTACGCTATCCTCTCACTCCCACTCAATCGTCCCCGGTGGCTTCGACGTATAATCATAAACCACCCGGTTTATCCCCTTCACCTCGTTGATGATCCGCGTCGATACTCGGCTCAAAAACGCGCTCTCAAACGGATAGATGTCGGCGGTCATGCCATCGGTTGATGTGACCGCGCGGAGCGCGCAGACATTGTCATAGGTGCGGGAATCGCCCATTACGCCGACGGTGCGGACTGGCAACAATACGGCGAAGGCTTGCCAGATTTCGTTGTAGAGACCCGCACTCCGGATTTCTTCGAGATAGACCGCGTCGGCCAGTCGCAATATGTCGCAGCGTTCTTTGGTGACTTCGCCGGGGATCCGGATGGCGAGGCCGGGGCCGGGGAAGGGATGGCGGCCGACGAAAGCGTCGTTGAGGCCAAGTTCACGACCAAGCGCGCGGACTTCGTCTTTGAACAGTTCGCGTAAAGGTTCGACCAACTGCATGTTCATGCGTTCGGGCAAGCCACCGACATTGTGGTGGCTTTTGATTGTGACCGAAGGCCCACCGGTGAAGCTGACGCTTTCGATCACATCGGGGTACAATGTGCCCTGTGCCAGAAAATCCGCGCCGCCGATTTTCTTGGCTTCTTCCTCAAACACGTTAATGAATTCGCCGCCAATGAATTTGCGCTTTTTTTCAGGGTCGGTCAGGCCAGCAAGGCCTGCCATGAAGCGCTCCTCGGCATCCACCACGACCAGCGGAATATGGTAATGCTCGCGGAAAAGTTTTTCGACCTGCTCGCGTTCGTTCATTCGCAAGATGCCGCCATCAACAAACACGCAGGTCAGTTGATCACCGATTGCCTCATGGATCAGGATTGCCGCGACCGACGAGTCTACGCCGCCCGACAGGCCGCAAATGACACGCCCAGACCCAACCTGTGCGCGGATCTCGGCGATTTTGGTAGCGCGGAATTCGGCCATCGTCCAATCGCCCGCCAGCCCGCAAATCTTGTGGACGAAGTTGGAGATCAGCTTCGCGCCATCGGGAGTATGCACGACCTCGGGATGGAACATCGTTGTATAGTAACGCCGCGTTTCATTGACGCAGATGGCGAACGGCGCGTTGGCCGAGGTGCCGATGACCTCAAAGCCGTCGGGCGCCATGGTTACCCGGTCGCCGTGGCTCATCCATACGGGATAGCTGCCGCCGACTTCCCAGAAACCGTCGAACAACGGGCTGGCTTTCAGGATTTCGACATCGGCGCGGCCAAATTCGGCTGCGTGGCCGCCTTCGACGGAGCCGCCCAATTGGGTACACAAAGTCTGTTGGCCATAACAAATGGCGAGAATCGGCAGGCCGCTATCCAACACGACTTGCGGCGCGCGGGGCGACCCTTCGGTGGTGACCGAGGCGGGGCCGCCCGATAGAATGACGCCCTTGGGCTGCATCCGGCGGAAAGCTTCTTCGGCGGTGTTGAATGGCGCGATTTCGGAATAGACCCCGGCCTCGCGCACGCGGCGCGCAATCAGCTGGGTGACCTGGCTGCCAAAGTCGATGATGAGGATGGAATCGCTGGGCTGAATTGTCATCGCCAGCCGATAAGCGTTGCCGCCGCCGCTGTCCATATCGGGGCGGCGGCGGCGGCAAACTATTTCCGTCGCGCGCATGGTGAAAGGAACCCGACTCGTCCGTTGCGCGTTTGCTTTTCATAACCCCCTAAGGAAGGATGCCCCGATGAATATCTCAGATAATGCCTCCAACCCGCCGAAGCCGGATGAGTTTAACGAAAGCGCTCCGGTCCAGCCAGGCACAGAGGTCGAACCCAACGCGCCAGCAGAAACACCCGCTGCGCCAAATACCGATCCGGGGGAAGGTCAGCCAACGGATAGCGATGACAATTCCGAACAGGAAGACGAAAGCGCACAGGCGCAGACCGTCGCTGACGATGCCATGCGCGGTACGGCCGATGCGTCGGTGCAAAATGAAGACAGCGAGCATGGCGGCACGACCAATCCAGCGCAGATTACGCCCGATGACGGGCAGGATGTGGTGGACCATATGGAGCATATGGAACGCAGCGGACAGATCGACATGGATGCCTATCGCGGCGAACGCAGCGACGATGATGAAGCGGAGATGCTGGGCGAAGAAGGCATGGAGCCCGGCGACCTTGACGAACATGGCCACGCACGTCGCGGCGAGAAGCAAAATATGTCGGTTGAATAAACTGTTTGGCCTCGCCAATCCCGCACGGATCGGCGATAGCGCCCTTATATGTGCGTAGTTGCAATAGCATGGGAGGCGCATCCCAGATGGCGGCTGTTGGTTGCGGGCAACCGCGACGAGTTGCACACGCGCCCTTCGGCGCCGGTCGCAAGGTGGCAGGACCAGTCCGACATCATCGCCGGCCGCGATCTTGTTTCAAAGGGTACATGGATGGGCGTGTCGGACAGCGGGCGCTTTGCCGTCGTTACCAACATCCGCAACGCCGACGGGCCTGATCCCGACAAGAAGTCGCGCGGTGATCTGGTCGCTGACTGGCTGCACTCGGGGCATGTGACAGACGAGCTGGGCGATTTCAACCCGTTCAACCTGATCGTCACCGGGCACCAATCCGCAGAATTGCTGTCAAACCGGCCGATGCCCTTGCGGCAGCCGATGCAACCCGGCATTCACGGCCTGTCGAACGCCATTCCCGACGAGCACTGGCCGCGAACGGACCGGCTGGTCGCGGAAATATCTGATTGGTTGACGGGGCCCGCTGCGGATCTGCAAGAACTGTTCGGCCTGCTGATCGACGAGACCATACCCGACCCCGATGCCATTCCTGTTTTCATCCGCAGCCCGATTTATGGCACAAGGTGCAGCACGGTCATCGCGGTGGACCGCCAAGGGCAGGGGCAGATCATCGAACGCCGGTTCGGACCGGACGGAGAGCCTGGCGGACAGACAAAAATCGATTTTGTCTGGGCTATTTAACAGGTTCGGCCCTGATCCCGGGAACATGATCGCCACTTGTTGGTTTGCCTTTTTTGCGCTTCCGAATGGAAAAGGAGGTTTCGATGACAAACCCGGACAACAGCCGTCCCATCGGCAATACGCCAGTCACCGACGCAGCGGCCGCAACCGCCCCGGAAGATACGGCAGACCAAGCCGTAGAGGACACAACCTACCCCGCCGACGCACCCAAAGTCAGCAGCAATGCTGACCTGCGCGTCGCCGAAGATGACGAACTGCTCGAGGCGGCAGCGTCGCCAACCGGCGCCGATATCGACAATGACCATGCCGACGAACGGCCGGTCAACCGGTCCGAGGACGCGCCAAAGCAGCCGCCGGACGAACAGTTTACACCGGTCGAATAGTCGGCGGACCATGGTTTAAAGGACGCTCGGGGAGCGTGGGCTCGTCTTCTTCTGAAGGCGGGCCTTTTCGTTACTTGGCGGGCTTGGGCGTTATTGAGTAGGCTTGGCCTTCGCCTTGTGCGCGGCGATGCTCTCGTCAATCGCGGCGATCCGCAGCCGTTCGGGTGAGTCCTTTGGCAGGCCTTTGAGCCGTGCTGTCGCCCATAAGCTGCGGCGTTCGGATTCGAGTGCTTTGAGGTAGAGGTCGGCCATGGATCGGGCTTTAGCCGCATAACAAGGCGGGCGATAGCTTTATAGAATCTCGACCGTAGAACTCGCCGCACTGTTGCATTCGGCGGGCATGCCGCCGATGTCGACTGTCGCGGTGACCAGATTGCCTTCCATTCCGGCGACATCAATGGTCGATGTGCCCTGACCGCTTTCGATCGCACCGTCGGAAACCGCCCAGTTATAGGTGACATCATAGGTTCCCGGTACGACATCGGCGTTGAAATGCGCCATCGGGCCTTCATCCTGGCTCCCGCTGACTATGATTTGCGGGCACTCGGCCGTCGCGGTCGCCCGCGATGGCAACATCTGCAAACCCGTGAGTAGCGCACCCAGCAAGAAAATCGCTAATATGATTCGTTGCAGCACGACGATGGTCCTCCGTCTGGGCCGCACGATACGCAATTTCACCTGTGCTGCAAGCAGGAGTTGAGATGCCCGTGAGGGCATCGCAATGGCGGTGGTGGCGCTGGCGCGGCGAAGCCTGTAACAGGTGAGGGGATTCAGGCACCGCTTCAAAGTTCAGCAAAGCGCAGCCCATCGTTAAAACTGAAAGGTCTCACTAAAGTCTCACCTGAACGGCCTCCGCGCGGCTGGCATATTGCGCATGCGACCGATAATTTTCGGCGGGCAGCGCGCGGGCTTCCGCGAAACGCAAGGGGGGATTCAGTGCCAGGCCAATGGCCGAAGCTGTCAAAGAGCAAAAAAGAACATTAGCAGAACACGGGGCGGCGGTCAAGGGGCATTGGATCGACCCGGAGCGCAAAAGCATTCTGTCCCCGGAATTGCTATGGTGCCAAAATTATACCGCGTCATTCGGTGAACCAAAGCTGTCATTGATTGCCTTCTGCAATAGGTTTACCCTGATCGCCGGAAAACCGGCCTTGGGAGGGTGGCATGCTGGACCGAAGCAAAGTTCTGGACATCATCGACGGGATTTATGTCGCCCGCGTAGCAGGCGATCAGGCCGCGATGGCTGCCGTTTGGACGGACGATGCAAGCTATCAACTGATGGGGGACGCCAATATTCTCGGAGCCCCGCTGACCCGGCAGAGCAATGCGCGACAGGCGGTGAGCGAGCTGATCGACCAGTTCAAATTTCATTCTGCCGACCGGGTCGACACGCTGATTGAGGGGAACAGGGCGGCGGTGTTGATGCGCATCACGGTGTCCGCAAGCGATGGTGGCAGGCATGACACACATGTTTTCAACCTGTGGGAATTTGACGACAACGGCAAGGCGCGCTCGGTGATCGAGTTTACCGACACAGCATTAATCATGTCGATGCTGGCGCAGAGCTAATCGAAAGCTGAACACGCTAATATTGCCCGCGATAGGGTTCGCAGGCGATGCCGTCGCCGTCGCCGTCCATGCCTTCGCGATAGCCCGGTTGTCCGGCAAAGAGCGGCGCCTTGCCCGCCGCGCGAACTTCGTTGCAGCCGGAATAATGGACCGATTGCTCGACGGCCTTGGGCTGCACCTTTTCCTCTTCGGTCTTTATCGGAAAATTATAGACCGCAAGGAAGGTCAGCCCGACGAGCGGGGTGGCGAGCTTGAAGAGCGAGTCGCGGGCCATGCGAGGGTGATCGCATGGCGGTAGTTAAGGGGAGGTTGAGTTTTTGGCGCACCCCTGCGGGGTGCAAGGCGCGAAGAAAAGAAGCCGCAAAGAGCTGAATGGATTGCGATAGCGTGAAGCGCGCCGATCCTTGTGCCTTATTTCCTTTGGGCCTTGCCCGCCTTTGGCGGGCCAACAATCTTCGAGAAATTAGTGCACTGTCACCGTTATGCGTGCGTTTGCTATTCCCAAACTGTCGCGCTTGCAGCGTCATATAAATGCACGGTCAAAGGGTAGTTGTCCCTTTTTGCCGGCAACAATTTCGCGCGCTCAACTAATGCTTTATTCCACTCATCATTTTCGTTGCCGAATATGCTGATAAAAACAGATCTGATCTTTCCCTCTTCGATTAGACTAAGGATATGGTTGTCACTGTCGGCCAAAGAATGGCCATACAAAAACAGCGTGCTATTCGCCGAATTTGTTTGACAGACGCCAGCTAAGCTTTTGAATGATCTAGATAAATATCCGCTGTGCATGATTTTTTCGAGCTTAGAATCGCTGTCTCCTTCGGATACAAACATCGGATAACGTTCTTCATCTAGAGCTTGCTTAATTTGGTCCATCAACGGCACACCACCAGCGCGTTCCCAGCAATATTTTTGCAGTTCATGCGCAGCGTCAAAAAGATGCAACCCGCCATGAAGAAAATGAATATTCTGCGAGTTTGATCCTCCATCAATATCCCAAGTAACATATGGAGCATCTGGATCATCATCGGGATTACGAAACCCGTCGTCATGTATCAGCAGTTCAGAATCTTCGGGTTCGATCTTTTCTCCCGTACTAAAATCTGGCTCCGGATTATGAAGTATTGTCCAGTATAGCAGCAGGTCATAATTCAGTGTGTAGATGTTGCCAACTCGAGGCAGATCCTTACCGGAAAAATTATGCAAAAAGTTTCTGCAAGATTCAAACTGCTCTTCCGATATTTCAGACAATCTAGCGGGGTGACTTCCCGCTATAGCTGTTACCAAGGCCTCTTTGAGACGCTCGACGTGATCCAGCATTTTTTGTTTTGGATCTGGATCGCCGACATACAGGTGAAGAAGTTTGGTCATGCGGATCAGCGCTTCGAGAACTATCTCAAAGTCTGTAGTCTCTAGGATATTAAAAGCTTCAAATAACTCAGGATAATTTTCAAAAAGACCATCATCAAATGCCTGCTGCAGCAAGCTACCGTAACGGAAGCGATTAGGAAACAGTGCGATGCTAAAGCCGTTGCCCAAGAGCAAGTGCCTTTTTAAGCCTTCAGTCTTATGTAACGCTTCTTGAAATGAAATAACAGGCATGACGGTCTCTATCAAGGTGTCTTGAAACTAGAATAGATCTGGCAGCTTTCAAATAAAACTACATTATCAACTGGGCATTTGTTGCTCTATTAGCGCATCTATCTTCTTTTGAATTATATCATCAGCTGGACTAGAAACTCTTGATTTAAGCTGTTTATTTAGGGCAATCGCACGATCAATGTCACCTCGAGTTTCCGCGGATCTGGCGAGCAGAATTATCTCGTCCGTCGAAAGCGTCGGGTCTTGCTCAATCCCGCTCAAAGAAACTACAAATCCGGCTAGTACGAACAACCCAACTGCTACCCACGCAGCACCGCTTGCACTATCGCGCTTCTTCTCATCGTTGAGCAAAGTACCAAGTAAGGCAAATAGTATTAAAACTGCCAGCAGTGAAAATATTATTACGGCCTTATAGTCTACATTTCCTGTCACATTGTAAGTTGCACCCGAAAGTGCGTTGGCTAATGATCCAACGAAAAATCCGATGCACATGACAACAATGACTTTTCGCGTTTCTCTATGTTCGGGGAACGCGTCGGCAAACTGCAGTATTATCCCTACAATTGCGATCAGGAACGATGGTACAGCTAGGTCCACGACTACTCCGCCGCAACCCCTGCCTGTTCGAACATATCCATGCCGTCATTCTCCGCCGCTGGCTCGATGCCGATGACCTTCTTCTTGCGGCTGTCGAAGCTGTCCCACACTTCGCCCCAATTGCCCCTTGTGGCGGCCTTGGTGTATTCGGTGGCGCGGGTTTCGAAGAAGTTGGCGTGTTCCACCCCGTTCAGCAGTGGCGCGAGCCAGGGCAGCGGGTGGTCTTCGACCATATAGACGCTGGGCAGGCCCAATTGGCCCAAACGCCAGTCGGCGATGTAGCGGATGTAGCGTTTGATCTCTTTGGCGGTCATGCCGGGCACCGGACCCATTTCGAACGCGAGGTCGATGAAGCTGTCTTCCAGCCGGACAACCTTCTGGCAGCAATCGATGATGTCTTCCTTCACCGCTTTGGTCAGGCAATTACGTTCCGCACAAAATGCGTGGAACAGCTTGGTGATGCCTTCGCAGTGCAGGCTTTCGTCGCGGACCGACCAGCTGACGATTTGGCCCATGCCCTTCATCTTGTTGAAGCGCGGGAAGTTCATCAGCATCGCGAACGACGCGAACAATTGCACGCCTTCGGTAAAGCCGCCGAACATGGCGAGCGTGCGCGCGATATCCTCGTCATTGTCGACGCCGAACTGGTGGATATAATCGACCTTCGCGGCCATTTCCTCATATTCGAGGAAGGCCGAATATTCGCTTTCGGGCATGCCGATGGTGTCGAGCAGATGGCTGTAAGCCGCGATATGGACGGTTTCCATGTTGGAAAACGCGGTGAGCATCATCTTGACTTCTGTCGGTTTGAAGACGCGGCCATATTGTTCGTGGTAGCAATTCTGCACCTCGATATCGGCCTGCGTGAAGAAGCGGAAGATTTGCGTCAGCAGATTGCGCTCATGCTCGCTCAGCTTCTGCGCCCAGTCGCGGCAATCCTCACCCAGCGGCACCTCTTCGGGCAACCAGTGGATCTGCTGCTGGCGTTTCCAGAAGTCATAAGCCCAGGGATATTCAAAGGGCTTGTATGAATTGCGGGCTTCTAACAGTGACATCTAACGGACTCCAATTTCCCCTCCCCCTTGTGGGGAGGGCAGGGTGGGGGCGGCGCGCGTCTGCGCGCCAATATTTTCTTCGGTGGCGGAGGAGTCTTTTGCGGCGCAGACGCGCCGCGCCCCCGCCCCGACCCTCCCCACAAGCGGGAGGGAGTCTGCTATGGCTGCAATGACGCCTTCGAGATTATGGTCAATATCGGTATTCCAGAAACGAATTACACTATACCCTTCGGCTTCCAGAAAGCGTGTGCGGGCGGCATCACGGGCCTTTCCGGCGTCGGTGCCATGTTGTCCGCCATCAACTTCAATTATCAGCTTCGCGGTATGCCATGCAAAATCGGCAGTGTAGGCACCCATCGGTACTTGCTTGCGGAAATGCGCTTCTGGAAAATTCTCCTTAAGCGCACGCCATAATTTGCGCTCCTGCGGCGTCATCTCGCGGCGCAAGGTGCGTGCGCGATCAATTGCGTCGGGACGGAGCGCAAGGCGTTTCATGGCAGGTGCAGACGAGTCTTTTTAGCCGCAGACGCGGCTGGCCCCCGCCCTAGCCCTTCCCGAGTCGAAGACGGCGCGGAGCGCCACCAGGGGGAGGGGATGGTTGCATTTACTGACACGCCAGACACTCTTCATAATCCGTCTGCGCCGCCAGTTCTATCACCGGCGCTTCGGCAGTGTTGTCCGCCTCGACCCCACCGGCAAAACCGGCGCGCTGGATGCTCTTCGAGCGCAGATAATATAGCGACTTCACGCCCAGTTCCCAAGCGCGGAAGTGGAGCATGAGGAGGTCCCATTTCTCGACATCGGCCGGGATGAACAGGTTCAGCGACGTTGCCTGATCGATATAGGGCGTGCGGTCGGCGGCGAGTTCGACGAGCCAGCGCTGATCGATCTCGAAGCTGGTTTTGAACGTGTCCTTTTCCTCATGGCTGAGGAAATCGAGATGCTGGACGCTGCCGCCCTTTTCGAGGATCGAGTTCCAGACATTATTGCTGTCCTTCGCCTTGGCCTGCAGCAATTTCTCCAGATACGGGTTCTTGACGATGAAGCTGCCCGACAGGGTTTTGTGCGTGTAGATATTGGCCGGGATCGGCTCGATGCATGCAGATGTGCCGCCGCAGATGATCGAAATCGACGCGGTTGGGGCGATTGCCATCTTGCAGGAGAAGCGCTCCATCACGCCCATATCTTCGGCATCGGGGCACGCGCCACGTTCGTTGGCGAGCATCATCGATGCCTCGTCTGCCTGCGCGCGGATATGTTTGAAGAACTTCATGTTCCACGATTTGGCGAGGGCGGATTCAAACCCGACGCCGCGCGATTGCAGGAAGCTGTGGAAGCCCATGACACCAAGCCCGACCGAGCGTTCGCGCGCGGCCGAATATTTCGCACGGCGCATCTCGTCGGGTGCGCGGTCGATAAAATCCTGCAGGACATTGTCGAGCATGCGCATCACGTCTTCGATGAACAGCTTGTCAACGCTCCACTCGTCCCATTTTTCGAGGTTGAGCGAAGACAGGCAGCATACCGCCGTGCGATCATTACCCAGATGATCACGACCCGTGGGCAAAGTGATTTCGCTACACAAATTGGATGTCGAAACCTTCAGCCCCATGTCGCGGTGATGCTTGGGCATCTGCCGGTTCACGGTGTCGCTGAAGATGATGTACGGCTCGCCAGTGGCCAGCCGGGTTTCGACGAGCTTCTGGAACAGGCTGCGCGCATCGACGGTGCTACGGATGCTGTTGTCCTTGGGGCTGCGCAGATGGAATTCGGCACCGTCGCGGACGGCCTCCATGAACTCGTCGGTGAGCAACACGCCGTGGTGCAGGTTCAGCGCCTTGCGGTTGAAATCGCCCGATGGCTTGCGGATTTCGAGGAATTCCTCGATCTCGGGGTGCGAGACGTCGAGATAGCAGGCGGCAGACCCGCGACGCAGCGATCCTTGGCTGATAGCCAGCGTCAGCGAGTCCATCACCCGGACGAAAGGAATGATCCCCGATGTTTTGCCGTTGAGGCCGACCGGCTCACCAATGCCGCGCACGCTGCCCCAATAAGTACCGATGCCGCCGCCGCGTGAGGCCAACCAGACATTCTCGTTCCAGGTGTTGACGATGCCCTCTAAGCTGTCATCGACCGAGTTGAGATAGCAGCTGATCGGCAGACCGCGACCGGTGCCGCCGTTCGACAGAACCGGGGTTGCTGGCATGAACCACAGGCGGCTGATATAATCATATAAGCGCTGCGCATGGGGCTCGTCATCGGCATAAGCCGCCGCGACGCGCGCGAACAGATCCTGATAGCTTTCGCCCGGCAGTAAATAACGGTCCTGCAACGTGTCCTTGCCGAATTCGGTCAGGAGGACATCGCGGCTTGAATCGGTGACCACGTTGAAGCGGCGCACGTCGACGGTCTTGCTGTCGCTTTCGACTTTTTTGGGCGCGGCTTCAGGCGCCGATTTGTCGGGCGTATTTTTGATCGTCTCGCTTTTTGCTTCGCGTGTCATCACTTCTGCTTCCAGCACATCATTCATCTCTGCATCGGCCCCCCGGCCTGTATCTCTGAAATCCATTTTAGCCCCTGTGCTCCTGTACGTAAGCGATTCGCGACACGCTTTTGGTCACAACCGCCCGTTACCTACGTTCGAAGAGATGTTCTCTTCTTGTTCGACTCAGGGCACGAAAGTCCCTGTTAGCATTTTTTGAGCCTGAGAGGGTGCAAAATTCGACTTGTCCCCAGCTTATCGACGGAAAAATCTCCCCGACGGCAGAATCGCGTTCTGCAGCTACAATCACAATGTCTAGTGATGCCCCCTACGGCCAACCGCTACCTATTGTGCCTCAATCATTTTTAAGCGCAAGAGGGTAAATCGTTAATTTACCATTCCATTCGTCGCTATTGTGATTCCATTCGTCGCTACTTTAACCCTGTTGCAGCGCAGCGACGCGTGGAGTTGCTAAGCGCTTTTTCGGACGCAAGATGGAAAAGAGGACAATCAAAATATTTTTTGCTTTTGCACTTACTTTTGGAACGCGCGCACCGTTATCGGAATTAAGTGCACTGTCACCGTTATCCACTACCACGCGATGCGCCTTCGAACGCGCCTTTGACAATGTGCCAGAGCCTTTGCGCAAGAGCCTCACCTATGATCGCGGCACCGAAATGGCACGCCATGCCGAGCTGACCCAAAACACCGGCATCAAGGTCTGGTTCTGCGATCCCTACAGCCCATGGCAGCGCCCCAGCAACGAAAATGCCAACGGGTTGATCCGCCAGTATCTGCCCAAAGGAACCGACCTGTCGCCCTACACCCAGGACCAGCTCAACGAAATCGCCGAACGCCTCAACAACCGACCACGCAAAGTTCTCGACTTTGAAACGCCCAACGAAGTCTTTGCAAGACTGGTTGTTGAGGCATCAGTTACTCACCAGCAGTGTTGCACTTCAACTTGACACCGCCCTATCCCCTTGGAAGCATGGATACTTCGTTGCAATCGCTAACCTTGAAATCTGGCCTAAGTCGAGCGCCTCGATTGTGTTTTAGCGACGTTTTTTCGATCGCCACATCTGCGACCCAATCACCAGGCTTGCCTAAAATTTCAACGTCTGAAAAACCGTTGCTTCTCATGCCGGAATACCAAGCTGTGTAGAGTGGAGGCCGAATAACGGCACAACAATCCGGATATTTCTCAAGATACATTCTAAAAATATCCACTTTACCATGCTTTTCAATATTAGTTCGGTAAAATATCATTATTTTAGAATTATCATAAGACAAAATAGTAGAATTATTTTCAGATTTATCTGCATTTTGCGTGATGTATAGGAGCGTCTCTACTATTTTTTCTTTATTTGAATAAGTCTTGTTTTCTTTTTTACAAAAATCAGGGTAAATCGGTGGCTTATAAGAGCAGCCGCAAAATAAAAAAACAGCTCCTATCATTATACCTGCCCTCATGAATCCCCCCCACAATTACGGTGATGTTGTGGACGGCGCTCTGTTGAGTTGATTCGGTTGTATCCGATCTCCACGGTGTGATTGTCAAAGTCCACCACAGGAGCACCGTCCATGAGCAAGTTACCATCAGATTTGTCGACTGTCACGACCGTTGCGGTTGATCTAGCCAAGCATGTTTTTCAGGTTCATTGTTGCGATGCTACGGGAAAGCTTGTCCTTGGCAAAGCTTTGCGGCGCAAGGATGTTCTGCCCTTCTTCGCCTCGCTCGGGGCCTGCCTTGTGGGCATGGAGGCTTGCGGCTCTGCGCATCATTGGGGGCGGGAACTGATGGCGCTGGGTCATGATGTAAAGCTGATCCCGCCTGTTTATGTGAAGCCGTTTGTGAAGCGGCAGAAGAATGATCGTAATGATGCAGCGGCGATTTACGAGGCGCTATTCCGTCCGGGCTTGCGCTTTGTGAAGGTGCGCAGCATCGATAATCAGGCCATGCTGATGCAGCACAAAGCGCGTGAGATGCTGGTTCAGCAGCGCACTCAGCTTCTCAATGGCTTG
>JBDTUD010000037.1:0-27688 GCA_040007915.1 Sphingorhabdus sp.
TGGGGGCTGGACCCCGGCCTGCGCCGGGGAACACAGCAACCCAGCACCATCACCCCCCAACGGTTGCGGCTGCGGCAATCAAAGCCGCTGCCAGTTCTTCGGGCCGCGACAGATACGGCGAATGGTCCGCATCGAGCGTGACAACCACGGCACCCGGCACAAGCGACTGCATTTTGCGCTGACTTTCTATCGGTATGGTGCGGTCTTGGGTGCATTCAATATAAGTACGCGGGATCGATCCGTACGCTTCGGCGGTTAGCTTAAGCGGCGTTGCCCGAGGCCCGTGTGGTTCGGTCATCAGTCGTGTCATCGCGCTGGCGACTGCATCGGGTGGTGACAGCTGCGCAAACACAGCGGGCGCGCCAGCCGGATCGACCACCGTCCCGGCCCCGCCAAATACCGGCGAGATGATCGCGTCAAATGCCGGGTTTGGTCCTTCTATCGTTTTAAAATCCGCACGCGACATGCCATCCGGCAGCATCATCGCGCAGATATAAACCAATGCATCGATAGCCTCTGGCGCAGTTTCGGCGGCCTGACTGACAACAAGCCCCCCGCGACTGTGCCCAGCCAGCACGACAGGCTGCTGACTTGCGCCCCGACACAGTCCGACCGCAAAGTCAGCCCAACCTTGCAGGGAGACGCCCCGCAATGCAGCTTCGTCACCGCCCATACCCGGCAGATCGGGTGCAATGACCTCATGCCCCGCATCCTCGAGGATGTCGCGGACCGCATCAAAGCACCAGCCGCCATGCCATGACCCGTGGATTAAAATAAAACTGGCCATGAAATCACTCTTGGTTGGAGATCACCACTTTGCCGAACAGGTCTGGAGACGACTGATACGCAAAGGCTGCCTTGGTGTCGGCAAAATCGAAGACCCGGTCAATGATCGGCTTCACGCCTTTCGCATCGATAAATGCGTTCAGATCTTTCGCCATCCGGGCCGATCCGACAAATATCCCGCGCAAATTTGCGCCTTTGAACATCAGCGGCATCGGGTTGGTGTCGCCTTCCATCGACAACACGCCGATCAGAGCAATTTCGCCGCCGAAGCCCACGGCCTGCATTGATTGCGCCAACGTTCCAAGCCCGCCGACCTCGACCACATGGTCAACTCCGCCGCCGGACAGCTCGGCCGCTTTTGCGCCCCAATCGGGTTCACTTCGGTAGTTGATGACCGTATCAGCGCCCAACGTCCGCAGACGCTCAAGCTTGGCATCGCTCGACGATGTCGCGATTACACGGGCACCCGTTGCTTTCGCAATCTGCAAGGCCAACAGGGACACACCCCCAGTGCCGATCAGCAATATCTGGTCATTCGCCACCAAGGGCCTCAACCCGCAGGTCAGAGCATTCCAAGCTGTAACCCCCGCACATGGCAAAGTAGCCGCTTCTTCAAAGGACAGGCTTTCCGCAAGCTTGACAACGCCGCTAGCAGGCAGCGTGACATAATCCGCCAGCATGCCTTTGGCGGGCGGTGCGCCCAGCGCATCCCCCATCATCGGCGTTGGCGGACCATCCAGCCAAGACTGGAAGAATATACCTGCCACACGGTCACCGACGGCAAAATCAGTTACCCCGGCACCAACCGCTTCCACAACTCCCGCGCCATCGGACAAAGGCGTAATTGCCATCGCGATCGGGCCACCGAAATAAAGCCCCTGCGGGATCATTTGATCGCGGTAGTTGAGCGAGCACGCCTTTATGCGCACCAGAACCTCGCCGGGACCAGCGACAGGTTTCGGCACCTCCAATAGCTCCATTTGATCGACGGACTGACAGCCGGCTGGTATCATCCAAGCGCGCATCATATTCTCCTTTTATCGTGCATGACCGGTGAAGGTGCGAAGATTCGGCGCGGTATGGTCGGGCATTTCCAAGGCGGCTTTGACACCGGGACGCGCCTCCATACGCTCCCGCCAGTCCACCAATTGCGGGCAGCGCGTGGCGATTTCCAGTTCAGGGAACATTCGCTCCACCATCATCCCGCACATGGAATAGAAATTGATATCGGCGGTGGTGAACATGTCACCGGCAAGCCAAGATGTTTCAGCGAGTTGCACTTCAACCTTGTCGACAGCGACTTCAATCTTGCGCATGGCGTTGGCCAGATCGGCCTCGGAAAAACCTGACCGCGCCGTTTTCCATTTTTCGCGCTGCTCATGAAGAGGAATGCGCTCAAGCAGTTTCTCAAACTCACCCGATTCAATATTGCGGGCGATGACGCCGACCATGCGGTGCCAGCCGTGCATCGACACATAATTCATCACATGCTCATCGACAAACCTGTTCCAGAACCGCATCCGCGCTTTACCAGCCGGATCAGCGGGCCGGAGCGGAGGCGTATCAGGAAAGGCATCCTCCAGATATTCATTGATGACCGTCGTCTGGGTCACGATCACACCATCATGATCGAGCACTGGTACCTGACCTTCGGGGTTCAGCTTCACAAACCAATCGCTGTGCTGTTCGAACTTGTGGAGGTCGACATAGATGCTTTCAAATTCCAGTCCCTTTTCTTTCAAGGGGATCATCGACTTGAGCGAATTTGCCGCCGGTTCCGCATGATAATATTTGAGTGCCATGATTATCCTTATCTGGGTGAATAGGCCTTATCCGAGTGAATGGGTACCGAGCATGCCGCCATCGACCGCGATTGACTGGGCGGTGATGTGGCTGGCTGCATCGGACAACAGAAAGCAGACCATTTCCGACACTTCGTCCGCCGACCCGATCCGGCCTTGCGGAACGGACTTCCCAAGCGCCGCGCGTATCTCGTCTCGTGATGTATCAGCATCAAGGGACATCAGCATCGGCGTTTCAATCAACCCGGGTATCACGCAGTTGACACGGACACCGTGCGGCGCAGCTTCGAGCGCCGTCGCGCGGGCCAGACCCAGCAAGCCGTGTTTGGACGCCACATAAGCGGCGTTATTGAGCATCCCCCGCTCGCTGGCGAGGCTCCCGGTCACGACAATGGCGCCTCGTTTTCGCTCCATCATCGATGGCAGGACGCGCTTGATCGCCCAGAATATACTGGTCAGATTGGTCGTGATGACTTCTTCGAACAGGTCATCGGCGTAATCGGTGATCGGTGAAAACGCGCCGCCCGAACCGGCATTCGCGAACAGGCCGTCAATCGGTCCAAACGCCCTTTCCGCTTGGGTGATCGCCGCCTGAAGAGAATCCTGATCGCTCACATCGGCGACGGCATAACCGGCCATTCCGCCCTCACGTTGCAGAGCGGCTGTTGCAGTCGCCAGTTTTTCCTCGTTGCGGGCCAGCAATGATACGCTGGCACCGCGACGGCTGAGCGTTTTCGCTGTGGCGAAACCAATTCCGGTGGACGCCCCCGTTACGACGATGTGGCGTCCGGTGAAGTTCATCAGCCCAGCCCCAACAGCTTGGCTGCATTGTCTTTCATGATGCCTGGCAGCACATCTTCCTTGAAGCCCACATGCTTGGCCGCCTCGATCCATTTGTCCGGATGGATCAACGGGAAATCGGAGCCGAACAGCATCTTCTTCTTCAACTGGGTGTTGGCATATTGGATGATTTGCGGCGCAAAATATTTAGGGCTCCAGCCAGACAGGTCGATCCAGACATTGTCCTTGTGAAGCGCCATCGACAGGCTCTCGTCAACCCACGGCCATGAAGGGTGCGCGAGGATGATTTTCATATCCGGGAAATCAACCGCGACATCGTCGATCAGCATCGGCTGGCCCCATTTCAGCCGGACGCCACCGCCACCGCGCATGCCGGTGCCCATGCCCGAATGACCGGTATGGAAGATTGCGGGCAACCCATATTCGGCGATCACTTCATAGATCGGATAGCCCACCCGGTCTGCAGGATGAACATCCTGCATGATGCCGTGAAATTTGAAGCCTTTGACACCGTAATTCTCGACCAGATCGCGGGCCTCGCGCGCGCCCATCTTGCCCTTGCGCGGGTCTATGGAGGCAAAAGCGATGCAGATGTCATCATTCTTGGCCGCATATTCGGCGATTTCATAATTGGAGACCCGCTTTGCGCCGATGCTGCTTTCGCAATCGACCGTAAACAGGCAGAAAGCGATTTGCTGCTCGCGATAAAGCTCGATGATTTCCGGGATTTTAGGGCGCTCGCGCGGTGCCTTGAAATAGGCACTGGCCGCATCGAAATATTTGCCCATCACCGGATCTTCGGGCTCGTGGCACGAAACCTCAGCATGGACATGGACGTCGATCGCGCGGATTTTTGAAAGATCTACTGGCATCGGTTCATCCTAACAGTTCGACTAACTATACCAAAGTCCGGGCCGATTGTTTGTCAACAAACCGGCACGGACTTTGGACACCAGCTTTTGATTACAACTGGATGATAACCGTTTTCGTTTCCATATAGGATTCAATGCCCTGCCGTCCCTGTTCGCGGCCTATCCCCGACTCCTTGAAACCGCCAAAGGGAAGCGCGGTATCGATAACGCCGTGGCAATTGCCCCACACCGTGCCCGATTTGATCTTGGCGGCCAGCTTGTGCATCGTGCCCACATCCTTGGTCCAGATACCGGCACCCAGACCAAAGCAGGTATCATTTGCGGCCTTTGCCACTTCGTCCAGATCATCAAACCGCTGGGCCACGACGACCGGGCCAAAAATTTCCTCACGCACGACACTCATCTGCGGATTTACGTCAACCAGCACTGTCGGATTGACATAATAGCCACCATCCGAAGAAGGCGAATCGCCGCCCATTGCGACGCTTGCCCCATCACGCTTGCCCGCTTCGATATAACCCATGACGCGGTCATATTGCTCTTTTGAAACCAGCGGCCCCATATGTGCTGCAGGGTCAAGCGACGGCCGCGGTGACCAGAACGGCGCGGTGGCGGCCACACCTTCGATCACCTGATCGAAGATCGACCGGTGGGCAAACAGACGTGATCCAGCGACACAGACCTGACCGGAATTGAAAAAGATTGCGCCTGCAGCACCTGACGACGCCTGTGCGACATCGACATCCGGCAGGATGACTACAGGGGATTTTCCACCCAGTTCCAGTGTGACATGCTTGAGCGTATCAGTCGCGTTCTTGTTGATGAGTTTGCCGATTTCGGTCGAACCGGTGAATGCCACCTTGTCTACGTCTGGATGCTTTACCATCCGATCACCGGCGGTGTGGCCATTGCCCGTTATGATATTGACCACGCCTGCCGGAAAACCCGCCTCGGCCACCAAATCGGCCAAGCGAAGAACGGTCAGCGAAGTCTGTTCTGCCGGCTTGAGCACCAGCGTGCAGCCAGCGGCCAGCGCCGGCGCAATTTTGAGGCACGCCATAAGCAGCGGGAAGTTCCACGGAACGATCTGCGCACAAACGCCCACGGGTTCTTTGACCGTATAGCTGAATACGGTGCCATTTGGCATGGTGTAAGGCTGAATGACGTCTCCACCCAGTTTCGATGCCCACCCTGCCATGAAACGCAGTTGGCTAATCGCAGCGGGCACATCGACCGCAGCAGCCATACCCTTTGGCTTGCCATTGTCGATTGCTTCGATTTCGGCAAATTCGTCGGCGTTTGCCTCTATCAGGTCAGCAAGCCTGTTGATGATCCGCTCGCGCTGCATCGGCGGCAACGCTGTCCAGCGACCATCATCAAAGGCTGTACGGGCGGCCGCAACGGCACGGTCCACATCCTTGTCCGATGCATCGACAATGCGGCAGATTTCTTTGCCAGACGACGGATCTTCCACGGCAATGGTTGCGTCATGAGAAGATGCCACCCATTCATTGTTGATGAACAGCTTGGGCCAGCGCGA
This sequence comes from Sphingorhabdus sp., assembly GCA_040007915.1. GTDB lineage: Bacteria > Pseudomonadota > Alphaproteobacteria > Sphingomonadales > Sphingomonadaceae > Sphingorhabdus_B. Next base: position 5,802 of record JBDTUD010000037.1, read on the forward strand.
AAGAAACTCTTTTGAGGCCTTGGAATATTCCCTTTGCATAAAGCTGGCGGGGCTCATGTCATTCATCGAACTATCCTCTCATAATCAGCACATTCCCCGATTGCGAATCAGGGTAATTTAGTTTGTGTTGCATACAAACATACTTGCAGTCAAAATACAACATTTCGGTGGTGCGGCTATTTTATTTGATGCCGAGTTTCTTGTCTTCATTGGCCCGGCTAATGACATAATGCCGGGTCGCCTCGATCTGTTCGGGACTGAGCACATTGTGAAAACTGACCATGCCATTGTCCTTGAGCACGCCATCATGCACGACCATCTGCCAAGCCTTGGCATCGCCGATGAGGCCACTGCGGCGCAGATCGGGCAAGACCGTACTGCCATAAGCGGCGTCACCGTGGCACACCCCGCAATAGCGACCGAAGTGGCGGCCACCTTCTGCGATCTGCGCCGGTTTGCCGGTCACGGGTGGCGGATCCAGCGGAAGACGGGACAGCGGCGGCGCGGGTGGAAGCTTTGCCGTCCCACCGAGCTTGTAAACCAGCAAGCGCGAAATGTTGCGGATCGGCCCCGCCACCTCTGACAATATACCCGGCGACAAGGCCCATGAACCACCCCAGCCGGCCAGCACCGCTACATATTGCTCGCCCTTGATCGTATAGGTCACAGGCGCCGCCATGATCCCGGTTTGCACGTTTGCTGACCAGAGCTTCATGCCTTTTGCCGCATCATAAGCCGCAAATTCGGATGCCGAATTGCCTTGAAACACCAGTCCGCCTGCGGTCGCCAGCAAACCGCCGTTCCATGGCCCTTTGAACGCCACACGCCAGCGTTCCCTCTGCGCGACAGGGTCCCATGCGATCAACGCCCCGCGGGTCCCGGCCAACGCTCCCGCGCGGATATTGGGGTCTGCTGGCATGGCACCAGCGGCAAAGTCCATACCGGTGTTGAATCCTTGCGCGGCACTCTTCCAATTGGCCTCGGGAATATAAGGAAATGCCGCTTGCTGGACCGGAATAAAGACCAACCCGGACTTTGGATCGAAAGCCATGGGCTGCCAGTTATGCGCTCCGCCCGGCCCCGGCATGACGACGAAGGGCTTGCCGGTCTTGTCGATCCGGGCTTCCGGATTTTCGATCGGCCGCCCGGTCTGCATGTCGATGCCGGTGGCCCAATTAATTTCGGTATAATTATTGGCTGAAATCAGTTTTCCGGTCGCACGGTCGAGCACATAGAAAAAGCCGTTTTTGGGCGCCTGCATCAGCACTTTGCGCTGCTTGCCATCAATGTTGAGGTCCGCCAGCATGATGTGCTGCGTTGCCGTATAGTCCCAGGTTTCGCCGGGCGTCGTTTGGTAATGCCAGACATATTCGCCGGTTTTTGGACGCAGCGCCACAATCGAACTGAGGTACAGATTGTCTCCACCGCCGGGCGAACGATAGGCCTGGTTCCAGGGCGATCCGTTACCCACGCCGATATAGAGCAGATCGAGTTCGGGATCATAAGCCATGGCGTCCCACACGGTGCCGCCGCCGCCCAATTTCCAATACTCACCCTTCCACGTCGCTTCGGCTGCCTTGAGATGTCGGGCGTCGTTCTTTCCGGGCGCATCGGGTACGGTATAGAAGCGCCAGTGCTCCTCGCCATCATCGACATCATAGGCCGCGACATAGCCGCGCACGCCCATCTCGGCCCCGCCATTGCCAAGAATTACTTTGCCATCGATGATCCTTGGTGCACCGGTAATGGTATAGGGCTTGCTCTGGTCAATGGTGATCTTGGACCAGACTTCCTTACCGCTATCGCGATCAAGCGCGACCAGCCGTCCGTCCAGTGTTCCGAGATACAGGCGGTTGCTCCAGGCAGCCAGACCGCGATTGACGACATCGCAACAGGCCTTGACGGCGGTTTCACCCGGCACATTGGGATCATATTCCCACAGCAATTTCCCTGAAATACCGTCATAGGCCTTAACCTTCGACCAGGCGGTCGTGATATAGATTTTGCCATCGATGACGATTGGCGTTGCCTCCTGCCCGCGCGCCGTATCGAGGTCGGCAAACCAGGCAAGCCCCAGATCTTTCACATTTCCAGCGTTGATTTTGTCGAGCGGCGAATGGCGCTGTTCGTCATAAGTGCGGCCATAAGACAGCCAGGCTTCATTGTTGGTCGAAGCCTCAATCAACGCCTTGGCATTTACCGCGCCCGGCGCGTTGGTATCAATGCCTTTGTCACAAGCCGTCAAGAGCGCGAGCGCGCTAAGCGGTCCCAGCCATGTCAACCGCATGCTCATTGCTCCTGTCCAGCGTTCGACTTCATCCCCACCGATTTATTTCCGGTCCCGGTGCCCAATGGGTTTCAGGATGATCGGTCCGCGCCAACGACAACGCCTTGCCAACCGACGGCCGCGCCCTGACCCGTTCCAGCCATGCTTCGGTCCTTACTTTACCGGCAAAAGCGTCGGGCAGCAAACCAACCATACCCGCAATCCAGGCGAAGGTTTCAAGATCGGCAATCGAAAAATCGCCCATCAGCCAATCGCGCCCGTCAAGACGCGCTTCGCATTTGTCCACTGCATCGAGGACTTTGCGACGCGAATCCGCAAGCTTGTCATCGTCAAAATTGCCTGCGCACCAATCCTGCCAGCGGCTCCGCAAATCGTCGCTTCGTACCGCGGCAATTGCAGCGTCGCTGATATCCTCAGCTGGCTGACTATGAATCCCCAGATAAGCTGCGGCCGGTGCAAGCCGTTCAATGATCTGACGGCACCACATCATGACTTCCCACCGTTCATACGGATCGTCAGGACGTAGCTTGGGGCCAGTGCCGATTTCATCCAGAAAGCAGGCGATAAACACGCTGTCGGCCATCGGTTCGCCGTCAACCACCAGCACCGGGCCTTCGCCCTCGATGCTCATATCGACCTCGAAGCCCCTTTCACACTGGGGCCCATGGCGCTCGGCTTTTGCAAGATTCAGGCTGACAAGATCGGCCACCAGTCCCTTTTCAGCCAGCGCTGCCATGACGGTCAGCGAGGGACCATTTGGTTCTCCGTGGTACAGGGTCATATTCATGCGACATAATCCTGTTCCAAAATGGCGACGCGCTTCACCATGTCTGTTTTGCCCATAGCCCAACATGCCTTGGTGGCGGGCCGGGCATAGATGGCGCGCAGCCAGCGCATGATATTGGGTGTCAATTCGTCGTTGGAGAGCCCCGGCTGCGACAATGGCAGCGCATAGGCCAGATTAAATCCGTTAATATCAGCAAGGCTATATTGGTCGCTTGCAAGCCATTCACGTTGACCAAGTGCCTCTTCCAGCATCCCGATGCCAAGGGCCACACGCCGCTGCGATTCAGCCATCTCTTCATCTGAAAACAAGCCATAAATCGCCTTGCGCCAGGCGACCCGACGTTCCGGCATGGGAATGCGTTCGATCGCGGCCTCCAGTTCCTTTGGGTCCTTCTGGCGCGCTGCGGGCCCCACAAAGAGACTCCAGCCGATCATCGAAAAACTTGGAGCCAGCCACTGGTCCATGAATTTCATCCACCAACGGACGCGCCAGCGATCCTTTGGGTCTTCAGGCATCAGATTGGGACCTGCAAAGGCCTCATCCACATATTCCATGATCGCCGTCGATTCGGTGAGAACCCGGTCGCCGTGGGTCATCGCAGGAATTGTCCCCTGCGGATTGATTGCCAGATAGTCGGGCTTATGCTGATCGAAGTTCAGCAGATCCAGATAGTGGCTGTTGAAAGCAACACCCTTTTCCATCAATGTCAGCATGGGCTTACCCGAATTAGCGTTGGGTTCCCAATGGTAGAGCGTAATGTCAGTCATACAGTAGCCTCTCCGCCTCTGCATATTTGTACGTCTTACTTACTAACTGGGTGTTGCAGGTCAAGCGCCAAGTCGATTTGGACGGCAACACCTAAAACTGGGCTGGCATCCCATCGAGCAGGATCGTCTTTGATTCCAGATACCCGTACAACCCCTCAATGCCTCCTTCCCGGCCCAGACCTGATTGCTTGAAGCCGCCGAAAGGAAGACCGAAATCCATCCTCAGGCCATTCTGGCCAACCCCGCCAGTGCGAATACGCCGGGCGATGCGATAGGCCTTGTCCGCATTATGAGTTAGCACCGAGCCATTGAGTCCGAAGTGCGATTCATTGGCGATGCGGATCGCGTCTTCCTCATCGTCAAAGGGAATCAGACTCAGTACCGGCCCGAAGATTTCCTCCTGTGCGATGCGCGAAGCATTATCGACATTGGCGAACAGCGTTGGTTCAATGAAATAACCCCGGTTGAGGTGGCTCGGACGGGCACCGCCCGTTACCAGATCAGCGGTCTTTTTACCTTCTTCGATATACATCTCGACCCGCTCGAGCTGGCGCTTCATCGCCAGCGGCCCCAATTGGGTTGCGGGGTCGTCGGAATATCCGATTACGACCTTTTTCATTTCGGCGGCGATGGCGTCGGCAATTTCATCATGCCGCGTCCGCGGTACCAGCACGCGGCTCAGCATTGCGCAGACCTGGCCGCTCATCAGCGTGATGGTACCGCTCAGCAATTGCGCCGCCGCGTCGGTTGCGAAATCATCGCCGATAATCGCCGCAGATTTTCCGCCGAGCTCCAGTGTGCAGCGCGCGATCCGTTCGCCGCAAACACTGGCAATCCGTTTTCCGGCTACGGTGGAACCTGTGAAGCTTACCTTGTCTACACCCGGATTGCAGACCAGATGGTCGCTAGCTTCGCGGTGCCCGCATACAAGATTGACCACGCCAGCCGGAACGCCCGCAGCATCGGCCGCCTCTGCAATGATATAGGCCTCAAGCGGCGTTTCAGGAGACGGCTTCATGATGACAGTGCAGCCCGCCGCGAGCGCATATGCGACCTTGTTAAGCATGATGCCATAAGGCCCGTTCCACGGGGCAATCGCTGCCACAACCCCCACCGGCTCATATGCAATCAGCGCCGTGTGGACGACCGGGGACGGGCGCTGTTCAACAAAGGCGAATGCCTCCGCCATGCCGATGGTCTGATCGAATGTCATCGTCGAACCCGCTGTCATTGGTCCGGCAAAGCTGGCGAGACCGCCCATTTGCAAGGTCCATGCGCGGGCAATGTCGGCGGTCCGCTCGTGGAGATGCATGGACATGCGTTTGAGGATCGCAATCCGGTCAGACGGCGCCATCCGGCTCCATGGCCCATGGTCGAATGCCTGACGCGCCGCAGCAACGGCTGCATCCATGTCAACCTCGTCCGCTTCCGCAACACTGCCGATTACCTGTTCGCTATTTGGCGAAATCAGCTCGATCATCCGGCCAGAATGGGCAGCTATCCATTCGCCTCCGATCCATAGCTTGCCACTGTGTTTCACATTAACGCCATCGGGACTCATGCTTTTTTCTCCTGCGTCCAACTCTTTCCGGTTACCGGGTTGGGATAATGATAGGGTGGGATATAAACATCCGGGAAAGACTGGTAATCGACCGTCTGCAATGCATCGGGCATCATTTCGGGAAGCGGCTTCCCCATCGGAACGCCGCCTTTGCTCCAGCCTTCGTTCCAGCGGACATAATAAGTGACGAAGCAATGCAGCTTCGCAATCTTCCAGACGCCGTCCTCGACGATATAGGCATTTTCATAAGTCGCCTCGCCGCACAGTTCTTCGCGATCAACAAAGCCCACCTCCATGATCGCGCGCCAACGGCCCCAAGCTGTTCGTCCATCCGACGCAATACTGATCAGCGGCTGCAACTGCATATGGTTGAAAACCGTACCATGTTCGAGCGGCGGGAGTGCGTGAAGATAAGCGCGGATCCGATCCTGTCCGCGAAATTGCCCGCGTGCCGCAATTTCCAGCGTCGCATCGCGTGCAAACAGATCAGCCGCCTCATCCCACTGCGCTTTATCGACATAATAGCCATAAGCGGTCTGAAGCCTCTGAATATCGCGCCCCGCTTTCAGTTCCGCGACTTCCGCCCGAAGTTGCTCAAGCTCGGTCATGTCAAATCTCCCAGCCCGATCACGTGCCCCGCCGCTGCCGAACGATTGGCTTCGCGACGGAGTCGTTCGATGTTCAGACGTCCAGGCGGCGCGATTTCATTTGGCAGAGCGGCAAGCGAGTCGCGGTAGATTTCTTCAAAATCATCGGCGAATTCGGGATGGGTCAGTATCAAACCTTTGTTGGCGATCATCCCAGCCAGCGTCTTTTCGCCAACTTCAAGGGGGTCCATACCAAGGTCAAAGGCGCCACCAAACTGTTCAAGCTCAATGCGGTCGGCCGATGCAAAGCCAGAATCGGCAAAGCGTTCCGGGCGTTTCAAGGCCGAATCCCACGCATTGGTTTTAGTCAGGCCCGGGCACATCAACGAGACGCCGATATTATAGGGCGCCAGATTATAACGAAGCGATTCAGTCAGCCCGCGCACGGCAAATTTACTGGCGGTATATATGCCCGCTTGTGGACCGGAAAGAAAAGCCGCCATCGAAGCGACGTTGACGATATGTCCGCCCTCACCTTGCGCCTTGATGCGCGGTACGAACGTAACAAGGCCATTGACGACACCCCCGAAGTTGACCCCCATTATCCAGTCATAATCGGCATAGCTCGCCTCGTCGGTCGGCCCGAAAACGCTGACCCCGGCATTGTTGACGAGGATATCAACGGACCCGACCTCATCTGCAACGGCGGCCCATTGCGCACGGTCGGCGACATCCAGCGGGACGAAGCGCGGTAGTGGCAGTTGCTGGTCCACAAACCAGCGTTCCGCCACATCACGGTGGGATGAATTTCGATATGTCAGGATTAGGCGAATTCCCGCCCCGGCAAATGCCCGTGCGATGCCAAATCCGATACCTGAAACGCCGCCGGTTATAAGGGCGGTCCTCCCTTGCCATTCCATTTCTTTTCCTCTCGCCACAAACACTATCATTTGTTAGTGTTGTTAGGAAAGAGGAAAAAGGAGAGCATCGTGATTGATACTGTGGATACACGCCTGCAGGCACTGGAAAACCGCGTTGGCGAGCTGGAAGATATCAATGCCATTCGCCGTTTGCACTGGGCCTATGGCTATTATATCGACTTTAACCGCGCCGAAGACGTGGTTCAGCTTTTTGCCGAAGATGGCGTCGTCGTGTTCCTTTCCGGCGAATATCGCGGTCATGAAGGTGTCAGGCGACTCTACGGCACCTGGTTCAAAAACTTCTTTCTTGCGCCCGGCGAAGAAGGTCCGGCCTATGGTTTCTTGCTTGATCATTTCCAGATGCAGGACATCATCACCGTCGCCCCAGACCGGCAAACGGCAAAGGGGCGCTTCCGTGCGATCCTGTATGGCGGCAGCCACGAATCGCGCGAGTATAAACCCGAAGGCCTACCGCTCCAGTTTCTGGAGGCGGGCATTTACGAAAACGACTATGTCCGCGAAAACGGCGTATGGAAAATCAGCCGTCTCGACTATTTGATGCAATGGCAAGCCGATTATGAAACCGGCTGGTCAAAGACCATTGCCCATCTCCAACCCGCTTCAGCGCCTTATCCGGAGAACCCTCTGGGTCCGGATGTCATTCTGCCTGCATCGGATATCCGCCAGACATGGCCGCACCGCCAAGATGTTCCCATGCATTTCGCGCATCCAAAATTTGGCGCAATGCTGGCAGTTTAGGAAAACCGCTCCAGCGGCATGCGCTGGAGCAACCTATAATCATGCGCGAGGGACGTGATGCAATTCCGGCGGCGATTGCCACTCGACCAACCGCCGATCCAGCTTGCTCAATAGCTTTCCAACATTTTTCCGGTCGGTTTCATTAAAGCCGTCGAACATAAAGTCGGCCACTTCGCGCATCCGGATTCTCATGTCGTCATATTTGCGCCGCCCCAAAGGGGTCAGATGGTAGGGTTTGCGGCGACGGTTATCCTGATTGTCGACCATTTCCACAAATCCCATTTTCGAAAGGCTCGCCAGCGCGCGGCTGACATTCATCGGCTGCATCGCCATCAGCTCGGCCAACTCATGCCCGGCAAGACCGCCTTCGCCACCCAGCACCAGAACGATTCGCAACTCGGTAACGCTGACCTGCTCGGGATCAGCCACCCCGTCGCGCATGGGTCTGCCGATTCGCGTGGCCACCTTAAGCAGGCTAACCAGCGTAACGACTTCGGCATCATGTGTGGCTCGCTTGTTCATATTTCTCCCTTTATCGAGGCGTGCGCGGGTAGCTTAACCGGTACATGATTGTCACGCTTCGATCAAAAAAGCACATCCGGTGAAAGCTAACAAATGTTTATATATTGCATCTTCAGTTTTTGTATGCATTACTAACAAAATGGGAGGGTCAATATAGGCCCCCTGAGGACCGCAATTGGGAGGAGAGGGCTTATGTCAAAGTCAACACGTCAGAAATCCGTTTTTCGCTACAGCCTGGCTGTCAGCGTTGCGCTTGGCGCATTATACACAGGAGCGCCCGCTTCAGCTCAAGAAGCTGAAGAGACCCCAGAAGTTGCGGCCCAGGATACCAACGATTCAGAAGTGAAAGAAATCGTGGTTACCGCCCAGTTCCGCGAACAGAGGCTGCAGGATACACCGCTCGCGATTACTGCCGTTGACGCGGCTTTGATCGAATCGCGCAGCGCAACAAACCTAGCGGATGTGGCGAAAGCGGCACCGAGTGTCGTACTCCGTCCCGCATCAGCCGCCTTTGGCAACTCGATCTCGGCAACCATTCGTGGGCTTGGCCAAGGCGATTTCAGCCCCGCAATGGAACCCGGCGTCGGTCTCTATCTCGATGACGTATATTATCCGCGCCTTACCGGTGCAAACTTTGACCTCCTCGATGTGGAGCGTATTGAAGTCCTGCGCGGCCCGCAAGGAACACTGACGGGGCGCAACTCGGAAGGCGGCGCAATCAAGTTCATCTCGCGCAGGCCAACGGGTGACGGCGGCGGCTATGTCTCGGCAACTTACGGTAGCCGGAACCGCATCAACCTGCGCGCGAGTGCTGACTTCAAGCTTACAGAAGACCTGTTCGGCCGACTTTCCGGAACCTTTGCCGATCAAGGCGGCTATGTCGATGTGATCGACTATGGCTGTGCTTTTCCCGCAAGCGGCATTCCCGCAGTAGCCGGTGGCACCAAGTGCAAACAATATTCTCAGGGTGATGTGGGTTACAAGGCCCTCAAGGCCATCTTGCGCTACAATCCATCAGACAATCTCGATATCATGTTGACGGGTGACTATAACAAGGACAGCCGGAACAATGGCGGTGAAGTGCTGCTGTATGGCAGCAATGCCAATCCCAATACTTTTACAACCAATGGCCTGCCGCTTAGCAACAGCTTCATCTGCGGACGGTTCTGCAATTATACGACGCTGGGCCAAGAGGCTGGCAGCTTTGTAGCCGGCCTCATTCCGCCGCTTAATGGCTTGCCGCTGGGCGCAGTCCTTGGCCAGCAGAAAACCGAATATGAGGGCTGGGGCCTTGCCGGCAACATTGATCTCGGCCTGTCAGACACCATCAAGCTGCAGTCGATCTCGGCTTATCGCGAATGGGACATGGGCTTCAGTGTAGATGGCGATCTTTCCCCAGCGCGGACCCAGTTCGGCAACAACCAGCTTGACCACTGGTTCTGGAGCCAGGAATTTCGCCTTAACGCAGAGATTTCGGATCAGCTGCAAGCAACGTTGGGTGCCTATTATTCGGATGAGAAGACCACCTATTATACGCTGCAGGACATTCGCTACGTTTCCATAGGCGTTCCGGCGTTCGTTTGCCAGGCGGTATTGGGAGGACTTCCCACCGAAACCTGCCCGATCTTCCCGCTGCAATTCATCGGCAATGACCCGGTCCGGACCAAGTCCAAGGCAGTGTTCGGCACGGCAATATTCGAAGCAACGGATGCACTGACGATCACCGCAGGCTTTCGCTACACCAAAGATTCGAAGGACTATACCTACTACCGCTTCAATCTGGACGGGACCACGATCAACCCGTTCGTCGATGGCATCGGTGCCGCCTACGGCGCGGGTTATAGCGGGCCAGATACGTTGGATACCAATTTTAACGGCAACACAACCGAGATTGTGACGGCACTTACCGGTCGCACGGCCAGCTTCAAAGGTGATCGCTGGGATTACCGCGTCAGCCTTGACTACCGGATTTCACCAGAAATAATGGTCTATGCCACGACGGCGACGGGTTACAAAGCCGGTGGCGTTGGCCCGCGCCCGTTCAATGCCGCACAAGCGCGTGAATTCGGGCCCGAGAAGGTCACCAGCTACGAAATCGGCGCCAAGACCGACCTGCTTGATCGCCGTTTGCGCCTGAACGTGACCGGATTCTACAATAAACTGAAGGACGCGCAGCTGACCTTGCTGAGCTGCCCGCAGTTTGGAGGGCCCGGGCCCTGCGCGCTGCCACAGAATGCCGGCAATGCCACAATCAAGGGGGTAGAGATCGAAGCCTTCCTCGAGCCGGTCGAAGGCCTGAGCATCGATGCTTCGGCTTCCTACATCAAGTACAAGTTCGACTGCGTCAATCCGCAGGTGGTCAACCAGCCGCTGGCGCCCTGCTCGTCGGCTCCGGCGGTTATCTCAGCCCTCAACGACCCGGCGCAAGGCTGGCAGTGGAACATGGGTATCCAGTACAAAGCCGATCTTGGCAGTAGCGGTTCGCTGACGCCGCGCCTCGACGTTAATCGCCAGAACCGGGTTCCAGGCAATGTGCTGCGCCCAGCGCCGGGCAGCCCGGCCGAGATTTTTGGCCAGGTTCCCGGTTATACCATCGCCAATGGCCGCCTGACCTGGAAGAATGCCGACGACGATCTGGATATCTCGCTTGAGGTGACCAACCTGTTCGACAAATATTACTTCTCGTCTAAATTTGACCTGAGCGGTTTGGCGGGCAGCATATTGGGCACACCAGGTCGCCCCCGCGAATGGGCAGTGTCGGTGAAGAAGAAATTCTAATTCGGCAAATATCACAAGAAAACAGGGAAAGGGGCGGCCTGCTGGCCGTCCCTTTTTTGTACCTGAGGGCCGCCCAAAAAGGCGTTGACGAAATGGCGTCAAAGTTGCAAAATGCTAACATATGTTATAATGGATTGGGAGAGAGCTGGTGAAACTCACATTGCCACCACGCGTGTCACCGACACAGTTTGACGCGGCACTGAAAGCCTATGTCGACGTCGTTGGTAAAGAATGGGTGTTGGCAAGCGACGAGGATCGTGATGCCTATTCCGACATCTACGCGCCGGGCAGCGAAGAGGAATGGCCCGCCTCGGCTGCTGTCTCGCCTGCATCGCTCGAAGAAATCCAGGCTATTGTCCGCCTTGCCAATCAGCATAAGACACCGCTTTGGCCGGTCTCGCGCGGCAAGAATCTTGGTTACGGTACGGCGGCACCACGCATGCCGGGGTCGATTGTACTTGACCTTAGCCGCATGATGAAGGTCCATGAGCTCAACGCCGAACTGGGCTATTGCGTCATCGAGCCGGGCGTCAGCTATTTCGATCTCTATGAACATATCCAGCGTGAAAAGGCACCACTGTGGATGTCTGTGCCCGGAAATGCCTGGGGTTCGGTGCTTGGGAATGCGCTCGATCACGGCATGGGCTACACCCCTTACGGCCAGCATGCGCGTAACCTGTGCGGGCTGGAGGTCGTCTTGCCCGATGGCGACTTGATGCGTACCGGTATGGGGGCGATGGAGAACAACCATAGCTGGCATGTGTTCCCCTTAAGCTTTGGTCCGGACTGGACGCAGATGTTCACCCAGTCAAACATGGGTGTGGTGACGAAGGCCGGAGTCTGGCTACAGCCCGCGCCGGAAACTTCGCTGCAGCTGACCTTCGACATCCCCAACGAACAGGACATCGGCTGGGTGGTCGATACGGTGACGCCGCTAAAAACAGCGGGCGTGATCGAACAGAATGTTTTCATCCCTTCCTGGCTCGGCAAGATTGTACTTAAGGGTCAACGCAAGGATTTCTGGGACAAGGAAAGCGCGATCCCGGAATGGCGCGTCCAGGAACTGCTGAAAGAACACAAACTGGGTTACTGGCAGGTGCAGATCCGCTTTTACGGCGATGAGACGCTTAACAAGGCGCGTGCCGAAATCGTCAAGAAAGCCTTCAAACAGCATCTTGATGTGCCGCCGCACGAACACTGGTGGCGTCAGGGTGATCCGGTCAACCAATATGACGTAACGATGGGCGTGCCGTCTGCTGTCGCTTTACAAATGGGGGATTGGGTTGGCGGTCGCGGCGCGCATATGGGCTTTTCGCCCGTGGTGCCCGCCACATCGAAACATGTGCTTGGTCAGTTAAATCGCAGCCGGAAAATCATTGCTGACCATGATGTGGATTTCTACGCCAGCTTCACCATCGGTGGGCGGTTCGCAACCAATATCAATATGCTGATGTATGACCGTGACAAACCCGAACAGGTCGCCAATATCCGTAAGATGTTCGATGCTTTGATCGCGGGAACGGCCGAGGCCGGATACGCCGAATATCGCACCCATTTGGGCTGGATGGACAAGGTCAACGACACGTACAATTTCAACAATAACGCCCAGCGCCGCCTGAACGAGAAAGTGAAGGATGCAATCGACCCGAACGGCATCCTCGCACCGGGCAAACAGGGCGTGTGGCCCTCTATTTATCGCGATCAGCCGGAAGGAGGAAAGGCATGAAAAAAGCACTGTTGATGGCCGCCTTTTTTCTCGCGGCCTGCAATTCCGCTGACGCGCCAACCCCAGAGGCAGCGAAGGGCGCAGCAGGAGGTCCGCCCCCCCCGCCGCCCTATCAAATGCGCGCCGCGATGCCTGCGGGTGACCGACTGGCGGCAGGAAGAAGCGGCGAGGAACTATTCTCCAACCGTTGTGGCTCTTGCCATCTCGCCGGGGGTATGGGCACCAATTTGCTCACCAAACAACGGATGATGGCTGGTGAGCCGCCTGAAAACGGCTTGCTTGCCAACCGCAAGGATCTGACTGGCGACTACGTCAAGGCAGTCGTACGTCAAGGCAAGATGGCGATGCCCCGCTTGTCGCGAACCGAAGTGACCGACCCTGAGCTTGATGCCATCGCCGCATATCTTGGAAAGGCAGGTCAATGATTTTATCCCGCCGCTCGTTGATCAAGACCGGTGTTGTTGCCACAGCAATCGCCACCACGACCGCCCGTGTGCTGGCGGCTCCGCAACCGGCGTTGGTCATTTATGACAGTCGCCTGCCGCAAAGCAGCGCTTTTGCAAGAGTATGGCGCACCCGTAAAATTGACGTTGCCCACGAAGATGCACGTTTTTGGCGTGCGTTACGGACGGTCTCGCGGGACGGAGCCATATTGGGAATAACCAGCTGGAGCGATTGGGTGATCGTGCGCGGCTTGCTCGAAGAAAAGGGAATGCGGGTTAAGCAGGAAGCTGCCTCCGGAACCCTGTTTCGCTGGACCATGGCGTAGATCCAAAACCGACCCGGTGAGTCGGGGTTCTGTCCCAATTGGATGGAACCTGGTGCTCCTGCGATGGCAGGAGCACTGGAACCAATGCGCTTGATCGCCACCGCTCCTGCCTTCGCAGGAGTACAAGATACAATCTGAACGAAACTGACCCCAAGGTTTCCGTCGGGCTATTTCAACCGCCTTTTCCTTGACGCAGGCCACAATATTTTTGTATGTATTGCATACAAAAATAGGAACAATTAATATGACAGCGCGCATCATTGATGGACTAAGCTTGGCCAAGTCCATGCGGAGTGGTTTTGCTACCCGCGTCGAAGACCTGAAACGGCATGGAGTTGCACCCGGGCTTGCGGTTATCTTGGTTGGTGAAGATCCGGCATCTGCCGTCTATGTTGGCAAGAAAATAAAGGCCTGCGCTGCCGTCGGAATCCAATCCTTTTCCGAACGTCTACCCGACACGATCAGTAACACTGAGCTGCTGGGACGGATCGTCGAACTGAATGCCGACCCGAATGTGCATGGCATATTGGTCCAACTCCCCTTGCCGCCGCATATCGACATGACACGGGTGCTGGAAACCATCGCGGTCGAAAAGGATGTCGACGGCTTCCATCTTTACAATGTTGGCGGCCTCGTGACCGGAAACACGATATTTTCGCCCTGCACTCCATATGGGGTAGTCAAGCTGCTTGAGCATGAAAACATCCCGATCGAGGGTCAAAATGTGGTGGTCGTGGGTGCCAGCAACATTGTCGGCAAGCCGATGGCGCTGATGCTGATGGCACGCGACGCCACCGTTTCCATTTGCCACGCCAAGACCCGCGATCTGGCCCAGTATACAATTTTGGCCGACATATTGGTGGTGGCCGCAGGCGTGCCCAATCTGATTGTGCCGCAAATGGTGAAACGCGGGGCGGTGGTGATCGACGTCGGCATCAATCGCCTGCCCGACGGCCGTATAACCGGCGACGTCGATTTTGAAGGCGTTTGCAAAAAGGCCTCAGCGATTACGCCCGTACCCGGCGGTGTCGGGCCAATGACAGTGACGATGCTGCTCGAAAACACAATCAAATCGGCTGAACGGGCGTCGGCGCTAGCAAGCTAATGTCCATCCCAAAGGCTACTCGAACCGCTTTTATTGGCTGTTCACCACCTGCTTGAAATAGGCCAGCGTTTCCGGAATCGCATCAACCGGTTCGGGTAGCGGGAAATAGCTAAGCTTGACGATCACTGTCCGGCTCTTCGGATGTACATAGATGAACTGTCCGGCCAAACCGACCGCCGCATAGGCACCCGGTTCATCGTCCACTTGCCAGAACTGGAAACCATAGCCCTTGCCCAGGCCAAGCGCGCCGCCGTCCGGGAATGGCAGCATGGTCGTTGCCTGCTGCATCCAACCTTTTGCCAGCACGCGCTTGTTGCCGCGCATGCCATCTTGCAGCATTAGCTGGCCCAACCGGCCAAAGTCGCGCAAGGTCGCATTGTAACCCATCCCGGTGAGTTCGCGCCCTGTACCCGGCGGCCCATCTGCGATCCAGAAACCATCTGCTTCCATGCCCGCAGGTTTCCAGAGATTGTCCGACATGTAGCGCGCGACCGGCTGCTTTGTTGCGCGTTCGAGGACCCAGCCGAGAATGGCTGTATCAAGCGTCGCATAGTTGAACATGCTGCCTGGCTTGGTCTTCTTCCCGATTGTTTTCGCGCGGTCGGCAAATCGTTCCTTGTTCTGCACGATGGCATTTTCGTGAATCAGCATGGCCATGCTGGGTGTCTCACCAAAATCATAGCGCTCTTCATAATCGACGCCGGAACGCATCTGCAGGATGTGACGGATCGACACGCCTTCATAACCGCCACCTTTCAGTTCGGGAACATAGTCGGATGCTGGATCGTCGAGCGAACGGATATGCCCCTGCTCGACCGCCTTACCAATCAACAGCGAGGTTATGGATTTCGCCATGGAAAAAGAGATGAAGCGCGTTTTCTCGGTGGACCGGTTGCGATAATCTTCGAATATAATCTTCCCGTCGCGGATCACCAGAAAGGCGTTGGTAAAGGTCCGCGCCGCAAACTCCTCATAGGAGCGCTGCTGCCCCCCAAAGCTGTAAGTCGGAGGCGCAAACCCCGGCGCATGTGGTAGCGTCCAGACCGGGCCGCCACGCGATACCGTGCGCGTTTCGAACATCTCGTCCATATTGCGAAATGTAAAGGCATTGATGTCGGCATCGAGCATGTGGCGACGTATGCTGATCACCGGATCAACCGGTGAAGGCGGAGCCGTCGGTGCCGGTTGCGCGCCAGCAACAACCGATGTGGTCACGGCCAATGCAATCAGCGAAGCAGAGCGAAACATCCGGAATATATTCATGGCATCCTCACAACCGGTTTGATCACGCGACCACTTTCACCCTCTTCGATGGCGGTGGCAATGTCTTTGAATTCAAAAACCTGAATCAACTGGTCGAACGGGAAACGACCCGCACGATAATGCTCGATCAACTCGGGAATGAACTGCGCGGGATTGGCACTGCCCTCCACTACTCCGCGTACTACACGCCCGCCGCTCATGGCGAAGGTGGCATCAATGTTGATCGCTTCTCCCGGCATATATGCACCGACCAGTGCGAACTCGCCACGCGGAGCCAATGCCATTATCGCCGCGTTGCAGACTGCGGTGATACCGGTCGTGTCGATAATATAGTCAAAACCTGCCGCGCAACCGGCCGCTGCCGCGTGCTCGCTGACGCTGGCAGAGTCCGCCTTAAAGCCGTGGGTCGCGCCGATGGTTCGGGCGAAATCGACACGGGTCATGTTGAGGTCGAGCGCGACAATGGTCGACGCACCGGCAATCCAGGCCGCCATAACAGCCGAAAGGCCAACCGCACCGACACCGATCACCGCGATGCTGCTTCCGGACCGGACTTTGAGCGCATTCAGAACCGCGCCCGCGCCGGTCTGGATACCGCACCCCAAAGGCCCCAGCAATTCGAGCGGCAAGTCAGTAGCAACCTTGACCGCGTTGGTGGCGGGCACCACCGCGTGGGTTGCAAAGCTTGACTGTCCGAAGACATGACTGTGGATGACGTTGCCATTCTTGTCAGTCAGCGATGTCGTGCCATCCAGCCGCTTGCCAAAAAAATTCAGCGGAAACCAGCTGTGACAATAAGCCGGCTGATGATCGTCGCATGACTCGCAGTGCCCGCAATGGGTAAAGCTCAAAACGACGTGATCGCCCGGCGCAAGATCGCGGACTTCACTGCCCACCATTTGCACTATGCCAGCCCCTTCATGCCCGAGAACCACGGGTTGCGGTACGGGCAACAACCCATCGCGCATGACCATATCGGTGTGGCAGACGCCAACGCCTTTAATGGCAACCAGAACTTCGTTGGGAAGCGGGTCACCGACGGTCACGGGTTCGATTGAAGGTTCACCGCCAACTGTCCGCTGGACAGCCGCCATCGCCGATGTGGGCATCGCATCACCTCTTGAAAAATTGTATCTTTATGAAAGCACGAAGGGCCGGTTTCCCGGCCCTTCCGTTTTTGCTTGAAGCTTAGAAGTTGAACCCAAGCTTGGCGTACCATTCCCGGGGCCGGTTATAGGTGCCGAAGATACCGCCTGCCGCCAGATTGGCACCTCCGCTCGTGAAGTAGCGCTTGTCAGTCAGGTTGGTACCGCCAACCGTCAACGACCAATGGTCCTCAGGCGCCTTGTAGGTGATCGCACCATTGAAGATGTCGTGGGAAGGTCGGAGTGTTGCCAGGGTGCGCGCGATATCGTTCCACACTTCAGCGCTGTGGGTCCAATCGGCGATGAACACCAGCGAACCGCCATTGCCCAGCTTAGCCTCGTAACGCGGGCTGAAGTTGAACTTGAAATCAGGCATTTTTGGCAATGGCGCACCGACGAAGATGCCTGCCTGAACACCTGGGATTGGGCCTGCATTGACCAGAGCCGCAGCGTCAAGCCGGGTGAATTCGGCACTGATATAGCCCATCGACGCGTTGAGTGTCAGGCCGTCGACTGGCGCCGCCACAACTTCAAGCTCCAGGCCCTTGATGCGTGCATCACCGGCATTGTCGATAGTCGGCGATGTACCAATCTGAATGTTCAACTGCAGTCCGCGATAGGCGGTGGTGAAAGCCGCTGCGTTAATTTGCAGCTTGCGATCAAGCAGCATTGTCTTGATCCCGACTTCCCACGTCGTTGCCTTTTCTTCGTTGAAGTCAGGCGCGACATTGCCCTGCGGGTTCGAGAGACGGGTGGTCCAGCCGCCGGTCTTGTAACCCTTAGACCAACTACCATACAGCATAACATCGTCATTCGGATGGACCTGAACACCCACTTTTGGTGAGAAATTGTTGAACGATTTGCGGTTGACGCCCGGAACATAAAGCCGGGTAGGCTGCGTAGGGTCAGGAAAATCGAGTGCGGCAAAACAAGGCGGGCCACCGGCGGCGACAGGTGGTGCCAGCGGAAAATCACCGAAGGGGAAAATGTTACCGTTGGCGTCGGCACAACCGAACAATTTATAGTTAAAACCGTTCAGATCCATCTGACCGCCTTCGAACAATTTGCGTTCCTTGGTATAACGACCACCGACGGTTATGCCGATCAGATCGATCGGACGGTAATCGAGCTGGCCAAAAAAGGCATAGTTTTTGGTGTCGAAGTCATTGGGACCATCCACCTGAAGCAGGCCCTCTGCAAAGGTCACATAATCATGCAGGTCGCCCTTTTCCTTGAAATAATAAGCACCAAGGACATAGTTCAACTTCTTGTCCAGCGCCTGGCCGAGCACCTGAAGCTCCTGGCTGAACTGCCACTGGTTCTGCTCAAAGCTCAACTCCAGCATCGAGAGCGGCGAACCGTCAAGGTCGCTGCCCGATTTCCAGCCGCTTTTGCGATAGGCGGTAATCGACTTGATGGTGAGGTTGTCGCTCGCGTCATACTGAAGCGTACCCGCAGCACCCCAGGTCGTCAGCTTTGAAAAGCTTGGGCCGGTGGAATAGCTGGTGTCGGGATCGTTGGTCAGGAAACGGTCGTCCCAAGGAATACGGTCATTGGTGGGATCCGCATCGACATTGACGCTGGCAAGCGGACTGAGAATACGGCTGGGCGGGAACTGTGTTCCGCGCGCGCCGCACAACGCCTGCGCATTACGCGCAGCGATTTCCGCTCCGGTTGAACCAATACAGAAATTGTAGAGGCCCGAGAACAGGAATCCGGTGGTGCCCGTTGGGTCGAATGCCGTTCCTGGAAGAAAGAAAGAACCGGCAAAATTCCCCGGGACATCAGCGGTTTCCACCAGAGAAGTGGCCTGAGCCGAAGAATCATGACGGGTATAGTCGCCCGTGAGAGTCGCCGTCAGCGCACCGCCATCATTCCATTTCAGCTTGCCGCGCAGACTGAGACTGTTGTCCCCGCCTTCACGCGATGCAGATTCATAATCGGCGTGGTTGAAGTTGAGGAACGTGTCTGAATTGGACGCACCTTGGGCTCCTGCACCGGTATAGGGCAGACGCTTCAGAAAGCCCTGTCGATTGGTCAGTGCGAAGGTTACCGAAGAAGCGAGGCTTTCCGTGATCGGAAGATCGATGGTTCCGCGCGCCTTCAGCAAATTGTAGCTGCCGGTTGTGATATCACCGACAACCCGGAATTCGTTGCCCGGATCGTGCGTAACGATCGAGATCGCCCCGCCAATCGTGTTGCGTCCAAACAAAGTCCCTTGCGGCCCTTTCAGGACTTCGACGCGCTCCACGTCGGGAAGATCCTGATTCGCGCCGACGGTCCGGGCGAGATAAACGCCATCCAGATAAATGCCGACACCCGGGTCAATATTGAATGCAAAATCGTCAGAGCCGATGCCGCGAATAGTCGCCGACAAGACCGCGCTTGAACCTGAGAACGGCGTACCGCCATCAAGGTTGACGTTCGGCGCCAGATTGGAAAGTGAGGCAACGCTGGTAACCGCGCGCTCTTGCAACGCCTCTGCCGTAAACGCGGAAATTGCAATCGGAACATCCTGCACATTTTGCGCACGCTTTTGCGCCGTCACTACGATTTCGGCGATGCCCGATTCTTCCGCTTCTGGCGCGGTTTGATCTTGAGCAAAAACGGGGGAAATCGAGCAAGCCGCAGCTAAAGCCAAAGCACTCGATCGCAACATGAGGCGAATCATACATCTCTCCTGATCAAACATTGTTTATGGTTGGTACTTAACAGAATTCAAAAAACGGTCTTTGACGAACACGAATAACATTTGGACGTTTGCGCAATCAATGCCGTTGGCGATACTCGGAAGGCGGCACCCCAAACTGCTCATGAAAACGCCGTGTGAAATAGGCACCATCGGCAAATCCCACGGAAAAGGCGACGCTGGTAACCGACACAGACGGTTCCATCAGCAATCTTTGAGCCGCCCAGTCCAGCCTGCGACGCGTAATATAACTTACGGCAGTCGTTCCGGCCTCAGCCACAGCAGACTGGAGTGTACGCAGCGAAACGCCCAATTCCGACGCAAGTTCGGCCGGCGACAAATCCGGATCTGAAAGGCGAGCCTCAACCACGCCTTTCATACGGGCAAACAATGGGTTCCGGCAAACAGGCGCTGAAGGTTCGCGCGGCTGCAAACTTGTAGCCAGAAGCTCGATTAAAACTGACGCGTAGGATTGCCCCATCGTCGCGTCAAAGTTGGCGGCCCCCTCGCGCCATAGCGAGAGCATGAAATTGTGGAACAAACGCGTCGCTGCTTGCTGCCCGGAAATGGTCGTGGCGATCAAATCATCAAGATTTTCGACTCTTTGGTCGATGAGCGAACGGTCCATTTCGACAACGAGCATCTGGTGCTCTCCACCAACATCGAAACGATAAAATTCTTCCCCGGCACACAATACCATATCGCCTGCCTTAAGCGTCGTAACCCGACCCCGCTGGCTTAAGGTGCATTCACCCGAATGAACCTGGTGAACAACAATCCTTTGTTCGCGAGCCTGAGCTTCATAACCGCGACGGCGGGTGACCACAGCAGCCGCAGATTGCGGCCAGACCATTGTCATGTCACCCAATCGCCAGCGCGCCATCTTTGCATGAAATTGTGGTTGCAGGGGGTCTACCACCAGCCCGTCATAGGTTTCGCCGAGCAGTTGGTTCCAGAAATCCAAACGACTACGCATCTCAACGCTTCGAGTGGAAAAATGCTCGATCATCCCTGTCCTCCCTGATGGCTCGTTTCAGCCCATGGGTTTTTGCACCCACATTATCTTATGCCTTCCCAGTTAGTATGCAGCACATATCAATTCAACGGTTATTGAACGGTCTAGGCGGCGGGCCATAATCCACTGATATTAACGTACAAAATTTACAGATTTCTCAAAACGGCGCATTGACCGGCTCAGAACTGCGATATCTTTGCCACAGTCCGAGCGCGAAACATTCTCAATTAAGTGATTCGCTGTTACGCGGAACGGTTATAGTTCGACACATCCTCCGTCGACAAACAGATCCACGCCGGTGATGTAGCTCGCGTCATCCGACGCAAGGAACAGGGCCGCCTTGGCAATTTCTTCAGGCTCACCGATGCGCTTCATTGGCACATTGGCCCGCATCATCGCGCGTTGGGCTTCGGCCACCTCCGGCGATACGCCGCGCTTGAAAATCGATGTTTCGGTGGGGCCCGGCGAAACCAGATTGACCCGTATTCTGCGCGGCAGCAGCTCTACCGCCAAAATCCGCGCGACCGCACGCAGCCCGGCCTTGGCGGCGGCATAGGCTGCGTTTCCCGGTAACGCCAGTACGGAACCGATGGAGCCGGTCAGAACAATACTGCCGCCGTCGCGCATATGAGGCAATGCACTCTGCACGGCAAAAAACGCGCCCCGAAGGTTGACATCATGGACGCCGTCCCAAAATTCTTCTGTAACGTCGCCAACGGCGGCAAAGCCGCCAACACCGGCATTTACGAACAAGACGTCGATACCTCCCAATACTTCGGCCAGCTCCTCCATGGTCGCCCGGCTCTCCGCTACGACGCCCATGTCCGACCGCCTGGCGAGCAAACCGGTCTCGGCCGCCACTTCGGCAAGCGTCACCTGATCCCGGCCAGTGATCGCCACCTTGCCGCCTTCAGCTTGAAATGCCTTGGCAGCAGCAAGCCCGATGCCGCTATTGCCGCCAAGAACGATAATTGATTTTCCAGTGAACCGCATCATCAGAACATACCGTTCTCATTGGCGGATTTCTCTGGAACGGGTTGGACGGCATCCCAATGTTCCATAACCTTGCACCCCTCGATACGCAGAATATCAATGACCGCAATTCCGCGATCATCCGGCGCAAACTTGCCGTGGGCGTGAACCGCAACCAGATTACCGTCCGCAATGATCCGCTTGATGGAATAGCTGACATTGGGATTACCGGCCA
>JBDTUD010000038.1:0-26919 GCA_040007915.1 Sphingorhabdus sp.
TATAGCCATTCTCATATAAATTGATTATATAGTATGGATGACATATTCATTGGATTTTCGGCGTAAGGTCATCTCGGTCCGCAAGGCTGAGGGGCTTACGATTGGGCAGGTCTCGGCACGGTTTTGCGTCGGGATTGCGACTGTCACGCGCTGGTTGAAGCGGATTGAACCACAGCTGACGCGGATCAAGCCAGCGACGAAGATTGACCGTATTGCGTTGGCGCGTGATGTCCGCGAACACCCCGACGCTTAGGCGCAGCCCTGTTTGCCCTCGCGATGGGCATCGGCAAAATCTATGCGGTTGCCAGGGGCGAAGAACTACTGGCCCGACTCAAGCAACTCGCACCCAACCAGATCGAGACTTTTTCGAATCGTGAAGGGCAGGTCGCCGCTTGGGTAAAGCAAGAGACGCAAGGCGTCGGTGCGGACCTGACGCTCGACACCCTTGGCGCGGTGGCATCTCTCGCAGCGATGAAGGACGCGATGCATGGCGTTCGGCGCGGAGGGCGGATTGTGAACATTGGCGGCACTGCGGGTGAACTCGGCGTTGATGTGAAATGGTGGATGGATGAGCAGATGGAGCTCATTGGCTCGGTCTGGTTTACGGCGGCAGATGGCATCGAAATGGCCAATATGGTCCGCTCCGGAGTGGTTGACCTGTCGGTGCTTGAGCCGATGACTTGGCCCCTCGATTCCATCAACGAGGCCATCAATGGCGCCACCTCGGGCAACGGGGGGGGGGGGCACAAATTACCTGGTCACAATCTGAAAGTATGTTGCTTCCAAATACCGATGATTACGCATCCTCAAGGACTGAAAGCCCAACGGCTAATGGGAGCTGGTTTTTCAAATAGTGCGAGAAGCCCAGGATATGGTTCCGGGGCTTCTCGCCACTCGCATTTCAGAAGTCGTAGTGAATGGTCGCACCGACGGTCCGGGGCGCTATCCACTGCTTGCTGATCACCTGGCCAAAGGCGGAAAAGCTGACGTCGGCGAAACGATCTTGGTCCGTCAGGTTTTTGCCCCAGACTGACAACCTCAGTTGGTCACCTACGAAGTGGTAGGTTAGGCTTGCATCTACCAGCGCGTAGCCGCCTTCAGCAAAGGGCGCGCGATTGAACTCGTCGAACCAAACGCTGCTTTGGTAGCTAACGTCGCCGCTGGCAACCAGCGACGAGCCGTTGCTGAACGGCATGGTAAATTCCGCACCAGCGTTCCACTTCCACCTTGGTGCCTGCTGGGTGGAGTTGCCTGCCAGTTGAACCACGTTGGTTCCCTGAATGATCGGGTCATCGCTTTGGAAATCAATGAACTTGGCACTCAGGTACGCGGCCGAACCATGCAGCGACAGGTTTGGCACCGGAGTCCAGCCTGCGTCGAATTCGACCCCCTTGTTCCGCATCGCTTCGATGTTGTTGACGCGTGTGCTCAGCAGGCCGGTAATTGGCGAAATTGATGCCTGTGTCCGCTGCAAGTCCGTGACCTTGGCGGTGAATGCCGCAACATTGGCGTAGAATGTCCGGTCGTCGCTTTCGAACTTCAGGCCGATTTCGTGGTTTTGGACCTTGGTCGGGTCAATGATCGGTGAGGTGCTCTGGAAAATTAGAGCTGCACCTGAACGGAAGCCCTGCGAGAAGGTATAATAAACCATCGCGCGATCGGTGATGTTCCAGTCCACGCCGTACTCACCGGTGTACGCGGAGAGCGTCCGCTTGGTGTTGGCGATGGCCGGCACGCTCAGCGTGCCGTTCAGGATCGTGCTGTTGGCAATCGAGCGCTTGTCGGAATTATAGCGTCCGCCGACACGAAGGGTGATCGCATCATTAACGTCGAAAGCGACGTTGAAGAACGGAGCAAAAGCTTCGGTCTTGCTCTCTCCCAGCAGCCGGAAATAGATGCCCGTGTTCGGGCCTGTCCCGATGCCGGTTTCGCCGCCAAACTTCTCATAAAAATAGTAAAGACCAGCGATTGCATGGATGCGGTCGGTATCATAGATGAACTGGAATTCCTCGCTGAACTGCTTGTCCTTGAGCGGGATAGAGACATAGGTCGGCGTACTGACCGTTGAAGTGTCTAGATCCTGCGCAATGAAGAAGTTCAACTTGCGATAATTCATCACGTTTCGGATGGAAAGGTCGTCGGTTAGCTTGTAGTCTAGCGTTCCCGTGACCGACCAGGTCTCTTTCTTGAGTTGTGGATCGAAGTTGGAGGCAACATCGCGCGAGGTCGGATCAGAAAATCCGCCCGCACCGCGCGGTGCCACCGGCGGATTAGCGAACGGGAACAGCGGGGCGAGATAGCCGAAGAAGCCGCTGGCATCATCCTGCTTGGCATATTCGCCAGACAGCAGGAACTGGAAGCGATCAGACGGCTTGAACAGCAGTTGCAGCCTGCCCGCATACCGCTTCTGGTCTTCGATGTCCGCGCCTGTCGCGATGTTCTTGCCGTAACCGCCGCGGTTCGTCGCGGTAATCGCGGCACGCGCGCTCAAAGTGCTCGATAGGGGGCCGCTGACGGCCGCGTCCGTCTTGACCAGGCCATAATTGCCCAGAGTTGCATCGACGTAGCCTTCGAATGTGTCGGTAGGCTTACGGGTGATGAGGTTGATCGCGCCACCAGTGGAGTTCCGACCGTAAAGCGTGCCTTGCGGACCGCGCAGGACCTCGACGCGCTGGAGGTCAAAGAAGGCGGACGATTGCGCCTCCATGCGCGAGATGGCGGCACCGTCTTCGTACAAAACGACGTCCGAGTCTTCTGAGCGCGTGTTGGTTGAATTGCCAAGGCCGCGGATATTGATCTTAAGCATCCCAACGGTTTCACCGATGGTGATAGTCGGCACGACACCCTGAAGCCCGTTGACATCGCTGATCTGCCTGCGCTCCAGCAACTTCTCGTCAACGACCGACAGGGCCATTGAGGTGTCCTGAAGGGATTCTGCGCGCTTTCGTGCCGTAACGATGATCTCGTCAGCATAGGCCGCATCGGGCTGAGCAGTGCTTGGCGCTTCCTGCGCTTGAGCGGCGGTCGCCGACAATCCCAGCAAGCTGGTGGAGACGGCAAGCCAGGCGAGAGCAGTCACTCCGCTTGTCCGTGTGGACCGACCGAACTTCTCCTTCATTGATTCATTCAAGACACCCATAGATCCACTCCTCTGAACATTGCGGCGCCCTTACTGCTCACCAATCGACTTAGGCTGCCAAGCGAAGTACGGCACACACTATCGACCGACCAGTCGGGCGCTCTCCAATGTTAGTACCGACCGACCGGTCGGCTGTCAATATGCAATACGCGATTGCCTCGTAGCGCCAAATCCAGCCCTGAAGACCCCTGACGCCATGAGCCGTTCATCCCTTGCTCTCATTATTCTGTGTTTTACGCACCGGCGCGAAAAGCTGGTTCCCACTTTTCGCGTTATGTTCTAGCAAAAGGATGTCATGATCGGGCAATGGTGAGGACAGCTGGACAATTCGCTCGGCATAAAGAGGCCGACTCAGCGGTCAAATCGGCCAAGCTGCCGAGACTGCGTTGGGGTATCCTCCGCAACATGGCCTTGCCACCCTCGGTGTCCCAAAATTCACTATTCAGATTGGTGTCGAGATAGCTCGGCGTAATTGCGTTCACAACAATGTCAAACCGCACCCATTCGAGCGCGAGGAGTTTGGTCATCTGGACCAGCCCGGGTGATCAGAGAGGCCACATCGGAAAGGGCGCCGACCTGCGGCGAGAATTACATGCGCGCCAGGGCGTGCCAGAGTAGAAGCAAAGTGAGCCCCAAGTCCGCTTGACGCGCCAGTTGCCAGAGCGGTTTTTCCGGAAATTTGCGCAAACATATCAGGCACGTTCGCCAGTGAGAGCGTAACCGCTGGCACGGCTCAATGCCGTGAACTCCGCACTTCCAGGCCCTTTAGGAATGTCCCGCATATTTGTCGAGCCACGTCCTCGGGCGTCTTTTCTTCGCGCATGCGCGGATACCATTTGTACGCCCAGTTGCACATGCCAAGGAACGCGTATGTGGTGATCTCCGGATCGCAAGGAGCAAACTGGCCATCTTCAACGCCTTGTTCGATCGCGCGCGAAACAAGCTGAAGGTAATCATTGCGCCGCGCCCTGATCTTCAGCCGCATTTCACCTTCGAGATCATTATAATGATCCATAAAGGCTCGGACATAGCCCGGATGATCGGCGATCTGACGCAAGATGTCGGTACAGGCGATGAGAAGGCGTTCGCTCGGAGGAACCGACGATCGAGATAGGTTCTCCAGGCCATTTAGCAGCGCATCCATGTGTAGTTCGTGGATCGCGTAAAGGATATCGGCCTTTGAGCGGAAGTAGTGATAGAGGGTGGGTTTGCCCAACCCCACTTCGTCTGCAAGCATCTGCATGCTGGCCTTATGGTAGCCCACTTTGTCGAACAGATTGGCGCAGTGCTTTACGATTTCCATGCGCTTGTCGTCGTGAGCGTCGCTACGCGGCCGCTGTCTTTTACCAAGTTCTGTCATATCATTCCCTAATCACGCCAGCCAGATCGATGCAATGATCTAAGTAGTCCTGCTTCATGAGTGTCGATGCGCTGCCGAGCATCACTGAGCCACCGCCCCACCGTCGACACTCAACTGAGCCGCCGTTATATAGCTTGCTTCGTCGCTTGCCAGAAACAGGACGGCGGCAGCGACCTCGTCCGGCTTGCCCAGGCGCCCCATGGGGACACGCACAAGTCGATGCGCCAGCACCTCAGGATTTTCTCCCAATACTTCTCGCATCATCTCAGTTTCAATCGGGCCGGGATGAACCGTGTTGCAACGAACGCCCTGTTCAGCATATTGCGTACCGGTCGCCTTGGTAAACACGTGGACCGCGGCCTTGCTTGCTGCATAAGCCGCTTCCATGTTTTGCCATTGCCCCAGTGCCGCCGCCGAAGACATGTTGACGATGGCACCACCACCACCTTGGATCATGACGGGGACAACATGTTTCACTCCGAGGAACACGCTGCGTGCATTCACGGACATGACCCTATCCCAATCTTGAACATCTCGCTCGACAATAGGCAGGGTGCCAAGCGCGATGCCAGCGTTGTTGACCAGTATGTCAATCCGGCCGTTTTCCAACGAGACCTTGGCGATTGCTGCGCACCAGCTATCTTCGTCGGTCACATCGAGGTGCAGGAATTGCGCGCTGCCCCCTTGGCTAGACAAACGTGCGGCCAGTTCCTCCCCCGCAGCCTTGGCGTTGTCGGCAATAAAGACCAACCCGTCTTCGGCGCAGAACTGCTCGCAAATTGCTGCGCCGATGCCCCGCGCGCCTCCCGTGACGATGGCAGACCTTCCGACGATTCGCCCGTTTGGCTGCATTTTCATTGCCCCGCGATTGCGTTGATGGCGGCAACCCAAGCTGACAGGCCCGCGACCGGAACGGCGCAAAGAATCGCTTCGTAAAGCTCAGCCTTGCTCGCGCCTGCTGTGATTGCTCCACGGGCATGTACGGCTGCAAGGGGATGATAATCCGCTGCGATCACCGTGACGAGCAGAAGTTCAGCATTCACCTTTCCGATCGCGGTTGTGGCAAGGGTCCCTTCGCGCATCAGGTAATAGGCGTCTGCGGCAACAGGAACGTGCTCAAGGAGTTCGCCCAACGAAACAGGCATCTTGCCGAAATAGGTGAGGAAATTATCGCGGGCCTCATTTGGGCCGACCTCAATCTCAAGCCGGGCAGTCGCCGGGTCGATGCGGTCGGCATAGACTTGTTCGACGAGATCGAGGAACCGCAGGGCGGCGCCTTCGCCGCGCACGCTGCACAAGATGGTTACCCCTGCGGTTGCTTCGGCAAAGCCAAGGCCAAGTGCCATGCCTCGATCCAGTTCGCGCCGAGCCAGTTCAGGGTATCCCTTGGTGCTGGCGGCAACCGCCACAAGCAGCGCCTTGATCGTAGCCGGGAGCGCGCCATCGTTGTCGATCACCGTGCGGAAACGCTGGTATCCCGCAAGTGTCTTGGGAGCATTCGCACGTAGTAATGGGATATCTAGCAACCGGTTTTTTTGTGTCATTCTTGATCTCTACGCGGCCCTCAAGGACTAGACCGACTGGTCGGACCAATCCTTGAGGGGATTTCCCCAGATTGTCAATCAACCAGCCCGACTCAGTCACAGCATCGTCCAGCATTATTGACGACCGACCGGTCGGACGTCTATAGTCATGTGCGTAGGCGGTTTGTTTCAGGAGAGCGGAGTGCAGAATCTAGTAGGCAAGGTGGCTGTTATAACCGGGGCCGGCGGAGGCATTGGCGCGGCGTTGGCGCATATGTTTGCCCGCGAGGGCATGCGGATCGTCATCTCCGATGTAGACGAACAAGCTGCACGGTCCACCGCAGCCGATATCGTCGCCGGCGGAAGCGAAGCGATCTCAGCGCGAGTCGATGTGTCGAGGCACGAGGATCTCGATGCCTTGGCGGACCTCGCTTGGAGCCGTTTCGGTTCGGTCGACATCCTGTGCAACAATGCCGGGATCGTCCCCTCGGGGCGCTATCGGCCGATCTGGGAATTTCCGCTGGAAGACTGGCGCTGGGCATTTGACGTCAATCTGATGGGGGTCGTCCACGGGCTGCGTTCGTTCATTCCGCGGATGATTGCGCAGAATACCGAAGGGCACGTGGTGACGACCGCCTCTGTTGCCGGGCTGGTAAGTGGTTCCGGTTCGGCGGTCTACAGTGCGTCGAAGCATGCTGCGGTCCGGGTGACTGAAGCCTTGTATGCGTCGTTGCAGGAAATCGGTTCGCCAATTGGGGTCACCTTGTTGTGCCCAGGACTGGTCAATACCAACATCTACAATTCGGAACGGAACCGCCCGTCCAGCCTGTTGCCCGAACAAGGCATCGCCGAGGAAACCGCAGAGCTACAGTCGATCGCCGACAGTCTCTACCGCGATGCAATCTCGCCTGACGATGTGGCCAACATGGTTCTCAAGGCGGTGCGCGAGCGGCGGTTCTACCTCCTTACCTCCGACAATTTCGACGAGCCTCTCCGCGAGCGGTTCGAGGCGATTCTCGCGCGTCGCAATCCGCAGTTTTCCAAATTGCTGGACCTCAGCAAGGGTGACATCGGCGAGAAGGATGCATGAGCCCCCGGCTAGAGGGGAAGATTGCTTTGGTGAGCGGGGCTGCTTCGGGCATCGGCTTGGCTATTGCGATGCGATTCGCAGATGAAGGCGCACAAATCATTGCCATCGATCATGCTGCTGACAAACTGAAAGCCGCAGTCGAATCACTGCCGGGACCTGCGGAACGGCATCGTGCCCTAGTTATGGACGTCACGGAAGAGGCCGGCTGGAAGGAAGCAGCACGCCTGATCGAGCACGATTTTGGTCGGCTCGACGTGCTAGTCAACAATGCTGGGTTTGGCACGTTTCGCTCGATCCGCGACACGGACCTGGCAACGTGGAGGGCCATCATCGCGGTCAATCTTGACAGCGTGTTCCTGTCGACCCGGCATCTGCTGCCTCTGCTCGAAAAGGCGGGCCGAGGGTCAATAGTCAACATGTCGTCGGTGCGCGGCATAGTGGGAGGAAACAATGCTTCGTCCTATTCCGCCGCGAAGGGCGGTGTGCGCATGCTGACCAAGTGTATCGCTGTCGAATGTGCGGGCCTGGGTACCGGCGTGCGCGCCAACTCGCTGCATCCGGGACATATCGAGACGCCATTGACCGTGGCTGCGTTTTCTAACCCGGAAACCTCGCGCGAATTCCTTGCGCATACGCCGATGGGCCGGTTCGGCACGGCAGAGGAGATTGCAGATGCAGCGCTTTTCCTGGCCTCTGATGAATCATCCTACATGACTGGCGCTGAACTGGTGATCGACGGCGGGATGACGGCGATATGAGCAACTCTCACGCTCCGAACCCGCCGACACGAGCGAGCACGCATTTCCTCGCTTGGCGCAGTCGTGGTTCACCCGTCTTCGGCAGTGAGTCCTAGTCGAGGATTACAGCAAGCACGTGGAGGTTGGAGCCATTCAGATGTCCGCGCCGGTTGCGCGAGCTTCGGCAAGTGCAGCCTTGGCCAGCGGTTCGATCCGGGCAATGATCCGCACGGCGTTGCCGTCCGTGGAGATGCCGTCACGGATACGACCAGCCATGCCCTGCAAGATCGCCGCAACCCGGAACAGGTTGAAGGCACGGTAGAAGCCCAAGTCCGCATTGAGCGACAAGCCTGTGCGTTCGCAATATCGGGCGACGTAGTCCTCAATCGTCGGGATGCCGATCTCCGCGAGATCGGCACCGCGCAAAGTTCCCCGGTCATCGACGCCTTCGGGGCGATACCATTCCATGCAGTGATAGGTAAGGTCACCCAAGGGATGGCCGATTGTCGACAGCTCCCAATCGATAACCGCAACAACCCTGGGTTCGGTGGGATGAATGATCATGTTGTGAAATGAATAATCGCCGTGGATGATTGACGAACGGCCGTCATCTTCCGGCAGTGCCGTCGGCAGCCAGACGATCAGCTTGTCCATCGCGGTGATTTCGCGGGTCTGCGATTGCTGATATTGTTGCGACCAGCGGCTGATCTGGCGGGCAAAATAGTTGCCCGGCCTGCCGTAGTCCTCAAGCCCGATGGCGGTGTAGTCGATCGCGTGAAGCCGGGCGAGCGTGGCATTGGCCGAATCGTAGATCGCGGCGCGTTCCTTGGGTGAAAGATCGGGCATCCTAGAATCCCAGAACACACGCCCTTCGACATGTTCCATCACGTAGAACATTGTCCCGATAACATCCAGGTCTTCGCACAGGCAAAGCGGGCGAGGCACCGGGAAGCCGACCCCATGCAGTGCCTTGGTGATTCGAAATTCACGGTCGACCGCGTGAGCAGATTTGAGCAGGATACCGGGAGGTCGGCGGCGCATGACATACCGCCCGCTTGGCGTCGACAGCAGGTAGGTGGGGTTTGATTGACCGCCGCCGAACTGCTTCACCGCCAACGGACCCGCAAAGTCTTTGATTGAGGCGGTCAAATACCGCTCCAACCTAGATTCGTCGAATTCCGATCCCGAGCGGACTTCGCCCACTTCTCCGATATACTTCTTGATTGGGGTCACGTGCGTGCAAGCTCCTGTAGCGGCGGTGCCGAAATCATCGGTACTTCTTCTTTTCGAGATGGGCGATTTGGCGGCAGTGAACTTCGTCCGGTCCGTCGGTCAGGCGCACAATTCGGGTGTTCGCGTAAAGCTCGCCCAAGCCGAAATCGTCGCAGACCCCGCCGCCACCATGCGCCTGGATCGCCTCGTCAACGATCCGCTGGGTAATGCGCGGCGCGCAAACCTTGATCATCGCGATCTCCGCACGGGCGGCCTTGTTGCCCACCGTATCCATCATGTAGGCGGCCTTCAGGCAAAGCAGGCGCATCATCTCGATGTCGGTGCGTGCTTCGGCGATCCGCTGTTCCCACACGCTCTGCTCGATGATCGGCTTGCCGAAGGCCACGCGCGAGGCGAGGCGCTTGACGGTCTTTTCAAGTGCGACCTCCGCGCAGGCAATATTGCGCATGGTGTGATGGATGCGGCCCGGCCCGAGTCGACCTTGCGCGATTTCAAATCCGCAACCCTCGGCGACCAGCATGTGATCCACCGGGATGCGGACGTTATCCAGCTTGACCTCGAAGTGGCCGTGCGGCGCATGGTCGTAGCCGAAGACCGGGAGGAAACGGACAATCTCGACACCTGCGGCATCGCGGGGCACAATCACCATTGATTGCTGGCGATAGGCCTCTGCGTCAGGATCGGTCTTGCCCATCAGGATAAAGAAGTCGCATTTCGGATGACCGGCCCCGGAAGACCACCATTTCCGGCCGTTGATGACGTATTCGCTGCCTTCCCGCCGAATTTCTGTCTGGATGTTGCGGGCGTCGGAGGATGCCACTGCCGGCTCGGTCATCAAAAACGAGGAACGTGTTTCGCCATTCGCCAGTGGCAGCATGTAGCGGCGCTTCTGCTCTGGCGTGCCGTAGCGGTGGAGGACTTCGAAGTTGCCTGTATCAGGCGCCATGCAATTGAAGACTTCGCTGGCCCAAGACACGCGGCCCATCACCTCGGCGATAGGTGCATATTCCAGGTTGGTAAGGCCGACGCTGGTGAAGAAATCATCGTCATGGTCCGAAGGGGGCATGAACAGGTTCCACAAACCCTGTGCCTTTGCCCTGGCCTTCAGTTCCTCGAAAAGTGGCGGAATCTCTTTCCATCGGTCGATCTGACGGGTTTGCTCTTCGTAAGCCTCGATGTTCGGATAGATGTGTTCGTCCATGAACGCCTGAACTCGGGCCATCCAATGCCGGGATTTTTCAGATTGTTCAAAATGCATGATATTCGTCCAGAAAGTGCACCGCCAGTTTGCATCAGGCGGCTAGTGAGTGGTAAGCTGCTTACCCGACCGTCCGGTCGGTTGTCAACAAGTCGAACTACTCTGGCTGTAGACAACCGACCGGGCGGTCGATATTGTACAATGAGAAAGGATCTCGATTTCATGGCCAAAGAACTTGCCCACTCGCCCCTACTGCGCGCCCACGCCCCGTTCACCATATCGGGCTATCGGTTATTTCGCGAAATCATCGATAGCGATGGGGCAATTTCTTCCCAAATCAAAGCTTTGCTCGTTTCTGTTGCGGCTATCGCGCGGAGCCGGGAGGAGTTGGCGCTCAAGGAACTCTACCGCGGGGCGGGGCTCGGACTGGCTATCGAACAGGCGGTTGCGGGGCTGATAGTGCTGAGCAGCCTGCGCGGCGAAGGCGCGGCGATGGCGTTCGAAAACCTTCTCGAAATCGTCTACGGTCCGTTAGGCAATGCGCCCGATGTCGCCCAGGTTCCCGTGGCGGCGGGCGAAGCCCGGGCGAACTTCGAGAAATATTTCGGCCAGGTGCCGGTGCCGCTCCAGCAAATGCTCCGTTTGCTTCCGGTGGGTGCCGATGCCTATTACCTGATGCGGCGTGGCAGCATCGACGCCAATCCACTCAGCCCCAAGGATGGCGAATTCCTGCTGCTGGCGATCCTGGCTGCGGATTGCAGCCCGATGGCGCGCACACATATCCGGGGGGCACGCAATGCCGGCGCCACCGACCTCGAGATTGCGGAGGCGATCGTCTGTGCGATTCCCGCAGGCGGTATCGCCGCTTGGATGGGGGCCGCTCCGTTCCTCGCGGAAGATTGAGGGGCAAGCGACTATGCTCAGCGAAAACCGGCATTGGGTTCTGACACGCCGTCCCCATGGAATCCCCCAACCGGACGATTTCATGATTCTGCCTGCGCCGATACCGCACGCCAAAGATAACGAGGTGGTTCTGCGGAACCGTTACCTCGCGATGGACCCTGCGATCCGCAATGTGCTGGGCCAAGGCGGACTGTATGCCGCACCGCTGCCGATAGGCACCCCGGTTCGCGGTATCGTGCTGGGTGAAGTGGTGGAAAGCGCCTGTCCTGATCTCGCGATCGGCGATTTGGTCTGGGGCTTCGGGACATGGTCAGATTTCTCCCTGGCAACAGCAGCCGGGTTGGTTCGCGTCCAGGGGGACGTGTGCGAACTGCCTGATCACCTCCATCGCCACGGAACTATAGGGCTTACGGCTGCTTATGGATTGCTGGACATTGCGTCGTTGCTGCCCGGCGATCGCGTTCTGATCACTGGTGCGGCCGGTGCGGTGGGATCACTGGCCGGCCAAATCGCGAAAGCTGGCGGTGCATCACAAGTTGTCGGCATCGCGGGCGGCGCGGTCAAATGCGCACGCGCAGTGTCGCGATACGGTTATGATGCCTGCCTGGATTACAAGAGGACTCCTGATCTCGGCCCGGCGCTGGATTCTGCCCTGCCTGATGGCATCGACATCATTTTCGATAATGTCGGCGGTCCGCTTCTTGAATCGGCGGTCGACCGGATTCGCAAGAATGCACGCATTGCGCTGTGCGGTATGATCAGCGGCTACGGTGCCGACCGGCGCATACCCGGCCCTGCCAACCTTTGGAACCTTGTGGCGCAGACCGCTCAGATGCGCGGTTTTCGCGTAACCGACATCCTCGCCGACCATATCCGCACGGCCGAATTGCAGGACCACATCGGTGCGTGGATCGCCGCGGGACATTTTGTCGCCGATTTTGACATCCGCCAAGGCTTCGATGCCGTGCCAGCAAGTTTTTCAGATTTGTTCGACGGCAGCAACAATGGCCGACTGCTCGTTCGGCTGGATTGAGCAAATGTCACCGATCCCGGCTTCGTCCTGATCGAGGGCACGCGCCGGGGCGCCAAGCACGGTGTGGATCACGATGTGCGTTGGAGGGGGTATCGGCACAGGTTTGTTCGAAATCTTCTGACATGATCCGAAGCCGGATTGACATGCACCTGGCTTCGAATTAACACACAACCGAACGGTCGGTCGGGTTTAGTGCGAAGCCGCACCACCGATCACCAATATTCATTGACAGGTTACACAGGAGACAGGACATGACCGCAGAAGAAAAAGACGTCATTCAATACGAAGTCGCCGACAATGGCATCTGCACGATCTGGCTTAATCGCCCCCATGTAAAAAACTGCGTCAGCCCGCAACTTCTGCGCGATCTCGAAGTGGCAGTTGATCGCGCGGCTGCTGACGACCAGGTGCTGGCGGTGGTGTTCCGTGGCCGTGGCAATACATTCTGCGCCGGCGCAGATCTTGGCCAACTCGTCGGCCCGGTGCTGCATGAGACCAGCACGTCGCTGCAGCTCGCCATCGATTCGGCGCGTACTTACGACAAGATCTACAACATGAAGAAGCCGACCATCGCTTGCGTTGAAGGTTATGCCGTAGCCGGTGGCTTCGAATTGTTCATCTCCTGCGATTTCGGGATTGCGGCTTCGGACGCAAAGATCGGCGACTTCCACATCCGCCGCGCGCTGTTTGGCGGTGCAGGGCCGATCTACCGCCTGCCGCGCTACATCGGCATGCGCAAGTCGAAGGAACTGATGCTGACCGGCAAGCTGCTCTCGGGCGATGAATGCGTCGAATGGGGTCTCTGCAATGCTTCGGCACCCAGCGACCAGCTTGAACAGCTGATCCAGGATTTCTGCGCGCCGCTGATAGACAAGAGCCCGTTCTGCATGTGGATGACCAAGATGGCAGTCAATCGCGGCATGGACGCCGACACCAACACGCTCATCACGCTCGAAACGATGACCTGCAATGTCGTCCACCACAGCGCAGACGCAAAGGAAGGCGTCGCGGCATTCCTCGAAAAGCGCGCGCCAGTCTGGACGGGCAAGTAATCCCGGCTACACTATAGAGCAAGATGGCCAGACTAGGGAGAGCGCAAATGACGGTCAGCATGGTGGTTCTTTCCTCGCGTCCACCCGAATGGACACAAGACCAGTTCACGACTTGGTGGCGCGGTGAGCACGCTGACATGGCCGCGCGCCTCCCTGGCATGATTGCTTACCGGCACGGCCGGGTGACTCGGGACTTCGACAAGCCCGACGAACCCGGCTGGGACGGCCATGCCGTCCTTACTTTTGCCAATCAGGCGGATTTCGACGCTGCCATGGCATCGCCGGAGTGGGAAGCAGCAGTGCGCCATACCGGTCGGATGAAGGGCCAGCGGATCATCCTCATTACGGAGGAAATTGATCTACTTGCCGCCAAAGGTCTGAAGTAATGGGTGCTGCGCACGGGCCCGGGTTTACGACCGCTCTATTTCGCAGCCAGGGCAAGATTGCCCTGATCATGGGAGGGCGCGGAGACTTGGCGAGAGCGATGGGCGCCACGCTGGCCGATCTTGGCTGCGCGGTGGCCTTCGCCTCTCGCAAGGTGAGCGAATGTGAAGAAATTGCAGCAGACATCGCCGCGCGTTTCGGCGTGCCGACCATCGGAGTCGCCTGTGATATTTCGGATGAGGACAGCGTCGAGGCCGCCGTGTCAGCGGTCATCGAGCGGCTCGGCGGGCTGGACATTCTCGTCAACAATGCCGGCGCATCCTGGTGGGGGCTGCCTCAGGACATTCCGTTGTCTGGCTGGCGCAAGGTCATCGACGTCAATCTGACCGGCACCTTCCTTGCCGCGCGCCGTGCCGCGCGGCACATGATCGCCAGCGGCGGCGGCTCGATCATCAACATCGCATCGGTCGGCGCCTATCTGTCCTATCGCCCCGAGGATGGCCAAGTGGTTCCCTACACGACCTCGAAGGCGGCCATTGTTCACCTGACCAGCGACCTTGCCGCGCAGTGGGCCGACCATGGCATCCGCGTAAATGCGATAGCCCCCGGTTCGATCGAAACGGGCATGACCCAGACGCTGACCGATGAAATCCGTGATCGCTTGCTCAACGGGATTCTGCTTCGGCGCTTCGGCCAGCCTGATGACATCTGCGGGGCTCTGGCACTGCTGGCATCGCAGGCCGGTAGCTTCATGACCGGCCAGACCATCCTTGTCGATGGAGGCCAGTCCCTTGCCTGAAATGTTTCACGCAGCGGGGCTGGAATGGAGCGATGCATCGCTCTGGTGCCAGTTCGATGCGCTTCGCCGGGAAGATCCGGAAGCAATTGCGCTGTTCGACGCCGAAGGGCGAGCTTGGCTGCGTCGCGAACTGAACGATCTCGCCATGCCGCTGGCCGCACAGTTGGCCGAACAGGGTGTTGCGAAAAACTCCCGCGTCTTGCTGGAGGCGAGGAAGAACATTTCGGTGGTCGCAGCGGTGCTCGCTATCACGTCGCTCGGCGGCATTGTCTGCCCTTATAGCCCCGGCCTGTCAGAAACCGACCGGTCGGCGTTAGAGCAGTCTCTTGGCCATGTTCTTCGAGTATGTTCAGGGTCGGCCATCGCGGTCGCTGATGGCAATCCGGGCTTTGACTTCCACTTTCCGCCGCACAGTGCCGGCCGGCCTGCCGATCCGCGCGATGCCGAAGTGGCGCTAATTGGCTTCACTTCCGGCACCACCGGCGTGCCCAAAGGCGTCATGCACCGGTGGGCGGCACTCAACTACGCAACGCGCGCCTGTGCCGTCATTGCGGGCCTCGCCCCGAGCGATTCCATTCTAGCGATCGTGCCGTGGGACAGTGCGCCGGGCTTCACATTTACGGTGCATTTCAGCCTGTCGCTTGGGCACCCTATGGTCATCGTGGATCCGTGGAGCCCTCAGCATGCCCTTCAACTCGCTGAGCGCCATCGCTGCGCCTGGGCAATCTGCGTGCCGACGCACCTCTTCGCGATGGTCGAGGAAGCACGTTCGGGACGATGGAAGGGAAAATTGAGTTTCCGTGCACTGGCGGTCGGCGGCAGTTCAATGACAACTGAATTAATAGTCGACGCGCGCGATCTGCTCGGAATCAAAGCGCTGCGGATGTTCGGCATGTCTGAATGTATGGGCCATGCATCAACCCGGACGGACGATGACGACGCACATTTCCTACATTCGGACGGATTGCCGTTCCCGGGCACTCAGGACGTCGCCTTCGGTCCGGACTTGCAGCCGCTTCCGCCGGGTGAACGCGGCCAGGCGGGCGTTCGTGGTCCATCGCTGTTTCTGGGATATGCAAGCGGCATGGGCGAGAACTCCGCACAATTCACGCCAGACGGGTTTTTGCTGACCGGCGACGAAATCGTTTGCGAGCCCAGTGGCTATCTCAAGGTCGTCGGGCGCATAAAGGACCAGATCATTCGCGGTGGTTTCAATATCGATCCTGCCGAGGTCGAAGCGTCAATTCTTCGCCTTGCTGGTATCGTCGAGGCGGTCGTGGTGGGTGTCCCTCATGCGAAGCTTGGCGAGCAGTGTTGCGCAGTTTGCCGACTGGCATCGGGAGCGCGCGAAGTTGGTCTGGAGGATGTGCTCGCCCATCTGGCAAGCGAGGGATTGTCAAAGAAGAAGTGGCCCGAACATCTGGTGGTTGTCGAAGCGATTCAGCACACCGCTAACGGGAAAGTAGACAAAAAAAGCATCGCCGCGCTGGCATGCAACATGCTGAAAATCGGGATTGAAGACTGACGAGAACAAACATCGTCGTCCAAACCAAAACAGTCGAGCCTGGGCAACGGCATCAGTCGCGTCGCACCAGGCCAGGAAACGGGATCGATCGATGCACGATCGAAGTTGAGGATTTAACGTGGAACCCATTGACACCAGCCTAGAACGGCGAACGCGCTTCCTTACGATGCTGATGCTGTTCCTGGTATCGACGTTCAATTATGTCGATCGAACGATCATCTCGATCCTGCAGGTTCCGATCAAGCAGGAACTTGGTCTTTCGGATACGCAGATCGGAGCACTGACCGGGCTTGCTTTCGCCTTGTTCTACACGACCTTGTCACTGCCCATTGCCCGCTTGGCCGACCGGTCAAACCGCCGCAACATCATCGTCATATCGCTGGTGGTATGGAGCGCGATGACGGCGCTGAGCGGTTTGGCGCGCAATTACCTCATGCTGGTCCTTTTCCGCATCGGCGTCGCTGCAGGCGAAGCCGGTAGCGTTCCTGCAAGCCATTCGACCATCGCCGATTATTTCCCGGCAGAGCGACGCGCAACGGCGCTGGCGGTCTGGGGGCTCTCCTTGCCGGTCGGGCTGATGGCGGGCTACGGCATTAGCGGCATCCTGGCGCAGCACTTTCACTGGCGTACGGTTTTCGCAATCGTCGGCGGAGCAGGAATTGCGATAGCTCCTTTGGTGTGGCTCCTTGCCAAGGAGCCACAGCGCGGCCGTTACGATCCACCAGCCGTGAAAGACGGTCCGTCACCGGCGTCGGTCATCGAAAGCCTCAGGGCCCTCGCTGGCAAGCGGGTGTTGTGGATACTGATGCTGGCCGCTGGCATGCACGGCTTTACCCAGTATTCACTGATGAACTGGACTGTACCATTCTATGTCCGGATTCACGGCATGTCGCTTTCGCAGGTCGGCCTGTACATGGGCGTGGCATCAGGAGTTGGCGGCGCCATCGGCATGTTCTTGGGGGGCGTCACCGCCGACCGGATGGGACAACGCGATGAAAAATGGCGCGTTTGGGTAGTCGGTCTGTCGATTCTGGGCATGGCAATTGCTGTTTCGGGCCAGTTGCTGGTGTCCAATACGGACACATCGCTTATGCTTGGCTTTCTCGGAAGCATCCTGATGATCGCCTATTACGGACCGATCGTCGCAGTGGTGCAGTCGCTAGTTTCGGCGCGCGAGCGGGCCTTCGTCGGAGCACTGCTGCTGCTGGTATTCAACATCATTGGCCTCGGTCTGGGACCGTTCATGACGGGCGCACTCAGCGATTGGCTGGCGACCGAATATGGCGAACAGTCGCTGCGCTGGGCGTTGCTGTGCAGCTTGGTGGCGTCCACTTTCTCCGGACTGGTGTTCCTTTGGATCGGTCCGGTTTACGGCCGGGAAGTTCGAAGCCTGACGGGCGTGGTTTCGCGAGCTAGCTGAGCCAACCCGGGGAAGGCGTGCGAGCGCTCTGCAGCCTGTCGGCCGTATACTCGCGCTACAGTTTTCGAACTCACCACGCGCAATGCTGGGCCATGCAGCTTGAAATCGACACCCGACACGCCTCAGTTCTGAAATATAGCCATTCTCATATAAATTGATTATATAGTATGGATGACATATTCATTGGATTTTCGGCGTAAGGTCATCTCGGTCCGCAAGGCTGAGGGGCTTACGATTGGGCAGGTCTCGGCACGGTTTTGCGTCGGGATTGCGACTGTCACGCGCTGGTTGAAGCGGATTGAACCACAGCTGACGCGGATCAAGCCAGCGACGAAGATTGACCGTATTGCGTTGGCGCGTGATGTCCGCGAACACCCCGACGCTTATCTGCACGAACGCGCAGGGCGGCTTGGGGCAAGTGTGCAGGGTATTGCCCATGCGCTACGGCGGATGAACATCACATATAAAAAAAGCGCTGACCCATCCCAAGGCAAGCGCCGCCGCACGGCATGCCTTCCAGCAGAAGATAGCGGCTTATGAGGCTGAGGCGCCCCCCATTGTCTATATAGACGAGAGCGGTTTCGCGCATGATATGCCCCGCACTCATGGCTATTCTCTGATCGGCAAGCGTTGTTTTGGCACCCATAATTGGCAGGCGAGAGAGCGGACAAATGCCATTGGTGCGCTGGTCGGAAAGCTGCTGCGGACCGTTGGGTTGTTCAATACCAACGTGAATGCCGCTCGGCTTTGGCAGCACGCCCCCCGTGCTGCGCCGCCTACGCTTTTCTACACCTGGGTCGTGAAAGATTTGCTCCCCAAACTGACCGGCGGGGCCGTCATCGTCATGGATAACGCCACCTTCCACAAACGCGCCGACATACAAAAGACGATCCGCGATGCAGGCCATACGCTGGAATTTCTCCCAGCCTACTCCCCCGATCTCAACCCAATCGAACGCAAATGGGCACAGGCAAAACAGCGCCGACGAAAGCTGCAATGCTCCATCGACCAACTCTTCAAAATTGAATCATTCTATGCGGGGTAGGCTATATGCGGCCTGACACAATCGGCGGGTAACAATCGCGATCACGCTTTGACCTTGAATTTCGCGATTTGCGCGCGCGTCCGGCACTGCTGAAAGCAACCGCTCACCGCGTACAGTGGAAACGACCGAAAAGTCACAAAATCGACCAGCGCTTAGCGCGCGTGGCAAGACGTGAACGAACGACGGTTTTTGAAGACTCAAACTTGGCCTCCAATGTCCGCGAATGCAGTCGAGCAGACGCGACATGATATCGGTGCGGATGAGTGACGCGCTTGGAGAAACGTCCCAGCACCACGCAATGTCTGCGATGTCTCGAGAATTTGCCAATGTACCCCTCTGGCCGTTCTGCGACATTAGGCATGTTGCGACTGGAGGTATTTTTTGCGGCAGCTGACGCCCACTCGGGGCAATTCAAATATTGAATTCAGTGCTCAAACCCAAACCACCAACCAAGCCGGCAAAAATATGCACGCGCAGAAGCTAACCGAACCTCAGTTGCCCTATGACGTACGATCAAACGCAGTCCGGAATAACTTCGGGTCACCGATCAGGTGAGCCACTGTAAAGTCGTTAAGTTGCGTCGTGAATGCCTCAATACCACGGGCCAATACGCGACGCAGCCCACAAACGGGCGTGACGACGCAGCGATTGGTAGCCGGGTCAAAACATTCAACGAACCCACCCATATCTTCCATTACGCGGACAACAGATCTCACATTTATATCGTTGGCAGGTCGAGCGAGCATCAGCCCGCCGCCCCGGCCAAGTCGGCTCTTCACAAAGCCTTCAGTCAAAAGAGGTATATTACATACTCCTTATGTGAGTCGGCGCGATGAATGAGGTCACTACAACCCAATATGCTACCGATGCGAG
Source organism: Sphingorhabdus sp. (assembly GCA_040007915.1). GTDB lineage: Bacteria > Pseudomonadota > Alphaproteobacteria > Sphingomonadales > Sphingomonadaceae > Sphingorhabdus_B. The sequence goes on from JBDTUD010000038.1 coordinate 19,315, forward strand.
GTCAAGGAAGCTGGACGCTGCGCGCGCCGTGGGGATTGATGATGCACTGATCTCGCGGCTGGTCGAAGCATTCTACTCCCAGGTTCGCAACGATGACCTGCTCGGTCCGATCTTCTCTGCACATGTATCCAACTGGAACCCGCATTTGGCCAGAATGAAAGATTTCTGGGCATCGATCATCATGGAATCAGGCCGCTATCTTGGGCAGCCCATGCAAAAGCATATTACCATTGGCGGCCTTGAGCAGCGGCATTTCGACCGTGGGCTGACCTTATGGCGCAGCACGGTCGATAGCCTCGTCACCAACCCGCAAGCAGCTGAACAATTTCGATCGTCGGCAGACCGCATCGCGAAGAGCCTGCTCATGGGAATTCAAATCCAGCGAGGCGGGCTGGATGCAGTTCTCCAACGCAAAGGGGGCAATCATTTTGATGGATCTTGAAATCGAATATGGCCGCATGCTCGAAGGCGGCTCTTTTGCTGACCCACCAGTGGCACCCGCTGCCACGCCACACTGCCAATGAAACGCACGAAGCACGCAGTTTTGAGCTGCCTGGCTCTGTATGGGCTGCCATGTTCGCATCCTATGCGGTGTTCTTTGCCGCGCTGATGATTGCAACGGGGCGTGACGGATCAGCGGTATTTGCGATAGTCGTCAGCATTTTATACGCGGTGATGTATTTCGGCACAGCCGCCATACTCAACAGCGTCGATCACAGCGCGCGTCCGAAATTGTCGCCGCTTCACCGCGGCAAGGGAATTGAAACCGCGACCGGTTGGCTGAGCAATCCCAGCGCCAATGCCCAAATACTGACAGTCCCGATATTATTTGCCGTGTTTGCCTGCGCAATCGCAGTCATCCGCTCCTTCGTTTGAAAGAACATCTTATGACTATTGCACCCTATGGCAGTTCGCCTGTCTTCGACGAAACGACGCTGCCCGATGCGTTGCGCAATGAACATAGCACGAAAGCTGGCACATGGGGGCTGCTTCGTGTGCTGGAGGGCGAAGTTGATCTGGTCTTTGAAGGCGCGCCGGGGGCATTGAGAGTCTCAGTCGATAACCCCGCGATGATCCCGCCTGAGGCGCCGCACCATGTGGTGGTTGACGGGCCGATGCGGATGCAAGTTGAGTTCTATCGTGAGCCGCCATTGCCGATAGCGGGTAACGTTGGTGGATGACTTCGCCATAGCGCGGGTCGTCCACGTGATTGCCATCATCGCATGGATCGGCGGCGTGGCGTTCGTCACACTGGTTATCATGCCGATGCTGACGGCATCAGAATGGCCCAACAGTCGCTTGGCACGTTTTGCGCAGATCGAGGGCGGGTTTGCATGGGCAGGCCCGCGTCTGGGTACTGCTGGCAGGAGTGAGCGGGTTCTGGATGGTTTGGTGCGCCGATCTTTGGAGCCGGTTTTCCGCGGCTGAATTCTGGTGGATGCATGCGATGGTCGCGGTCTGGGCCATTTTTGCGTTGATGCTGTTCGTGATCGAACCGCTGCATCTCCATAGGCGCATGGCCCGGTCGCCATCGCCAGAACTGGATTTCATACGGATGCGACGGGTGCATCAACTGCTCCTGTTGTTGAGCCTGATTACGACAGTTGGCGCGGTCGGTGGCAGCCACGGCCTTTTGTAAAAATTGGGGGGGAATGGATTATGCATAGCTATCAGGAAACCTTTTCAATCAAGCGGCTCTGGATTATCCTCAGCGTCAGTATGGTCGTCATGTTTGGCGTGATGCTGTTGCTCGGCGCACAGATTTACCAGCAGGCCCCGCCAATGCCCCAAGAAGTGCGCTCGCAAACCGGCGAAGTGCTTTTCACCCGCGACGATATCGAGACCGGCCAGAATGTGTGGCAGTCGATTGGCGGGATGCAACAGGGCTCTATCTGGGGCCATGGCGGCTATCTCGCACCCGACTGGAGCGGGGACTGGTTACACCGCGAAGCTGAGGCATTGCTGGCCGTTTACCAATCGAACCCAGCGCTTGGACTCGATGCATCGCAGCGCGACATTGTGAACCGCGCGATGTTGAAAACAGAAATGCGCCGTAACAGCTATGATGCTGCAACGGGTGCGATTACAGTCAGCCCAGACCGCGCCACCGCAATTCGGGCGGTCGCGGCGCATTTTGTCAGCCTGTATCAGGGGGATACGCCGCAATCGCTGAAATTGCGCCGCGACTATGCCTTTCCAGTGCACGGCCTGCTCAAAGCGGACGAGGCGAAACAGCTGTCCCGCTGGAGCGACCTGACGGTGATGCGTAATTGGCTGTCGGGTCAGATAGCGGATGCAAGACCAATCAGTGATCCCGTTCCATTTTCCGACCGGTCCCCCATTTCCAACCGAACGAAGTCCACGAATGCGCGGACCTTGGAAAGCGCGTATTTCCCGCGTGGAAATATGATGTGGAGGGTGATTGATTCGGTGACGATATCCGAAAGCAGCGGCACAAGTCGCTGCGCGACAATATCGTCTTCGACCAGAAAGCGCGGAATAAAGCTAATGCCCAGTCCCTCAAGCGTGGTCTCGCGCGTCATGCGTACCGAATTGCTGGTCAAGGGCCCCCGATTGACGGTAACGGTTACATCTTCGGAAAGTCGCCATTCACCGACTCTTGAAAGATGTGTTTCGACGATACAGACATGTTCTTTCAGTTCACTCGGCACCGAAGGGCGTCCTGCCTTTTCAAGGTAGGAGGGGGCCGCAACCAAAACCATCGGAAAAGTTCGCAGTCGGACCGACTCCAGATTCGTATCGAATGGATCCCCCATCCAGAAGGCGACATCAAAGTGTTCCGTAATGAGGTCTACCTTGCTGTCAGACAGGTTTATGAACAGGCGGACATCGGGGTAAGTCTTCAAAAAACGTGGGACTATGGCTGTTAATTCAAACAGTGATGCGACAACCGGGGCATTGACCTTAAGATCGCCTCGCGGCTTGGAAAGCATCCCAGTTATTATTTGGTTCGCCTCGCTGACTTCTTCGACAATGCGTGCACAGCGCGCATACATTTCACGACCCGCTGGCGTCAACGTCACCGACCGTGTCGTCCGATCCAGCAGCCTGGCACCTATATTCTGTTCGAGTTTCGCGATCTGTCGGCTGACCGCCGCTTTTGAATAGCCAAGCGATTTTGCTGCGTTTGAAAAGCCGCCGGTGCTGACAACGGCGGCAAAGGACATCATTGCCATGACGTTGCCAAGGTCGGGTCTCTCTTCCATTGTCCCTCTCTGTTGCACCCATGATGTCAAGTCAATCTGATTGCCGAGGAGGCGCCGCACTCGTGGAATGCTGATCAAAAAGATTGTTACGAATGTGCAAAAGTTATGCCATTATACGAACTACTGTTGCGTTTTGATCGCCTTTGCGCAAGGAGAATTTTGTAACGCTAAACATGCCGTGATTCGAATTGCGGTAAAACGGAGATACTATGATGGCAAAGCAGCTTTCCCTGGCCGCGCTGCGTGACCAGCGCAGCCAGTTCCACCCGTTCACCTCGATCAACGACCTCAAGGCCGACGGCCCGACCGTGATGGCTTCCGGGTCAGGAGTGCGAGTGCGCGATGTCGACGGCAAGGAATATATCGACGGCATGGCGGGCCTGTGGTGCGTCAACCTAGGCTATGGCCGTAAGGAAATCACGCAGGCCATCGCCGAACAAAGCGAACGGCTTTCATTTTTCCACACGTTCAATGGGATGAGCACCGATGTTGTGGCGGAATGTGCCGAGGCGCTGCTCGCCCGTGCGCCGGTGCCGATGTCGCGGGTATTCTTCGGCACTTCGGGCAGCGATGCGAATGAAACCCAGCTTAAACTGATCTGGGTGTACAACAATCTGCGCGGCATGCCTGAAAAGAAGAAGGTCATCGCGCGCTGGAATGCCTATCATGGTTCAGGTGTTGCCACCGCCAGCCTGACCGGCCTGCCGGGGATGCACAATTTGTTCGATCTGCCCAAGGGACCGATCCTGCACGTCAGCGCGCCTTATTATTACCGCAACGCACCCGAAGGCATGTCCGAGCGGGCGTTTTCCCGTCAGCTGGCCAAGGAACTGGAAGAGCTGATCGAACGCGAAGGCGCTGATACCATTGCAGCCTTTTTCGTCGAGGCGGTGATGGGCGCAGGCGGTCTGATCCCGCCGCCCGAAGGCTATTTCGAAGAAATCATGCCGATCCTGAAGAAAAACGACATTCTGCTGGTTGCCGACGAGGTGGTTTCAGGCTTCGGTCGTCTTGGCACTTATTGGGGCAGCCAGAGCTATGGCTACGAGCCCGATCTGATTACCTCGGCCAAGGGGGTGACCTCGGGCTATTTCCCGATGTCAGTGGTCTTCATTTCACCAAAGGTGTGGGATGTCATCGAAAACGGGGCCGCGACGGTCGGCGTGTTCGGGCACGGCTATACCTATTCCGCCCATCCCGTGGGTGCCGCAGCGGCGCTGGCCGCGCTCAAATTGATCGACGAACTCAAACTGGTCGAAAACGTTGCCGATGTTGGCCCCTACATGATGCAGGGGCTGCGGGATCGGCTGGGTCAGCACCCCCATGTCGGCGATATTCGCGGAAAAGGGCTGATGCTGGGCATCGAGCTGATGAAGGATCGTGGCACCAAAGAGACGTTCCCGGCGGGCAACCGAACCGGACGTCAAGTGCTGAAGGCCGCTGCCGAGCGCGGGCTTATTACCCGCGCGTTGGGCGACACGCTGGTCTTCGCTCCGCCGCTGGTGCTTACGCGCGCCGAGGCTGATGAGATCGTGGATAAATTCGCGCTTGCCGTAGAGGATGTACTCAAAGCCTGACAACGGGGACGTCGGGTAGGACCCCCGGGGGCGACATCAGTAACTTTGGGAGGGGTGCGATATGGAACTGAAAACAGCGATCGACGGCATGGCCGCAGCGGAACAGGGCACCGAAAGGCTCGCACGCGGCGGCCTTGTCAGCGCAATCATGGTCGGTCTTGTGGGCGCGCTGGTGATTTTTATCACCCCGGGATTTCTGGCGGTCATCGCCCAGAAAACCGGGTTTGATAACGATCAGCTCGGCTATCTCGCGGCGTGGGACATCAACGCCATGGCCGTGACCATTGGTCTTAGTACCTTTGCCTTGGCCCGGGTACGCTGGCGGCTCGCTGTGGGAGTCGGTCTCGGGCTGATAGTGGCCGGTAATCTCATGACTGCCGCGACGGAGAGTTTTCCTGCTATGGCCGCCGCGCGGGTCGTTGCCGGTGCGGGGGAGGGGATCGCCGTGGGCTTTTCGTTTGCGGCGCTGGGCCGTGCCAGTAATCCAGATCGCGCCTTTGCTATCTATCTGGTGGTGGGGGCATTGCTCAGTTCGGCATTCCTTTTTGCACTTCCAGAGATTCAAGCGGCGATCGCGCCCGCCACAGTGTTCGTGTGCATTGCTATTGCCACGGCACTGATCATGCTGTCGTTGCCTGCCTTCCCCGAAGGCAGTGAGGACGTGCCCGATATTTTTTCCGCTGGCGGCAAGCTTGACATGCGTTTCGCTAGCGGCGCGCTAGTCGGTGTGTTCCTGCTCTTCTTGGCAATCGGAGCGGTCTGGAGCTATTCCGAACGGATCGGCCTGGCCAGCAATTTGCCGATGAATGTGATCGCCAGCGGCCTTTCCATCGGCACTCTGGCTGGTGTCATTGGGGCAGGCCTTTCCGGCATATTGCCGCGGCGATGGGGCAGGAGCTGGCCCTTGGTCATCAGCGGCGTCCTGGGCATTGTCAGTTTCATGCTGTTTCGCGGTCAGGTCAGTTCAACCGAATTCGTTGTCGCATCGATACTGATGCTGTTCAGCTGGAACCTCGCGCAACCATTGATGTCGGGCATCTGCTCAGAAGCATGCGGCCGTGGCCGCGTCGTGTGCGCCATGGGTTCGATCCAGACATTTGGCACAGGCCTTGGTCCTGCAGCGGTGGCCGCTACTTTAGGCGGTGGTTCATTCGATTTGGCGATCTACTTTAGTTGTGGAATCCTTGCACTGAGCATTGCGGTGACGATCGTTACTATCGCGGTTGGGCGACGGGTCTGAACGGGTTAGATCTTTGACCGTGAGGAAAGAGGAACTCCCCTTTGCCAAACATCCCAGCTTGCCGCAGACTTTGTCCTAAGTTGCAATATAAGTGGGCACCCATGCAATCACCTTTTGACGTTTCAGGATATTAATATCGTATGATGTGCGTGGAAGATGGAGACTCCGATGGTCTGGCAGTGGTTGAGCAAATTTAAGACTCTGAGAGCGGATGGCTTCCGCCTGTCCAGGCTGGCGTTGTGGACAGGTTTGTGTCTGCTTCTCAACGCTTTGGATGCTCCCGTTTGGGCAGGTGAAGTGCAACAAGTTGGCCTCACATCTGTACCCCCTGGTGCTGGCCCTTTTCATTATGAAACGGCGGAGCAGAAGGATGTCCGTGTCGATATTGTCGCGCGTGACATCACACATGGTTACAGCGTGCTATTCCTGCCCAATGGCGACGCCTTGATTGTGGAGCGCGGTCTTAGCCTTCGTCTGCTTCGCGGGGCGACGGGAATGAGCCCCGAACTTGTCGCTACACCTGTGGCAAATGTGCCGGAATTCAGTAAGGTCGAGAATCTGCATCCGGATGACGTGCTGGGGATTCAGGACGTGGCCCTCCATCCCGACTTCGCCGCCAACGGCCTCATTTACTTCACCTACAATAAGCCGGTCAGTTACGATGCCGTGGCCAAGCGGCTGAATACTGTATCGGTGTTAGGTCGGGCCAAGTTCGATGGCATGAAACTGTCGAACGCACGCGATCTGCTTGTCGGTGAAACCGTGATCGGAACCGGCGGCTCACGCATCCTTTTTGGCCCGGGCAAGACGCTTTATATATCTATTGGCGCACTCAGCACCGGCGACATCGATTCCGCGCAACGCACCGATAATATCTATGGAAAGGTCCTTAGGATAAACACAGACGGCAGTATTCCTGCCGATAATCCCTTTGCCAAGGTGAAAGGGGCGAGGCCCGAGATATGGACATATGGTCACCGTGACCCGCTGGGCCTTGCAATCGACCCAAGATCAGGCAGCGTCGTTGCATCCGAGCATGGGCCGCAGGGGGGTGACGAGCTCAATGTCCTGCTTCCCGGGCGCAACTATGGTTGGCCGAAATACAGCTATGGGACGGAGTATGCTGGCTCGCCTCTGCCCGCAATGCCGGTTGGTGCGGATACGGTCGGCCCGATTGTGACATGGCTGCCCGCCGTCGCGCCTAACGGTATTGCCTTCTATACTGGCGATGCCATTCCTGCCTGGAAGAACAACCTGTTCATTGCCAGCGCGCGGCGTGGCCAGATCAACGGTACGGGTGCGCTCCTCCGTGTCGTGTTCAATGACAAGTTGCAGGAAATGCGGCAAGAATCGTTGCTGGACGATTTACATCAACGCTTCAAGGATGTGCGCCAGGGACCGGACGGTATGCTCTATGCCCTGACCGACGAGAATTCGAGCGTGCTTCTCAGGATCAGTCCCGCATCCCGTCCAGTGCGCTGAACGAGACCCTGAAAGGGTCTAACGGGCTGCTGAAAAACTGACGAAGCTGGCCGGCGTTGTTGGGTGTTGGGGATTTTCC
>JBDTUD010000039.1:0-25453 GCA_040007915.1 Sphingorhabdus sp.
GCGCCCATATTTTCGAACTTGTCTTTCAGTTCGATTTCCTTGGCGACGGTAACGCCGTCCTTGGTGATGCGCGGTGCGCCATAGCTTTTGTCGATGACAACATTGCGGCCTTTAGGGCCCAAAGTAACCTTCACCGCGTCGGCGAGGATGTCTACGCCGCGCAGAATGCGTTCACGCGCATCGCGGCCAAATTTCACGTCTTTTGCAGCCATGATATTGTTCCTTTTGTTTAAATTCTTTTGCTTTTCGTTATCCTGAAACGAGTTCAGGATGACGACGGCTTGGGATGATTAAGAGACGATTCCGAGAATATCCGATTCCTTCATGATCAGCAGGTCTTCACCGTCGATCTTGACTTCGGTGCCGGACCATTTGCCGAACAGGATTTTGTCGCCAGCCTTGACGTCGAGCGGGGTAACGGTGCCGTCTTCGGCCTTGCTACCCGAACCAACGGCAACAACTTCGCCTTCTTGTGGTTTTTCCTGGGCTGTATCGGGGATGATGATCCCGCCAGCGGTTTTTGCTTCTGCCTCGACCCGACGAACGAGTACGCGGTCATGCAACGGACGAAATGCCATATGTTGAACCTTTCTTATTGTTGTTTCGCCATCCCGCCACTTCACGATGAAATGGGTGACGGCAATGAATACACGTTAGCACTCAGCTTACCCGAGTGCTAACGATGCCCAGATAGGGAGTTTTTGTGACGGGTCAAGGACGGTGGCAGAGTTTTTTGCTGGTAATTGAGCAATCCCCAAGTTCACTCTCTTTGTCACCCCCGACTTGATCGGGGGTCCATGGCCTAAGTCCTCGGTTTAAGCTGCCGCGTCAGTCCATGGATCAGTTCAGGGTCGGATTGTCTCCCAGACAATCCTTGAACTCCTTCGCGAGGATGACAAAGGTTGTTTGAACGGACGCGCCCCAATCGGAAAGTCTCACTAAAGTCTCACCTGAAACGGGTGCGCGACGCGGTTGCGTTAGAACAAATTAGCTGGTTGCAAGCCCTTGCAGCTATTGGGCGGATGACGATGTCGGAAGCATGCTGACAGTCGAAATCCTACATTGCAAGTGGCAAATAAGGCAGCGAGTATTTGTGTTGTGTCGTCCAAATTGCTTTTGTAACTAAAGAGAAAGATTGGCTTGCAAATCGAGTCTTAACCTCTGTTGTGCAAAGAAATTTTATCGGCAACGCGCGCGCTGTGTTAATCATCTCGAAATAGGAAAGGCAAAGCCGTGGTAGAATTTGAGCGGGCCGAACGGTTGTCACTCAGAGCACATCCTGAGTTGACTGAGAAATGGGTACAAGACCTTATCGCCAATGATCCGAGCATTCTTGGCTTGGGCGATCTCGAATTACGACAAAAAGAGCGTATTCAACCCCGCGCAGGGAGGCTTGATCTCCTCCTGCAAGATCCGGACACCAAGCGCCGGTATGAGGTTGAACTCCAATTGGGCGGCACCGACGAGACGCACATCATTCGCACAATTGAGTATTGGGACATTGAGCGGAAGCGCTACCCGCAATATGAACATTGCGCCGTCCTGATAGCCGAGGATATCACAAGCCGTTTCTTGAATGTCATTGCCTTGTTCAATGGTACAATCCCCTTAATCGCGCTGCAAATGCAGGCGCTGAAATTGGCTGGTAAGACGACAATTATCTTTACCCGAGTCATGGATGAAATGACGCGCGGCTTGGTTGATGAGGATGAGGAGGCCGAAGCATTCCCAGCGGATCGGACGTATTGGGAGCAAAAGGGCTCTAAGGCGACCGTCGCGCTAGTCGATCAGTTCCTTGCGATGTTGCAAGAAATGGATTCATCAATCGATCTCAAATACAACAAGCATTACATCGGTCTCGGGCGAGACGGGCTGGCCTACAATTTTGTATCGTTCCGGCCAAAAAAATCGACTCTAACGATGGAATTTAAGCTACCTCAAAGTGATGATATCGACGCCATGATTGAGGACGCCGGATTAGACGCGCTTGATTACAATGCGAGGTGGACTGTATACCGGCTGAGGCTGACCGCTGCCGACGTGAAATCAAAATCCGAGGTGATTAAACAGCTAATGAAGCTCGCCCACGACCGACGAGCGGCATAGAACACGCCGCTGGCAACTATCACCGCTTTGAGCCAACCGACTTTGCTTGAAGCATTTCGCGGCGAAGTATTGCATTCATGCGGGTTTGGTAACCCCGGCCTTCCGATTTCAGCCATGCCAGAACGTCTTTGTCGAGGCTGGCGGTAATCTGCGCTTTTACTGGCCGGTAATGCTTGCCCCGAACCGCATTTTTCCAATCCTCGGGGCCAAGCTCCGGCAAGTCGCCTAGATCGATATCGCTATCGGCTCGGGCGGCAAGTGCTGCAAGCCGGTCCTCGTCTGCTGGCGTCAGCGGCGCCAAATCCTTTAGCTTCATGCTAGTAAATTTCGCGTTCTGTAGTTCATCCATACCGGATCGGCGGTAGGGGACTGTCCCAAGCGTAGCGCCGCGGACTGTCCCCGAGAGTTAGCGCACTGGCTTTAAGGGACAGTCCACGGCGCTACGCTTGGGACAGTCCCCAAAAGCCCAAACGATTGCGGTTCAGGAAAAACGCGCCGCCAACCCCGCCGCCCTCAACGCCGCATGTGCATCGGCAATACTGTGCTGGCCGAAATGGAAGATCGAGGCGGCGAGGACGGCGCTGGCGTGGCCTTGGGTTACGCCTTCGACCAGATGCTGCAAATTGCCGACGCCGCCGCTGGCGACCACGGGGATATCGACCGCATCGGCAATCGCGCGGGTGAGCGCGAGGTCATAGCCATCGCGCGTGCCGTCGCGGTCCATGCTGGTGACGAGCAATTCGCCAGCGCCGAGCTTCGCTAGCTTGACCGCATGTTCGAGCGCGTCGATGCCGGTCGGGTTACGCCCGCCGTGGGTGAAGATTTCCCACCCGGAGCCGTTGCACCGCGCGTCGACCGAGGCGACCACGCACTGGCTGCCAAAACGTTCGGCAATGTCAGCCACCACCTCGGGTCGTGCCACCGCCGCGCTGTTGACCGCGACCTTGTCCGCGCCGGCCAGCAACAAAGCGCGCGCATCCTCGGCACTGCGCACCCCGCCGCCGACGGTCAGCGGCATGAAACACACCTCCGCCGTGCGCCGCACCACGTCGATGATAGTCCCCCGCCCCTCATGGCTCGCGCCGATATCGAGAAAACAAAGCTCGTCCGCCCCCGCCGCATCATAAGCCTGCGCCTGCTCGACCGGGTCGCCCGCATCGCGCAGATCGACGAAATTGACGCCCTTGACCACACGGCCATTGGATACGTCGAGGCAGGGGATGACACGGATGCGGACGGTCATGCCTCGCCCCCTCTCCAATTTCGGCTAGGCAGACAAGCTGCCAAGCCTTCATATCCTCTCCCGCAAGGGGAGAGGAATAGCGCCATCCTGCTCCTCTCCCCTTGCGGGAGAGGATAGCGCAGCTTGCGAGCCTGCTCGCTAGCCCAGCTTGGAGAGGGGGAAGTCACGCCCTGTTCGCCATCGCAATCGCCGTCGCCAGATCCAACCGCCCGTCATAAATCGCGCGTCCGGTAATCACGCCCTCGATGCCATCCTTTTCGTGCAGGCTAAGCATATGGATGTCGTCAATCCCCTTCACCCCGCCACTGGCAATCACCGGAATATTCACCCGCCGCGCCAGATCAACCGTCGCCTCGATATTGCAACCGGTCAGCATCCCGTCGCGGCCAACATCGGTGAACAGGATCGAGGCAACACCAGCATCCTCAAACCGCCGAGCCAAATCGATAACCGGCATGTCGGATTTCTCCGCCCAGCCCTCGGTTGCGACAAAGCCGTCGCGCGCATCGACCGCAACGACGATGCCGCTTTCATATTCCCGCGCCATGTCCTTGACAAACTGCGGGTCTTTCAGCGCCGCCGTGCCGATTACCAGCCGCGCCACGCCCAGATCGAACCAGCGCTCGACCGTCTCGCGGTTACGGATGCCGCCGCCCAGTTGGACATAGCCCGGGAAGTTTTCGAGGATGCCCTCAACCGCTTCAGCATTTTCAGGCTTCCCGGCAAAAGCACCGTCCAAGTCGACAACATGCAAGAACTCGGCACCCTGCTCGTAAAACAGCAATGCCTGCGCTGCCGGATCATCGGCATAGACCGTCGCACGGTCCATATCGCCCTCCGCGAGCCGCACGACTTCGCCGCCTTTCAGGTCAATTGCGGGAAAAACGATCACAAAAATTTCTCTCTTCTCTGCGTCTCTGCGCCTCTGCGTGAGCCTCTTTTTTGCTCACGCAGAGGCGCGGAGACGCAGAGGGTTGGGAGTTGAACGGTCACAGCTTCCACTCCAAAAAGCGTTTGAGGAAGTTGATGCCATATGCTTGGCTTTTCTCAGGGTGGAATTGCACGCCGATGATGTTGTCACGACCTACTGCTGCAACCAGCGGCCCGCCATGGTCGGTGGTTGCGAGCACATCTGCTTTGTCTGCCGCATCGAAGTGATAGCCATGCAGGAAATAGGCTTCGCCCGTTTCGATTAACGGCGCGCCATCCACCGGCACAACGTCATTCCATCCCATATGCGGAATTTTGATGTCTTGCGTTGGCGTAATCGCACGCACCGTTCCGCTGACCCATCCAAGCCCATTGGTAGTGCCATGCTCGACGCCTGCATCGGCCAAAAGTTGCATCCCGACGCATATCCCCAGGAACGGCACGCCTTCGCTGCGCACCCGACGCTCCATCGCGTCAATCATGCCATCAATGACGGACAAAGCCTCCATGCAATGCGCAAAAGCACCCACTCCCGGCAACACAATCCGGGCGGCCTTGGCAACTACATCGGGATCAGCGGTAACAACAACATCCGCCGCGCCAGCCGCTTTCAACGCATTGTGCACAGAATGCAGGTTGCCCGCGCCATAATCAATGAGCGCCAAAGACACGGCCTAAAGCGTCCCCTTGGTTGACGGAATAGCGTCAGCCTTGCGCGGATCAATTTCGACCGCCTGCCGCAACGCACGGGCCAGCGCCTTGTAGCAGCTCTCGACAATGTGATGATTGTTCGACCCGTATAGATTTTCGACATGCAGCGTGATGCCCGCCGCCGTCGCAAAGCTGTGAAACCAATGCTCGATCAGTTCGGTATCCCACTCGCCCAAACGGGGCATATTGAGCGCGACCTTCCACACAAAATAGGGCCGCCCCGAAATATCGAGCGCGCAGCGGGTCAGCGTTTCATCCATCGGCGCATAAGCGCTGCCGTAGCGCGTAATCCCGCGCTTATCGCCCAGCGCCTGCAACACCGCCTCGCCTATCGCGATGCCCGTGTCTTCCGTGGTGTGGTGCTGGTCAATATGCAGGTCGCCAACCGCCTTGACCTTCAGGTCAATCAGCGAATGCCGCGACAGTTGTTCGAGCATATGGTCGAGAAAACCGATACCGGTCGAGACCTCGTAAACACCGGTGCCATCGAGGTTTACCTCGACGTCAATCGATGTTTCGCTTGTCTTGCGGCTGATCGTCCCGGTGCGCATGGCCGCCGCTATAGTTGAACTTCCCCATTTGGCAAGTTTGCAAAAGCGAAACTACCATCTTGATTTCGGTGCCCACGCGGTCCACCAAGCTGCGATGAGCGAAGGTAACCTGGACAGCCTGATTCCCTATGATGACGTGGTGCAAGAGGCACTGCGCGCCGTTGTGGGCCGCGTTTTGGGCGACGTTGCGGCAGGCGGGCTGCCCGGCGACCATCATTTCTACATCACCTTCAAGACGCAGGCACCGGGCGTGGTTATCCCCCAGCACCTGCACGAGCGCTTTCCCGACGAAATGACCATCGTTCTCCAGCACAAATATTGGGATTTGAAGGTCGAATCCGATCATTTCGAGGTCGGACTGTCGTTCAGCCAGATCCCTTCGCATCTGGTTGTCCCTTATGCTGCGATCACCGCGTTCGTCGATCCCGCAGTTGATTTCGCACTGCAATTCCATGTCGATGCAGCAACGGACGGCCCTGAGCCGCATGACGTGGCTGGCAATGACGAGGCTGCGGCGGCGGCGGAAGACGGCTCCAACGTCGTGTCGGTGGATTTCGGACGGAAGAAGTAGAGCGCCGTATTTTTAGCTGAACTTGTTTCAGCATCTTAATTCTTCGGCCATAGTAGGGTCCTGAAACAAGTTCAGGATGACGAAGAAAGACCTGTATCAGTGAGCGAGAAAACCCGCCAGGAATCTGACAGTTTTGGACTGATAAGCGTCCCCGCCGACGCTTATTGGGGGGCGCAAACCCAGCGCAGTATCGAAAATTTCCCCTTCCCGCCGCATGAGCGGATGCCGATGGGGATTATCTATGGCCTTGCCCATGTAAAACGGGCCGCAGCGTTGACGCATAAGGCTTCGGGTGCGCTTTCGGTCGAAATTGCCGATGCTATTGTCGCGGCAGCGGATGCGATATTGGCGGGTGAACATGATGAGCAGTTTCCGTTGGTCATCTGGCAAACGGGATCAGGCACGCAGTCCAATATGAACGTCAATGAGGTGATTGCAGGGATCGCCAACGAGGACCTGACCGGCAAACGCGGCGGAACAACGCCTGTACATCCCAATGACCATGTCAATATGGGGCAATCGTCGAACGACAGTTTCCCGACGGCGATTCATGTCGCGGTGGCCGTGGCCGTACATCAAGCTCTGCTGCCAGCCCTCGAAGTGTTAAAATACGCGTTGGCTGCCAAATCGGCGGCATGGCATGATATCGTCAAGATCGGCCGCACCCATTTGCAGGACGCAACGCCACTCACTTTGGGTCAGGAATTTTCGGGCTATGTCGCGCAACTGATTGCGTCGATTGCGTGGATTGAAGGCACCGTAGTCCACAACATCCAAAAACTCGCCCAGGGCGGCACGGCGGTCGGTACCGGCCTCAATGCACCAAAGGGCTTTGATGTTGCCATCGCGCAGGAAATCTCCACCGCAACCGGTATCCCGTTCGAACCGGCGCACAACAAATTCGAGGCACTGGCGTCGAATGACGGGCTGGTGCAGATGTCGGGCGTGCTCAACACCCTCGCCGTCAGCCTGACTAAGATCGCCAATGACATCCGCCTGCTTGGCTCCGGCCCGCGCTCGGGGCTTGGCGAACTTATCCTACCCGAAAACGAGCCGGGCAGCTCGATCATGCCGGGTAAAGTCAACCCCACGCAGTGCGAGATGCTGACGATGGTGGCGGCGCAGGTGATCGGCAACCATCAGGCGGTGACCGTCGGTGGGATGCAGGGGCATCTGGAGCTCAATGTGTTCAAGCCGATGATCGGCGCCAATATGCTGCGCTCGATTGAGTTGCTGAGCATCGGAATGGAGAGTTTTGCGCAGCGCTGCGTCTCCGGTCTCGAGCCCAACCGCGCGCGGATATCCGAACTGTTGGAGTGGTCTTTAATGCTGGTCACCGCACTTGCGCCGGTGATTGGTTACGACAATGCCGCCAAAATCGCCAAACATGCCCTTGCCAATGGAACGACACTCCGCGAAGCCGCGTTAGAGCTTGGGCTGGTTGACGAAGCGACCTTCGATACCCATGTCAGAGCAGAGAATATGGTTTAGGAGGCCAGCGCAATGTTGAAGTCTATCTTGGGTGCCGTGGTTGGCGATGCCATCGGTAGCAGGCGCGGTAACGGATTGCTCGGTGCGGGACTGGGCGTCGTTGCAACGCGGATCGCGACGCGGTCGTTACCCGGATTGCTTCTGGTCGGTGGTGCGATTGTTGCAAAGACGCTTTATGACAAAAACAAAGAGCGTAATTCAGCTAAATAATCAGCAGGCTATTTCCCCGTCAGCCAATATCCGGTTCCAGCCGCTTGCCATTCCTTCACGCTCTCTATCGGCGCGGCTAGCATCAGCACATTGAGCGTCAGATTGTCACGGATCATGTAGGCGGTAAAGGCCTCGAACAGCAGCGCCAACCCAAGGGTAACTTTCCACGGCAGGCGGGACGCCAGGAAAAACCCGAAAATCATCCACACCAGATCAAACACGCTGTTGACGATGCTGTCGCCGGCATAACCATAGGAAATCGTTACCTCGCGGTAGCGATCTATGATGATCGGCGAGTTTTCCAGTATCTCCCAGGCACCCTCGACCAGAATCGCCGCGCATAAGGTCAGCCCGAGCGGCCATTTTTTCAGCAACAACCGGCCAAGCCCGAAGAAGATGAAGCCGTGGATGATATGGCTCATCGTGTACCAGTCGCTGATATGCTGGCTGTTTTCGGAACTTTGCACCACGCCATGCCACAGCTTGACTGTGCCGCACGCACAGATCGGCGGGCGGTCCATGGCGAACAGGATCGCAATGAAAGCCAATGACAGCAGCAACGCGATGAGTGCGCTGAACTTGCTAACGCGCAGTGGCCAACTCATAAATTTGCATCCCCCAAAACTCTTAACGGCCCAAAACTCTTGACGGCAAAGCCCGCTTTCGCGCAGTAGCGGCTATGGTTGACCGTCACAACGAAAAGCATGAACTGGACCGCCGCGGACTGCTGTTCGTGCTGTCCTCACCGTCGGGTGCCGGAAAATCCACCTTATCGCGGATGTTGTTGGAGGCAGATGAAGCTATCTCGCTGTCGGTTTCCTACACCACCCGGTCGCCCCGCCCGGGCGAAATAGACGGCGTACATTATCATTTCACCGATGTCGCAACCTTCAAGCAGATGGCAGCGGACGGTGAGTTTCTCGAATGGGCACATGTCTTCGGGCATCGATATGGCACACCGAAAGCACCGGTCGAGGCGGCTTTGGCCGACGGCTGCGATGTGTTGTTCGACATCGACTGGCAAGGTGCGCAGCAGCTCTACCAAGAGGCCGGGCCGGACGTGGTGCGGGTGTTCATCCTACCGCCATCCATCCAGGAACTCGAACGCCGCCTGCACAGCCGCGCAACCGATAGTGACGCAGTCATCGCCGACCGCATGGCCCGCGCGAAGGCTGAAATCGGGCACTGGGACGGCTATGACTATGTCTTGATCAACGACAACATTAACGCGTGTTTTACAAAAGTCTGTCAGATTTTGACCGCCGAACGTATGAAGCGGCGGCGGCAAAAGGGACTAATCGGATTTGTCCGCGATTTGGCAGCGACTTAAATACTCGTCGCCCCCGCGGAGGCGGGGGCCGCAGGAGGTTTGGGGGAACTTAGATGCGTGAAAACGGCGGTTATGTTTACATAATGACCAACAAACCCTTTGGTCGCCATTATGTGGGTGTTACTGCCGATATCATTGCCAGAGTAACCGCTCATCGAGAACGCAGAGGGTCGGCCCATTGTAAGCGCTGGAACCTCGACAAGCTGGTTTATTTCGAACGCTTCGAAGATATCAGGGAAGCGATTGCTCGTGAAAAGGCCATGAAGAAATGGCTACGCCTTTGGAAACTGAGGATGATTTCAGAACATAACCCGAAGTGGGATGATTTGTTTCTGACCTTAAATGGACGAGTTAGGCCTCCTGCGGCCCCCGCCTTCGCGGGGGCGACGGAATCATCAAATCCGCAGCAGCTCCAAAAATCTTGAGGCCTGCATAAACTCGCCCTGCCGGTCGCTCCGATTTTTGGTCGCGAAATAATCTTCGCCCCATAATTCTTCCTGCCATAATTCATCAAGGCACGACGCTTGCCATAACGCATCCGCCTCGCCCGCCTGCTCAATCAGCGCCAGCGTTGCTACCAACGACCCTGAGAGATGTGCAAGCTTCGCCATCGCTACCAGTTCAAACGTCCCGCGCGCCGCGACTGCTGTTTTTAACCGCGCAATCGTTTCGAGAGGCTGCGATTGATGAATGACCCCTTCGACCAGTGTAAACGCCACGTCATATCGCGACTGCGCCCAATCAATCCAGGGGGCCCAAACCTCCTCCTGCCGCGCTGCCAGCGGCTCATCAGCCCCCGCCCGATAACAAAACAGGTCGGTCTCGCCATAAGCCGATATGGCCTCGACAAACACCGGCCGTTCAGGCTTCACCCGGTCAATCGCCGCGTTAGCAAAGCCCGTCATGGGCATTGCTGCGGGGTCGATTTTTTCGGCCACCGCTTCCCATTCGGCAATTACCGCCTCGGCGAGCGCCGTTGTAGGTACCAACAATTCCGCGCGCAACGGCGTCTTCACGGGCTTGCCGTCAAGGCGGATGGCAAGGCCGTAGGCGCTCTGCTCGGCCGAAACTTCTTTCCAGAAACGTCTCATGCTGCAGGCGGGCTTTTCCATGCACGGGAAAGGACAACGGGCATGGCTACAAAATCGACTATGCCAACAACGAATATGACATAGCCCGCCACCTTTGGCAGATCGAGAAAGCCGCGCGCGATAACTGCAAGGCCAATCGCGATCATTAATGCGCCCGAAAGACGGATGATTCCGAGCAGAAAAAATCGTTTCTTTGCTAATGCTTCATCATCGACATTCACAAGACTTCTCCTAGAACCATTTCAAGCTCGGCCATTGTCTCGACAATCGTATCGGCCCCCGCCTCGAGCAATTCGCTGATCGGATGATAGCCCCAGCCTACGCCAATAGTCCGGCATCCTGCGGCTTTACCCATGTGGATATCGTAAACGGTATCGCCAATCATCACCGTCGATTTGGGGTCAGCGCCAGCATCGGCCATCGCCTGATACACCATCGACGGATTGGGCTTTGACGGATGGCGGTCGGCGGTTTGTAACGTCACAAACAGGCCTTTGATGGCATGGTGGTCCAGACAACGCTCCAGCCCGCGATCCGATTTTCCAGTGGCAACGCCCAGCATCCAGCCGCCTTCATCCAGCGCGCTCAACACAGCGGCGATCCCGTCATATAGTGGCTCATCAACCAATCCATTGCCGCGCAAGGTGAAGAACGCTGCCTTATACCGTTCTGCCAGATCGCGGTGCAGCACATCCTCCGCATCAGGCAACAACATCCGCATCGCCTCGACCAGACTGAGGCCGACAATCCGCCGCGTGGCATTTCTCGGAGGTGGTGCCATCCCGGCCTCGCCAAAGGCATGCTCCATCGCCAGACAGATGTTCGCCTGACTATCGACCAAAGTGCCGTCACAATCGAAGAGAGCGAGGCGGTTCATTCCGGCAAATTCCGCATCAAATGCGCAATTGCACGATTGCCCGCCGCCTCTGCGCTATCTGCTGCCGCTGCGCGGACTTCGGCGCTTTTGTTCTGACCCAGCTTCACAGTGCTGCGCCAAGCGGTGACGGTCATTTCAAACCCGCTTATGCCACGTAACATTTTATCGAAAAAGCCGTCGGTCATTTTACCGCGCGTCCACACCGGTTTTGGGGCGAGCCGCGCTTCCTGATTTTCCGACAGCGCATCGACCTGCGCCACCAGTTCGGCCTCGTTCATTTTCCGCACCAAACCTTGCAGTTCAAGCGCAACATAGTTCCACGTCGGCACCTGATCGTCGATGCCATACCAATCGGGGCTGATATAGCCGTTAGGGCCGTTGACCACGAACAAGCCCTCAGCCCCGTCCAGATGCTTGGCCAGCGCATTGCCGCGCGCGATGTGGAACCCGATGCGGTCATCGTCCAGAAACACAAACGGCACATGCGCCATCCGCGGACCGTCGAGCGTGTTCAGGAACAGCATACCAAATCCGATTTCCGCGGCAAATCCGCGCATGGCGTCCCGGTCCTCCCAACGGAATGCAGCATTGGGGTGCACTATGCCTTCCTTTTCGGCGCGGCCTTTTTGATGACCGGCTTCTTCGCCGCAATCTTTTTGCCGGTCGCCATTTGGCCGCCCTTGGCAGGCGCGCGGCGTTTGTCCTTGGGTTTCTCAACCACCGCCCCCCTAGACCGACGTTCGCCTTTACGCTCCTTGCGCGCCGATTTGGCGATGTTGGCGGCTACACGCTTTTTGCCCTCGGCGGTCTCGGCAAATTTTGGCGCGTCGAGAATGAGTGCGTCGCCCATTTCCAATTCAAAGCCCAGATCGGAAAAACTGTCCGTCATGTGCGCAGGCAGGTCAGCGGTTACGTCGATCTGGTGGCCCTTGGGATGGTCAATCCGCAACCGCCGCGCGTGCAGATGCATTTTGCGGCTGATCGTGCCGGTTAGAAACGCTTCTTTGCCGCCATATTTGCCATCGCCGACGATAGGATGACCAATAGCCGCCATATGCACGCGCAGCTGGTGGGTGCGCCCGGTATAAGGCTGCAACTCGACCCAGGCGCACGTATTGCCCGCGCGCTCAACGATCCGGTAGCGTGTGCGCGCCGACTGCCCGTCTTTTTCATCGACATGCATCTTCTCGCCGCCGCTGCCCGGTTGCTTGCCAATCGGCAGGTCAATAAAGCCGTCCTCGATTGCTGGAACGCCAACCACCAAAGCCCAATATACCTTGCGCGCGGTGCGCGACGAAAACGCTTTGGCGAAATGCCCTGCCGAGCGCGCCGTCCGCGCCAACAGCAGCACGCCCGATGTATCCTTATCGAGCCGGTGGACGAGCTTTGGCCGGTTATCCAGCTCATAGCAGAGCGCATCCAAAAACCCGTCAACATGCGTCTCGGTCTTGGTCCCGCCCTGCGTCGCCAAACCCGCCGGCTTGTTGATCACAAGCGCCGCATCATCCTTGTGGATCACGAGACCCATCGCAAATTCCATCTCGTCTTCGGTGAGTTCTCGGCGTTTCCGTGCGGGCCGTGCATTGGCAACAGCCGCCGCGTCCGCAGGCGGTACCCGGATCGCCTGCCCCGTCGTCACCCGGTCGCCCGGCGTCGCGCGTTTGCCATCGACCCGCAACTGCCCGGTCCGCGCCCAGCGTGATACGATATTGAACGATGCGTCGGGCAAATGCCGTTTGAACCAGCGGTCCAGGCGGATGCCGTCATCATCGGCATCGACCGTGAATTGCCGGATGCCCGTTTCATCTTGCTTGGTCATACCGCAACTCCGGCATTGATTGGTTCACGCAGAGGCGCAGAGGCGCAGAGAGTAAAAATCTTCATCTCTCTGCGCCCTCTGCGCCTCTGCGTGAAAAATTAAAAAAATCGATGCTCATGCCCAAATTGTCCTAGCGAGCATCATGCCGGCAAATACCGCACCTAATGCCAAAATTACCGAAGCCAGCGCATAGCCGCCTGCCAACATACCCTGCCCGCGCTGAACCATCTGCGCCATTTCTAGGCTGAATGCGCTGAACGTGGTAAAGCCACCCAGCACCCCCACACCCAGAAACAACCGCAACGGTATCGCTGCGATGTCCCCGCGCAACAACCACGCCGCCAGCACGCCCATCGCAAATCCGCCGATGACATTGACGGCGAAGGTCGGCCACGGCCAGCCCCCCGCCCCCACAGGCAACGCGCGCGCCAAGCCGAAGCGCATGGCCGCACCCAAAGCGCCGCCGGACATGACTAGGAGAATTGATTTCATCCGCCCGCCTTACCGGTGAAGCTCGGCCGCGCCAAGCAGCTTAATCGACGAGCGCCAACCGGACCTCAAACACGGCACCACCCGTTTCCGCATTGCGTGCCGATATGGATTTCAAGGGAAAGCTATGGCGAGTACGGTATGGATTAATCCGCCGCCGCGCTAAACTTAGTTAGTCCGCTGGATTATGTTTTGCCAGAAAGCGCTCCATCGCGGAAAGCAACGTCACCCTATCCTCCTGCCGAGTAAAATAATGGTCGGCCAGCGGGATAGAAACGAATTCGACATTCTTGCCCGCCTTCACCATCGCACTGTTCATTTTCTCCGACTGGACATGATCGACTGTCACATCCTTGCGGCCGTGAACAAGCAGCAGCGGTGCCTTCATCCGGTTGACAGCATTGATTGGCGACACTGCCGCAAAATCGGGCGTCATTTCCTGCCACTGGGTTTTATACAGCTTGCCCCGGATCGAATTGCCAAAATCGTTCACCTCGCGGCGTACGGCGGCAACGCCTGAAATAGATATGGCGCAGCGATATAAATCGGGGTCTTTTGCAATTCCCCACATCGCCGCATAACCGCCATAGGATGCGCCGACGATGCAGACGCGTTTTGGATCGGCGATACCCTGTTCTATCGCCCATCCAACGCCATCGGTCACATCGTCCTGCATCGCGAAGCCCATTTGACCTTTGCCCTTATTTAAAAACTCGGTGCCATATCCGGTCGATCCACGAAAATTGGGTTGCAGCACGGCGTAACCGCGGCTGGCCAGAAACTGGACCCAATAATCATATTGCAGGCTATCATGGCCCCAGGGCCCTCCGTGCGGCATGACGACGAACGGCAGGTTCTTGGCCTCTTTACCACGCGGAATCGTCAGCACACCTTCTATTTCAAGCCCGTCACGTGCTTTATATTGGACCAGTTTCACCGGAGATAGGCGCTTGCTGCCAATCTTTTCATTGACCGAAGCAATCTTGCGTAACACACCATCAGCGGTATCGAAGTAATAAATGCCGCCGGGTGCATCGGCGGAATCGATGCGGACCAGCATTTTCGTCCGGTCTTTACTCATGCTTTCAATGCTGACCGTCGAATTTGGGACCGCCTTGTGGAAATCGCCCTGCATCTTCGCCAGGACAGGATCGAACCAGACCACCGCGTCGTTCTTGTCAGAGGTATAGGTGCCGAGCATGGTCGATCCGTCTTGCGACATCATCACCGACTGCACTTCGCCTTTCTCAGGTTGGAACACAGTTTCCACGGCCTGTTGTGTCATCAGATCGACTTTCACAATGCCGGTCTGGCCGGATTCATTGTCTTGCAGAACCAACCCTTGATCGCCGCCGGGCAAAAACTGGAATGGAACTGTGAGCACCTCGTCCTTGCGATAGCTGGCCTTTTCCACCAATTTGAAGAGCCCCGACCCCGAGGATCGGTACAACAGGCGTGAGGTCAGCCTTGTGTCATCATACCCCAGCCCGATCCGGACATGCCCGTTCTGATCCGCTCCCCAATCAAGCACGTTAGTTTTGCCGACGACTTCCCGCTTTCTTTTGCCGGTTGTCACATCGACACGGTAAACAGTGGGCCAGAATTCGGGCAGACTAGAATAAATGGAATTTTGCGCCGCAATCAAAATCTCGTTGCTACCATCCGACGGAATCCATAAGACGTCAGCAGTGTTCTGCCCACCCAGATCCCACAAAAGCTTGGTTAATATATTGGTTGTCCGGTTGATGCCAACCAGGCGGGAAACATACCAACGTTCGCCCTCTACCGGCAAAAGCCCCGTGAGTGTAACGATGATATTATTATCATTGACCCAGCGAATTGCACTGGCTTGGGTTCCATCGGGAACCGGCGCGGCCATCGTTGTCGATTTATCCGCCGCCAACGGCATAATGACGATCTTCTGTTCACCTTTGACGCCGAATAAGCCGGCGATGTGCGACCCGTCGGGTGAAATATGGGCGTGTTCCACAAAGGGCAAATTGGCAAACGCGTCGACCGACAGTTTTTCAGGCGCCGCTACGGGTTCAGCGACGGTTGCCTGGGCGGTTGTGGTGGGCGCTCCCTGCGGGGGGGTATTGGCCAAAGTCGGCGAGGACAACGCGGCGGCCATCACTAGGAATCGAAAATACATGTCAAACTCCTGAAGCCCCAAACTGATTCAACGTCTTAGTTGAATTTTCGATTAGGTCAAAAAAAATGGGCGGCATCGCTGCCGCCCCAGATTCGCTTCGGTCGCGAACTGATTTACCGCCCGTTGTTGGCCACTATGTCTACAGAGGTGCCGCCGCCCGGGTGCGGGTTGAAAGTGATAAAATAGGCGCCGCCATCATTGTCGCGGGTGCCGCCCAGCACATGCTCGCCAGCGCGCACCTGATATTCGGCGCTGAAACCCGACTTGCGCGCGCGGGTGTAATAATAATCGACGACATTTTGCATTTTGGCAGAAGTGGTGAACGTGGCCACACGGATATCGCAGATGCCACCATCAACGCCGCCAGCTTCTTTTACCCGGCCTTTTGGATAGACGGGAAATTCAGGCGGCATGCGGGTTGCCCAGCCTGCACCATATTGCAGCTTGGCATCGCAAGTACCCTTGCCGCTGGTTACACCCTGATCCGCAGCGAGCGCGCCCAATGTTTGACCGCGGTTTGTGCCACAGTTGGTGCAGTCTTCCTCACCAACGACAGCGGGTTTCGGCGCGCGCATCAGTTTTGCACCGTCAAGCGCCTCGATCGAAGCATCACCTTCATAGCCACGATCCGCCGGGATCGCACCTGACAAAGGCTTGTTGGCAGATTTCACAGCGTTGGCATTACCGCCGTCGGTCAGGTCGGGGTCGACCAATATGCGGTCGTTGAGCGCGGCATTCATCGCCGGATCGCTGCCTTTGCCAGTCAGTTTATTGTCGAGGTCGGCAACCGCTGCTTCGTCGGTGTTCGTGCGCCCGCATCCAGCCAGCGGCAATGCAAGGGCAACGCTCACCAGCAACGGAAGGGTTAGGCGATTAAAGGCACGCATGAAGCAAGCTCCTGAAATTCTCATGGCCCACGCTGTGACGACACATGTGCAAAAGCTAGCCTTAAAGGTGGTTAATAACCCCACCGAGTCGTATTTACCTTAAGCAAAGGGCCAATTTGTGCCAGCACGGGACAGCGCCAATCCATATATTAACAGGACTACTTCACCACACCGCGATAGCTGACGGTCATCTTCACCCCCGGCGCAATCGCGTCGGCAAAAATCCAGCGCACATGGGTCACGTCTTCCGACGCAGCAGCACGCTCGATCTCCGCGCCGCTATCCGCAGCCTTGGCCTTGACCTTTAACGCATCCAGTTTCCCCCAATTGGCCCCGCCATCGACAGACACGTCTGCCCAATCTTCGCGTACCGAGATGAACTGAACCGCCCCCGGCATCGGATTGGTCGCACGGAAACCGGCGGCGGGCTCAGCGCCCTTGTTCACCACTTCCAGCGTGAAGACAACTTTGTCGCCGGGCACGACTACCACGTCCTTGGGTGTGTAAAGGGTCACCTTTTCCTTGCCTGCGGCATCAATCTCGACCCGCTCGATCCTCGCATCGCTGGTCAAATTAACCGGAGATGCCGCACCCGCGGTCTGGGCCTGCGCACTGTCGGCCATCGCCAAGACCGATCCCGAAAGCATCGCACCAGTGAGCATCGCCGCGTACGCCGTTTTCACAAAAGCCATTTTCATTGTCCACTCATCCCTATTAAACCCGGTCAGGTTCCCGCGACATTATCGCGCGAAGGTGGTTAACAGGTTGTAAAAGCCGAGTAGTGAAAAAGCCAGTGACGGTCCTATTTCCGTCCAAACAGTTTCTCGACATCCCCCAACGCCAGCTTCACCAACGTTGCAACACATAACTTTGGTTAAATTACGCGTGTCTTTAATGATTGGAGGGTGCCAGCGTCTGCACCATGGTGGCTGCAACGCAATCGAAATGTCTACTTGGGGTTAGCGGACTTTCCCGCGTCCCGATCGGGCGCGCATAATCTTGCTCATATTGCGCTTGATGTCGATGGACATGATCCAACGCGAGAGGGTTCCTGCACCAATGATAAAACCACTCATCAAAACTCCACGATGCACTGCCGAGACCGTATCCTTCAGCAGTTCATTAGCGTAACCCGCATAAAGGCACGCACCCAGAAATACTGCGCCAGATAATGCAATCATCAATTTGGTTACCGAGAACATCTTGCGCGCCCTAAATCAGCGTGCTGATTTGTGCAATGTTGTAGTAAGCAGACGCTCGCCGATCATCGTAGCCCCACCTCAAAACTACAGATCTAAGTCTTTCATTTTCTTCCGAAAAGTTTCTCTACATCCAACATTGAGAGCTTCACCCAGGTCGGGCGTCCATGATTGCACTGTCCGCTATGCGGTGTGACCTCCATTTCACGGAGCAAAGCGTTCATTTCGGTGACCGACAGCACACGACCAGCCCTGACCGAACCGTGGCACGCCATAGTTGATGCAACATGATCGATCCGTTCTTTCAGGCTGAGTGCTTCATCATAGGCCGCCAAGTCATCGGCCAGATCCTCCACCAGCGCCTTTGCATCGCCGCCGCCCAGCATTGCCGGGGTTGCACGTACCAGCATCGCTGCCGGGCCGAAGCGTTCCAGTTCCAGACCGAAGGTCGATAGCTCGTCTGCCCGCGCCTCCAGCCGGTCGCACGCCGGTTCATCCAGTTCGACCACTTGCGGCAGCAGCAATGCCTGTGACGGCACCGCGCCGCCCACTGCTTCCATCGCCTTACGCATGCGTTCCAGAACGAGCCGTTCGTGCGCCGCGTGCTGGTCGACGATGACCAGTCCGTCCTCAGCCTCGGCCACGATATAGGTGTTGGCCACCTGACCACGCGCTACCCCCAGCGGATGACGCTTTCCTTCCGGAACAGGCTCCGACGCCTGTTCAGCGCGGCCCAGCAAGGGAGCCAGTTCATCGCCAAGACCCGCAAAACTGGACCGGTTTTCCGCCAGCGACGGAAAGGCCGGACGCGGCGCGTAATTGCCCTGATAGGCTACGCGCGGTGCCGCGAAGATATCGCCCTGCGCGGTCGTCACCGGCTCACTCTGCCAATTCACGTCAGCAGCAGGCCGCTGCGCTGCACGAAAACCCGATTGATCGAGCGCGTGGCGCAAACCCGAAACGATCATCCCCCTGATGAGCGCCGGCTCGCGGAAGCGAACTTCGGTTTTGGCCGGATGGACATTCACGTCAACTTCGGTCGGTGGTAAATCGAGGAACAGCGCCACCACAGCATGACGATCACGCGCCAGCATCTCGGCATAGGCGCCGCGCACTGCGCCAATGAGCAATCGGTCCTTGACCGGACGGCCGTTGACGAACAGGAACTGGTGGTCTGCAACGCCGCGATTATAGGTCGGCAGGCTGGCTATTCCGCCAAGGCGGATACCCTCACGCTCAAAATCCAGACCGACGCTATTGTCGATGAGTTCGCCGCTGGTCAGTGCTGCAACGCGTTCGGGCCGGGTCATGCCCGGTTGCACGGCGAGAACGCGTCTTCCGTCATGCTCTAGGGTAAAACCAATATCGGGCCGCGCCATCGCCAGCCGCTTTACGGTGTCGAGCGCGGCTGCATATTCAGCGCGCGGACTGCGCAGGAATTTTCGGCGGGCCGGGACGTTTCCGAACAGGTTTTCCACCCGCACTCTTGTGCCCTGCGGCAAAGCGGCGGGCCCCTCGCCTTCCAACACGCCATGATCGACAATGCGTTTCCAGCCCTCGGCTCCGTCTACCCTGCTTTCCAGCGTCATCTTCGACACGCTGGCTATCGATGGCAGCGCCTCCCCCCTGAAGCCCAATGTCGATACCATCTCGATATCTTCGTTCGGAAGTTTCGACGTTGCGTGCCGTTCCAACGCCAACGCCATGTCGGGGGGTGTCATGCCACAGCCATCGTCGGTCACTTCGACCAGATCAATGCCACCCGATGCCAGCCGCACCGATATTGAGCGCGCGCCTGCATCGACGGCGTTTTCCACAAGTTCCTTCAACGCGCTGGCCGGTCTTTCGACCACTTCACCGGCTGCGATGCGATTGACCAATGCTTCGGGAAGTCTTCTTATTGACATCGCCGCGTTCCTAGCCCAAGCGCCGCTGCCAAGCGACTCCTTAATCGCGCAATTTCCAGCCAAATATCTGTTTTGCAAAACAGCAAATTCCGCTAGGACCGCGCGATTAAGCAGGGTATCGCCAAAAGGTTCTCACCTGCTAAGATTTACGTGGATAACATCAATGGTATTTAACAGATTTTTCCGTTTCGCCTCGCAAGACATGGCGATCGACCTCGGCACCGCAAACACCGTCGTATATGTGCGTGGCCAAGGCATTGTTTTGAATGAACCATCGGTGGTTGCCATCGAAACGCTGAACGGCATCAAACGGGTTAAAGCCGTCGGCGACGACGCCAAATTGATGATGGGTAAAACCCCGGCCAGCATCGAAGCGATCCGTCCTTTGCGCGACGGCGTTATTGCTGACATTGATGTTGCCGAACAAATGATAAAATACTTCATCCAGAAAGTGCACGGCAAGCGCCGGATGTTCAGCTATCCTGAAATCGTGATCTGCGTGCCATCAGGTTCAACTTCAGTCGAGCGTCGCGCCATCCGCGATGCCGCATCCAATGCGGGTGCATCGGAAGTGTTCCTGATCGAAGAACCGATGGCTGCTGCTATCGGCGCCGACATGCCGGTAACGGAACCTATCGGTTCGATGGTTGTGGACATCGGCGGGGGTACTACCGAAGTTGCGGTGCTTTCGCTCCGCGGGCTGGCTTACACCACCTCGGTCCGCGTTGGTGGTGACAAGATGGACGAAGCCATCGTCTCTTATGTCCGACGACATCATAACCTGCTGATCGGTGAAGCAACCGCTGAACGCATCAAAAAGGATTTTGGTACAGCGCGTCCGCCAGCCGACGGCATTGGCCACACGATCCACATCAAAGGCCGCGATCTCGTAAACGGTGTTCCCAAGGAAATATCGATCAATCAGGGCCAGATTGCCGAAGCATTGAGCGAACCGATTGGCACCATCCTGGAGGGTGTTCGCATCGCGCTTGAAAACACCGCGCCCGAACTCGCCGCCGATATCGTCGATCAGGGCATCGTACTGACCGGTGGCGGTGCATTGATGCAAGGTATCGACGAATATCTGCGCGACGAAACCGGCCTGCCCGTCACCGTCGCCGAAGACCCGCTGACCTGCGTTGCTATCGGTACCGGCAGGGCAATGGAAGACCCGATCTTCCGCGGCGTCCTGTTGACCGCTTAAGGCGAGTTTGCAAGGATGGCGCCGCCGCCCAACCGGCGCCCGGGTTTCTCCCGAAAGGCGCAATATGGCCTGTTCGCGACCTATGTGGTGGCGGTTACAGGGACGATATTTGCTGCCTTGCTGTTGGTAATATCGGTTACCGATCCCACCGGGTTTGCCACATTGCGGACGGCGGGAGCTGAAATCACGGCACCCGTTGCCCGTTTCTTCAACAGCATCAGGCGAACGACCAACGATGTGGGTAGCCATATATCCGCTTATTATGATGCGGCTTCCAAAAATGCGGCGCTTACACGTGAAGTTCAAAAGAACCGGACAAAATTGGTTGAGGCGAAGGCGCTCAGGGTCGAAAATGCGCGTCTGCGGGGCTTGCTGAAACTGAACAGCGAAACACCTGAGCAAGTAGCCGTTGGTCGGCTCATCAGTTCAACCGCTTCTAGCAGTCGTCGCGTGGCAACGCTTTCCATCGGGGCCAATTACAATGTTACCCGTGCTCAACCTGTGCGCGGTCCTTCAGGGCTGATTGGCCGCGTTGTCGAAGTTGGCCCGACGACCGCCCGGATTTTGCTGATCACCGACGCCGAAAATCTGGTTCCCGTCATGCGCGCAAGCGACGGCCTTCCTGCTTTTGCGACCGGGCTGGCGAACGGCATGGTGGTAATCAAGCCGCTCAATCTGGGCGAAAGTCCGTTCAAGGTCGGCGATATCATCGTGACGTCAGGCAATGGGGGGCTCTACCCCCCGAACGTTCCTTTTGCCAAAGTGTTGGAGAAAACAAGCGAAGGCGCACTTGCCCGCCCGCTCGCAGACCCGGCAAACACGCCTTATGCCATGGTGATGAAAAGCTATCAGGCCGCCGCGCGCACGGAGCAGCAGGCCGTCGCGCCCGATGGCAAGACCGAACCGGTGGCCGAGTGAAAAACCCGGTTACAGCACTTCGCCTGCCATTGCGGCCCGGAAGAGAATATGAATCGCGGTTCGACCGCGAGCAATCCAGCCTCAAAATGCTGGCCATTCCGATTGCGTCGGTGGTCTTGTCTTCGATGGTCACCACGCTGCCATTCCTCGTGACCCAGCCTTTGTTGCCGCCACTAGGATTTATGATGATGCTCGCCTGGCGGTTGATGCGTCCGGGATTGCTGCCGATGTGGGCAGGACTTCCCTTCGGTTTGACGGACGATCTCTTTAGCGGCCAACCCTTTGGTAGCGCAGGCCTGATTTGGTCGCTGGCAATGCTGGTAATTGAACTAATCGACACGCGCGTCGCCTGGCGCGACCATGCCCAGGACTGGTTTGTTGCATCAGCGCTGATCGTTCTGGCGCTGCTGGGCGGTTTGTGGATATCAGGACTGGCCCATGCCCGGCCAGATGCCACTGTTTTGGTCCCGCAAATCATATTGTCGATATTGCTATATCCGCTGGTCGTGCGAATATGTTCGCGATTGGATAGTTGGCGATTGGCGACATGAAGGGCGAAAAGCAGGTTACTTCGGGACAGCTGGATTTTACCTTTACCCGCCGCACGATGTTTGTCGGCGGCGTACAGGCGGCGATCGGCCTGCTGCTTGCCGGACGCATGTCGTATATCGCGGTTGCCGAGAACGAGAAATACAAGCTGCTTGCCGAAAGCAACCGCGTCAACCTGACCATCATCCCGCCACGTCGCGGCTGGTTTGTCGACCGCTATGGCAAGCCTATTGCAACGAACCGAGCCGATTTCCGTGTAGATATCATTCCTGATCGGTTGGTGGACAAAGACAAAACGGTGGCAACACTGGCCGAATTGCTGGCGCTGGCACCCGATGACATCGACCGCATCAACCGTGAATTGAAACAGGCGCAGGGTTTCCAACCGGTGCAGGTCGCCGATGGTCTCGACTATGAAAGCTTTGCTGCTGTCAGCGTCCGCTTGCCGGACTTGCCCGGCGTTAGCCCGCGTCAGGGCTACTCACGTTATTATCCAAGCGGCGCCGCCGTCGGTCATTTGATCGGTTATGTCGGCGCTGTCTCGGCCGAAGAATATCAAACGAACAAAGATCCCCTGCTCATCACCCCCGGTTTCAAAATCGGAAAGGATGCTCTCGAAAAATATTTTGAGCCTCGGCTACAGGGAAAACCCGGTGCGAAACGCGTCGAAGTGACAGCGCGGGGCAAGATCGTGCGTGAACTCACAACGCGTACCGACGTTCAGGGCAAACCCGTGCAACTGGCCATCGATATCGATCTGCATAATTATGCTGCGCGGCGGCTGGGTCTTGAGTCAGGATCAGTGGTCGTCGTCGATTGTCTCTCCGGCGATTTGCTGGCGATGGCATCGATGCCGTCCTTCGACCCAAACAGCTTTTCCGATGGCATCGGTCGGGCAGAATATAAGTGGCTCAGCCAGAATGACCATGTTCCGTTGCGTAACAAGGTGTTAAGCGGGCTTTACCCCCCCGGATCGACGGTCAAGCCGATGGTGGCGATGTCTTTTTTGGAGGCGGGACTTGACCCTGATGCAACGACAACCTGCGGAGGCGGGTTACGCGTGGGCAACCGCGTATTTCACTGCTGGAACCACCGGGGCCATGGCACGGTCAATATGGCCAAGGCTATCTATCAGAGCTGCGACGTATATTTTTATTATTTCGCGCAGAAATTGGGGATGGATGTTATCGCGGCGATGGCGGGACGGCTAGGGCTGGGGCAGAAATTCCCTCTGGAAGTGGCCAGCCAGTCCTATGGCACCGTGCCCAGCCCAGCATGGAAGATGAAAAAGTATAACAAGGAATGGGCGATATTCGACACGGTCAATGCCACCATCGGTCAAGGATATATGCTCGCCAATCCATTGCAGCTCGCCGTAATGGCGAGCAGGATTGCGACCGGCAGTGAAATCATGCCCCACCTCGTTCTCGACAAACATCGCGCGCCACCAAAATCTTTGGGCTTTGCCCCTGAGCATATCCAGTACGTCCGCCAGGCGATGAGCGACGTGGTGAACGGCCCGGGCACCGCCGGGCGGGCACGCCTTCCCCTGCCCGATGTAAAAATGGCGGGAAAAACAGGCACGGCGCAGGTCGTTGGTCTCAATGTTGGTGGTGGCAAAGGCGGATTGTGGAAGCACCGCGACCATGGCTTGTTCATCTTCTTCGCTCCGTTCGATAACCCGCGCTATGCCGGTGCCGTGGTGATCGAACATGGGGGTGGATCGGGCGCAGCTTACCCCATTGCCCGCGATGTTATGACCTTCCTTTTTGATCGCGACAAGGCAATGGCCGCGCTTGAAGGCTTTGAGGCAGGATGGGGCGGCGATATCGAGACGCGCATGGCACGCAGCCTTGCCTCGTTCCGGGGGCAAGAAGCCGCGCCGCCTGCCGCAACGCCGCAGCAGGAAGCGCAACTGCCCGAAGATCAGGCGCGATGACCAGCATCGTCCCTGCCCCGATAGCCAGCCTGCCATGGCGCGTCATTTTTATCCTGACGGCGCTTGTCGGCGTTGGCGCGACAGTGCTTTATTCCGCAGCGGGGGGCAGTTTGGAGCCATGGGCCGGCAAGCATTTTGCGCGCTTTCTTATTTTTCTTGCCATGGCCGTCATCATGTCGCGCTTCTCGATGGACTTCTGGAAAGCGGTTACCTTCCCGGTCTACATCGTCCTCTTCATCCTGCTGCTGGTCGTCGAAATGGTCGGGTTCGTCGGCGGTGGCAGTCAGCGCTGGATCAATATCGGGTTCATGACGCTGCAGCCATCCGAGCTGATGAAACCGGCAGTCGTTCTCGCGATCGCCTGGTTCTATGACCGCTTGCCGCCATCGCACGTCCTGAAGTTCAGCGCCTTGTGGCCACCCGCACTCATTCTTGGTCTGCCGTGGTTCTTTGTCGCGATCCAGCCCGATCTCGGAACCTCCATAGCCATTCTTTTTGGCGGTATCATTGTCGCCTTTTTGGCAGGCTTGCCCATGCGCTGGTTTTTGTCGGCAGGTGCGGCAATGATGGTCATCATACCCGTCGGCTATTTCTTCGGGCTGGAAGATTATCAACGCAACCGCATCGCCGTATTCCTCGACCCCGAGTCTGATCCGCTCGGAACGGGATACCATATCAGCCAGTCCAAAATTGCCATCGGTTCGGGCGGCTTCTTCGGCAAGGGCTTTTTGAACGGCACCCAAAGTCACCTTGACTATCTGCCCGAGGGCCACACCGATTTCGTGTTTGCGACCATGGCCGAAGAATGGGGAATGGTGGGCGGCTTTGCGGTCATGTTCGGTTATTTTCTCCTGATCCGCTGGGGGCTGAATGTCGCCTTGGCCAGCAAAACGAGATACGGCCAGCTGGTGGCAGCGGGGTTAACGGCAACCATGTTCTTCTACATGATGATAAATCTTATGATGGTCATGGGCCTGGCTCCGGTGGTCGGAATTCCGCTGCCCTTTATCAGCCATGGCGGGTCATCCATGCTGACCATCATGGTCTGCGTCGGCATCATCATGTCGATAGAACGGCATCCGGGTGCCAAGCGCGGACAATTTAGCTGAAACAAGCTGCATTCCGCGGCTTGACAAACCGTGCCAAAGCCAGCAAAGGCGCTCCTCCAAACCGGCGCTAGGCAATCTGGCCGCGCCTTATGGGGACGCTTAGCTCAGTTGGTAGAGCAGCTGACTCTTAATCAGCGGGTCGTGGGTTCGAACCCCTCAGCGTCTACCAT
>JBDTUD010000040.1:0-22493 GCA_040007915.1 Sphingorhabdus sp.
CATTGGCATGCGGGTGCAGGCCCGGATCGTGCCTTTCGAAGAGCATCATGCTGTCGTGTTTGCGCCGCTTGCCGACTTAGAACCTGAAGAAGACGCGTGACCATGACTATAGAACGCCGCAAACCAGCCGCCCTCATCGGTGCCGCAACTTTTGGAATGGGCGAAGCACCGGGGTTTACCTCGATGGATCTTGCCGCAAGGGCGGCCCTTAAAGCATTGGAGGAAGCGGGCATCGGCTTGTCGCAGGTCGACGGGCTGTTCATCGGCCTGCCGAGCGATTTCCTGAGCGGGCTCTCCTTTGCCGAATATCTGGGAATTCGTCCGAAGCTTACCAACAACAACCGGACCGGCGGCTCGGCGTTTCTCACGCATCTCAACGTGGCAGCCAATGCGCTGGCGGCGGGCGAGATCGACGTCGCCCTGATCGCATACGGCAGCAACCAGCGCACTGGCGTTGGCGGCTTGGTTAGCGCCGCCGCGCCGAATCTCTACGAAAAACCGTACCGTCCACGCTTGCCGGTCAGCGCCTATGCACTAGCTGCCAGCCGCCACATGCATGAATTCGGGACCACGCGCGAACACTTGTATGCGGTCGCCAAGTCGGCTCGTGAATGGGCCATGCTGAATCCTGATGCGTTCATGCGCAAGCCGCTCAGCAGGGAGGACTACTTCAACGCCCGCATGGTCTCCGATCCCCTTTCCGTTCTTGACTGCTGTCTGGTTACCGACGGCGCTGCTGCGGTTGTGATGGTCCGCAAGGATTGGGTGGACGGACGTCCGTCGGCCTATCTGCTCGGTCAGGGTGAAGCGACTGACCATTACCAGATCGCACAGATGCCTGACCTGACGACTTCTGCTGCCAAGTTCAGCGCAGAGCGCGCCTATGCGCAGGCCGGGATAAGTCCGGCAGATGTCGACGTGGTCGAATTGTACGACGCATTCACGATCAACACGATCATGTTCCTGGAAGACCTGGGCTTCTGCAAGAAGGGCGAGGCAGGAGACTTCATTGCATCAGGAGCCATCGCTCCCGGCGGTACGTTGCCGGTCAACACGAACGGAGGTGGTCTGGCCTGCGCTCACCCTGGAATGTATGGACTTTTCACCGTCGTCGAAGCTTTCCGTCAATTGACCGGAACTGCGGGCGAAAGGCAGATTGCGAACGCCGAGATTGCCGTTGCGCATGGTAATGGAGGCTTTTTGTCGAGTCAGGTCACCGCGGTTTTTGGCAGCGCCGCAACGCGATAATGAGGCTTACATTAACGGATTTCCAGTAACTGCCGCCGGTCGGCCAATTCACGTTTCCTGAATAGGTCCCTACTCCTAAGCGTAGGCCATTCGAGGACCCTTTCGCAATCGAAGGGGTAAGGAGTGGCAGATGTCCGTACTGGCAGGTATTAGAGTTTTAGATATGACCCGGGTTGTGGCGGGGCCGACGGCAACGCAATGCCTGGGCGATTTCGGTGCGGACGTTATAAAGGTAGAGCGGCCCGGGGAGGGGGATG
Organism: Sphingorhabdus sp.; assembly: GCA_040007915.1. Taxonomy (GTDB): domain Bacteria; phylum Pseudomonadota; class Alphaproteobacteria; order Sphingomonadales; family Sphingomonadaceae; genus Sphingorhabdus_B. The sequence goes on from JBDTUD010000040.1 coordinate 1,506, forward strand.
ACGTGCGTCATGTCGGCCCGCCGTGGATTATCGACAAGGATGGCATTGAGACGCGGGAGTCGACCTATTTCCAAGCGGCCAACCGGAACAAGCGGTCTATCTCGGTCAACTTCCAGAGCGAGGAAGGTGCAAAAATTCTGCGCGACCTCGCCAGCAAGGCTGACATATTCGTAGAGAACTTCCGCCCGAACACGCTTGCGAAATATGGCTTGGACTATGAATCGCTGAAGACGATCAATCCGGGGCTCGTCTATTGCTCTGTTAGCGGTTTCGGCCAGACAGGTCCTTACTCGTCCCGCAGCGGGTATGATTTTCTCATGCAGGCCATGTCGGGTTTGATGAGCGTCACAGGTGAGGTCGATGGGCCACCGATGCGGGTGGGCGTGCCGATCGCCGACATTCTGGCTGGCAAGGATGCCGTAATCGGCATCCTTCTGGCTTTGCGCCACAGGGATGCGACCGGCGTTGGGCAGCACATCGATATTTCGCTGTTCGAATCCCAGGTGGCGGCCATGGCGAACACTTTCACGGCATGGTTCAATGGCGGGTTCGAAATGCCCCGCACGGGGAACGATCATCCCAGTGCGTCGCCTTATGGTGTCTATCGGACCTCGGATGGTTACCTCCTCATCGCGACCTTCAACAACCGCGAATTTTTTCGTCTGGCCGCAGCAGTTGGCAAGCCGGAGTGGGTGGATGATCCCGAGTATAACAGCATGGGGGCGCGGGTCGCTAATCGCGAAAAACTTGCCGGCGCGCTGACCGAAATCCTCGTTCGCGAAACTCGTGAGCACTGGATTACTCTTTTGAATGATGCGGGCGTTTCATGCGGCCCGATCAATCGCATGGCCGACCTTGAAGCCGACCCCCATTTCATCGCACGCGGCATGAAGTTGATTCTGCCGCACGCACTGTCAGGTGAAATCGCGGTCGCGGCCAGTCCGATCCGGTGCTCTGCCTCGGCGCCCGAGTATCATCGCGGTCCACCGACCATCGGTCAGCATACTGCCGAGGTGCTTCACGATTTACTTGGTCTCGATGCCGCCGCGATTGCAAGTTTGGCGCAGGATAAAGTCATATGAGTTCCACGGAACGCACCGAGGCTTTGCCGCCCGCCGCCCTAGCGCTTCGCACGCAGGTACGGGAATTCCTCGCTGGCTACGCACACACCTGGACGGTTGCGGATCGGGCGCGTTCCTGGACAGCATTCGATCGTGATTTCAGCCGCGAACTCGGCAAGCGGGGCTGGATCGGTATGACTTGGCCGGCACCGTTCGGGGCGGGCAGGAGCACATTCGAGCGATTTGTCCTTCAGGAGGAAATGCTGGCCGCCGGTGCTCCGGTTGGAGCGCACTGGGTGGCAGACCGCCAAAGCGGGCCGCTGATCCTGAAAGTGGGCACTGCCGATCAGAAACAGCGTTACCTTCCCGGTATCGCCAGTGGCGACATCTCGTTCTGCATCGGAATGAGCGAACCCAATGCTGGTTCTGACCTTGCCGCCATCGAAGCGCGTGCTGACCGCGACACCGGCGGCTGGCGGCTTAACGGGACGAAGCTGTGGACCACCAACGCGCACCATTGTCAGGTCATGATCGGCCTGTTCCGCACGACTGGCCCGGCGCGCGAAATGCGCCAGGCGGGTCTGACCCAGTTCCTCATCGAGCTCGATAGCGCGGGGCTGGAAATCAGGCCAATTCCTGACCTCAATGGGGAATCGCACTTCAACGAAGTCGTGTTCAATGACGTTTTCGTGCCCGATGATCGCCTGCTTGGGACAGAAGGTGAAGGTTGGGCGCAAGTCACGTCCGAACTGGCCCTTGAACGAAGCGGGTCGGAGCGATTCCTGAGCGCATTCCCCTTGGTAGCAGCCGCGACCGAAGCATTGGCGGCAAAGCCGTTGGTCGAAGTCGAGCAAGGTGACCTTGCGACACTGGGCACCTTGATCGCGGAGACCGCTGTGCTGCGCTCGTTGTCGCTGATGGTGGCAGGCAAGTTACAGCGGGGGGAAGATCCCTCATTTTTGGCAGTGCTCACCAAAGATTTGGGCGCGGAACTGGAGCAGCGCACTGCACCGGCCATAAGGAGTCTGTTCGATCTGCCGTCAGCCGATCTGCGCAGAGCAATCGATTACACGGTGCGCGCTGCACCGGGCTTTTCTCTACGGGGCGGCGCGCGTGAGATTCTGCGCGGCATAACCGCCCGCACCCTGGGAGTGCGCTGACCATGTCGGTTACCGAGATCCTCCTGGATCAGGTCGTGCGCCTCTACGCCGATGCTCAGAACGGGCGACGTGACGAGAGCGGCGACTGCGATCCGGCTTTGTGGAGCAAGGTCGAGGAGTTGGGACTGCCGTTGGCCATGTGCCCGCAATCCAGCGGCGGTTTCGAACTGTGCTGGTCGGAAATTTTCGACGTTCTCTCGCACTCCGCTGCATGTGGCGAATATGTGCCGCTTGGTGACACGCTAGTGTCTAACTTGCTCCTGTGCGAAGGCGATGCGGCACCGGCGGAAGGTCCGGTATTCCTTGCGAGTCCTTCGGGATATTTCGGCGGAGAAACGGTCTCAGCCTTGTCCGGCAAGGCACGGGTTTTGACAGCGACTGGCGCGTCCGTGGCTTTGGGACCTGTTGAAGCTTCCCCATGCGGCGGAATTGCGAACTTTGCGCCAGGTGACGATCGGGTAACCCAGGTCGGAGCCTTGCTGCGTGCGATACAAATTGCTGGCGCGCTGCAAGGGGCGCTCGATCTCTCGGTTCGCTATGCGCAGGAACGCATCCAGTTCGGCCGGGCACTGTCAAAACAGCAGGCGGTTCAACACATGCTGGCCCAGCTTGCGGGAGAAGCGGTTGCGACCGCTGCGGCAGCACGGATGGCCTGTGCCCGAATCGATGCGGGCGATGGCCGGTTAGCCGTGGCAATCGCCAAGCTGCGCGCGGGTCGCGCGGTTGAGAAGGGCGCCATGTTGGCGCACCAGATCCACGGCGCGATCGGGATAACGATGGAGTATCCGCTTGCTCGTCTAAGCCGCAGCATGTGGACTTGGAGCGAAGAATTTGGCGGACAGCGCTATTGGGCCATCGAGATCGGGCGGGCCGCTGTAAAGGCGAAATGCGCCTGGGATACAATCATTGACGCAAGCGATCCTGTCGGGGAAACCAACACATGAGTGACTTCCTGCTGTATGAAAAGACCGGGGGCATCGTCGTTCTGACGATGAATCGCCCTGAAACACGCAACGCGCTGTCGACCGTCGAGATCTGCGAGGAAATTGAAGATCGCTGCAAGTCGATTGAGCGCGATCCTTCTGTTAACGTCATGATCCTGACGGGTGCCGGACCAGCATTCTGCGCCGGCGGCGATATCAAGAAGATGCGCGACCGCTCCGGGTTCGCTCCGGCCAAGACGCCAATTGATACGCGCGATAGTTACCGGCGATCGATTCACCGCATACCCAAGGCGCTGTACAATCTGGAAGTACCAACGATTGCTGCGGTGAACGGTCCAGCAATTGGCGCCGGTCTTGATCTGGCATGCATGTGCGATATGCGGATTGCTTCGGAAAAGGCGGTGTTTGCCGAAAGCTTCATCAAGCTCGGCATCATTCCCGGCGATGGAGGCGCGTGGTTCCTGCCACGGATGGTCGGCTATTCGATGGCCTGCGAAATGGCACTGACTGGCATGCAGGTGGGGGCACAAGAGGCTCGGCAGATGGGGTTGGTTTCTCGCGTGGTCGAGGAAGGCGCCTTGATGGAAGCGGCATTTGAACTGGCCAATCGCATGGATGCGATGCCCGGCCGGACGCTGAGGCTGACCAAACGCCTGTTGCGCGACAGCGCGCAGCTGACGCTCGACACGCACCTTGAAATGGCGGGTGCATTCCAGACGATCGCGCACGAGACGGAAGACCATCGCGAGGCGCTTGACGCGGTGTTCGAAAAGCGCGCGCCGAAATTCCAGAACCGGTAACGCATATGATCAAGGACTATGACGCTCTGATGGGCATGGCGCCCTTGGTGATGGCGCAGCACTATTCGCACAAGGACAGCTGTCTTTATGCGCTTAGTGTCGGCTGCGGGCTGGACCCCGCAGACGACTGGATGCGCAGGTATCTGGGGCCACTACCGCCGGAGCAAGCTTTGCCCGGAATGGCGACAGTGCTCGCTGCCCCGCGCCTGCACGCCATAGGCCTTGGCGTTACCTTGTCCGGCGTTCTGCATGGCAACCAGGGCCTGGTCGCTCACGCGCCGCTGCCGACCGAGGGACATGTACGAAGCGAAAGCCGGGTGGAGAGCGTGTTCGACCGTGGAGAAGGTCGCGGCTGCCTGATCAACATGGTGCGCGAGCTGCGCGACGAAAACTCCGGAACGCATTATGCCTCCATGCAGATGACCTATATTTGCCGGTCGGATCAGGTGGCGGGAGCTCCACCGGCCGCAAAGGTCAATTCGGACGCTGTGCCCGACCGAGAGCCCGACATTGCGGTGCAAGTTCCGACGTCTCCTCAGGCGGCCCAATTGTTCGCATTAACCGGCGATCAGAATCCGTTGCACATGGTTCCCGAAGTTGCCGCCAAGGCCGGGTTCCCCCGGCCTATCTTGCACGGGGTGGCAACCTATGGCTTGTGCGCGGCATTTGCCGAAAAGGCGCTGTGCATGGATACTGGACAAGCGACCGGACGCAGGCTTGGCGCCTTTTCCGGACGTTTTAGCGCACCGGTGTTTCCAGGGGAAACCATCGAGCTTGCACTCTGGCACGAAGCTACCGGCGCACGGCTCGAGGCGCGCGTGCCAGTTCGTGACAAGGTCGTCTTCGCCGATGGCCGGATCGCAATCGAAGAGGACTGCTGATATGGATATTTCCCTCTCTCCCGCCGATTTTGCGTTCCGCGACATGGTAAGCGCGGAGGTTGCTGCACTGGTGCCTGCGGATATCAAGTCGCGCGTGGAAAATCTCCAGCATCTTGGCAAGGACGACTATCTGCGTTGGCAAGCCATTCTTGACGAGCGAGGCTGGGCGACGCCAGCCTGGCCAGCGGAATATGGCGGCCCGGGGTGGTCGCCGCTGCAGCGCGTCCTGTTCGAGGAGGCCTGCTTCAACGCTGGTGCTCCGCGCCCGAACCCGCACATCAACATGATCGGCCCGGTCTTGCAGACGTTCGGCACGGACGCGCAGAAGGCGCGATATCTGCCGGGCATCCCGACGCTGCGCGACTGGTGGTGCCAGGGCTATTCCGAGCCAGGTTCCGGCTCCGACCTTGCCTCGCTTCGTACCAAGGCGGTGCGGAGCGGCGACAAATATATTGTCAACGGTCAGAAGATCTGGACGACCTGGGCGCACTGGGCGAATTTCATGTTCTGCCTGGTCCGGACTTCCGATTCCGGTCGTCCGCAGGAAGGCATCACTTTCCTGCTGATCGACATGAACACTCCGGGAATAACCGTGCGACCGATCCATTCGCTCGACAGCGCTCACGATGTGAACGAGGTCTTTCTCGAAGATGTGGCGGTGCCTTGCGAGAATGTCGTCCTCGGAGAGAACCAGGGCTGGACCGTCGCCAAGTTCCTGCTGAATGCCGAGAGGACTGAAATCGCCGGGCTGGGACAATCCAAGCGCCTCCTGCAATTCGCGCAGAGCCTGTTAGGCAGCCTGCCCGAAAAAGGGGTGTCCGCAAATCGGATCCAGACATTCAAGGCGCGGTTGGACCGGGCCAGAATTGATCTGAAGGCCCATGAATGGACTTTGATGCGGGTCATCGGGGCCGATCCCAGTGATCCAAAGGCACCGTCCGCCTCGATCCTCAAACTTTGCGGGACCGATCTGCTGGAGCGCCTTTCGGCCCTGCTCATGGACATGGCCGGTCCAGTGGGGCTCACCTACGATCCGGCAATTCGCTGCGGGCACTCGAACGACGCACCGCCCTATGGCCATGTCTCGAACGGGGCAGCGGCAACCTTTCTCGAGTTTCGCAAGTCCGGGATCGTTGGGGGAACCACCGAGATCCAGAAGACGCTCATTTATCGTGAAGCCATCGGCCGTTTGGGGGCATTATGAATTTCGACCTCTCCGAAGATCAGCGCGCGCTGATCGACACTGTCGAGAAATTCGCCAGGAGCAAAAATGCGCTGCGGCCTAGCGCCGGATCAGCAGAGGCATCAGCCGAGGCCACGATTGCGCGTTGGCAGCAGATGTCCGAACTGGGGCTGGCCGGGCTCGCCATTGCCGAGGAACATGGCGGCATCGGCATGTCCGGTGTCGAAGTTGTCCTGGTATGCGAAGCTCTGGGGGAGTCGCTGGCACAGGAGCCCTTCATCACCGCAGCCGTAGTGGCGCCAAGATTGCTGGAATTGAGCGCGTCTGACGCCATTCGGGCCGATCATCTTCAGGCCATCGCCGAAGGTCGCCAGCGGATTACGCTGGCATGCGACGAAAATGTCCATGAGTTTAATCTGGAGCAGGTCGCGACACGGGTCGAGGAACGAGACGGACGCTACTTGGCCTACGGCACCAAGCAACTGGTTATTGATGGGGCGGCGGCTACGCATTTCGCTGTGTCCGCCCGGTCTGATCGCGACGGTTTCAACCTGTTTATCGCCGCTGCCGATCAGCCCGGCGTCACCATCACGCCGCTTCGCGGGCTCGACGGCGGATGGATGGCGCGGGTCGTATTCGATGGGGCCGAAGTTTCCGGACCTCTGTTCGAGGCGCAATCTGGCCTGAAAAATCTCGAAGATGCACTGGATCACGGAACGGTCGCGCTATGTGCCGAAGCGCTGGGATTGATGAACCGGATGCTCGCTCTTACCGCAACTTACCTTCAGACCAGGCACCAGTTTGGCAAGCCGATCGGGACCTTTCAGGCGCTTCAGCATCGCTTCGCGGAAATGATCGTCGCCGCAGAGCAGGCGCGCTCTGGAACCCTGATGGCGGCAGCGGCGCTTGTTGGCGACGATCCATTGATAGCCAAGCAGGATGTCTCTGCCGCAAAGGTGCTGGTGTGCCGCCATGGCCGGGCCGTGCTGGAAGGCGCTATCCAGCTGCACGGCGGCATCGGGATCACCGACGAATTTGAACTCAGCCGATATGTGCGGAGAATGCTGGAAATTGAAAAGACATGGGGCGACGCCGAATACCATGAGGCGCGGTTCGCCGACGCGGCGGCATAGCGAGTATGCACGGGGATCTGACGCAGGCGCAGGACAGCGAACTGGTCGAGCTGCGCCGCGATGGCGCCAGCGCGCCGGTGCTGGAGACGCTGTACCGGGCGGCGCGTTCGGTCCTGCAGCTGGAAACGCTGGATCCGGCCGTGCCGGTGTCGTTCGCCGATCTGGGCGGGCGTTCGCGGGCGGCCGGCGCGTTCTCGCTGCTGCTCGAGGACATCTACGGCATTCCGGTGGAGGCTGGCGCGATCATGAATCCGACCGGCGACCTGCACCAGCTGGCCCGCCAGATCGAGCGGGATCGTTCGGCCAGCGGACCGCAGCGCGCCTCGTTCGCGTCGGTTCATGGCAACGGGGCGACCGTGCTCGAAGCATCGGACCTGACGCTGGACCGCTTCATCGATGCCGCGACGCTGGACGCTGCGGCGACTCTGCCGCCGCCGGGCATGGGCGAGCCGGAGCGGGTGTTGCTGACCGGGGCCAATGGGTTCCTTGGCCGGTTCCTGTGTCTGGAATGGCTGAAGCGGCTGGAGGCAAGCGGGGGCACCCTGACCTGCATCGCGCGCGGGTCGGACGATGCATCGGCGCGCGCGCGGCTGCTGGAGGCTTTCGGCCGAGACGATGCCGATCTGACCACCGAGCTGGACCGGCTGGGATCGCGGCTGGTGGTACTGGCAGGCGATCTGGCGGAACCAAAGCTGGGGCTGGCGGACGAGCGGTGGGCCGAGCTGGCACAAGGGATCGACCTGATCGTCCATCCCGCCGCGCTGGTGAACCACAGGCTGCCCTATCGCCAGCTGTTCAGTCCGAACGTGGCAGGGACGGCCGAACTGATCCGGCTGGCGTTGACGACCCGCGCCAAGCGGATCGTCAACTTATCGACGATCGCGATGGTCGGCCCTGACATCGACGAAGACGCGCCGATCCGCAGCGCGATACCGCGCTGGACGGTGAGCGACGACTATGCCGATGGCTATGCCTCCAGCAAGTGGGCCGGCGAAGTGCTGCTGGCCGATGCGCATGAGCGGTTCGGGCTGCCGGTGACCACTTTCCGGTCGTACCTTGCAATGGCGCACAGCCGCTATCGGGGGCAGATCAACCTGACCGACATGTTCACCCGCTGGGTGCTGAGCCTGGCGCTGACGCGCATAGCGCCGCCCAGTTTCTACTCCGGCAACGTGGCGCGGGCGCATTACGAAGGGCTGCCGGTTGATTTCATCGCGGCGGCGATCGTGGCGATCGGTGAGGCCCGGCGCGAAGGGCTGCACACGTTCCACGTGCTGAATCCCCATGATGACGGGGTGTCGCTGGACGACTTCGTGGACTGGATTGGCGAGGGCGGTTTCCCCTGCCAAAAGGTGGCGCCGTTCGAGGCGTGGCTCGAACAGTTCGAGACAGCCTTGCGCGCCTTGCCGGAAGCCAGCCGCCGCGCTTCGTTGCTGCCTTTGATGGCGGCGTATTCCAGCCCTCCGCCGGCCGTTCCCGGCACGCTCATAGCAACCGCCCGGTTTGCCGCCGGGGTGCGCGAGACGATGCCGGGTGGGTTGGGCGAGATTCCGCACCTTGGACCGCAGATGATGGTGAAGTACCTGGCCGACCTGCGCGCGTCTGGGTTGCTGGACGGCGGCTAGGTGGTTTTGTTCGCGCCGAGTGAGACAAAGCGCACCGGCACCGCTGTCATGTGCGGCATCGCGTTGATCGATTCAAAATTACGATCCGTGTCGATCAGTGCATTGACGCAGCTTCCGTCGACCAGAATGTCGTCTTTACCCGGAGTGCCACCCCAACCTTGGGTCAGGGCCACCACGCCCCGTCGCATCGTATCGTCGCGCTGAATGATCGCTTGCGTGCGTCCATGCGCGGACACGATTTCGATGCGTTCGCCGGTCTCGAAACCGAGCTCGGCAAGGTCTTCTCCATGCAGATAGGCGGGGTTGTACTTATTGCGCTTGCGCACGGAGGGCAAAGTGACTCCCAAGCTGTTATACAGATCCCGCATGCGGCGGGTGGACAGCAGATGGGTGAACTCTCCCCCTGATCCAGCCCGCTCCTCCGCGGCCGGTGCCTGCTGGTAGGCGCGCAGTTCCGCCAGCACATCGGCAGGCATTACATCGAATTTTGCATCGTTACCGGGCCGGGGCGACTTCACGCGACCGCCGTCCTTCGGGAATTGACGCCCGCTAGGGTAGGCGCGCAATTCGTCCAGCGTGGTCTGGCCCTGTTCGAGCAGGATGGATATCAGGTCTTCCGTGCTTGGGGGCGTGTCGTTGTCGAGTTCGCGCTTGCCGGCAAACTTGATCTTCACGCCCAACCGCTTGGCGAGCGCCCAGAACACATACCAGTCGTCGACAACCTCGGAATCGGCCGGCGGAGCAATGATGGCAGGAGTAAACTGAGCCCAGGCACCGGGGTAGAACTTCAGCGCGGGATGGCCCGGAGACATGTCCGCCCGTTCGTATTGCATTTTTGCTGGAAGAACATAGTGCGCCTCGCGGGTTGTGGGGGTGTCCCAAGCGTCGATTACCACCAGAAGGTCAAGAGCGCGCATTGCCTCCAGCGCCTTTTGCTGATCGGGCAGCGAAGTCATCGGGTTGGCCCCGTCGATAATCAAAGCCCGGATACGTTCTGGACCGGGCGTGAGAATTTCGTCGGTCAGGCTGCCAGAGACCCGCTCGCCAAAGAAATTTCCGGCTCCGCGGATGCGGCTGGGCGGAAACTTCTCCCACGGTCGCGCGGGCGGCACGACCTCGGCATAGACATCCTTGGGCGCATTCAACATGTCCACATAAGTGGTAAGCTGGCCTTCTTTCGGAAACCGTCCGCAGACCACGTTCAGCAATTGGACCATGTGAACGCCAAGGTTCGAGAACTGCGACATATTCGGCCCCGTGCCGGTGAGGGCAGGTCCGCTGCTGTGTTGACGCGCGAACAGGTCCGCGATCTCTCTCAGCGAACCAGCCCCGAGTCCGGCCCGATGCTCTACGACGGCCGGGTCGAATGGTTCGACGGCTTCTGCCAGCGCCGCCATTCGCTCGGCCCCGACATACCGTTCGCAGAATTCCTTGTCGTGCCAGCCTTCTCGCAGGATCAGGCGGATCAGTCCGGCCGCAATTGCTGCATCTTCGCCGGGATATGGCTGGACCGCAAGGTCGGCGTGGGCTGCCGTTTCTGTCTGGCGGGGATCGACGACGATCAGCTTCATGCCGCGCTGACGGGCGCGCTTCAACCGCTTGACGGGATCGACGCCAAGGACGGACATGGTCGAATGGGCGATCAGGGGATTCACTCCGAACAACAAAAGAACGTCCATGTCGTCCAGGTCTACAGCTCCGGCGGCCCAACTGCCTATTCGTCCCGCTGCGACCATTTTTCCTGACTGGTCAATTGTTACCGTGGTGAAATATTGTTGCGAACCAATCGCGTTGAGGAAGTGTCGGTTCATGCCGACCGCCGTCTGAATCATCATCGAGCCGTTTCCTGCGAACAGGCCAACGGAATCGGGGCCGGATTCCTGAATCAGGCCGCCGATGCGCTCGGCAATTTCGTCGAGCGCCTGCTCCATCGAAATTTTGATATAGCTTCCATCAGGCTGACGCTTGAGCGGGTGGGTCAGGCGAGACGGATCGCTATGAGCCGGTGCGGATTGAAGGCCCTTGAAACAGGCATAGCCCGAGGAGAGTTCATTGCGATCATCGCCAACGATGCGCGTGATTTGTCCTCGCTCGTCGACCGTAAGGCGGGTGCCGCAGCCGGCCGTGCAAATTCTGCAGAAGGACGAATATTCGCCCGGCGTCTGGGCAAGATGGGTGGCTTGGGTCATCAAACATCCTCAGGTGAGTTCCGACCGCACTGTGTTTCGGTGAGGCCAGCAGAATATCATAATCCTCCAGTCGAGAAAGTGAACTTGCCTCGGAATCTACCACATCCACGTCAAATGCGGCGAGCCCCATGCTCGACGCCGCCGCTGCGGTTCGCGGGAGAGCGCCCACCCGATTTGAAAAGGAAGGACGGAAGTTCGACAAATTCTCCGCCAACGGCGTTCATGAATGGGGCAGCGAGGGGGCGGGCAGGCGGCTATTTACCACCAGTCAATACGCTCAATCAGTGGTTGGAATCAGGCTGCACCGGTCATGGCAAAGGCCGTGTACCAGGCGGCCGTTTCAGGATCGTGCTGCAAGGCCATGGCAAATTGCTCGGGCGCGATTCGTTGCTCGAGCAACTCGCGCAACTGGACTTCGATGCGCTTGCCCGTCACGGTATAGGGCACGGCAGGAGCTTGGACTATCAGGTCGGGCACATGGCGCGGACTGAGCGTGTCGGAAATCGTCCGCTCAATTTCACGGTGAATCTTGTCATCCAGCGCGCCGCCGCCAGACATTTGAACAAACAGCAGCAGTTGTCCATTGAAGCGGCCGGCCTGTGGGCAGACTGCAATCGCGTCGGCTATGCGCGGCTCATCGGTCAACGCCCGATATAACTCATTGCTGCCCATGCGCACGCCGTTGCGCTTGATCGTGGCATCCGACCGCCCGGCAATGCGGCAGGCACCGTCAGCAAAGATCGTGATGATATCACCCTGCCGCCACATGCCGGGGATTTCGGACAGGTATGTCTCGACAAAGCGCGAGCCATCCGGATCGTTCCACAAGCATTGCGGGGCGTTGGGGAAGGGGGTGCGAATAACAAGTTCCCCCATTTCCCCGCGCACGGTATTCATGTTTTTGTCGAACGCTTCCACGTCCATACCCAGGACCCGCGCCGTGATTTCGCCAGACCGAAAAGGCAACAGTCGCACACCGCCTGCATAGCCCCCGCAGATTTCAGTGGACCCGGCTTGCAATATAGTACGGGCATGCGGCGGCAATTCAGCCGCAAGCCAATCACAAACGTTATCCTCAGCAATGGCTCCGGCGAGGACCACGACTTCAAGGGCTTCGAGCGGGTGATGCGTTGAGGGGCGGTAGTCCTTATCGATCATCTTGGCGATAAAGCCGGGACTGGTGCCGAAAACGGTCGCCTTGGCGTGTTCAGCGATGGACCACAGTCGGCCAATATCGGGTTCGAACGGGCTACCGTCATAGAGCACCACGCTGGCGCCCAGGCTCAATCCGCTTAACATGAGGTTCCATACGATCCAACTGGTCGTACAGTAGAAGAACAGCCTCGACTTTTCCGTAACCTCGATGTGAAAACCAAGATCCTTCATCGCACCCAACAGCGCCCCGCCGTGGCTGTGGACTACCGCCTTCGGTGGACCCGAGGTGCCCGAAGTATAAACGATCCAGAGCGGATGATCGGTTGGTAAAGCTTCGAACCGGAATTCTTCCGCCGGCGTCGCGGGCGTTTCGAGCAGCCTGGCAAAGGAGATGACGTTAGGCACGGAACCGGAGGGTTGCCAATCCGTTTCATCGTTTGACACTATTACAAGATGGCTGACCGAAGGCAATCCGGCGACGATTTCGTCCACGGTGGCACCCCGGTCACGCAGCTTGCCCGCATAGTGATAGCGCGGAACCGCAATCACCACCTTGGGCTCGATCTGTCCGAAACGGTCCAGTGCAGCGTTCGCCCCGAATTCCGGACTGCAACTGGACCAGACTGCGCCCATTGCGGTGGCGGCCAACAGGGCAATGGCAGCCTCGGAAGTGTTGGGAAGATACCCGGCGATCCGGTCACCTGGCTGGATGCCCATCGCTCGAAATTGGGTGGCGAGGCATCTTACGGCATTCCCAAGCTCACTCCAGGTCCATTCGCGGCTCGCGCCATCTTCGGAATGGCAAATTATCGCCGGCCGATCAGCAAGGCGGCGCTCGTGCCGCAGCAGGTGCTGGGCAAAATTCAGGCGCGCGCCCGGAAACCAGGCCGTGTCCTGGATCGTGGTGCCGCGGCGAACCACTTCATATGGCGCGCTAGTCTCTATCTCGAAATAGTCCCACAGCGCACTCCAGAATTGCTCCGGTTCACGGATCGACCATTCCCACAGTTCGGGGTAATCCGCGAAGGCCAATGCGCGATGATCGCAAAGCCAGCGCATAAAGGCCGTGATCGTGGAATCTTCCATATCCTTCGCGGTGGGTAGCCGTAGGATCCGACCTCGTCTGGCACTGGCTGTCACAGTTTCGCCGCCGCTTTTCATGATGGCCTGATCTGGCGGACGTTCACTCAAGCCACTACTCCCGTTCGGAATCGTCATCGATTAACGATTCGCCAGAATACTTCGTAAGGCAAGCATCGTGCAGCGCCAGCTTCATTTCGGCGTTTCGCGTGTCGATTCGGTGTTCCAGCTCGGGATGTGTGAACAGCCAGAACTGATTGGTGCCAAGTGCGTCAGCGACTTGCCTGCCGACCGCAGCAGGGTCCTTTCCTTGCTGCAACATCCGGATGAGGTCCTCGCGCTGTTCAATTTCGACACCACTCGGCGCGCGACCTACATTCGCCTCGAGAAGGCTGGTATGTACCGGGCCAGGCAGCAGAGCAGAAACACCAATTGAATGTGGCGCGAGTTCGTGCCGCAATGCTTCACACAAGGCCAGAACCGCCGACTTCATGGCAACGTAAATGGCCATTCCTTCAGGCGGCGCGAATATGGACATGGACGAGGTTGCAACGATGTGTCCCGGCTCCCCCGAGGCGATGATACGGCGCGCGCCATGCGAAAGTCCAAGGAACGCCCCGTCAAGATTGACGGAACGTGACCACTCCCAGGCCTTGAACGGTGTCTCGCTTAACGGAATGGAGCTGCCTGCAACGCCGGCATTGCTGACGAGCACCGACAGCGCTCCATGACGTGAATCCGCGAGATCCAGAGCCTTGACCCAGCTATCTTCATCTCGAACGTCGAGCTTCACCGCTGATGCATTGGTGATACCGGCGGCGATGCGCTCGGCACCTTCAAGGTCAATATCCGCCACGACGACATGAAGCCCGCGCCGGCCGAATTCTTCAGCGATGGCTCGGCCAATGCCGCTGGCGGCCCCCGAAACAAATGCCAATTTCCCGCTGAATGCCTGAACAGTCATTCCAAATCCTTTCGTCGCGCCGCTGAATTTATGTGTGATGTATCTAAGCCACTTTGCCGGCCAAAAAGCCGCCATCTGCCGCAACCACTGTGCCGGTTATGAAACTTGCGCGCTGCGAGGCCAGAAACACAATGGCGTCCGCGATCTCGCTAGCTTCACCGACCCGCCCCATGGGATGCGCAGCCATGGTCCGGGCGGCACCTTCGGAATTTTTCAGCATCGCCGATGTCAAATTCGTCGCGACCGTCCCGGGCGCAACGGCGTTCACACGGATGCCGTGCGGTGCCAGCTCCAACGCCAAGGTTCGCGTCAAGCCGACCACCCCATGTTTCGAGGCTGCGTAGGAACTGCGATTGGCCACGCCGGTAAGGCCAGCAACCGAGGACACATTGACGATCGCTCCACCGACACCCGCATCGACCATGCGCCGAGCGACCAGCTGGCAGAAGTGGAACACCGCAGTCAGGTTGACGTCGAGCACCATCTTCCAGTCCTCAATGGGTATGTCGATCGTCCGTCGGCGTTCGCCTACGCCCGCGTTGTTCACCAGCACTCGAATTACGCCCAGCGCCGCTTCCGCTTCTGCGACCGCTGCCGCCACTGCCTGTGGGCAACTGACGTCAGCCGTTAACGCGATCGCTTTGCCGCCGCGCGCAACGATGGCATCTGCCGTCGCCCGCGCCGAACTTTCGTCCCGGTCAACCACCGCGACAGCCGCACCCAGTTCGCCGAGCAGATTTGCCGTCGCCCGCCCAATGCCTGACCCACCGCCGGTGACAAGCGCGGGGACATCGGACAATCCCATTTCAAAACCGGCCATCAGTGGTTCCTATCCATCAGGAGTTATCGAGAAGGCAAGGCCAGAAAGCCGGGGCGCGTTAATAGTGGCAACCAGCCACGGCCCGTTCATCTGCACCCTCATCCTATTATATAGTGCATCTGTTCTAGATCTCGGTCTGGATCAGATGCAATGATTCATTCCGGTCCATGTGCCGAAAATGGAGCAAGCGCTGACCGAAGCCATTTCAGGTCCGTTCTCGCCATTGCGCCGGCACTGCTTCCACTTGAACCAAAATCCGCTACCAGCCGCGTTCGCCGGATTCTGGCCAAAATGGTCGCTGTTTCGGACCAGGAAGTGCAGCATAATAGACCCGGTCTTTAAATGCCAATCTCTGGTTGCGCACCTATTCGCGAAGGATCGTCCGCACGATTAACGAGAATGCGTTAATGGGTTTGTTTTAGGCTTGAAGCTGCCATCTGCGCTTGCAGTATGGTGCTTGATGAGGGCACATAATATCCAGTTGAATGGTGGATATTCAAGTCGCCGAGAACATAAAGGTGCTGGCAATAATCAGCAAGTTTGATGCGCGATGTCAAAAATTTGTGACGGGCGCCATTTTTGGGAGAGGACAAATTATGAAAAAAGAATTTTATCTGGCGAGTTGTGCAGTCATGGCCTGGGCCAGCTTAGCAGCTCCCGCTGCTGCGGCTGATGCCGCCCCGGCTCAGGATACTGCGGCATCATCGGACGACGTGGCGGATGGTTCGGAGATCATCGTCACGGCCCGTCGGCGGAACGAAACAGCGCTCGATACTCCGGTCGTTCTTACCGCATTTTCCGGGGAGCAACTCGACCGCCTCGGCATCTCGAACGTCACCGACGTCGCAAAGTTGACTCCGATGCTGGTCATTTCGCCTGCGACAGGCCCTTTTGGGGGCAACCTTACGTTGCGTGGCGTCGCTAGCCCGAGCGGCAACTCATCATCCGAGCCGGCGGTCACGATCAATATCGATGGTATTCCTCTCACCTATGGCGGCGTGGTCCGCATGGGTACCATGGATATCGGCCAGGTCGAAGTGCTGAAGGGGCCCCAGGCACTATTTTTCGGCAAGAACTCCACTGGCGGCATTGTCGCCATTCGAACTGCGGAGCCGACCAGCACTTTTAGTGCAAAGGTGAGCGGGGGTTATGAGTTCAATGCTCGCCAGATGGACCTCGATGGGTACGTTTCCGGTCCGCTCAGCAGCACCCTCACTGCGCGTCTCGCAGGGCGGCTTTCGCGTCAGCGGGGCTATTTCACAAATGTCGCGCCCGTCCGCACAATTGAACATTTGCCTGGTACAAGCGAAGAGGGTGTTCGTCTCAGCTTGAATTGGGAGCCGACGGATCGGCTTCTGGTCAAACTGCGCGGTACCTACAACAACGTCAACGAAAATGGGAGCTACACGACGAGCCAGAAGTTTGCCTGCCCGACAGGCGTTTCCCGTGGTCTCGCCGCGTTGGCTGGAACAGACGACTGCACGGCTAATGACACTGTCGTCTTCGCACCCTTCCCGGGAGCAGCGGGAATGGCGGTTACAGGAAACCCCGTTTTCGATTCCGATGAGCCCTATCTGCACGTTCGTCAGTCGCTGCTTGTCTCCGATATATCGTATGCGCTTACAGACAGCCTCACGGTCAACTCACTGACGGGCTATTATCGCCTCCGCCAGAAGACATTGGACTCGGCGACATCCGGGGCCCGGTTTTTCATCGGGGGCTTTGCAGGCGTTGCGAAGAACGCATTCAGCCAGGAAGTGAGGCTTTCCTATGCCAATCCCGACTCGCCTTTCGATTTCATGATCGGCGGGTTCTACCAAGATGATGATTATGTCCTCGATGAACAGCAGTTGATAAGTTTCAATGGGGGTGCCACCGTCAACAAACTCAATGAGAACTGGCACATACCGCTCTTCAGCAAATCCTATTCAGCTTTTGCGCAGGCCGGTTTCGATGTGACCGAGCAGTTCAATGTTTCCGCCGGTATGCGCTATTCGCAGGACGAGAAGCGCCACAGGATCATCCCACCAGCGCCCCTGCTTAATAAGATTGCACAGACACCACATACTTTTGAGAACTGGTCACCGGAAATTACGGTTTCTTTTAAACCGAACGAAGACGTGAATATCTTCGGATCGTTCAAGAAGGGTTATAAGACCGGCGCGTTCCAAGCATCCGCCATAACTCTCCAGGGTCAGGTAGCCAATCCCGCTGTTACCTTGTTCGACCCCATCTACTTGCCCGAGACGGCAGAGGGCTTCGAGGCTGGCGCAAAGGCACGTTTGTTCGACAGGCAGCTTCGATTGAATGTGGCGGCCTACACCTATCTTTACAAAGATCTGCAACTTAGTCGGCTGGACGCCGCTACGTTGGCGCTGATTGTTTCGAATGCGTCTTCCGCTCGGGTGAAAGGAATCGAAGGCGATTTCACTTTCACTCCGCAAGGGGTGCCGGGTCTGTCGATCAAGGGGGCAGCCGCATATAATTCGGCCAAATACGCATCGTCGTTTCTCTCCGCATGTTATGTCGGGCAGACTCCCGCCGGTGGATGCACGGTCGACGGACCCGACGCCGATGTCATTCCCGACCAGCAGCAGTTCCTCGGTCGTCCGCTTCCTCGTGCGCCGAAGTTCAGTTGGAGCCTGGGTGCGAATTATGAAACGCCAGTCGGCGACACCTCAAATATGACGTTCAATGTCAACGGCATCTACACAACCAGTTCATTCCTGTCACAGGAACTTAACCCGATCGGCAAGTCGCCCAAGAGGTTCTTGCTGGATGGTAGTGTAACCTTCGGTTCGCAATCCGGAAGCTACGAAATCGCCCTGATCGGTCGGAACCTGACTGACAAACATTACGCGTTCAGTGGCTTTCAGTCGCCCAGCACCGGCTCGGGCACGGGAACGGCCGCTGGAATATTGCCTGACTTTGAAGGGCCGATCTCACGAGGCCGCGAAATTTGGTTGCGGTTGACGTTCCGACCTTCGTCGTTCTGATTGCCAAATCAGTTCTTGCAATGCAACAGAACGGGCCCCTGTATCGAATGCGATGCAGGGGCCCGTTCTGTTGTTGATGCGATGATGTGTGGGCGAGGCTGGTCGGAGTTGCCCGGCATCAGTGGGTCCGCAAGCGAACGCCGCTTTGAAGCGACGCGGCCGTTTCAAGTCAGATAGGATGCATGTCGATTGGTTAACGCATCGACATGTTTGAAATTGCCACAATCCAATAATCCGGCCAATAATCCGGAGCGCATTCGAACTTTATCGACCGAACGCGCTCACAGAGGCCGGCGTTGCTGCCAGAACAAGGCATCAATTGTCCGTTGGCTCCCAGGCCCAATACCGGGCAACGGCACCGCCATCCACTCGCAGATCTATCCCCGTAATCATGCCCGCATCGTCCGAGGCCAGAAAGACTGCGGCCGCGCCATAATCGCTGGGGTGGGGCAGGCGTTGCATCGGCAGCCTGCTTGCGAACCTTGCGGTGAGTTCCGAATAGTCCGGCATCGGGCCCAATTCGATGTTCCAACGCTTGGCTCGATCCGCGAATTCGCCAAAGTCGGTAGCCGTCGGTGTCAGGCTAACGACGCGAATGCCGTGCGCCGCGTACTCCATTGCAGCGGAGCGCGTGAAGTTCAGCAATCCGCTTTTTGCCGTAGTGTATGCAATATTGCCCGGCTGGCCCTGGTGGCCGGCGGTCGACACAATATTGATTACAACGCCTTTGCCGCGGGAAATCATGGCGGGGGTGGCATATTTCGTGAACAGAAACGTGCCATCCAGGATTACGGAAATCTGCTGACGCCACTCACTGAGCGGCATGTCTGCGATAGTCTTCTGGTTGAAGAACGCGGCATTGTTGACGAGGATGTCGATCTGCCCAAATTTGGCCAGTGCCTGATCGATCGCGGCTGACACCTGGGCTTCGTCGACGACGTCACAGACAATGCCAATTGCCTGTCCCCCAGCCGCCCTGACGGCATGCGCGCAACCTTCGGCATTTTCCGCACGCGCATCCACCGCAACGATGGAAGCACCGGCCGCCGCAAGGGCTTCGACGATACCGCCACCGATATTGGGGCTTGTTCCCGTGACAATTGCCACTTTCCCTTGCAGCTTCATACCTTCTCCTGTCCTTTGAATTCCGCGATTCATTTTGCGCTATTCTGACGCATGACGGTTGTTTCGCTACACGCAAACAATTGCCTCCGCGCTATGGTCAATTGCCGCATATGCGCTGAAGCCGCAAAACTATTGGTAATTCAGCCTCCGACCCATCGCTTCGACCTGCTCGAGGAGGCCGAGTTTCTGGCCGCCGACATTCGCGATCTGCTTGGCGATGGCGATATCTTTATGCAAAATGCCCAGCTTCCCAGCATATTCGGGACGTACGTAGCCGCCGGCGAGATCGATGTACGCTCCGATCAGGCCGGCAATTCCGCCAGGCTCACCGGCCGCCGTGGCGCGCCGATATTCAGCAAGGGCAGCAGAGTCTGCCAGCCCACCCTCCATGATCTCCGCCAGAACGGGGGCAGGCAGACCGGCGGCTGCAGCGCACCCCAATCCTTCGGCAATCGCCGCAGTTGTGATGAAACCAATGATCTGGTTGCACGCTTTCGCCAGCTGACCCATGCCGAGGGGGCCTACATGTGTGACTTTGTGGCCAATACTTTGCAAGACAGGTGCGGCAATTTCAAAGTCGCTTTCCCCGCCGCCAGCCATCACCGCGAGCGTCCCGGCGCGTGCGCCGACAGGGCCTCCCGAGACTGGGGCATCGAGCCAAGGCGTTCCGGTCGACGCGCGCAGGCGTTCGGCGAAGGCGCGAGTCTCGTCCGGTGAAATGGTAGAATGGTCCACTATCAGGCTCGGTGCGATCTCGGCTTCGGCAACGCCCGCAGGCCCGAATACGACCGCCTCGATGGCGGCAGCTGATGAGAGGCACAGGCAGACGATATCGCTCGCGATTGCAAGCTCTGCCGCTGAACCAGCCACCGCAACACCGACTTCGGAAAATGCGCGGGATCGTTCCGGGTTCCGATTCCATACCGTCAAATCATGCCCTTGCTGATGCAGCCTCATCGCCATTGGAGATCCGATGTCCCCCAGACCGATGAAGCCAATTCGCCGACCGTCACGCTTCACCATCACAGACCTTTATGTTGTTCCCCGATTTGGGTAATGGCGATATTTTCGGCCAAACTCGCAGCTTTCAAAAGGGAATATGGCGACGCGGCAAAGTAACACATTCCCGTCACTCCGGACGGGGCGCCATGGTGTCGTGCTTTGCCGTTGACTTTGGAGCCGAGCACCCATTCAGGTGGCTCAGCAGGGCTCCCATTTGGCTCAGTATTGGTGTCGCCGCCGTTAGGAGATTGGTCATGGATCTACTCTTGCAAGGAAAGCATGCGCTGGTCACCGGCGGTTCGCAGGGCATTGGCCTTGCCGTTGCCGAGATTCTTGCGCAGGAGGGATGCACGCTTACGCTGGTTGCGCGGGACATGAAGGCCCTTGAGCAAGCTGGCGAACGCATTGTGGCAATCGGCAATATGGCCCCGCGCCTGATCGCAGCCGACCTGTCACAGACCGCCGAAATTGAATGCGTTGCAAAAGACATTCAGTCGCTCGACATTCTGATTAACAATGCCGGGTCCATTCCTCCCGGTGGACTTTCCGATCTGTCCAGCGAGCGCTGGCGCAAAGCGTGGGACCTCAAAGTGTTCGGCTTTATTGACCTCACGCGCGGTCTTTATCCTTTGCTTGCTGCCAGCCGCGGCGTGGTCGTAAACATTATCGGCGCCGCAGGCGAGCAGCCTGATCCATCATATCTTGCCGGTGCAGCAGGCAATGCTGCCCTCATGGCATTTACCAAAGGCCTTGCGAAAAGTGCGTCGGCCGATGGGGTGCGCGTAGTTGGAATCAATCCCGGCCCCGTCAAGACCGAGCGCATCAAACTGATCCTGCGGGACCGTGCCGCACGCAAGTTTGGCGAGCCTG
>JBDTUD010000041.1:0-21154 GCA_040007915.1 Sphingorhabdus sp.
GCGGGCTACGGCATTCGCTTGCTGCCGGTGATCCAGTCACGCTCCCAACTGCGCGGAGTTTACGGTGAGCATGTCGCCGATGAAATCGTCGCCAATTGCGGGGTCGAAGTCGCGTTCACGCCCAAAGAATTGCGCGTCGCCAACGACCTTTCCGAACGCCTCGGCTATGTGGGACAGGAGAGTATCACCAGATCGCTGACGATCAACGGGCTGCTGGCCAACCGCTCCAAATCCATATCGGAGCAACGCCGCGCGCTTATGCTTCCGCAGGAATTGATGCAGTTTCCGCCCCACAAACTTATCCTGTTGCGCGGCGGCATCCCTCCGATCATCGGCACGAAGATCGCCTATTTCAGCAATCGTTTCTTTAAGGTCCGCGCGTTTCCGCCGCCGCCGGTGCAGGCAATCACAAAACCGACGCTTAACGGCGATGCAGCACCCGCTTTCCGCGACATGACCGACGACGAGGCAGCCGGAAACTTCACCCGGCCCATGTCGCAGGAAGACATTCTCACCAAAGATTGCCCAAGTCAGATGGCTGATTTGGTGACCATAAATCACAATGGTGAAGTGACGGGAATATTGGACGAGGGAGACGAATATGCCTGAAGAACAAGAAGGCAGTGGGCCTTCGGGAAGAAGCCGTGATGCAAAGCCAAGGTCGGTCACGCCAAAGCCGACGCCAGCCAAGCCAAAGCGCAAAGCCGAAACGCCAACCCTCACCGATGATCTCACCGGCAAATTCCTGCGCGTTGGTAACAAACTCTATCGAACCTCGGACGACACAAAGCCGATTGTCCGGCTCGAACCCGACCGGCTCAAAACCAGCAACATCGACGCGCTTCCCGACATATTGCGGATCGCAAAGGCCAACGGGTGGACCTCGATCAGGGTCAACGGCGGCGACACGTTCAAGAGAGCCGCATTCCTGGCGGCTTCCGCTCAGGGTCTGGCGGTCGAGAATTACACGCCGTCAAAAGTCGTCCAGGCTGAAGCCGACCGCCTTCAAGCGCGGCTCGCGGAACGCGAGAAGCGCCGCGAAGCCAAGAACCCCACAAGTAAGTCACGCCAACCGCCCGACGCAGCAATCACGCTTAAAGAGCTGTCAGAACGGTTTCTGCGTCAGAGCCACGAGCAAAACGTCGGCGATCCTGAACTGCGTCGCGCCCAGAGCCTTGTTGCTCAAACCATCTCGATAACCCGCGCGAAATACCCCGATGATCCGGTCAAGGCATCAAAGGAGGTGGAGGCCAAGCGTCAGGAAGTGGCGCGCCGCATCGCGAGTGGTGACAAGATTGCATCCATTCAGGTCCGCAATCAGCAAGCGCAGCGCGTCCGGGAAGTCACACAGGAACAGGCCTTGAGGCGCGAAGGGCGGACGCGATGAAATAGCAGCAGAATCGGAAAACCTTCTGCGTATGACTTTGTTTAGTATCCAGATTCACACGTCGCATGATTGCCCAATGCCTCGATACCCGGCATTCCGTCGTAACCCCGCCCCGGCGCCGCAGTGATTCAGAAACTTACACCGCCTGTGGTGTCAGGAATGCCGCCGCCTTGCGTCGGTTGAAAACATAACCGGCGATCACCGCCGCGAGTGCCGACGCTTGTGCCAGCACGGTTTGCAACGATGGGAACATACCGAGCATTGAAATTCGCGGGAAACCCGCGAGCGGTTTTATCCCAATCATCCCGGCCTCCTGCAACGCCGCGACTCCTTTACCTGCCAGCACGATGGTCAGGACAGCGATAAGTGCCGAGCTATAGGCGAAGAATTGCTCAATCGGGAGTTTTTGGCTGTAGCGCAGCATGACCCAAGCGATGATGGCGAGGCAAAATATACCTGCGCCCGCGCCGCCAAGGATCAGACCGCCATTTCCCTGTGTCCAGAGTGCGATGTAGAACAGGATAGTCTCGAAAACCTCACGGTAAACAACCAGAAATGCCAGCGCGAACAGAAACCAAGACGAGCGTTTCGAAAGTGCGGCGCTCAGTTTTTCCTTGATATATTTCTGCCATTGGCCTGCCTGCGATTTGCCGTGCATCCATATCCCGACCGAGAGCAGCACAATCGCTGCAAATAGTGAACCGAAGCCCTCGGTAAGCTCGCGGCTCGCCCCGCTGACTCCGATGAAATAGGTGGCGGCAGCCCACGTCAAGACACCGCCAAGCAAGGCTGCAACCCATCCGCCATGCACATAGGCCAAGGCGTCGCCGCGCTCGGCTTTTCGCAAAAATGCGATCATCGCCACGACAATTAGCAAGGCTTCGAGACCTTCACGCAACAATATGGTGAACGCTCCGAGGAAAGTTGAAGCATTGCTGGCCCGGTCAGGCGCAAGCGCACTTTCGGCATCGGCGAACAGCGTATCAAGTGTTTGCATTTGTGCGGTGACGTCGGCCAGCGGCTTGCCGCCATGAATGGCCGCACGCACGTCACCCATTGCGCCTTCAATTCGTGCCATCAGATCCGCGTCACGCGAGCGTAGCACGGCTTCGACCGGCTCGAAGCCGTCAAGATAGGCCGCCAATGCCAACTCTTCCGCACCCTTGCGGTCGCCAGTGGCGTAAGTTTTGAGGCTTTCGGCCAATTTTGTGCGCGTCAGTGAAAGTGCGCCTGTGCCTGTTTTGGTCACTGCGTCGGGGTTGCGCCGCAAATAAGCAGTGAGCGCGTCGGCATTGCCCGTGCCGACCTTTGCTGCAAGTGCCGAAGGGGTCATGCCTGCCAAAGTTACCAAGTCGGGGATTGCTTTGCGCATGGTCGCATCGGTTGACCAAATCCTCTCGCCTTCGCGCGCTTGCTGCTCGGTGAAGGCAAAGCGACCAGCATAAAAGGCGAGCGCCCAGCGATCCTGGCTCTTTAATTCGGAAAAGCTCCGCATGGGCGTTCCGTCCAGACCCTGACTGATAACCTGATAAAGACCAAAGGCGCTGCGCTGGCGCGCCCGCATCGCGTCAATAAAGGCGATCGGGCGGGGATTCAGCTTTGCACCGTCCGGCCCCATGCCGTCGCCTCTCATGCCGTGGCACGCAGCGCAGTTCTCTTTGTAGAGCGCGGCGCCTTTGGCAAGATCGGGAGGTGATGCGGGAGCGAGCGGCACCGGATAGGCTACAAGCAAATCTGCCGCCAAACCATGTGCAAGGACGGCAACAGATTCTGGCGATCCCTTATTGGCTATGCTCGCTTCGAGTTTGTCTGCCTTCGCAATCAGCGCCGCTTTGGCAGGAATCGCGGCAAGTGTCACGAGTCGGGTTTTGACCGAGGCCGAGAACTCGCGCATTTCGGCATATTCGGACGGGCTTTTGACCTTTCCATCAGCAACCGCACCGCCATAATCAACCGCCAGATAGTCGAGCAAGCGCCATGCTGTTTGCACTGTGACGGTATCGTTGTTCGTTTGGGCCGAGGCCGCGAAAGGCTGCGTCAGCCCCGCCATCATCAGGGCGATGACGCAAAAACAACGGACAAGCAGACGCATTGACGTGTTGTGATTTTTTGATTCGGAAGGGTTCATAACGCCGCTTTGCACCCTCTAGTAGCTAGAGGGTCAAGGGTTATTGCGAATCAATCGCACGTCGAGGACTGGTATCGGCGTCGGCAAGTGCTTCGATGATGTGGCAATCGGCAACAACGCCGTGGCCGCACTCACCAATCATCCGGTCGAGCTCTTTGCGAAGCGCCCGCAGTTCGGCGATTTTCCGGTCAACGGTTGTGCGGTGCGCGCGGGCAATGACATCCACGGCATCGCAGGACTGATCGCGCTTGTCGGACAGACCGAGCAATTCGCGCACTTGTTCGAGCGAGAAACCCAGATCGCGCGCGCGACGAACAAAGGCGAGGCGCTGCCGGTGGTCGTTGCCATAATCCCGATAGTTTGATGAGGTTCTGGCAGGCGCAAGCAACAGGCCGATTTGCTCATAATAGCGGATTGTTTCGACCTTTGTCCCCGTCAACCGGGCGAGATCGCCAATTTTCATAAGTGCTTGACCCTATAGTAGCTAGAGGGTGCATAATGCGATTTCTTCGTAGGAGTCGAGCGGCAAATGGCTGACCAATGTTGTGCGAGCGCTGCCGGAAGTGCTGAAGACCTGAATGATCCACGGTGGCGGCGGGTGCTGTGGATCGCGCTTGGTTTGAACGCCGCGATGTTCGTGGTCGAAGGCGTGGCGGGCTATTACGCCGGATCGCGCGCCTTGCAGGCCGACGCGCTCGATTTCCTCGGTGATGCTGCAAACTATGCAATTAGCCTCGGCGTCGCAGGCATGGCGCTTGTCTGGCGGGCTCGGACGGCAATGCTAAAGGGCGTCACAATCCTGACATTCGGCTTTGGGGTTCTCATTTGGGCAATCTGGGGCCTTTTGCACGGCAGCAACCCTGAACCTTATGCGATGAGCGCGGTCGGCGCGCTGGCGCTCGTCGTCAACGTCAGCGTCGCACTGATGCTGTACCGCTACCGCACCGGGGACGCGAACATGCGTTCGGTGTGGATTTGCTCGCGCAATGACGCAATCAACAATTGCCTCGTCATTGCTGCGGGCTTTGCTGTGCTGTGGACGGGCAGCGCGCTTCCCGACATCATCGTTGCGCTTGTCATGGCGAGCCTTGGCATCAGCGGGGGTTGGCAGATTATCCGGCAAGCCCGCGCAGAACTGAATGAAGGCTCCATGTCGCAATCTGTCGAACTGACAAAAGCTTCAAAATGAAGCTCGACCAGCACATCGCGCGTGAACGCCTGAACTATCGCAACGCGCGGCTTGCGGGCGATCAAGCCGCTGCGTGGCGGGCGCTGGAACGTCTGCATATTCTGTCGCAAGCACAGTTTTGGCCACATATCCGCTCGCATGTTGTTATGCTAGGCTACGCAGTCGCGCTCAGGGACAGCAGGGAAATCTTTGGCCAACTCGCGAGGCTCGCTCTCGCGCCGCTTGGCAATCTGACCGGGCGCTTGCCAATCGGCAACACGGGTCGCGCAAATGTCAGCGCGTTCGTACCAATGGAAATTCCCGAGGAATTGCAACGGCAGATAAAAGACGCAGGAGCGGCAAATTGATTGTTCGTTTAAGTGCGCTGTGTTAGCCGCCCGATGATGGCAAAAGCCTTGCTCACCTTTTTGATGATTTCGATGCTGCTGTTCGGCAGCGTCGGCGTTCCTGCGCTTGCTGATGCCGGAAACGCGGGTCATGCTGTTGAGATTGTTGATCTCGACTGTCACGCCGAAGAAAAAAGCGATTCCGGTCAAGACGAGAATTCACCAAATGCTCCTGCTGGTCATGTCGATCATCATCACTGTTCAGTGGCAGTTCCTCAATCTGTGAGCGGCGTTGCTGCAACCTCTATCTATACTAGTGATCAGTTTGCCTTGCTGGCCACTCGTGGCCTGATCTCGCATCAGGCCGCTCCCCCGACCCAGCCCCCTTCTGCCTGACATCCGCCGTGCGCGGGGCTTTGCCTCCGCGTGTCCGCAGTGTCGGTCAGGAGTTCATTCATGTCATTACGATTCCGTCACCTGCTGTTGGCAGGGACGCTTACATTCTCATCCGGTCCGCTCTGGGCCGAACCAGTCGCGCTACCCGATGCCTTGCGTCAGGGGCTGGAATCCTCGCCGCGCGTTGCACAGGCGAAGGCCAAAGCAGACGCCGCCGAAGCCCGCGCCCGGCAGGCTGGCGTCTCGCCCAATCCCGAACTCAGCCTCGAAGTGGAAAACTTCGCTGGTAGCGGTGCATTTCAGGGATTTCGCAGCGCCGAGACGACGCTTGCCCTCAGTCAGCGGATAGAGCTTGGCGGCAAGCGCAGTGCGCGCGTCGAGGTCTCCCGCGCCGAACGCGATTTTGCCTTCCTGTCCTATAAATCGTCGCTGGCCGATCTGGAACGTGACATTCGCTATGCACACGCCAACCTGCGATCTGCCGAAGACCGCGCAGTGCTGGCGCGCGACAATGTGGCGGCATCCAATGAACTGCTGCGCACAGCGAAGATTCTGGTCGAAGTAGGCCGCGATCCTCCGCTTCGCGAATTGCGCGCACAGGCGTTGTTGGCAGAAGCGAAGGCCGAACAGGCAAGGACGTTTGGCGAACTGCTGGTTGCCCGGCAGCTTCTGGCAACGCTGATCGGAAGTTCGGATTCCGAATTGACTGCAAATGTCGCCACCGAAGACGCGCCGCCCAATCTGCCACCGGACACGGAAACGCTCGATGTTCAGTTGGCATTCGCTGAACGCGGCGCTGCGCAAGCAAGGGTGCGTCTTGCCCGCGCCGATGCCGTGCCGGATATTACCGGCAGCGCCGGCGTCCGGCGCTTTGGCGAAGGCCGGGAAACGGCGTTTGTCGCGGGAATCTCAATCCCATTGCCTGTGCGTGATCGCAATCGCGGCAATATTGACGCTGCACAGTCAGATAGCCTCGCGGCAGAATCAGGACTGGCGCTCGCCCGACTCGATGCAACCCGGTCGCGCTATGAAGCACGGATGCTGCTGGGCGCTGCGGAAATGCGCTACGAGGCTTTGGCAGGTCCGGGCATAGCCCAAGCCGAAGAAGCACTGCGCCTCGCACGCCTCGGCTACAATGCGGGCAAATTTTCACTGCTCGAACTGCTCGATGCGCAAAGCGCACTGACCCAGGCCAAACTCAATCTCATCGAAGCGCGGCTTGATCGTGCGCGGGCGCTTGCAGCGCTGATCCGCGCGAACGCGCAATAAGGAACAATCTCCATGAACTTTCAAGAGAACCGAAATCGGCTAATTGCCACTGTCGCCGCTGGCGCCATCGTTCTTGGCGGCGGCGGCATTTTGCTTGGCCGCACCTTGTTTGCGCCTTCACCAACCGCCGTCGCAAGCGGTGCACCATTTGAGGAGAAAGAAGAGGAAGGCCATGTCGAAGGCCAGATCCTCATGGACGAAGCGCGGGCCAAGGCCGCTGGCATTGTGACCGAAGCGTTGCAGTCAGGCGGGCTAGGTGCCGAGATATTAGCTCAGGGCGTTGTTGCCTCCACGCCCGAAGGCGAGGCGGTGCTGACCGCGCGCGCCGATGGTGCAATCGTCCGTATCAACCGTCAGCTAGGGGATTTTGTTCGCGCTGGCGAGGCATTGGCTGTCATGGAAAGCCGCGATGCCGCTTCGATTGCGGCAGAACGTAGCTCGGCATCGGCCAATCTGGCGCTCGCGCGCTCCACTTATGCGCGGGAGAAAAAACTGTTCGACGCCAAGGTGACAGCGCGGCAGGATTTTGAAGGGGCCGCCGCCGCATTGGCGCAAGCCGAAGCCGAAGCGCGGCGTTCGCAGTCGGCGGCATCCGCCGCAAAAGTATCCGGCGATGGCCGCACCTTGGGCGTTATCAGCCTGATTTCGGGCCGTGTTACTAGGGCCGATGCCAAGCTCGGTTCCTATGTGCTGGCCGGAACCGAATTGTTTCGTGTATCCGACCCCAATCGCATCCAGATCAACGCATCGGTGCTAGCCGCCGATGCGCGGCGTGTTCAGCCGGGCGACAAGGCCGTGATCGAACTTTTGGGCGGCGAAACGGTCACTGCCGTGGTCCGTTCAGCGACCCCGAGTCTTGATCCAGATAGCAAGACCGCAACCATCGTTTTGACACCGCAAGGCATTGGCGGACTCACACCGGGACAAGGCCTGCGCGCCCGCATCATACCGCGCGGCGGCGGCGACACCGCTTTGATCGCGCTGCCCGAAGAAGCAGTGCAAACTGTCGAGGGCAAAGAAGTCGTATTCGTCAAAACGGCCAAGGGCTTTCAGGCCGTGGCCGTGGTTACGGGCAAGCGGGGCGGCGGCCGTATCGAGATTGTCGATGGCGTAAAACCCGGTGCCGTAGTCGTGACCAAGGGCGCCTTCATGCTCAAAGCCGAACTCGGCAAGGGTGAGGCGGAGCATTGATATGATCGACAAACTTTTAGACGCGTCGATCCGCTTCCGCTGGGCAGTGGTTCTGCTGACGCTCATCATTTCGGCTTACGGCCTGACAGAGCTTTTGAAGCTGCCGATTGATGCTGTGCCGGACATCACCAACAAGCAGGTCCAGATCAACACGGTCGAACCCAATCTTGGGCCGCTCGACATCGAGCGGCTTGTAACATTTCCGGTCGAAACCGCGATGGCGGGGATACCGGGGCTTGAAAGCTCGCGCTCGATTTCGCGCAACGGTTTCAGCCAAGTCACAGTGATTTTCGAGGATCATACCGACCTGTATTTTGCCCGCCAACAGGTCGCCGAACGGCTCAATCAGGCCAAAGGCACATTGCCCGCAGGGGCCGAACCGCAAATGGGGCCGGTATCGACCGGGCTTGGCGAAGTCCTGATGTATACCGTCGATTATGCCAAAGCGGGAACCAAAGAGAACCCGAAGATTGCGGGCAAACCCGGTTTCCAGCCCGACGGTTCCTATATGACGCCAACTGGCGAGTTGCTGACCGATGACGTTGCCAAGCTCGGCTATCTGCGCACGGTGCAGGACTGGGTAATCCGGCCGCAACTGCGCTCGGTATCGGGCGTGGCGGGCATCGATTCCATCGGCGGCTATGAAAAGCAGTTCGTCGTCCAGCCCGATGCGTCGAAGTTAGCCACATACGGAATATCCTTTTCCGAGCTGGCCGAAGCATTGGAGCGCGCCAATATCTCGGTGGGTGCCAACTTCGTTGAACGCGGCGGGGAAGCTTTCCTCGTCCGTGCCGATGGACGCATCCGCACTTTGGACGAGATCAGCAGGGCAACCGTCGCCAGCCGTGGCGGCGTTGCAGTTGCCGTGCGCGATGTGGCGACGGTGCAAATCGGCGGCGAACTGCGCACGGGTTCGGCTTCCGAAAATGGACGCGAAATCGTCATCGGCACCGTTTTGATGCTTGCCGATGGCAACAGCCGGATCGTGGCGTCCGAAGCCGCCGAACGCCTGAACGAAGTCATAAAATCTATGCCGCCGGGGATCGTAGTAAAGCCGGTGCTTGACCGCTCGGAGCTGGTCGACGCCACCATCGGCACGGTCGAGAAAAACCTCGCCGAAGGCGCGCTGCTGGTCGCCGCTGTCTTGTTCTGGTTGCTGGGAAATTTCCGCGCTGCCGTTATCGCAACGCTGGTTATCCCGATTTCCTTCCTCGTGATGGGAACGGGCATGAACATCACCGGCACATCGGGCAATCTGATGAGCCTTGGAGCGCTCGATTTCGGTCTCATCGTCGATGGCTCGATCATCATCATCGAAAATTGCCTGCGGCGACTTTCAGAACGACAACATCTTGAAGGGCGAATGCTGACGCCGGGCGAACGCTTGCATGAGGTGTTCGAGGCGTCACGCGAAATGGTCAAACCGACGATTTACGGGCAGGCGATCATTTTCCTGGTCTTTGTGCCGTTGCTGACCTTCACCGGTGTCGAAGGCAAAACCTTCTCGCCGATGGCCATTACCGTCATGCTGGCACTTGGCGGCGCGTTCATCGCGTCGTTGACTTTCGTGCCTGCGATGGTCGCGCTGCTAATTCGCGGCGAAGTGGCCGAGAAGGAAGTGAAGGCGATTGCCTGGGTTAAGGAACGCTACGAACCTGTGCTGCAAAGGGTCATCGCCCGTCCGTGGCCGTGGATCGGCGCGGGTGGCGGCACCTTCATGGCGGCGGTTCTGGTATTTGGGATGCTTGGTAGCGAGTTCATTCCTACACTGGATGAGGGCAGTATCGGCGGGCAAGTGGTTGCGATCCCCTCGACGAGTCTGGACCGTAAGACGCAAATGCAACGAGAAGTGGAAAGACTAATCGCTCAGCAGCCAGAGGTCGACAACGTGTTTTCTAAAACCGGTACGGCTGAAGTGGCCAGTGACCCGATGCCAGCCAACAATTCGGATATATTCATCACGCTCAAGCCACGCAAATTATGGCCTGATCCCGATATGGACCGTGATGCTTTAATCGAGCAATTGGAAAAGCGGCTTGCGCCAACCGTTGGCAGCGCATTTGAATTCTCTCAGCCAATTGAAAACCGCTTTAACGAACTAATTGCAGGCGTCCGCAGTGACGTTGCCGTCAAGCTCTACGGTGATGATCTTGATGCTATGAGCCGGGTCGGTGAACAAATCGTGCGCGTGCTAAATTCAGTGCCGGGCGCTGCGGACGTCAAGGTAGAACAGACTGCCGGCTTTCCTGTTTTCGATATCCAATTCGACCGTGACGCCATTGGCCGATACGGCCTGACGGTGCAGGATGTAAGCGATACCGTCGCCGCAGCACTTGGCGGACGCAAGGCCGGAAGCGTTTTCGAGGGCGACCGGCGTTACGATATCGTTGTTCGGCTAGACGGGGCAACGCGCGACAACCTCGATGCCGTAGGCGCGCTTCCAGTGCTTTTGCCCGGCGAAGGTGGTGCGAGAGCATCGGTGCCACTCAGCGAGCTGGCCAAGTTCGCCTTCTCCGAAGGACTCAACCAGGTCAGTCGTGAGAACGGCCAGCGCCGCGTAGTGGTGCAAGCCAATGTGCGCGGCAACGATCTGGGGTCGTTTGTCGCCGAAGCACAGGAAAAGGTGAACGCTCAGGTAAAGTTGCCAACCGGCAGCTTTATCGAATGGGGTGGTCAGTTTGAAAATCTGCAAGCCGCCTCTGCGCGGCTGTCGATTGTCATCCCGATCATCTTTGCCGCGATCTTTGGCATCTTGTTCTTGGCCTTGGGCGGTGTGCGTCAGGCGATTGCGGTTTATTCCGCAATTCCTCTGGCGCTGGCAGGCGGCGTGTTTTCGCTGCTTTTGACGGGACTGCCATTCTCGGTATCGGCGGCAGTCGGCTTCATCGTGCTTTCGGGTGTGACGGTGTTGAACGGGCTGGTTGTGATGTCGAGCATCAACCAGCGCATTGATGCAGGAAAGCCGATCGACACGGCGATCAGCGAAGGCACGATGGAGCGCGTTCGCGCGGTCCTGATGACCGGGATCGTCCCCGCCATCGGCTTTGTGCCGATGGCTTTGGCAACAGGCGTTGGGGCGGAAGTGCAAAAGCCACTGGCGATTGTCGTCATTGGCGGACTGATAACATCGACACTGCTGACGTTGTTCGTGCTGCCCGCGATTAGCCATCTGCTGCTCAGGGGCAAGCACAAGCAGCATATCAAAGGCGATTATGATGATGTGGGGCCGCTCGGCGGAGCGCTGCCCGCGAAATGAGAGGAATCCTGAGTGTCAGATAATCACGACCATACCGAGGACGGCGGAAGCCATGCCGGTCACGATCATACGGCGGGAGCCAACGCCAAAAGCCTGACCATTGCGCTCGGGCTGACCGGCAGCTTTCTCATCGCCGAGCTGGTCGGCGCCTATTGGTTCAACAGCTTGGCGCTGCTGTCGGACGCGGCGCATATGTTTACCGATGCGGCAGCCCTGGCGATCGCGCTCGCCGCTATCAAGATCGGGCAGCGGGCCGCCGACAAGCAACGCACCTATGGCTACCGCCGCTTTGAAATCCTTGCCGCCGCTTTCAACGCCGTGCTGCTGTTTGTGGTCGCGGGCTATGTGCTGTATGAGGGCGTGCTGCGCTTCTTCGCGCCCGAAGCTGTGGAATCGGTCGGGATGCTGGTCGTGGCGTCCATCGGGCTGCTCGTGAACCTGATTGCCATGCGCGTGCTGGTGGGCGGCAAGGATGCCAGCCTGAACGTCAAAGGTGCCTATCTCGAAGTCTGGGCCGATATGCTCGGCTCGCTCGGTGTCATCGCAGCGGCGGTCTTGATCTACTTCACAAATTGGAGCTGGATTGATCCCATTGTTGCGATTGCCATCGGCCTGTGGGTGCTGCCACGCACTTGGATATTGCTCCGCGATACTACGCATATCCTGCTGCAAGGCGTCCCACGCGGAATGGATCTCGATACTATCCGCAAAGCCATTGGCGCGGCACCTGGGGTGGCGGGTGTCCACGACCTCCACGTCTGGTCTGTGGCAGGAGATGACGCCAGCCTGACCGCACACGTTGGCATTTCGACTGGCAGCGACCAAACCACGGTTCGTAAGGCAATAGCGGACATGCTTGAGTCCAAATTCAAAATCCATCACTCGACGCTACAAACAGAGACCGTACCCTGCGGCGATGAAGATGCCCTTCATGCGTGAGCTGCATAAGATCATGGATGTGGCTGCAAACTGTAACAAATTGACCTTCGCCGACGAAACCAGTAGCGAATGATAATTGTGATCGCCTTCGTTCGCCAATTTGCGCTGCTCATCGCTTTGTTCGGTCTTGTCGGCCAGAGCGCCGCATTTGCTGCGCCGCCTTGCGAATTCATGGCTAAAGCAGAGATGGCTCAGTCCTCGGACATGGGTTCGATGGACGATTGCATGAAGGGTGCGCACAAAACCGACAAGGGTTCGCAGCCCTGCAAGGGGATGACGCCCGGTTGCATGGCAATGGCGGGCTGCGTGTCGCTTCCAGCATTCAATTCGGCCTCGGTCGCGATAACTTGGCCTGCCTTCGCAGGGCAAAACGTGATTGCGCTTCCTAATCCGCCGTTACGCGGGCGTTCAGTACCGCCGGACCTTCGCCCTCCCACTACCCTCGTCTGAACCGGCAACCGCCGGATTGCCAACTCTTGCCCGCGTTCGCGGTGCGAGAAGGCTTTAGCCGTCAGTTCATTCGAGGAATATCAACATGAAAACTACCTTTGCGGTCGCGCTTGCGGCCCTTTCAATCACCGCATCATCTGCGGCAATCGCAAACCCTGTTTCAGAGACGGGCGGCCATTATGAATGGCAAAGCCGGATGCAGCCCGGCCCAAACAAGTCGAACCTGCCGACGCGAGTTCGGGTTTGGGTCAAAGACAAGATCGCAGCCGTCGGTTGCGACTGCGCCATGATGAAAGATCAAACGACCGCTATGGCCTGCATGGACATGCCGGGCCGCAGCGCAAGCCACTCCAAAGGCTAACAATGTGCGTTCCCGACTGGCGCGATTGCGCTGGTCGGGGGCGACGTTTTTCAGTGCCATTGGGGGCTTGCCACATGAGATATTCGCTCAGTTTGATCATCATTCTCGCATTGCCGGCATCGCTTGCTGCCGAGCCGCTGACCTTTGACGCAGCCTTGCGACGAGCGGAGACCGATGCGCCAAGTCTCAAAGGACGCGCATTGAGCGTCAGTGCTGCCCGGTCGGCAGCGATTGCGGCCGACCGCTTGCCTGACCCGACACTGGACATCGGCATCCGGGATTTTCCCGTAACCGGCCCCGATGCCGGACGGTTCAACCGCGATGATTTCACGATGACGACAATTGGCGTGAGCCAGCAGTTCATCAACCCCGCCAAGCGTCATGCGCGCGCCGCCAGGGCTGGCGCCGAAATCGGCATTGCGGAGGCCGATGTGCAGCTTGAGGCGCGCAACATTAGGTTGGAAACCGCGCTTGCCTGGGTCGATGTCTATTATGGAGAACGCAAACTCGACCAACTGAAATTGCTCGAAACGAGCCTGGCCGATCTGCAATCGACCGTCACGGCACGATTAACATCGGGCAGTGCGCGGCCCTCGCAAGCCCTCGAACCGGATCAATTGCGAGCGCAGATAAGCGACCGGCGTATCGCTTTGGTCGCCGAGATAGCCAAGGCAAAAGCCAGGCTGGCACGCTATACCGGCGATCCCGATCCATCGGTTATAGGCGCGCCGCCAGAGCTAGCGGTCAATCGAGGTGCGTTGCTGGCCAATGTTGGCGCACTGCCAAGCCTGCGCGCGCTCGATGCGCAAACAGCGGTGATGGATGCTGAAACCCGTCTGGCCCGCGCTGATAAGACACCCGACTGGAAAGTCAGTGCATCCTATGGTCGGCGTGAACCTAATTATGGTGATCTATTCTCGGTTGGCGTGTCGATTGACCTGCCGCTGTTCGGAAAGAAACGCCAGAACCCGAAAATAGCTGCGCGCGCTGACGAAGCCGAACGCGCGCGCTTTGATCGGATCGCCGGGGAACGCGAAGCAATTGCCGCGCTGGAAGGCGACTTGGCAGAACATGATATGCACCATGCGCGCATGGAGAACGCGCGCGACAATCTGGTTCCGCTCGCACGAAAGCGGGCCAAGCTCGATTTTGACAGCTACGGCGCAGGCACGGTCGATCTAGGAACAGCATTGCTGGCAACGCTCACGGTTGCCGAGGCCGAAGTCGATCTGCTCGTCCGCGAGGCCGAAGTTGCCCGCGACGTCATCCGAATAAACATAACTTACGAAGGAGATCGGCCATGACCGACACGACACACGCGGCGCGGTGGCGGGCTGGCATACTGGCGGCAACATTGCTCGCAGGCGGCGGCGGATACTGGCTCGGACAGCGTGGGGACGCTCCCGCTGTGACCGCGACGAGTGCCGATGGCCGCAAGGTGCTATATTATTACGACCCGATGTTCCCGCAGCAGAAGTTCGACAAGCCCGGCAAATCGCCATTCATGGATATGGAGCTGGAACCCAAATACGCAGACAGCGGCGGCGCTGGTACGGGTGCTGCGCAGGGAGTCAGCATTGACCCTTCGGCAATGCAGAATTTAGGCATTCGCGTTGTGGCAGCACGAATGGGGAGTATCGCTGCAACACTTAATGTCACCGGCAGCGTTGATTTCAACCAGCGCGATGTGGCAATAATCCAGGCGCGCTCTGGCGGGTTCGTAAGCCGCGTCTACGCCCGCGCACCCGGCGACGTTGTTCGCGCAGGCGCGCCGATTGCCGATGTCCAACTGCCCGAATGGGGCGGCGCGCAGACCGAGTTTTTAAGCGTCAAACGCCTTGGTCGCCCTGACCTAACAACCGCTGCGCGGCAACGATTGCGGCTGATGGGGATGTCAAACGGCGTGATTTCAAGCGTCGAACGCAGCGGACGGACAAACGGCACGATCACCATTACGTCGCCGATTTCAGGCGTAATACAGACGCTTGATGCGCGGGCGGGCGTGACGTTAAGTCAAGGCCAAACCTTGGCGCAAGTTACGGGACTTGGAACTGTATGGCTCAATGCCGCGGTTCCCGAAGCTCAGGCGGGCACGGCTCGCATTGGGCAAAGTGCGACCGCCGCGCTCACCGCGTTTCCGGGTGAGACATTTGGCGGACGGATCATTGCCATACTGCCAACCGCACAAGCCGATAGTCGTACGCTGAGTGTCCGTATCGAACTTGCCAACCGTGGCGGCAGGCTTCGTCCCGGCATGTTTGCCAGCGTGGCGCTTGGCGGTGACGCACGGCCAGCCCTGCTCGTGCCGAGCGAAGCCGTCATCCGCACCGGCACGCGGACCATCGTAATGCTGGCGATGCGCGATGGCCGCTATCATCCCGCAGAAATCCGCACTGGCCGCGAAGGTGGCGGACAGACTGAGATACTTGAAGGCTTGGCAGTCGGTGAGAAGGTCGTCGCATCGGGGCAATTCTTGCTCGATTCCGAAGCCAGCTTGACTGGCATAGCAGTGCGCCCGCTCGGCGGTGCCAAATGATTGAGGCAATCATCCGCTGGTCAGTGAAGGCGCGCGGGCTGGTTGTGGTCGTAGCGCTCGTTCTGACCGTTATCGGCATCGGCGCGGTGCGCACAACGCCCGTCGATGCGCTGCCCGATCTTTCCGATGTGCAGGTCATTATCCGCACGACCTATCCCGGACAAGCGCCGCAGATTGTCGAGAATCAGGTCACATACCCCCTGACCACGACCATGCTCTCTGTTCCCGGCGCGCGCGTCGTGCGCGGCTATTCCTTTGTCGGTGACAGCTTTGTCTATGTGCTGTTCGAGGACGGCACCGACCTTTATTGGGCGCGTAGCCGTGTGCTGGAATATCTCAGCCAAGTGCAAGGCCGTCTGCCAGCGGGCGCAACCGCCTCGCTTGGGCCGGATGCAACCGGTGTTGGCTGGATTTACGAATATGCGCTGGTGGACAAAAGCGGTCGGCATGATCTTGCCCAGCTCCGCAGCATCCAGGACTGGTTTCTGCGTTATGAGCTGAAGTCGGTTCCCGGCGTTGCCGAGGTCGCCAGCATCGGCGGCATGGTGAAGCAATATCAGGTCGTCGTCGATCCGCAGCGGCTCGCCTCTTACGGGGTGACCGCAGTTGAAGTGTCCGACGCCCTCAAACGCGCCAATCAGGAAACCGGCGGCGCTGTCGTCGAAATGGCCGAGGCCGAATATGTTGTCCGCGCAACCGGCTACCTCAAGACACTGGATGATTTTCGCGCCGTGCCAATCCGGACAGCGGCAGGCGGTATTCCCGTCACGGTTGGGGATGTTGCCAATGTGCAAATCGGCCCCGATATGCGGCGCGGGATTGCCGAATTGAACGGCGAAGGGGAAGTCGCAGGCGGCGTGATCGTCATGCGGCAAGGCAAGAACGCCCGCGAAGTCATTGAGGGCGTCCGAGACAAACTGGCTGAATTGAAAGCGGGGCTGCCCAAAGGCGTCGAGATCGTCACCACCTATGATCGTTCGGGCCTTATCGACCGCGCGGTCGACAATCTCACCACCAAATTGTTCGAGGAATTTGCGATTGTCGCGCTCGTTTGCGGACTGTTCCTGTGGCACGCGCGCTCGGCGCTGGTTGCCATCCTCACGCTACCGCTCGGCATCCTGATCGCGTTCATTGTCATGCGGGTTCAGGGGTTGAATGCCAACATCCTGTCGCTTGGCGGCATCGCGATTGCGATTGGCGCCATGGTCGATGCCGCCGTGGTGATGATCGAGAATGCCCACAAGCATCTCGAACGCTGGGCGCATGACAACCCCGATTCTGAACTGACAGGTGAGACCCGCTGGCGGGTCATCACCGATGCTGCGGCCGAAGTGGGACCGGCCCTGTTTCTCTCCCTGCTGATTATCACTTTCTCGTTCGTTCCGATTTTCTCGTTACAAGGCCAAGAGGGCCGTCTGTTTGCACCGCTGGCCTTTACCAAGACCTATGCGATGGCAGCAGCGGCGATCCTGTCGATCACACTCGTTCCGGTATTGATGGGCTGGTTGATCCGGGGCAAAATCCCCGCCGAACACACGAATCCGATCAATCGCTGGCTGACGCGCATCTACCGTCCCGCCCTCGATTGGGTTCTCGCCAAGCCCAAACAAGCGTTGCTGATTGCCGGCCTCGTATTCGCATCGAGCCTGTGGCCAATCAGCCAAACCGGCGGCGAGTTCATGCCGCAAATGAACGAAGGCGATCTGCTTTATATGCCTTCGGCGCTGCCGGGAATTTCTACAGCCAAAGCGTCAATGCTTCTCCAGCAAACCGACCGCCTCATCAAAACAGTCCCGGAGGTCGAAAGCGTGTTCGGCAAGGCAGGCCGCGCCGATACCGCGACCGACCCCGCCCCGCTCGAAATGTTTGAAACCACGATCCGGTTCAAGCCCAAGAGCGAATGGCGCGTAGGGATGACACAGGACAAGCTGATCGACGCGCTCGATGATGTCGTCAAAGTCCCCGGTCTCGCCAATTTCTGGATACCACCGATCCGCAACCGGATTGATATGCTCGCGACGGGAATCAAAAGCCCCATCGGCATCAAGGTGTCGGGCGCGAACCTCGAAGAGATCGACCGCACCGCGCGGGCGATTGAGGCTGTAGCGAAAACCGTGCCGGGGATAAGCTCGGCGCTGGCCGAACGGCTGTCTGGCGGACGCTATATCGACGTTGCCATCAACCGCGCAAACGCAGCGCGCTACGGCATGAACGTCGCCGATGTGCAGGCCGTAGTGTCGGGTCTGCTGGGCGGCGAGGTGGTCGGGCAGACCGTCGAAGGACTGGCGCGTTACCCGATCAATGTGCGCTATCCCCGCGAAATCCGGGACAGTCTGGATGACATCATCAACCTGCCGGTGCTGACCCCGTCACGCCAGCAAATTACACTCGGCACAGTCGCCGATGTGCGGATCACCAATGGCCCGCCAATGCTGCGCAGTGAAAATGGCCGTCCGGCAACCTGGGTCTATATCGACGGGCGCGGTCGTGCGCTCACCGAGATTGTCGGTGATCTGCAACGGGCTGTGGCTCAAAAGGTCAAATTGCCCCCCGGAATCAGCGTTGCCTATACCGGACAGTTCGAGTTTCTCGAACGCGCCACCCAGCGATTGAAGATCGTGGTGCCAGCGACATTGCTCATCATTTTTGCGCTTCTCTATGCAACCTTCAGACGCTGGGACGAAGCCGCGCTCATCATGGCGACATTGCCGTTTGCGCTCACTGGCGGGGTCTGGCTGCTCTATCTGCTCGGCTATAACCAGTCAGTCGCAACCGGCGTCGGGTTCATCGCGCTGGCCGGGGTTTCGGCAGAGTTCGGGGTGGTCATGTTGATCTACCTCAAACACGCCTTGGCAGACCATAAGCCGGAAGATGTCGAAGCCGCTGTGCGCGAAGGCGCACTGCTTCGTGTCCGGCCAAAGGCGATGACGGTTGCCGTTATCCTCGCAGGCCTGTTCCCGATCCTGATCGGGAGCGGCACTGGCTCGGAGGTGATGACCCGCATTGCCGCACCGATGATTGGCGGAATGCTGACCGCACCGCTGCTCTCGATGCTCATTATCCCCGCCGCCTATCTGCTGATGCGGCGGCGCAACCCCCAAACCCTCATTACAAACTGAAAGGAAAGCACATGAAGAAAATCGCAATTTTAGTTGCCGCACTGGCGCTTTCGGCCTGCAACCAGGCAGCCGAAACACCGACAGAACCCGCTGCCTCTAATGATATGGCGGGCATGGAAATGTCTGCCGTTGTCAAGACCGCCAGTAGCACCGGCAAAATCACCGAAATCGACAAGGCAGGCGGCAGGGTCACCATCAATCACGGCCCGATCCCTGCCGTTGGCTGGCCAGCGATGACGATGGGGTTCAAGGCCGACCCCAAACTTCTCGAAGGTGTCGGCACAGGCGATCAGGTTGATTTCACGATTTCGCTCAAGGGCAACGACGGAACGGTGACAGCCCTCACGCGAAAGTAGAACCGCGCGTCGTTTACCGTCTTCGCCCCCGATCAGGGGACGGAGGCCCGGGCGCTGGCGGTTCGGGTTTCGGCCGCGTTGCTTCCAGATTCCGGGCGTGGCGTGCTGCAAAGATTTCGGGCGTCGCGTTCATATCGGGATGTTTGTCGAGAAAGTCGCGAACGTCGCTCGCGAGCACCTTGTCGTCGGCCTGCCCGGTTGCCTCCAGTGCAGCAGCCGCTTGGCTGTAGGCGCGGCGTATCTGCTGCCAGCGCGTTTTGCCCTTGGCAATAAAGGTTGGAAGCTCGGCCTGTCCGCGCGCAACCGCGATGGCCTGCTCGTTGGTGCGACGATCTGATTCCGTTATCTGGCGACTTCCTGCGGTGCGAAGCCGCGCCCGCAATTTGACCAACGCCATGCTCGATCCGGCAATCCCTTGCCCGCGCGCCCGTCTCGGCGTCGCCTCGGCCGCAACCCCGCGTGCGCGTAGCTCGCGGGCAAAGCGTTCGCGGAAGCGATTGAGTTGGACCGGACGCGGATTGAACCGCCTGCGATCCAGCCCCTCGGCCTGCACCGTCAGATGCACATGTGGGCGCGGTGTATCGGTATGAAGCGCCAGGACGTAATCGTGATTGTCGCTCAGCTCGGCATGGGCGAGCGCGCGGACGGCTCCCAGCACCTTGTCGGGGTCGGTGCCTGCGGGCATCGAGAAGATCAGCGACACCGATGAAACCGTTGGCCGTGACCGCCATTCGAGTGTGTCGCTCCACTCGGCCGCACGTTCGGCAATGTCGTCCTTGGTCGTCAGGATTTCCCCGTCGCGGGTTTCG
Organism: Sphingorhabdus sp.; assembly: GCA_040007915.1. Classification (GTDB taxonomy): domain Bacteria; phylum Pseudomonadota; class Alphaproteobacteria; order Sphingomonadales; family Sphingomonadaceae; genus Sphingorhabdus_B. Next base: position 19,713 of record JBDTUD010000041.1, read on the forward strand.
ATCTCCAGATCACCCTTGCGCCCGATATACTCAAGATGCGCTTTGACGTGGACACCGCCCCGCTGGCGACCCGTGACTTTCACCACCACCTCGGGCGCTTTACGGACAATCCGCGCCAACTTGGCCCGCGCTGTCAGGCCAGTCGCAACACCGTAACTGGCATAGAGCGGGATGCGCGGTGTGCTGGTGGGGTCATGGATATAGCGCACACGAAACGCCGGACGCGTTGCTTCCCACAAGGCGGATTCCAGGCCCATCAATCCGCTACCGTCCAATAGCTCGTATCGCCGCGCATGGCCTCGCCAACGGCTGTGACCTGTTCGGAGATCTCCATACGCATGTCGGCGATCCGCCGCAGTTCGGTTTCGATCTGCTTGTCGCCGGTTTCGAGCATGGAGGCATTGGCCGCCTTCATCGCCTGATTGAGATTGCGACCGATGCGGAGCAACTGCATCCTGATCGGCGCGAGTTCGGCCAGCAGTCCGTCATCGACGCGCGATTTCAAAGCGAGGTGGCGGCGCACCAATGCCTTGATCCACCCGGCGCGATCGGTCGAACGCTGCGACGCGCGAACCTCGATCACTGCGATCTCGACATCGGTGAAGCTAAGCGAAATGCGATTGCGAGCCACCCCCTCGGGCCGGTCAATGAAGGGTCGATCCACACTTTCTTTCACGGCCTGGTCGATCATCTGCCGCACCAACGCGCTTCGGCCGCCACGGGCTACCGCAAACTTGTCGAGCGCCACGAGGGCGTCGGCGTCGATCCGCAGATTCAATATCGCACTGGTCGGCCTTGGATTTGTCGCCATCAATCATGCCCAGAGAAACAAAGTGGAACAGGGGCAATGTAAGACAGCACGCGCCGCTAGGCATATCCTGCATTAAAGACAAATCAGACAAATCCCCTAAGACAAGCGCACCCAAAGCGGGTTTCCACTACGGACAATAAGGGGCTTTGGGTGCGCTTGGGGATTTGAGGTTTCAGGCTGGACGGGAAGCCATGCTTCCCATGCGGGCCGATGATCGCCGGACGATTTCATGCTGACGGCTGGCGGTCGCGCTCCCCCATTCGGCGATCTCGCCAACTGTGCGGCCGCAGCCGGTGCAGACGCTGGCGCTGGTATCCAGCTCGCAAATTTCTTTGCAGGGAGATGGCGGGCGCGTGTCCATCCGCTCCCTCAATCATTCTGTCTTCCATACCGCAAGGGCAGAGTAACGCCGCCAAAGTGACTTACGCAAAATTGCCGCGTTCGAGTCAGAGCCTGAACACGGCGCAACGCTGCACGGGTAAGTGCAAAACACCACGAAGCCCCGCCCGGCAGAACCGGACGGGGCTTGAGCGTGGTGGTCAGTGGCCGTTCGAGGTGCGGGCGCGTGACCAGATGAGGTTGAAGGTCTTGCCATCTTCGTCGGCGAACAGGCTGGCGAAGATCGGGGCGT
>JBDTUD010000042.1:0-19595 GCA_040007915.1 Sphingorhabdus sp.
CGGTCGGGACGTAGCGCAGCCTGGTAGCGCATCACACTGGGGGTGTGGGGGTCGCAGGTTCGAATCCTGTCGTCCCGACCAATAAATCAATGACTTAGCAGTATCACGATGACCTGGCAGAGGGTCGAAATGCCTCTGGTGGTGCACTGGTGGTGCAGATTTCTGAAATTATATTTCAGGCGGCGCGCGTTTTATTTGCGTCCGGGGTGCTTTTACGCACCAATATGGAATGTTGCAGCAGCCGATCTAAATTGAAATTGGGGTCGATTCCCTCTACACATTGACATCAGATGCAGGAGCAATTGCCCCTTCGCCCAGCCGAGTTTGTGAAAATTCGCGACGGCTTCATCGCGTTCCTGAAGCAACCGGCTGGAACGCCGATTGAGCATGTCGTTCCGCAAAGCATTATTGACGCGATGACAACAGCCGCAAAGCGTGGGCGCAAGCGGCGGCGGTTGCTCGATGTCATGAAAAGCGCGTCGGTATTTGTCGCGGTCGCAGGTGCCATCCTTGGCATCGCAATCGAACCGATGATTGTCGGCACAGTCATCATGCTTGCTGGCGGCATGGCTTTCGTCTGGGCGCTTAACCAGGGCAAGGTTCGGGCCGAGCCAGAGGCCGACGAATTAATCAATGAGCCGAACGAGATACTTCACCGCAATCTCAACGCTCTTGAAGCCTTCAAAGGTCGTATCGCGAGTGGCGACATTCCTTGCGAAGAGCGCTTGCCCGATGGAGCGAACAAGCCGCTGACAGTGACCATGCGCCAGGCATTCCTTGCCGATCACGGATCGCTTTTGATTTTGAGCCGAGACCAAGACCTTTGGGAGTGCATTCCAAAGCGCCCGGTTCCCAAGAGCGCGTTATGGGTCAGGCTCGACGGGCGCGTCGCGCCTGTTTTTGTGACCTCGCGGTCCTTGCTGGACACGGCAGACGGCGAGCTATTCGACCGGCGCATTGCATGGCTGTTGTCACATGCCGATCAATACGGCGCTCGCGCTCGGTCGTTTCGTGAAGCCGTGCAAGCCGTCGTTGCTTTGCGGCGGCCAGAATTTGAGGGGCTGACTTTCGAACAAAAGAAGCAGCGCCTGTCAGAAAACAAGGAGTTTAGCGCCAGCCGTTTAGAAAAGCTGCACGCTGGAATTTACCCTCCGTTCGACAATTTTCTGCGCTCTTTGCCGGTGCATGAATTTCCGTGAATGTGGAACTGAATATCATCTAACGCCTCTTGACGGCACGTCCTGCATTCCAACGAATGAAAGGACAACGCCATGCTACCCAATCGAGATCAGCTCTTAACCGTTACCGACGTCCTGCACGTTACCGGCTTCAAGTCACGCACGACGCTATATCGCCGTGCGCGCAGCGGTGACTTCCCCTGCCCATGCCATATCGGCGCAGGCAAGATACGCTGGCGTTCCGGCGACATTGAGGACTGGCTAAACAGCCTCCAGACCCGTCGGTACTGACACCCAAATTCCTCCTTGTATTCCAGATTTCTTGAAAGGCACCCCGATGTCTGTTCGGTCCCTGCTTGCCCGCCTCACCGGCTGGCCGATGATAACCACCAAATATCGCGCGCATTGGCGCGTCATGATTCACACCCATCCGCTGATTCTCAAATTGCTTGAGGACAATGCGGACGGCGACACCCGCCGCGCGTCACTTGCCGAATGGCATCGGGCCGAGCGTCCCGTTCTTTCGGTCTTGCGTGGCACCAATTCGCTGTTGCGGATTGACGGCCCCCGCCAGTTCATCGGCAAGGAAGGCTTTGCGATGGGGGCGTTGATCGAAAGCCCCGGCGTCACCGCACATCTCGATCCGGTCGATACGTTTCACCTTGAGGCCCGTATTCGCCAGACCATCGAGAACGAAATCCTGCGCTGGATAGCCGAGCATGATTTGCAGGCTTGCCCGCCAGTTCAACCCGGCGTTGACCGCGATGCAGCAGACCCCAAAGCTTTGCAGCGCATGGTGGATTGGGTTCGCCGCTACCGCTGGATCGAGGAGCAATCCTATGTCCGGTAATCTCACAAAATGGTGCCAGAAAAGGGGCTGCGATACTACGTATCGAGCCAGTAGTTTTGATACACACCCTACGCACGTGTGCATCCAGCTTTTCAGCCATTTCTTTGGGGGACTATGCGCGCGCGCTTTGTTTCCTTCCTCAGAAACCGGTCCAAATCAGCCATTTTCCGGGCGCGTCAATGGCGCGCTCTGCGAGGCCTTGTCATGAACCGCATCAAACTTTCCATTCGGGTGCCAGCGGCCCAAGAAACCATGCTCCGGCACATCGCCGAGGTGCGCGGATTGACCCGCTATCAGGCGCTCGCCCGCGTCATCGAAACCGGGTTGGGTGCGATCATGCACACCCCCGCGCCTTCGCCGAACGGAGCAGGCGAAGATGCCTTTGCGTCGCTCGATTCCCGATTATCCGTCATCGAAGCGCTGACCGACCGCAGCCTTTTCACGGCAAGCGCGGCCTATGCCTATGCACGGCGTGCCGCTCTGCGCAACGACAGCGACGCCGACAAATCTGACAGCGCGACAAGCGAAGCGGCGCAGGCTTCCTACAAGCGCCAGCGGGCGCTGGCAGCGGAGGCATTGTCATGAGCCGCGACCATGACAATCTGCTGCGCGGCCAAGGTCTGTTCCGGCAAGCCGTCTCTGGTTTTGCCACCCGCTGGAAATTCTATCTCTGGACTACCGTTGGCGTTGCAGCACTTGGCGGCGTCGGTGTGCCTATGAACACGGTCGAACCGTGGCAATTCAAATGCGCCTATCAGCATGGACAGGGCAGCTTCGTCACTTGGATTGCCAGTGGCAGGACCGATCCAACGATCACCGTCAGTTCGGGCGGTCAGATCGGTCAAGTTCCAGCAAGCGTGCTTGCCAATGATCCGGTGTGGCACCGATGCTGGGATGATTTGATGAACAAATCCATACTCGGAAGCGCGCTTGGCGGACTGTTGGGCTTTGGTCTGTGTTTTGGCCTCGCCATCTGGATGCGCGACAGAGGCCGCAAGGCGGCGCTCGACAAGATCATCGCTGGCACCGAAATCGTGACCGAGCGCGAGCTACGGCGATTGACCAAAAGAGCGACGGGCGATGCGTCGATCCGCATTGCCACCGTCGGAATTCCCGACTGGCTCGAATGCCGCCACTTCGCGTTTCTTGGCACGACCGGCGCTGGCAAGACCACCGTATTGCGCCAGATGCTCGACATGGTTGAGGCGCGCGGCGAACCGGCATTGGTCTATGACACTAGCGGCGAGTTCATCGCGCATTATTACCGGCCTAAGCGCGGCGACATTATCCTCAATCCGTTCGATGCCCGTTCGGCCTATTGGTCACCATTCTCGGAGATAGCCCACCCCGCCGACGCCGACCGCATAGCCCGCCAGCTCGTTTCCGAGACCGGCGAGCGTGATGATGATGTCTGGCTGGAAACCAGCCGCATCCTTGTCGCCAACATCTTGCGGACATTGAACGCCGAAGGAAAGACCACCTTGCCCGATTTGCTCAATGCCTTGCAGGCCAAGACCAAGGAAGAGATGAAGCTGTGGCTGGCAGGAACATCGTCAGCCCGCACCTTCGAGGACGATGCCGACCGGGCGACCGGCAGCGTGCTGTTCATGCTCGCCAAGGCGTCCAACCTGTTGCAGTTTCTGTGGCGCGAACCCGGTGAGAATGGCAGCTTCGCGTTCCGGGATTTTATAGCTGGGCTGGACGGCCAAAAAGGCCCGCGCCCGTGGATATTCGTGCCGCGCAAGGAAGACTATTTCGAGGCGATGAAGCCCTTATTGGCTTGTTGGCTCGAATGCGCCGCCAGTGCAACCCTAGGGCTTGAGCCATCATCCAGTCGCCGCTTGTGGTTTTTCCTCGACGAACTGGCCGATCTGCCCCGCGTCGATAACCTCACGCGGCTCCTTCCCGAGGGACGCAAGTTCGGCGCAAGCGTCGTTCTGACCTTTCAAGCCATCGGCCAGATGCACCGCCGTTACGGGCGCGACAGCGCTGAGGCGCTTTTGGGCTGTTGCAATACCAAGCTCTATCTCCAGCTTATTGATCGCGACACCCGCAAATGGGCGTCGGACAATATCGGCGATGTCGAGGTCGAAATTCGCAGTGGGTCGGATAGCTTCGATTATGGACCGAGCAGCGGACGGACATCGCTTGCAGCTGTGCGGCATGTCCGGGCAGCCGTGATCGAAAGCGACATGCGGCTGGAACCGCATCACGGCTTCCTGCAATTGCCAGATGCCTTGCCGGTAGCCAAGATCAAGTTGACCCGCGCGCATATAGAAGCGCGTGGCAACCCGCGCCATCGGAGCTTTGTGGCGGTCGATGTCAGCCGCTCGCTGTGGAGCAAGCTGCCTGCCAAGGGTGCCGCCGCCGAGGTCACAATCAAGGCTGATGGGCCAGTCTGATGGTGGCAACAATCAGCGCCCTTGGCAGTTCTGCGCAAGCGTCGAGCTATTATGAAGCCGATGACTATTACACCGGGGACGGACTAGCGCCGAGCGAATGGCTGGCTGCAGGCGCGGATGCACTTGGCCTGTCGGGGGAGGTTGAGCGCGATCAATTCCGTGCGATGCTTGATGGTAAAATGCCGGATGGCCAGCAATTGGGAACCATGCGCGACGGTAAGGTTCAGCACCGCCCCGGATGGGATGTCACAATGAGCGCGCCCAAGTCGGTGTCGATCATGGCCGAAGTTGCAGGCGACCGGCGGCTTGTTGGCGCGCACGACCGCGCGGTCAAAAGTGCGCTGGCATTTGCTGAGCGACATAGCGCGGCTACCCGCATCCGGGACGGCGGGAACGTGGACCGGCAGCAGACGGGTAATCTGACTGTTGCAAGCTTCCGGCATGATACCAGCAGGGCGCAAGACCCGCAGTTGCACACGCATAACGTCATCATGAATGCTACCCGCGCTGCGGACGGTAATTGGCGAAGTCTGGAACCGCGCGCGCTGTATCAACTGCAAAAGGCCATCGGCGCGGTGTATCGGCAGGAACTGGCCGCCAACGTCCGTGGGTTGGGTTACGAGATTGAAGTAGGCAAAGAGTCGCTGTTCGAGATCAAGGGCGTTTCCGCAGACGCTATCCGGGCATTCAGCGAACGCGCAGCCCAAGTGGAGGCCCGTCTAGCCGAGCGCGGTCAGACCCGCGAAACCGCATCCGCAGCCGAAAAGCAGATTGCAGCACTCGATACCCGTGCCGTGAAGGAAGAAGTGAACCGCGCGGACTTGGTCAAGGATTGGCGCGAAACGGCGGACAGTGCCGGATTTGACCAAGCCGCACGACTGGCCTTGGTCGAACAGGCCAAACTGACGGCAGCACGATCAGAACATGCACCGATGCTGACTGCCCAAGGTGAAATCACCGAGTATCACGCCGTTGCTTTTGCCGCCGAGAAACTGGGTGAACGCCAGTCGGTGTTTTCAGCAGCAGACTTGGAAAAGGAAGCAGGACGATTTGGCTTGGGGGCTGTTAGGCAAACCCAGATTGGCGCAGCGATGGACCGGGCGATGAAGGACGGCGCGCTAGCACCCCGCAAGTTCATCGACAAACGCGGTGCCGAGTTTGGCGGGTTCACAACCGCAAGCAATATCGACAATGAACAGCGGCTTTTGCGCGCCGAGGCGAATGGGCGTGCCAGTGTTGCCGCGATCAAGACCCCGATGCAGGCGGCAAAGGCGGTTGCCCGCGCTGCGCTCGCATCCGAGCATCCCTGGACTCCAGACCAGCAAAAAGCGGCGAAAGCCTTGCTTACCAGTCAGAACCGCGTGACTGCCGTGCAGGGCTATGCCGGAACGGCGAAGACAACGACGGTTTTGGCGACCGTGGCCGGCGAGGCGCAATCGCAGGGTTACAATGTGACCGCACTTGCGCCGACCGCATCGGCAGCGCGGACATTGGGCGAGGCGCTCGGGCTGCGCGGTGAAACGGTCGCCAAGCATTTGACGAGTCCGACGTCCGAAATATCCAAGGGTCACAGCGTGTGGGTAGTGGACGAGGCGTCGATGCTCTCCGCGCGCGATACCGCAACATTGCTTGAATCTGCCGAAAAGACCAAGGCGCGAGTCATTCTTGTAGGCGACGTCAAACAGCTTGGTTCGGTGGGCGCTGGAGCCGCGTTCGCACAATTGCAGGACGCGGGCATGGCAACCGCCAAGCTCGCCGAGATCGTCCGCCAAACCAACCCTCTAACCAAAGAGGCCGTTGAAGCATCCATACACGGGGACGCCCGCCGCGCACTCGACGCGCTTGATCGCGGCGGTGGCAGGATAATAGCCCATGCCGATCCAGTGGAGCGGATGAAGGCGATGGCGAAGGATTATGCGGCACTGTCTCCCAAGGATCAGCGAAGCACCATCGTCATTGATCCATCACGCGCAGGCCGCGATGCTTTGAATGCCGAAATCAGGACGCAGCTCGTCGCCAGTAGCCGATTGACAGGCAAGGCCGTTACAATGCGGGCGCTGGAATCCAAAGGGCTTACCGAAGCCGAAGCGCGCGATGCACGCAGCTACGAGGTTGGCGATGTCGTCCGATTTGCGCGGGATTATGCTGACAAAGGCATTGCCAAGCGAGAGGCCGTGACGGTGACGGGGATTGACGTCGCCAAAAATGCCATCGCGCTCGAAAAGGCGGACGGGCAAAGTGTGGACTGGCGACCGAGGCAATGGGGTGCAGGGAAAAGTGAAGCGTTCACCCCCGGCAGCATAGAAATAATGAAGGGTGACCGCGTCGAGTTCACCCGAAACGACCGAACTCTATCCCGCGAAAATGGTGGACGCGCGCTGGTCGTTGCGGTCAATGCCGACCAACAAACTGCTCGCGTCCGGCTTGAAAGCGGCAAATTCCAGACACTCGACCTCGCCAAATCCACCGATCAGCACTTCCGCCACGGCTATGTCCAGACCGCCCATGCCGCCCAAGGCCGCACCGCTGACCGCGTGATGATCCATGCTGACAGCCGCGCCACCAATTTGGTCGATCAGAAAATGTTCTATGTGGCGGTATCGCGCGCGAAACTGTCCGCAGTGGTTTATACCGATGACAGCGCCAAGCTGGTATCAGGCATCAAAGAGCGTGCCGGAGAGCGACAGGTTGCTATTGAGAAACCAGCGGTTGCGCTTGGAAGCGCGGGCAAGGCCAAGGGGGCTGGCTTGGGGTAACCACCCGCTGTTTTCAGTCACCGTTGCATATGTCGCAAATAGCAACTTCATCGGTAATGACACCTTCATTGATGCCGAATGAATTCTGGCAATTTATGCAAATTGCCGCAGGAGCAGATTTGAACGTAATTTCTGGCTTAGCTTCACGCCGCCGCTTTTCCTCGTGCCATTGACGTATTTCTTCCGGAGTAAATGTCATAAAGCAAAGCTAAGGGTGACATTTTAAGCAATCGTTACCGACATATCTTTGAATAGGTATCAAAAGTCAGTGAGCGTAAAGTCGCCCGCATGACGGGCCAACGAACTTCCAGATCGCATCTACCACCTCGTCAAAACCTGTATCTGCAAGTGCGATAGACTGGGCGTAAGCGCGCCATTGCGCCTGCCGTGTTGTCATTTGGTCGGAAAGGCCCGGTGGGCGCTCTACCGGAATAGCAGTCTTTCGGCGGGTAAAGGTTGCACCGATGGCAGCGTCCAAATCTCCGTCTGAAATAGCGATCGTTTGGGCAATCGCCCAAATATCAAAATAATCCTTCATCCGGCCATTGGTCACCCCAAGCGCAACCATCGCTTGGAATTTCTCGGCGACCACCAAAGCGGGTGGATAGGATTGCAGCTTTGGCATTTCCATTCCCAGCAACGACGGATAGGCGAGTGAAAGGGCTGCGGGGGCCAGAGCATCGCCAAAGCCGATGTCGATTGTAATGGGAATGCGGGATTTTTCGAGCAGCGCAATCGTGCGCAGCCGAACGCCGCCATAATCCACATCTTCACGGATGGCGGTGGCCGTCAGACCAGCATCATTAAACTCAAGCCCGTCATCAGCAGCGATAGCCAATATCTCGGAAAATGTCGTTTTGAGATTGTTCTGATCGGCCTCGCCAAACCCGAGAAAATCAGCGTCGCGTGTTTCGCGATTGCTGTCTTCGAGCCAGATCGTCACCAGCATTCCGCCCTTGAGGATGAATTTGTCCCGGTGGTGCGAGATCGACAGCCGGAATAGGATGCGTTCAAGCGCGTAGCGGACCAGCACAACGTCAAAAGCCCGGCTTTGTTCGCGTGCGAGCGTCAACAGCTTCTGCTTGATGGACGCGGCACGGTTGGTGACGGGCTTAGCCATTGAACGTCAGCGCTTCGAGATAGGGTCGCATGATCTTCCACGCATCCGCTGCGATTGCGGCTTCTGCGATATCCGAGGGCGTTGCCTTTCTTTGGTCAAGAGCCGCCCGCAGACCTTCAACCGCGACCGAACGATCCACCAGCCTTGGATTCCGGAATACATCGGCAAGCGTTTTGGGAACCGAGAAGATGGGAACATCCACCCCTGAAATACGATGATGCTCAACGCCTTGTTGAAGATAGCGGTCCCTGAATTCGACGATACGCAGCGGCGGATAGGCCGGAGCCGGTGCCCAATCCTTTGCACTGATCGCGACCCATATTTTGCGCGGCATCTGGTCTGTCAGGCCGTGAAAGGCCAGCGCAGACACCATCGCGATGACGCCTCTGGGGACCGTCTTTGCCGCTTCGGCAAGCGTTTGTTCCGTATCAATTTCGCTACCAGCGCGTTGATACAGGCCGCGTGAAATGTGGATAAGCTCGCCATCTTTCACCGCGCGTGAAATGGTCTGGGCAGCCACCCCTGCCGCGCGCAGTTCATATGCGCGCGCGATGGGTTTGGCGTCGAGTGCCGCTAGCAGACGTTGGCGCTGCGTAGGTTCAGGCGATTCCATTGGCGTTACATATCCTGGGTCTTGTTTTACACAAACCCAGGATATGTAACACGCTTCAATGTTACATATCCTGGGTCTTAACTCGTCTACACCCAGGTTACGTAACGCCATGTGTGATTCGGGGATAGCCCAAAAGCTGCAGGTAGGTTCCGAAACGGGGTCGGAGGCTACCATCATACACTGACGCCTAAACGGCAATAAAGGCCCATCAACTATCATCATACATTCCCGCAAATTCCATGTCGGTATAATAACGCAGCTTCTTCACGATCAACGGGTCCGCCCCAACGCGCATGAGCAGCAGCGTATCGGGGGCGAGCTTCATGATCTCGTTCGCGTCCATAAGATGCGGGTGGCGACGTGCTGGGTTTGGCTGACAGATCGTTCGGGGTTTTTGACCACCACATCTTTTTGGCTTTGCCCGCCCGTCTCATAAGTATTGGTTTCACGGCCCATCGTCATCGACAGCATATGTGCGGCATCACAGGCGGCGAGTGCCTGCCCCCATATCAGCCTCTGTCTTTGAGCGTCACGGCTCGTTTGCCAACCAACGCTTTCATCACCGAGAAGTTTGCGTCCGACGGTAACGCCTTCACAAATTCGCCATCAATCGCGGCAATGACGGCGTTGCACAATTGCCCGATTCGCGCGCGCACGAAGGGTGCGCCGAGTTGAGCGTCAGTGGCAAATCGTTCCCAGTGGCGCGGTTCTATGTCTTCGAGGACAGCCTTGCCGCCTATTTTCATCGCCAGTTTCACATGCAGAGCGGGGTAGATGACGGTCGAGAGCAGATCATAGAGCGGCGCGAGGGTGATTATGCCTCCCCCATTACCGCCAGAGTGTAGCAGGCTGAAATTCTTGGCATGAGCATCGGCATTGCCAATGATCAGGTTGAAGATCGCGGCATCGAGAAGTTTCAGAATTTCTCGCGCGGGGCGCGTTGCTGCGCGCCGCAGCAGGGCGAAACAGTCTGGAAAGATTGGCCCGCCTTCGCTGGCATATTTGCGGCGCGAGGGGATACCAAGGGCTTGTGCAAAGTCTTCCTGATGGAGGCGGGTTACGCTTCCCCTAGCATCAATTGCCCGGTCATAGCGCGTGACGAGCAGAAATGGCCGATCTGCAACAACGCGCATTTCAACCGGTGCGACATCCAGCCCTATCGCGCCAGCTAGTGACATGCAGAAAAACTCATTTTCGGTCGTGCCTTCAAACCGCGATATGGGCGGTTTGAGGATATGGCTTGTCGGTTGTCCGGGCGCGGGGAGTGCGACTTGCCCGTCGATCAGGAGGACGGGCAATTTGGATTGCGCTCCCGCCAATGACAGCCGCAATCCATCTTCGCCTGCCAGCATTGGACGAAGCGGAAGATGGTCGAGCAATTTCACGAGCGCATCGTCATCGAGCAGTTTTGGCGCGGCGTCGCTTGGTGACGCAGGCGTTTCCCCTTCGGGCAACAGCGTCAGCGCACCCGCGACTTCGCCGCCGAGATATTCGAGCAGCCGAAATTCATTATCCGCCGACACACCGAGCGCGCGCGCAATCGCGGTGCGCTGCCCTTCCTCTGGCAATATCCCGCCGAAAAAGGCTTGGACTGCGCTTCGTTTGAAAGGTTCGACTTGCTTGGGAAGCGAGAACGACAAGGCGGGTGCTTTGGAATCAGCCAGCCACGTGGCATCATAAGCAAACAGCGCTTCGCCATCGGGGCCGAGATAAAGACAGCCGGAAATACGGCCATCCCACCAGACGGATAGGCGGTCGGTCATAGGTCACCCGCAGTTGGTGCGCCCTCAGGTGATATTATGGTGACATCGCAACCAAGCGTCGCCAGAACATGCAGCACCTTTTCGAGCTGGAGCGTGGGCTTGCCCGCTTCGAGATCGACGATGAAGCGGACGCCGACGCCAGCAGCCGCTGCAAGCTCCGCCTGTCGCAGCTTCTGCGCCTTGCGTTCGCGGTGAACGATCAATCCGAGTGACTTGCTATCCATATTACCGAACGGGACATTATTGAGGCTTGCGGTCATTTGCAAGCAAATTATTACCGATCAGTAATAATACGTCGTTTTTCCGCAAAGCGACCAGAATTATTCCCGCTCGCGCATTTTTAACGAAAAGCCTTATCCAACCATCGCACGAACCTTGTTTCGCCCATGTAAGCAGCGACGTATACGATTGCGCCTATCCCCCATAACTTCGTGGGGCAGATTGCTTGAGAGAAGTACAGTCTATCGCTATGATTGGCCCCATGGAACCAGACGAACCCAAATCCGAAAAGTCCCGCCGCGATTGGGAAATGGAAGAGCAAGCATACTACGAGCAGGAAGAATCTATCCGCATTGCTGACGAAGAGCGCATTGCTGAAGAGAGGGAAGCCGCAATTGAAAGCATGGTTGGCTGGTTCTTCGAAAACTTCGAGGACCCCCAAAACGAAGGACATTATGATAGCGAAGATGGTGTTTACTTATATCCGTATGGCGGGCCATTTGATGCAGCAGACATGCTGAGTTCGTTCAGCGATGACTACCCGAATGAGGAATGGATAAAGGAGGCAGTTGAACGCATCGAACGCAATGGGACTTACGAATGGGCACCAACGTCGAACGGAGAGTTCTACGAGCATCCAGCCCACTGGCATTCGAGGCCAAGGTGGGATAATGAGATAAGTGACCGGCACAAAACCGTTGCAAGTCCAGTTTGTCGGTCGCGCATGGCTTAGCTATCACCTAACTCGTCGGCCAGATCGTATCCGTTAAGAATCTCGTTGACGAGCGTGCCGGCGGCATCCCAGTCGTAGAAGCGAAACGCACGTCCCTTTATGACGAAGCTGGCACCGGTGAAGAACATCTCGTAGTGCTGGTGACGCGAGGCAAATTCCGATCCCACCGCATCCCATGCCAGCTTGTAGAATTTGACTTTATCAACCGCACTCGCCGCGGACGACTGCTGTGTGCGTTCGATGAGCGATGCGATCTCTGGATTGCGATAGTCGGCTACAGAGGACGGCAGCATGATCATGCCGCCACCAGCAAGTTCGCGAAGCGTGTGGAGCAACTTCGGGTAGAGTTGCTGTGTCAGGATTTCCGCCGCATATAAAGTTGGCCGATCCGGTACGAAATAACGACCATGATGGGCCCCCTTCACCTCCATCGCCGCCACCAGCGCGTCAACCATGCTGCTCTCGGCAGCGAGTTGGCCAAGCGTCTCACGGACCTGGGGAAAACCGATAACGCCGTTGATCTCGGTGATACGGTGCGCGAGACCGACTAGGAAGCGCACTTTTACTGACAAACGTATCATCGCCTGATAATTCTGGTAGGCGTGCGCCGGCGTATTCTGGAATTGCTTCTGGCACATCTCGATGTTCTTAAACACAAAGACACGCTCCCAGGGCACCTTGACGTCATCGAAATATGCCACGGCATCGTTCTCGTCGAATCGACTGGACAGCGGATTATCGAAAACCGACGGTGATGACTCTTCGTAAGACTTGCGCGACATCAGCTTCAGGCCCTTGCTACCCATGGGCATCGCGAACGATAGCGCGTAGGGTTCATCACCCGGCTGCAGCGGTTGAACGGTGCAAACGAACACCTCGTCCGCCATTATGGCTCCGGTCGCCAACATCTTGGCGCCGCGCACGGTAATGCCCTGCGCATCCTGATCGACCACGCCAGCAGTCAGGAAAGCATCCTTCTGATTTGCCGCGCTTTTAGAGCGATCGGCCTGCGGGTTGTTGAACAAAGAGGTGAGGTACAGGTCGTTGTCGCGTACGTAGGCGTAATAGTCCGCGAACGCCCGTGCGCGATCCTTGTCATAGGCTTCGAACAATTCAAGACCCATATACATCCCGGAAACGCAGGACGCGATGTAATCAGGCGCGCGCCCGAAAAAGCCTGCATGAAGCCTTCCCCAAGCCTCGAGCGCGCGGCGTCGTTCGACCAACTCGTCATAACTCTCGGGCAACTGCCACATGCGGTTGGCGCGGTCGCCGTTCGGCGTTTCAAACGTCATGACCTCCCGGTTCTCGGGCGCGTTTGCGTAGTCGTACAACTTGCCAACCGATTGCACCGAACGCGCAAATGCCGGATGCTTCGTCACATCGCTGACGCTTTCGCCGTTTATGAATACGGTACGACCGTCCTGCAGTCCCTCAATGTGCTTCTTACTGCTTTTCATAGCCATGTCTCTGTCTCGCTCTCTATTGCTTTAATGCTAGCTCAGTAATGCATGGGCAGCGGCCACATCGGCTGATGCTGACCCTGTAAACTGAGGCTGTGATATTTTCCGCGGAAGAACACCAGCGGATCGCCGTCTTCCGCTGCCGTGAACCGCACTACGCGCCCAATAAACAGGACGTGGTCGCCGCCATCGTGATTGGCGTAGGAATCACATTCGAAATGCGCCAGCACGCCATCAAGCAGTGGCGCCTGCGCATGACCGATCTCGTATTCAACGTTGCTCCATTTGTCTTCAAGCGCCTTGGCGAACTGATTCGAAAGATACTCCTGCTGCCGCGCTAGGATGTTCACTGCGTAGCCTTTCGCGGCGAGCATCGCATTCAGGCTGATCGCACGACGATCGACGCTGAACAGTATCAAAGGCGGATCGAGAGAGAGCGAATTGAAAGAACTCATGGTCATGCCGATCACGTTCCCATTCGCGCTGGTCGCCGTAATCACGGCGACTCCCGTCGCGAATTGCGACAGGGCTCTCCGGAAACTACGCTGATCGATGTCCACCTAATTCCTCCCGACTAACCAGTGGAAGCGGCAGCTTTCCGGCCAAGAAACGGTGTCCTTGGGCAGGTATCCCTCATTCATGCTGGGGTTTCCTCCACTTTGCCAAGGCGCCTCAGGAGGCGATTTGGATTGTCGGCAAGGTATCGGCTGCGCCGATCTGCGGTGTAGCTCTGCATTTGTCGATGCGGCTCGATTAACCCCATCGGAAAGGGCCAATCGGAGCCGAATAGGACGTTGCTGCTGCCCAGTGTCTCTTCGGCCAACGTTGCGGCAGCCTCACTGTGGCAGATGCAATCGACATAGATCCGTTGCAGCAGTTGGGAGGGAGCCGGGCGGGTTGAATCGATGCCCGGCCGAGCCGTCGCATGGCCACGCTCCCATCGGCCCGCCGCCATAGGGAGCAGCCCACCACCATGGGCAAAGCACGTCACCATATCGGGGTGGCGCTCCAGCACGCCGGAAAAAACGAGATGAGCGATAGCCACGCTCGTTTCGTAAGGATTGCCCAGCAGATTAGAGAGATAGAAGGACCGTAGCCGGTCATCGGCGCATTCGCCAGGATGGAAAAAGACGAAGGCTCCGGCTTTGTCGAGAACATTCCAGAGAGGCTCGAAAGCATCGTCGCCAAGCGTACGCGCATCGCCGGTGCCAGTCGGCATTGCGAAGAGGAAATGGCCACTAGCAATGGCCTCTGCCGCTATCTGCGCGACAAGCCCAGGGTCCTGTGTCGGCAGATGGAACAAGGCCTCCAGCCTGCCTTCGGAACGGGCAGCAATCGCTTCCAGCCCCCGGTTGAGATAGTCTGCCCAGGCATGCGCCTCCGCGCCGCGCAGCTGTTGGCGGTAAAGTGGCGGTGGCGCGGATATCCATGCCTGATCGACCTGATTTTGTGCCATCCACGCCAAGAGCGCCTCGGGCTCGAACAGCGCTTTTATGTTAATGGCGTGCCCGTCCACGTGCATCACCCTAGTAATTCCATCCCAGGCCACGCCCTCAATAGCCGCGAGGCGATCACCCATCACCGGTATCAAATGCGCATGTACGTCGAGAACAATATGCTCAGCTGGTGAGTTCATTGCGATGGTCCCCGAAGGGACCGAAAACTTGTCCGTTCCCAGTGGAGGTAAAGAGGCGCAGGGCACTCAGCCATTTGGAAGGACGGCGATAGCGCTGATTTCGATCAGATAGTCCGCCGACACCATCTTCGAGACCTCCACCATTGTCGAGGCGGGCACTGGCTCCTTGAAATACTCCCGCCTAACCTTGTGGATGATCGGGAAGTGCTCGATGTTGCGGACATAGACATCCACCCTCACGATATCGTCGAGCGAGCCGCCCGCGGCCTCGACCGCAGCTTTGAGGTTTTCGCAGACCTGCCGGGTCTGCGCTTCGACGTCCCCGATACCGGCAATCGTGCCGTCTCGCGTCCGTGCGGTCATGCCGGAGATGAATACGAGCTTGCCCTTTGCCTCTATGGTGGTGGCTTGAGAGAAATGGCCGTTGGGTACGGCGAGCTTGTCGGTGGTAATCTGTTCTTTCATGACAATTGCCTTCGGTTCGTGAACATCGGATTTAGATCAAGCCGGATATCCCCGCCTGATGGGGAGGGAGATCGTGACGTTGCGCAACAGGTCATCCCATATGTGCCTGCCCTGACCTGTAATAGAGCATCCCTCACGACTGCTGGCTCATCGACGCTATGTCCGTATTGCCATGCAAGTCGGCCAGAACCATGCGATTGCGAAGTTCGCCGAGACCGGTCGCGGACACGACCATCTCATCACCAGGCTTAAGGAAGATCGGCGGTTCCCGCGCGTTGCCGATTCCAGCGGGCGTTCCGGTGATCAGCACATCCCCGATATCAAGCGTCATCCCGAAGGACAATTCCGAAACGAGACGGGAAATGTCGAACGCCATCTGCCCCAGCAACGCGTCCTGCATCTTGCTTCCATTAAGATGCAACTGGAGCCGCGCATAGGTCAGATCCACCTCGTCCGGGGTTACGATGAAGGGACCTATTGGCATCGTGCCATCGATGCTCTTCCCCTTCAGCCATTGTCCTCCGTGGCGGCGTTGCAGATCCCGCTGCGATATGTCATTCGCGAGGAAATAACCAAAGACGCAGTCGAGCGCCTCGGCGGTAGATACGCTCCGGCACCTTTTGCCTATGACCAGCCCGACTTCGGCCTCATAGTCCCACTTCGCGGAAATGTGGGTATCTATGCCGATATCATCATAGGGGCCGATCACCGTATGCGGGCTCTTCGTAAAGAAGGTCGGTGCCAACGGTAGGTCGACGTCCTGCCCCTCCCGTTTCCCCTTGCTCTCCTCGAAATGGTCGAGGTAGTTCCACCCTGTGCACAAAATATCCCGATTGAACCGCTGGATCGGCGCACGGATTGCTACATCCGCAGCCGCCACCGTCTCATTGTGCGCGGCGATCTGCTGCTCGATCTCCACGTGCCCAAGGGCTATCGCTGACACCATATCGCCGACCGCTGGCGGAAGAAGCCGAAACTCGTCTCCGTGCAAGGCACCCACACGGCTCTCGTTGGACATATTGATCGTGGCAAGACGCATTGGGTTCACCTTGTAACAAAAACCGCGGTCGTGCTCATCTCAATGAGTTTTTTGGATGCGCGACGAGCTTGAAATATTCGGCTCTAACTCTATGTGCTCTCTCGAATGATTTCGCCGATGTCGACACCGAGACTGCGGCCGGTTTCCTGCAGCGCTTCCAGAGTAGGCGATGCCAGAGGACACCACCCGCCAGACGTATTGCGCGCGTGATAGGCCAGCTCGCCGGGCGCGAAGACGCGCTCGACACCCGCCGCGCGCTTGACTCCGGACGTTTTCTCCAAAGCAGCCAGTGCTTGCGACTTAAAGGTTGAAGGCTCAACAAAGTGGCCGACATGGATAGCGATGAACAGGCTCGCACTCCCATAGGGCTGGTCCAGCGAGCCGAACAACGGCCTGACCTGCTCTCCAAGACCACCGCCAGAAAGCCCGCCGCACAGCAAGTTGATCATGAAAGCGAGGCCAAACCCTTTCGGCCCAGCCGCTGGCAACAGCATTCCCGCGATTGCCGCGTGGGGATCTGTCGTATCCGCGCCGTCCTTGTCGGTCGCCCAGCCCAGCGGAATCGACTGTCCGGCCGCTGCGGCATTCCTGATCTTGCCCATGGCAGCGGCGCTTAACGCCATATCCACCTCCGGCAAGAATGCGCCGTCGCTCGGCGCCGCGATCGCTATCGGATTATTACCCACGATCGGAGCGGCGCCGCCCGTCGGCGGCATCAAGGGGCGGGTGTTGCACATGACCATGCCAATGCACCCTTTATCGGCCAGCATCCGGGCGTAGCGACCGGCAGCGCCAAAGTGAAAGGCATTGCGTATTGCCACAACGGCCATGCCAAGCTGTTCCGCACGGCTCGCAGCCAATTCTACCGCTTGCCGCGCCGTCAACTGGCCCAGCGCATCGCCCGCATCGATTATAATCGCCGTCTGCTTGTCCGAGACAATCTCACCGGCGGTCCGCAGCGAAACAGAGCCCGACTTGATGCGCTCGACATACATGGGAACCAGCATGACGCCGTGGGAAGCAACCCCCTCCAAATCGGCGGCAACGAGATCATCCGCCACCTGCCTTGCCGCATCGGACGGCAGGCCTGTCGCCGCAAAGATATTCGCAACCGCGCGAGAGAGGTCTTCTGCGCGCACCCGCACCGGGGACTTGGACATCAGTGCGCGTCCTCGTCATTGTCATACCAGTCGGGACGCTGGGGATAATGAGGCCCGTCGTAGATTTCGACCACGACCGTTTCCTCATGCGCAAGCGTCGGGCCGTGCACGGATCCTTTCGGATTACAGTAGAAGGCCCCTGGCACAAGGGTCACCCCCGTACTGGTATACTCATATTTGCCTTTCAGGCAGTACATCATCTGGTTCGAAGAATGCAGATGCGGGGTCGGAATGCTCGCGCCTTTGTCGAACTTGATTAGCGCGACCGAAGCCCCCGTTTCTTCGTTCCGGAAAAGCATCTTCTCATGTACGCCCACGAGAGACTTTTCCCGCCACGGCATGTCCGCCGTTTGAACGAGAATTTCTTCCAGCGATGGAACGCTTAAGGGTTTTTGCATTTGTTGATCGCTCATGAGTACGCCGTCTGATTCGATATATTACCTGATATTTCATGTGAGATTATTAAACAAGGGGTTTGTCCGGGCATCCGGCGCGAGCCGAGGGCATAGACATTCGAACCAAAATTTAGTTGCTCGAAACCGGCCTGTCTGCAGCTGGCTAGAGTGGCCGAGTATCGCCCTCCCGCACGAGCATTCGGCAGCCTTCCGCGAGCGACACGGGCGTATGACGCACACCGATAGGAAAACGAATCCACACGCCAGGACCATATAACCCGCGCTCGTCGCGAAGCTCACCCTCGAGCAGGAAAATTTCCTCTCCGCCTGCATGGTCATGTTCAGGAATGGTCAGGTTCGGCAGCATGTAGCCGACCCAGGACGCTTCAGGAAGCAGCCCGGCATCGTATAGCTGCGCTTTCTCGGACCCCCGTCCGCCCCAGGCCGCCCAGTTCGCGCGATCATGCGTGTCGAGTGCTAACGGCTCGCTCCCCGCGTTCCCGCCGCGTTTCTTTACCAGAACGGTCCCGCCCTCGGCCGAGCGCAGGTCGATCTCCGTCCCAGCTGGCACGCGCACGAACATTCCTGCCGCATGACGCACTTCTTCCAACTCAATGCTACCTTCCAAGACGAGCATGTCGATGCGGCATTGCGTAACCCCGCCGGGAACGGTCGCCTGAGGATCCACGCGCAACAGCGCGGTTTCCCGCGCGCCTGGTCCCGCTACGATACGCTCGAACAGCTTTTCCGATAAGCCGGGGATCGCGGTCGAATTCCAAGGGGCATCGGCAGAGTCGATTGTGACAAGCTCGAGGAGATCGGCGTTGACATTGGGACCCTCTATGCGTGCGATATTGTTCATGACAGTTCCTGCTGGAGGCTAAAAGATTTTCAGATTGCGTTCTGATGGCGGCATATCAGCTCGCCATTTCATTACTCGCAACTATATTGGATTTCATCTGAAATATCACAGATTCAGGATGGGTCAATGGATGAATGAGATGATAGTGCGGGATCGAACATCTGATGCTAGTAACGAGGCTGCGGGATAGTCAGCACGGAATGCGGTGCCGGTCAGGCTCTCCCCCACATATGGATTGAAAACATGCTCAAAAAGAACACAATCAAAAAATCACATACTCGCGAACGCAAGCCGCCTAGGGTTTCCTTGTCGGATTCCGCATATCGCGCGCTGCGCGAGCATGTGTTGAACCTGACACTTCCAGCAGGAGAGTTGCTGAACGAACGCTGGATCTGCGAACTGCTGGGAGTCGGCCGGACGCCTGTGCATCAGGCCCTCCAGCGCCTGCATCAGGAAGGCTTGATTGAGATCGTCCCGAGAAGGGGCGTTCTGGTGAAGCCTGACTCGGTGTCCAAGATCATCGATCTACTGGACGCGCGTTCTATTATCGAGCCAGTGCTAGCCGGTCGGGCCGCCCATCTGGCCACCCCCGCGGATGTCGAGGAGCTCAAACAGATCGCTGCGCCCGTCGAGCGCGACAGCGTACAACCCAATGGCGAATCGAACCCGGTCGACCGGTTTATCGAACGTGACAGAGCCTTTCACGCCAAGCTGGCGGCAATCAGCGGCAGCTCGGTCCTCATGGAGATGCAGAAGTCGCTGCACGAACGGGCCATGCGCTTCTGGTATTCCGATTTGTGGCGTACGCTCGACGAACATAAGGCCGCAATCGAACATCAGGCGGTGATCGATGCCATAGAGCGCGGCGACGCGAGGGCGGCAGAAGCAGCGATGAGTCAGCATATCGACGAAATCACCAGGCGGCTCCGCAATATCCAGGA
>JBDTUD010000043.1:0-18178 GCA_040007915.1 Sphingorhabdus sp.
GCACAAAGCGCGTGAGATGCTGGTTCAGCAGCGCACTCAGCTTCTCAATGGCTTGGGATAACGGTGACAGTGCACTTAATTAAGATTTCATGTTTTTTATCAGTATCATATGATATCAGGCATATATATAATACTGTAATAAGAGGGTGAATTAAGCGCATTGTCAGGCTTTGTCACCTTAAGCGCCGCAGATGCGCTTGGCACACCGCATTGCGCGGAACTTTCCGGCTCAATCCGCGCAAGTGACCTTAACCACGGCGGGCAAACCAGATCAGGGCCAGACCAACCGCTGCCAATCCGGCACCACGCCAGCTCCACACCGGAACGCCCAGCATGAAGCTATCGGCAGGCCAGCGGATCAGGTTCAAGCCCTGACCAATCCACAACAGCCCCATCAATGTGGCCAATATGCCAACGATCAACAGCAATATTTTGACAATTTTCACGGTGAAACTCCCTCTCAGCCCATCGCGGCCCCAACTCCATTGGCGAGATGCTCCGCTTTTTACCGAAATGGCAAGCATAAACGGGAAGCCAGGGTTGAATCCTGTGGTTGAGCGGCTATGGCACCGGTCATAAATTCTACCTGCCAAGGATAATAAAATGGCCGTCAAAATCACTGAAGCAGACCTGATCGAGAGCGTCGCGGACGCGCTGCAATATATCAGCTACTTTCACCCGATGGATTATATCCGCGCGCTGGGGGAGGCTTATGAGGCGGAACAAAGCCCGGCTGCCAAGGACGCGATTGCGCAGATCCTGACCAACAGCCGGATGTGCGCCGAAGGGCATCGGCCAATCTGTCAGGATACCGGCATCGTCAATGTCTTCGTCAAATGGGGCATGGATTGCCAATTGGACAACACATCGAAATCACTGCAAGAAATTATCGATGAAGGGGTGCGCCGCGCCTATCTCCACCCCGATAACAAATTGCGCGCTTCGGTGCTGGCCGACCCCGCCTTTACCAGGCGTAATACCAAGGATAACACGCCTTGTGTGCTGCACGTCGAAATGGTGCCGGGCGGCAAGGTTTCGGTAGATGTCGCGGCCAAGGGTGGTGGCTCTGAAAATAAATCCAAGTTCAAGATGATGAACCCCTCGGACAATATCGTCGATTGGGTGGTCGAAATGCTGCCGCAAATGGGGGCCGGCTGGTGTCCGCCGGGGATGCTGGGCATCGGTATTGGCGGGACGGCGGAGCATTGCGTGCTGCTGGCCAAGCAGGCGCTGATGGAGCCGATCGACATGGGACCATTGAAGGCACGCGGGCCGCAGAATGATATCGAGGCGATGCGGATCGAGATTTTCGACAAGGTGAACGCGCTCGGCATTGGTGCGCAAGGGCTGGGTGGGTTGTCTACCATCCTCGACGTCAAGATCTTGGACGCGCCCTGCCATGCCGCGGGCAAGCCGGTGGCGATGATCCCCAATTGTGCGGCGACGCGCCACGCGCATTTCGTGCTCGATGGCTCTGGGCCTGTATTCTTGGAGGCGCCGAAGCTTGACGAATGGCCCAAGGTTGACTGGCAGCCCGATGCGGCGGCAAAGCGCGTTGACCTCGACACGCTAACTCCGGCCGATGTGCAGGGGTGGAAGCAGGGCGACCGTCTGCTCCTCAACGGCAAGATGCTCACCGGCCGCGACGCCGCGCACAAGCGCATCGCTGATATGCTGGCCAAGGGTGAGGAATTGCCGGTCAGCTTTAAAGGGCGCGTGATCTATTATGTCGGCCCGGTCGATCCAGTCGGCGAAGAAGTCGTCGGCCCCGCTGGCCCGACCACCGCGACGCGGATGGACAGTTTCATGGACATGATGCTCGGACAAGGCCTGATGGCCTGCGTCGGCAAGGCGGAACGCGGCGGGGCGGCAACGCAAAGCATCGCCAAGCACAAAAGCGCCTATCTGATGGCGGTCGGCGGTGCCGCCTATCTGGTCGCGCGCGCGATCAAGGGTTCAAAGGTTGTCGGTTTTGAGGACCTTGGCATGGAGGCAATCTACGAGTTTGAGGTGGCCGATTTCCCCGTAACCGTGGCGGTCGATAGCGACGGCGCGAATGTGCACCAGCTGGCGCCCGCGCTTTGGCAGAAGCGGATCAAGGATGAGGGTTTGTTGGTGGCGGGTTAATATCCGGTTCGATCCGGTTCTTTTAACGGCGGTAATACAGATCAAAAATGTGATTATTGGGGAGTCTTCATTTCAATGGAGACAACAATGGACGACAACATTTGGGACCGAGAACGGTTCAAAACACTGCCGCGTAATCTCGACGCCGCAGATAATTTGAAGATCGGGGGACGAGGAACCCCAGAATCTAAAGAACCGAGCCCAAATAATCGGCGAGAAAAGTGTCGTTTGCGGTGGCGAAGGGGTTCACAATCTTGAGGCCGTCGATTTCCAACCCATCCTGCATGTCCTCAGAGATTAGGATAGTCGTTCCCGCACGGCGGGTTATCACGACTATCAGAGCATCAAAAAATTGTATCCGGTGTTTCTCAGCGAGCATTGCAGCATCCGTGATATCCGCAACAGAGCTGTGTGGGGTTTCAAAAATTCTTGAAAAATCCTCGACCTTTGCCGTTATCTTCTCAACATCGGTTATTTTCTTTTTTCGGCACACGTTGACGAATTCACCGAGGACTTGAATCGGGATTACTGCGTCAATTTTTCCGGCTGTGGCGAGCAGATCGGCTGCGCGCTTATGTTTGCCAGACGGCTCAGCCGGATCTTCAGCATAAACCAATATATTGGTATCAAAAGCGATCAACGACCAGTGCGTTCTTCATAAGTAGCAGGACCAGATAATCCAGGGATGCCCGTTTCAAAACCCTTTACCATCCGCTCATAGGCGGCCTTGAACTCGGGATCGTCCAGTTTGTTTTTACGCTTCGCGCGCAATTCTGTGACCACCTTGCCATTGCGGGTGATGTCTATGACTTCGCCCGCTTCTGCGCGGGAAATTGCCTTTGATAGGTTGGCGTTTAATTCGCGAATCGACATTACGCCCATGATGCGCACTCCACTGTTACAACTGTTACAACATAGCGGGGAATTGGTCATTGGGCAATCAGAGGTTTATTGGGGCGGCCCTTGCCCCTGCATCTGTGCGTCAATCTGCGCCTGAATTTCAGGCGGCAGTCCTTGTGGAGCTCCGCCTGCCTGGCCACCGGCGCCAGCCGCACCCTGCTGCTTTTGCATTTCCTGCATCTGCTTTTGCATCGCGTCAATCTCGGCGCGCGACTTATATTCGAGCAGTTCGACGTCGAAGATCAGATCGCTACCGCCCGGAATCGCAACTTCGCCGGTTTGCGGGTTCTTCTGGTCTTCGGGGCCGTAACCCAGTTCAGCCGGTATCCAGATGCGATACTGTCCGCCGCGCTGCATCAGTTTTAGCGCTTCGGAGAAACCGGGAACCACGCCGGTCACCGGGAAACCGGCCTGCGGGTTCTGGTCAAAGATTTTGCCGTTTTTCAATGTGCCGGTATATTTGACCAAAACCACATCATCATCGGTCGGCGATTTGCCTTCACCGCCCTTGATGATCTTGTATTTCAGACCCGATGCGGTGGTGATGACGTCGCCATATTCCTTGCGCACGCCTGCGGTGCCCCAATAAGCCAAGCCTGCGGCTACGGCCAATACCAGTGCGATAGCGATCCAATATTTGGTGAGCGAGCCCTTTTGGATAGGTTGGATCGGAACAGCAGTGATCGACATATTAGGCTTCCTGTTGGATAAGATTGCGCGCTGACTAGCAGAAAGCGGCGCGGATTCCAGACACAAAAAAAGCGCCGGTTAAAGGCGCTCCCTTTGTCGGATGTTCCGGCGACTATTTCGCCCTATGCTTTCGCACCATCACGTTCCTGCTGCTTGCGTTCCATCTTGCGAGCGCGGCGGACAGCGGCGGCCTTTTCACGGGCGCGCTTTTCCGAAGGCTTTTCGAAATGGCGACGCAGCTTCATTTCGCGGTACACGCCTTCACGCTGCAACTTCTTCTTCAGTGCGCGTAGGGCCTGATCAACATTATTGTCGCGAACCATGATCTGCATAAAAAACTCAACTCCGCAATCGAATCGGCAAAATGGCTGAAAACCGCCACTTTGTAAGGCTAAAAACAAAAAGCGCCGCACATGAAAGCGGCGTATCGCAGCGCGCCTTAGCCTCGGGTGTCACAAATATCAAGTGAGAATGCAGCGTTGCGGCAGTTCTGTTGCAAATAGGACACGCATTAAGTCAATGATGAATAACAAGTGAATTTGGCCTTTGATTGCACCACCATTGCTGGTTAGCATGCCAACATTAGCTGGGGAGCTAATATTTTTGGTATGCGATGTACTCGCTTTATCAACTTGCGGGCACGTCCGAAGCCGACGACCCCATAAGGGTTCCGGATACCTTTGATATTCAGCCTCCTGCAGCGGGCTTGATTTCAGGGGATATTCTGATGTTAAAGAAATTTTCCAGTAAGCATTGCATTGCCGTCAGTAGTTCAGCTTTGATATTTGCATTGCAGGCGTCGCCTGTCTCTGCGCAAGATGCTCCGGCACCGGAAGAAGAAGCGGTTGTCGATGTTGAGCAAAAGGTTGAAAGTACCGAACAGGGAAATGCTATCGTCGTTACCGGCTCGAGAATTAAACGTAGTATTTTTAACAGTCCCGCTCCCATTCAGATAATTGATCCACAGACAGAGCAGTTGAAAGGTACAGCAAGCGTCGGCGAGCTTCTTCAGTCCAATCCTTTGGCTGCAGGCTCAAACCAGATTACCGCAGCGATTTCATCTAATTTTGTGACGAACGGCGGGGCAGGTGCCGAAACTATTTCATTACGCGGTCTTGGTGCCGAACGTACGCTAGTCTTGCTCAATGGCCGCCGCGCAGGTCCGGCGGGTACTCGCGGCGCGGTTGCCGCATTTGATCTGAACGTCTTGCCGCAGTCGATCGTAAAATCTGTGGAGGTTTTGAAGGATGGGGCGTCATCAATTTATGGCTCTGACGCTGTGGCTGGCGTTGTCAACCTGATCACCAAGACCGAGACCGACGGAATACTTTTTGATGCCTTTATGTCACGGCCATTCAAAAAGGGAGGGGAAACCTATCAGGCCAGCGCCACTTGGGGCAAAGATTGGGGCAATGCGCATTTTTTGATGTCGTTTGACTATTACAAGCGCAATGAATTGAAACGCGGTGATCGCAAATATCTGGATTGTCCGGAAGAATATATTTTTACGCCCAACGCTGCTGGTGATGCACGAAGTGAAACGCGTGCCGACCTGACTGATCCGCGTACCGGCAATTATCGTTGTGCCGACACTTTATGGGGGCATGTATGGCTTTATGACTATAGCTATACTGATCCCTCTAATACACAGACATCGCGCTACAACCCGCTTGTAACCAATCCGAACTCGCGTATCCGCCGATTGCAGTTCAGTTATGCCGGAGACAATCTGGGCACCCACACGCTACCCCTGATTCCGCCTGCCGATCAATTTCAGCTTGGTGCGCCTGCTGGTTTCTTCCCGGTGGGTTATAGTGGTCAGTCGACGGCGATTGAAAATGCCTTTCATCCCTTCATTTCCAATTCGTCGGTGGCTCCAGAGATTGAGCGAGTAACCGCTTATGTGGAAGGCGCGATCAATTTGACCGACAATGTGGAGGCCTATTTCGAACTGCTCCATAACCAGCGGGAATCCAAAGCAAACAGCTTTCGCCAGTTTTGGCAGTTCGGCTTTACTTCGGATAGCACATTGCCATCGGCATTTTTCGGCAGCCCAGCTACGGGGGACCCCTTCGCGCCCGGATTCACTGGCGATTATTTGATCAGTCCAACAGCAATTACCGATCATTTCGGCTCTAGCCAGAAGGTGGAATATACACGGTTCATGGGTGGACTGCGGGGCAATTTCGGAGATATGTTGCCTAGCTGGACTTGGGATATTTATGGCCAAAACAGCGACAATCGCGGGCGTTATACCCAACAACAAATCTATCAAGATTCTATAGACACACAGGATTTTCGCACCGAGTCATGTGTTGGAACAACAACCGCAATACGCGGCGCTCCCTGTATCGACATTAACTGGACCGACCCCCAATTTTTGGCGGGAAATCTGACGCAAGCGCAACGCGATTTCCTGTTCGGGGAAGATACCGGGCGCACCAAATATAAGCAGTCCAGTGCCGAACTGATCGTAACGGGTGACTTGTTCACTTGGTTTGGCGGAACGGTAAAAACCGCTCTCGGTGCCAGTATCCGGCGGGATTCGATCAACGACACGCCAGGCCATATCACTTATGCCCTTATTCCAGGACAAGATCCCAATGATCCAGACTCCTATACCAACAACGCCTGGGGTGTTACCGCATCGGGTATAACCGCGGGCCATAGTGTGACCAAAGAAATATTCGGCGAACTTGAGATTCCCTTGCTCAAAGACCTGCCCTTTGCTCAGGCGCTTACGCTGTCCTTGGCGGGGCGTATCACCAATGTGAAAGCCGTCCGTGCTGTTGACGGAAAAACCGCCAAGGATGATGGTAATAAGACCTACAAATTGACGGGCAATTGGCAGGTTAATGACTGGTTGCGGTTGCGTAGTACATACGGCACTTCCTATCGTGCACCGGCTCTGTTTGAACAGTTTTTGGCAGATCAAACATCCTTCCTTGACCAACGGCTTGTAGACCCGTGTATCCAATGGGCAAATGGTCTAGCCGATGGCACAACCTCGCAACGTGTTGCCGATAACTGTGCGGCGGACGGTATTCTGGGGAATTATGCGGGGGGCACCATTTCCGCAACGATCATCACCGGCGGCGGCATTGGTGTTTTGCAGCCAGAAACATCTACTGCACTTTCCGCCAGCGTCATTTTTACACCGCGATTCGGCTTCCTGCCTGATACAAGGTTCAATCTGGCGATCGATTATTTCAAGATCAAGGTGAAGGGTGAGATCTCGCAATTGGGAGCAGGCCCGATCGTATCCGGCTGCTATAACTCGGATTTCTTCCCGACCGATCCGCTCTGCAGCTTGTTTGTGCGGAACAAGAATCTTACGCCGCCAGTACTTACCGATCCCAATGCGATTGATTTCGTCCAGGATAGCTTCTTAAACGTGAACAGCCAGAAAAACGAAGGGATCGACGTCAATATCGGCATAAGTCATGATTTTGGCAAGCTGGGACGTGTGGATTTCAACGGTCAAATGACATGGCAGCTGAAAGACTTGGTCGCATTGTTCGAGGGTACCACTCTTGATACCAATGGTGAATTCGGCGACCCCAAATGGGTCGGCGATTTCAGCATCAGCTGGACCAAGGATACTTGGCAGTTTTTCTATGGCCTGGACGTCATTGGAAGTAGCTCAAACGAAGCCCGTTTCATTCGCAACAATGGATCGCTTTGTAATAGCAGTACTATTTACGGGACCTATTGCGTCGATTTGAAGACACCAGCCGTTTTCTATCACAGCGCTTCTTTGACCAAGAAGTTCAAGCATTTCCGGATCACCGCAGGTGTTTCCAACTTGTTTGATCAGCATCCGCCGCGCATTTCGGTCGTGGCGCCCGCATCGGGTTCGTCAACCTTCGGGCCCAGTTTGGCCGTATCACAATATGATCTCTATGGACGCCGTGGTTTTGTAAACCTCAAAACCAATTTCTGATTTATCCGTTGATCGGATACCATGGGACCGGTGCGTGAACGCGCGGCGGCCCAATGGTATTTTCGGGACTGCGAAAACTATCGGAGTTAGAGCGTGATGATATTAGGTTTGCTGTGTTCCCCGGCGAAGGCCGGGGTCCAGCCCCATCAAAAAGATTCTTTGTTAAGGTCTGGACCCCGGCCTTCGCCGGGGAACACAGTCAATTCAATCAAATGTCATCACACTCTAGCCTAAGTTAGAAAGAAAATCGATGCCCACTGTTCGCATCAAACCCGACACATTGAATCAGGAAAACAGCCGTTTCGTACAAAAGCCGCTGACCCAGCCATTGTTCCTGAACAGCGTACCGAAAAGCGGCAGCCATTTGTTACGCAATATTGTCCGCATGTTTGTGCCGGTCGAGCAGCAATATGACGAGCAGTTTATCCAATGGGGTAATTTGCAGGACCATATCGACGCCTTTGAATCAAAAAAAAATTACCTGAGCTGGGGGCACTTGCTCTTTTCCGACGCGTCGGCGATCGAAACTAGCGGATGTCGCAAAATAATATTGGTGCGCGATCCATATGACTGGGTTTTGGCCCGCGGGCGCTTCTTTGTGTCGGACGAGTTTGTCGGCAATGCCGAGCGCTTGAAAGAGGGGACACTCACAATGCCCGCTCTGCTTAACCTGATGATATTCGGTATCCATCAAAAAGCACCGCCGATGTCTGAACTATATCATTTCAACGCCGTTGCGTGGCTTGGCACAGGAGCAATTCTGGTTCGCTACGAAGATTTGGTGGCAAATATCAAACGGATCGAAACACCTGAAGCGAAAGCGTTTTTCCATCAGTTGCTCGATGATTGTGGCATAATAATGCCGGTGGATTGGCGTGAACGGGTGGTTGTCGGGTCGGACCGCAAACAAAGTGGGACCGCGCGTGAGAACCTTTCAGGTGGAGCTCATGATTTTCCGAATGTTTTGCCTGAAATGCAAAAACGGCTGGTCGACTATGCAGTGCCGGGATTGCGTGCATTATTGGGCTATGGATAAAGGCATAACTTGATTGAGCGAGGCGGTGCACGCATACTGGCGAAAAGAGTGACAAGGAAATGCCGATGGCTACCCAGTTCAGACAAAACAGCCCCTATAGCGAAGCCGAATGGGCGGCTCGGCAGGAGTTGGCCGCCTGTTACCGGATATTCGCGATGATGGGTTGGGACGAGTTGATCTATAACCACATCACCGTAAAGCTGGACGATCAGGAAGGTGCATTCCTGATCAACCCTTATGGCATGCATTTCAGCGAAGTGACGGCGTCGAGCCTGATCAAGGTCGACATCGACGGCAACAAGCTTGATGCCGATAATCCGTGGCAGGTGAACAAGGCGGGCTTTGTCCAGCACAGCCTTTTCCACCGGGCGCGGCCCGATGCACATGCGATCATCCACACACATACGACCGCGACGGTGGCGGTGTGCTCGCTTGAGGGCGGCTTGCAGCCGGTCAATTTCTACGCCTGCAATTTCATGGGGCAATTGGCCTATCATGATTTTGAAGGTGTAACGGTGCGTGAAGAAGAGGGCGTGCGGCTTATCGAGAGTCTGGGGGACAAGCGGATATTGATGCTTCGCAATCACGGCCCGGTGGTGATGGGCAAGACGCTACCCGATGCCTTTTTAAAATATTGGGCGTTGCAACGCGCCTGCGAACATCAGCTGGCGACGATGAGCATGGGCAAAGCCATTCCGGTGAGCGAGGATGTGATCGCGGTCCACCAGCGCGACCTCTATATGACGCAAATACCTGGCGGTTCTGGCCGTGCGGAATTTGACGCGATGGTGCGCAAGGTTGACCGGATCGATTCGAGCTGGCGGGATTGATTGCAGCGGGCATAGAGTCTAGCAGCATCACATGACCAAATTCACCGTCAATGACCGCCCGGTCCGGTACAAAATGGACCCGGCAACGCCCTTGTTATGGGCACTGCGCGATGCATCGAACCTGACGGGTACCAAATATGGTTGCGGCACCGGCGATTGCGGTGCGTGCATGGTCGAAATCGACGGCGAGGCGATAAGGTCCTGTCTGGTCACCATTGCCGAGGCCGAGGGGCGCTTTGTCACCACGATCGAAGGCCTGAGTCGCGACCGTAGCCACCCGTTGCAGCAGGCATTCGTTGCCTCCAACGTGCCGCAATGCGGGTTCTGCATTCCCGGCATCATCATGGCGGCATCGGTGCTGCTGAAGAAAAGCAGCAACCCGACCGATGCAGAAATCGACGCTGCCATCACCAACCTGTGCCGTTGCGGCATCTACCCACGCCTGCGCGACGCGATCAAACGCGCAGGCCGCGTAATGCGTGGCGAAGAACGCATTGCCGCCGCCCCGCCACCGGGAATTACGCCCGAAGATGCGGCAAGGGCGGTGCCTGCGTTGACGGTTACGGAGTAGGCTTAAGCCTCCAACTCGATATCCCAATAGAGCCAGTCATGCCATGTTTCGTGCAGATGGTTCGGTGGAAAGGCGCGGCCTTTGTCTTGCAACTGCCAGTTGGTTGGCCGGATGGCGGCCATGTTCAGCTGCATATGCGCCTGTTTGGGCGTACGTCCGCCTTTCCGCAAATTGCAGGGCAGGCAGGCGGTGGTGACATTTTCCCAGCTTGTCTTACCGCCCAGACGGCGCGGGACGACATGGTCGAAGGTCAGGTTGTCGGCCGACCCGCAATATTGGCACTCGAACTTGTCGCGCAGGAACAGGTTGAACCGGGTGAAGGCTGGGTATTCGGACGGCTTCACATATTGGCGTAGCGCAATGACCGACGGGATCTGCATGTCGATGCTCGGGCTATGCACGTGCCGATCATAGTTGGAGACAATATCGACCTTGTCGAGGAAGACGGCCTTGATCGCGGTCTGCCACGGCCACAGGCTCAGCGGATAATAGCTGAGCGGTGTATAATCGGCGTTCAGCACCAACGCGGGGCAATTTTCCGGATGCCGCGCTCTACCTGCTGCCTCGAAAGTTCCGGTGTGAAGCATAAACCAAACCTTCTCCCCCTGTTGTCATAACCTGTTTAAGCCTATTGGCGTTACAGCATTTTGACATTTACCAACCTATTTGCGGATATTGTGACGTCAAGGGGGCAAAGACACTAAATATGGTATTGGTTCGGGCCGTGGATTTCTTGCAACAGCATCTGCCGGGGGTCGAATTGCCCGCTGGGTCGGTAGTGGCGACCCGTTTTGCACCCAGCCCCAATGGCGCACTCCATCTCGGGCACGCGTTTTCGGCATTGTGCGCGCATGATTTTGCCCGGGGCTGCGGCGGTGCGTTCCATTTACGGATTGAGGATATTGACGGGACGCGTAGCCGTGCCGAGCATGTTGCTGGTATCCTGGCCGACATGGAGTGGCTGGAGTTGGCCTGGGACGGGGTGGTGCAGTTCCAGTCTGCGAATGTTGGGCGCTACATAGAGGCATTGGAGCGATTGAAGGCGATGGGCCTGGTCTACCGCTGTGCCTGCTCGCGTAGTGACATCATGGAGGTACTCAAATCGCAGAGCGTACCGCATGGACCCGATGGCCCGCATTATCCCGGAACCTGTCGCGGACGCGATGTGGGTGAAGATGCACAACATAGCTGGCGGCTGGATATGGCAAAGGCGGTTGAACTTGCGGGGGCGCTGACGTGGACAGACTTGGCGGCGGGCAAGCAACAAGCCGATCCGATGCTGTTCGGCGATGTCGTAATATGGCGCAAGGATGCGCCTGCCGCTTATCATCTCGCGGCGACGGTCGACGACGCCGCAGACGGCATCAGTCATGTCGTGCGCGGAATGGACCTGTTTGCCTACACCGCAATCCATCGCCTGTTGCAGGTGCTGCTTGATCGGCCCGAGCCAATTTACTGGCACCATTCGTTGCTGCTCAACGCATCGGCGGAAAAGCTCGCCAAGAGCAAATCGTCGCCTGCACTCGCCGTTTGCCGCGAGGCAGGAGAGGATGGCGCTGGGCTGATCGCGAATTTGCGAAAGGGCGTGCTACCGCTTGGCATTTCGCTATCGAGCGCTTACATATAATCAATCGACATAAGGACGTTTTCCCAATGACATTTTTGCTGGTCCTCTTGATCGTTGTTGCCGTTGGCGGCGTGGTGTTTGCGCTGGTGCGCGGGCTTCATGCCTTTGCCAATATGCGTCCCGCAGAGGTTGATGAAAACGGCATTCCCAAATCGCTAACGCGGCAAAACAACATGATGTTCGCGCGGGTGAAGTGGCAGGCGATTACCATATTGCTGATCGTCGTGCTGTTGTTGGTATCGCAGGCCGGTTAAGATCAGCAGTCAACCCCGATGGTAAAGCTAAACAAGATTTACACGCGCACCGGTGACGATGGTACCACCGGGCTGGTCGATGGTTCGCGGCTGTCCAAGGCAAATGCAAGGTTGCACGCGATTGGCGAGGTGGACGAGGCCAATAGCGCATTAGGCGTAGCCATATTGACGCTGGAGACGGACGACGGCGATGCGGGACTGGTCGCCGGATTGCGGCGGATCCAGAACGACCTGTTTGACTTAGGCGCGGATATTGCAACGCCGGGCGAGAGTTTTGAGCCTTCGCCGATGGAGTTGCGGGTGGTTGGGGGGCAGGTGGATTGGCTTGAAGGTGCAATCGATGACGCAAATGATGGTTTGCCGCCGTTGACCAGTTTCATTTTGCCGGGGGGCAGTGCACCGGCGGCTGCCATGCACATGGCGCGCGCAATATCGCGCCGCGCCGAACGCGCGTTGGTGGCAGCAGCCCAGGAGGTTAGCATCAACCCGTTGGCCATCGCCTACCTCAACCGCCTGTCGGACTATCTGTTCGTGCTGTGCCGTCTGATCAATGCGACCCGCAGCGGCGATGTCTTATGGGTGCCGGGCGGATCGCGGTGACCGCGGGTCTGAAAGACCGCTTTTTTTCGGCGCGCCAATTAACCGCGGCGCTTGCCGCCCCGCTTTCCGACGCAGATGCCACCGTCCAGTCCATGGACGATGCTTCCCCTGCGAAATGGCATCTGGCGCATGTCACCTGGTTCCTCGAAAGCTTTGTCCTGCGCGACCATGTCGCCCGTTACCGTGTGTTCGACGACAGCTTCGCCTATCTGTTCAACAGCTATTATGAAGCGGAGGGTGTGCGTCACACCCGGGCCCATCGCGGTCTGCTGACCCGGCCATCGCTGGCGCGCATCATGGAATATCGCGAGCATGTCGAAGCGGCATTGAAACGGGCCTGGAACAGTTTGCCCGACCAAGCATTGGGTTTGATCGAACTCGGTATCAACCATGAGCAGCAGCATCAGGAGTTATTGCTGACCGACATCTTGCACCTGTTTTCGCTGAATCCAACGCTGCCCGCTTATTGGCCGGAGCCTGTGGTGCGGGTTAAACAGGATGTTGCGCCGCTCGGCTGGATCGACGGTTCCTCGGCTATCCAGTCCATTGGCCATGATGGCTCCGGCTTTGCCTTTGATTGCGAAGGCCCCCGACATGAAGTCATCCTGCAACCTTTTACACTGGCGGACCGGACCGTGACCAACGGCGAATGGCTGCAGTTCATGAACGATGGCGGCTATACGGAGCCGCGGCATTGGCTGTCCGATGGCTGGGCGTGGGTACAACAGGAGGGCATTGCCGCACCGCTTTACTGGCTGCAGGATACAGACGGCGCGTGGGCCGCTTTCGGGCTAAACGGATTGCGTGTGGTCGAGCCAACTGAGCCAGTGACCCATATCAGCCTGTATGAAGCCGATGCTTACGCGGCTTGGGCAGGGGCACGATTGCCGACTGAAGCCGAATGGGAAGTGGTGGCCGCCAGCCTTGATCCCTTTGCTGGAAACCAACTCGACTGCGCCGATGCGGCAAGTCCACTGGCCATCAACGGCCCCGACTTTTTCGGCAATGTGTGGGAATGGACCGGCAGCGCCTATCGGCCCTATCCCGGCTTCAAGGCTGCACCCGGCGCAGTTGGCGAATATAATGGCAAGTTTATGAGCGGGCAGTTCGTCCTCCGCGGCGGCAGTTGCGCGACCCCGCGTGGCCATGTCAGGGCCAGCTACCGCAATTTTTTCTACCCGCATCAACGATGGCAGTTCACTGGTCTGCGTCTGGCTCGCGATGCCTGATCCGCAGTTTAAGGCCGATGTGCTGGCGGGACTTGGCGGGCCGCACCGCGCTATCCCGGCGCGCTGGCTTTATGACGAGCGCGGGTCGGAATTATTTGATGAAATCACGCGGCTCCCCGAATATTATCCCACCCGCACCGAAACCGCATTGCTCGAACATTGTCGTCCCGATATCGCCGCGCGGGTCGGGGCCGGACGCGTGGTTATAGAGTTCGGCGCAGGCAGTGCCACCAAAACGCCGCTGCTTTTGGAGGCAGTGGCGCCATCGGCTTATGTGCCAATAGATATTTCAGGAAACTATCTGCGCGATGCGGCCGCTGCCTTGCAGGACAAGTTTCCAGCACTGCCTATCTATCCGGTAGAGGCAGATTTTACGCATAAGCTGGATCTGCCCGATATGGTGGATGACCTCCCGCGTCTCGGCTTTTTCCCCGGCTCGACCATAGGCAATTTCATCCCCCGTAGTGGTGTTGATCTGCTCCGACACATGCGGGGGATAATGGGTGAGGGCGCCTTGCTGCTGATCGGCTTTGACCGGATCAAGCCGCTTGATGTCCTGATCCCGGCTTATGATGATGCCGCCGGTGTTACCGCCGCATTCAATCTCAACCTGCTGGCGAGGATCAACCGCGAACTGGATGGCAACATCCCCGTTGAAGCGTTTGCCCACCGCGCGATCTGGAACGATGTTGAGGCGCGGATCGAAATGCATCTGGAAGCGCTGCGGGATATTGACTTTTCGGTGACCGGCCGGAGCTTTTCGGTGGCGGCTGGAGAAACCATTCACACCGAGAACAGCCATAAATACAGTTCGCGCAGTCTACGCCTGATGCTGCGCGCAGGCGGCTGGACCCCGCAGGTCGACTATCATGACATCGACGGGTGGTTCACTTTGGTGTTGGCGAAAGCCGCGCCGTTCAGAAGCGCGCCTTAATACAGGGACACAATACCTATTTCTGCTTCGACATTCATGCGGGTATAGCGCACCCGGTAACAGAAATAGGTATTGTGTCCCTGTATTAAGCGCGCTTTCGCCCACACGGCCCCAGCGCCTCGATCACGAATTTATAGTCGGCCTGCGCCCGTGCGGCATTGTCGCTGTCCGCACCTTCGACCAATTCCGCGTTAAGATCGCGCGGTAAGCCACATGCCAGCCGATACCATAAAAGGGTATGCCGGACGGGTGCTGAGGCCGATTCATCGATCACCTCGGCGGTTGATACCGCCCATCTTTTGTTTTGCCCCGGCCGACTTATAATAGATAGCGACATTGGCTGGCCCTTTTCGGTCTTCAGGAAAACCTGGGTTTCGCCTTCGCCCAGTACCGTACCCGCACTGTAAAAGGCGCTGGTGATGCCGGTAATCTTCTGCGCGGCATCAATCTGCACCGCTTCCTGGGTGATGGCGCGGACCAGAGCATCGTTGGCTGGGCTCCACTGGATCAATGCGTCTGGCCGTGCCAACCTGATTTCCCCGGGGCGTCCTGTCACGCTGTTCCCCAACAAAAATAGGCGCTGTTTTTTAAGTTTGGGAATCTTGCCGCGTGCGTCCTTGGGCAGATCAAGCAGGAACTTCACCCGCGATGTTACCCCGCCTTGGCCCCGAATCAGCGCCAACACATCAGCTTCGACAAGCATGCGCTGCATATTGGCGGGGACGCCAATCGATTGTTCCGGCGCGACCTTGACAGCTTTTTTTACAGTCGCATCGATAATCAGCGGCGAAACGACCGCCAAATCGGCGACGTCGGCATAAGCCGCGCCTTCAGCAGGTACCGAATAAGTCCGGGGAGCGGGCGGGGGCGACTGTGACCACGCATTTCCGCCAAAAATGAGGAAGGCTCCAGCTAATAACATTCGGGGAATTTGCTTGTTCATCGCTTGACTTTCTGTCTGGCGTTGTCACGGCAGGGACGCCACGATTAACCAATCGGTACCAATATGGTAGTCTGTTATATGAATTGCGTGTGAATCGCAGAATCCGCATTGCCTGCCAACAACGTGTTGTCTAAAGCGGCGCTGAATCGGGAGAAAAGATAATAGACCGATTATGCGGGTAGCGTGAACACTTGGAGATGTTCCGAGAGCTGCCTGCGTCCACATGGGAAGTTAGGAGAGTCGTTTCTGCATGGCATATGCTGACCAACAAGGGATGAGCACGAACCGTTTGGTTTCGGTCATCATCGTTATCCTTCTCCACGCTTTTCTGGGTTACGCTCTGGTGACCGGCCTCGCTTATGATGCCATCCAGAAGGTTAAGGAAAAGATGACCGTCGTCGACGTGAAGGAAGAAGAACCCCCCGAAGAAGAAGAGCCGCCGCCCGAGCCCGAAAAGCAGGTTGAGCCGCCGGTAGTTTCGCCGCCGCCATTGGTGCGGACGGTCACGCCACCGCCCACTGTTCGTACGGTCGATACCCCGCCGCCTCCGATTGCACTGGTGCCCACGGCTGCACCGCCAGCGCCTCCGCCGCCTCCGCCGCCGCCGCCCCAGCGTCCGAAGCCGGTGCCAAAGGGCAACCCCGGTAACTGGGCAAACACCAATGACTATCCGTCACGGGCTTTGCAGCAGGAACGCGAAGGCACCACAGGATTTACAGTCACCGTTGGTCCCAATGGCCGCGTAACTGCATGCAATGTCTCGTCATCGAGCGGTCATGCCGATCTCGATCAGGCCACCTGTACGAACGTGACGCGTCGCGCCCGTTTTGACCCGGCGCTTGATAGCAGCGGTAATCCGACGACGGGAACTTATTCGAACCGTGTCCGGTGGCAGATACCAAAGTGATTTAGATGGTCCGGCGCTGGGGGGAGCCTATGCGCCGGACATTTTTGAAGTAACCCTTTTCTGAGAGGAAATTTAAATGTCGATTGAAATTCTTACCGCGGCGGGAGCCGAAGGAGCGGAAGCAGCAGCTCAATTTGGTCTGATCCCGGCGCTGAGGGAAGGTGGTCCGATCTCTATCGCGATTTTCAGCGTGATGGTCATCATGTCTGTTTGTTCGTTCTACATCATGTTCACCAAGTTGATGGAGCAGCAGAAGGTGCTTAATCAGGCGAAACAGGTGAAAGCCGGATTCTGGCGTGCGGCGACGCTTGAAGAGGGCGCTGCCAAGCTCGACAAGAACAGTGCTTTCCGCCAGGTCGTTGACGATGGCATCTCTGCACAAAAACAGCACGGCCTTTTGACCGATCCGGTTGAAGCCCATGACTGGCTGCACGGCGCGATGTCGCGTTCGGAAGAGTCGATCAATAACAAGCTGGCAAGCGGTCTTCCGTTCCTTGCTACGGTTGGTGCGACTGCGCCATTCGTTGGTCTGCTTGGAACGGTTATCGGTATTTACTCGGCGCTGATCAAAATCGGTATCGCCGGTCAAGCCGATATCGGCAAGATCGCAGGTCCGGTTGGTGAAGCACTGATCATGACCGCAATCGGTCTGTTCGTTGCTGTGCCTGCGGTGCTTGCCTATAACTGGCTGCAAGCCCGTAACAAGTCGATCGCCCGTAGCTTGGCGACATTCTCGAACGATGTGCTTGGTTACATCTCTTCGGGCGGTAACTTGAAGCCTGCGTTGGTTGCGGCTCCTGCTGGACGGCCTGCTGCTGCTGCAACTGCGGTGAAGAAGTAAGGATCGGGTTGGGGCCGTCCTTCCGGGCGGCCCTTATGTCCTGGCGACAGGACAATCACCGACCCCATTCATTTAGAGAGGATTAGCCAATGGCAATCAGTTCAGGAGGCGGCGGCGAAGACACGCCAATGTCTGACATCAACACGACTCCCCTTGTGGACGTCATGCTGGTGCTCCTCATTGTGTTTCTCATCGCCATTCCGGTTGCGATCCAGACGGTCAAGATGGAATTGCCGGCTGTTAAATTCGAACCTACCAAAGCGAAACGCGAAAATGTGCTTTTGTCTGTTACGACAACTGATGCTGCGGGCCGCGATCCGGGTTCGGAAGGCTATGAAGGTGCCAATCCAAACGGCGAATGCCGGATTTACTGGAACGTAACACCTATTGATTCGACCGAATTGGTTGATCGCGCAGCAAAGCACCTCAAGAAGGAATTTGAAAAGCTTGGTGGTGAAGCAGCTGCTGCGGCGGGTAAAATTGACCCCGAAGATTTGCCCGAGGCACATATTCGCGGCGACGTAAACACGCCATATCAGTGCATCGGTGGTGCGGTCTATTCCATGCAAATGGCAGGCTTCTCCCGCGTCGGCTTCATATCGTCACCCTTCACTACGGCCGACGCGTCGTAACCAGCACATTCGCTAAGGAGCAAATATCATGGCAATGAGTGGCGGCAAAGATGATGGCCAGCCGATGATGGAAATGAACACGACGCCGTTGATCGACGTCATGCTCGTTCTCCT
>JBDTUD010000044.1:0-17977 GCA_040007915.1 Sphingorhabdus sp.
CGCGCGGCTCTACAAGAAGGCCGACGGGCGCGAGAGCCGCCTGTGCTACATGGGGGCGGTTGGGCAAAATGTTCAGCTGGATTTGCCAAGGTCAAACTGAGAGGAAAGCAAAAGGTCGCAGCGCTCTTCACGATGGCAATCTGCGCCTACAACCTCATCCGAATCCCCAAAATCCTCGCTCAGTCGGCATGAAAGCGAGCGAAACCCAGCCTCACACTATAGTCCGACCGCAAATCCAGACCAAAATCGCTATCCCAACCTCGGAAAATCCCCAACACCCAACAACGCCGGCCAGCTCCGTCAGTTTTTCAGCAGCCTGTTAAGTCAAAATTTACCATTTTCCGGTTAAAGAGGGTAACGTGTCTTTCGGGATACGCTTCCTCCCTAGCAGGCTTTACAGCCTATACTGGGCCGCTCTCTGCAAAGCTGAGCGGCCCTGATTTTTTGCTAAAAAGCGGCAATCCCGGTGATTGCCCGGCCCAGGATCAGGGCATGGACATCGTGCGCGCCTTCATAGGTGTTCACGGTCTCGAGGTTCACCATGTGACGCATCACCTGATATTCTTCGCTAATGCCGTTCCCGCCATGCATGTCGCGTGCCTGACGGGCAATATCGAGCGCTTTGCCGACATTGTTACGCTTCACAATGGAAATCATTTCAGGGGCGAATTTGCCTGCATCCATTAACCTTCCAACCTGCAACGATGCTTGCAGGCCCAAAGCGATGTCGGTTTGCATGTCGGCAAGCTTCTTTTGGTACAGCTGGTTTGCAGCCAACGGACGTCCGAACTGGTGCCGGTCCAGTCCATATTGGCGGGCAGCATGCATACAGAATTCAGCGGCACCCAGCGCACCCCAGCTAATCCCGTAACGGGCACGATTGAGGCAGCCAAAAGGGCCTTTCAGGCCTTGCACATCGGGCAGGAGCGCATCGTCGCCGATTTCGACTTCGTCCATGATAACCATGCCGGTGGTCGAAGCACGCAGGCTCAACTTGCCTTCAATTTTCGGGGCTGTGAGTCCCTTCATACCCTTTTCCAGCACAAAGCCTCTTATTCCACCACCGTGCGCTTCGGACTTCGCCCAGATGACAAACACATCGGCAAAGGGCGCGTTTGAAATCCAGGTTTTCGACCCCGAAATCACATAGCCGCCATCAATTTTTTTGGCGAATGTGCGCATCCCGGCCGGATCGGAACCGGCGTCGGGTTCGGTAAGGCCAAAGCAGCCGATCAGCCTGCCAGCCGCCAGTCCGGGCAAATATTTCCGGCGCTGCTCCTCGGAACCATAAGCATATATTGGGTACATCACCAATGAGGACTGCACGGAAGCCATTGACCTGTAACCCGAATCCACCCTCTCGATTTCACGCGCGATCAGGCCGTAAGCGACGTAAGATGCGCCGACTCCGCCATATTCTTCCGGAATGGTCGCGCCCAGCAGGCCGATTTCACCCATCATCGGAAACAGTTCTGGCGCATCGCGTTCGGTGCGATATGCCTCGATCACACGGGGCTGCAATTCGCTTTGTGCAAAGGCGCTGGCGCTATCGCGGATCATCCGTTCATCGCCGCTAAGCTGGTCGTCGAGCCGGAAAGGATCGGCCCAGTCAAATGCTGCCATTTCCGCCATTTTAGTTCTCCATCCGCAGTTACAATATGCGGGTCAAGGTGATGGTCGTGGCTAGACTTTTTAAGCAGTTGGGGCAAGTTGGCAAAACCGTGGCGGGCGCGCTATGCCACGAGTGCACTTGGGAGAACAGTTTTGGCACTGGCGGACGAGGTAACAGCGATCTTGGCGCGGTTCGGTACAACGACTTCCGGCGACATGCCGGTCCATTCGCCCATCGATGGCAGCCATATCGGTACCGTTGCTGCGGATTCTATGGCAGAGATCGATACCGCGTTGGCCGCTGCGCAAGATGCTTTCCTCGCATGGCGCACGGTCCCCGCCCCGCGTCGCGGTGAACTCGTTCGCCAGTTCGGCAATGCGTTGCGCAACCACAAGGATGACCTCGCCCGTCTGGTCACCATAGAAAGCGGTAAGCCAATCTCCGAAGGGCTCGGCGAGGTGCAGGAAATGATCGACATATGCGACTTTGCGGTGGGGCTATCGCGGCAGTTACATGGGCTGACGATTGCGAGCGAGCGCCCCGGTCACCGGATGATGGAAAGCTGGCATCCGCTCGGGCCGACGTTGGTAATATCCGCGTTCAATTTTCCTGTCGCGGTATGGGCGTGGAACGCCGCGTTGGCTTTGGTTTGCGGCAACAGCGTCGTCTGGAAGCCGTCGGAGAAAACGCCGCTGACTGCGGTGGCGGTGCAAGCACTGTTTCAACACGGCGCTAACGATTTTGCCGGTGCACCTATTGGCCTATCGCAAGTTATCCAAGGTGACCGAGACGTTGGCGCAGCGCTGGTTGCAGACCCGCGCATCGCGCTTATTTCGGCCACCGGCAGCACGGCGATGGGTCTTGCAGTGGGGCAGATCGCGGCGGCGCGTTTTGCCCGGACGATCCTTGAACTCGGCGGCAATAATGCGGCGATCGTCAGCGATAAGGCTGATGTCGCGTTGGCGTTGCGCGGCGTGTTGTTCTCGGCATTCGGCACCAGCGGACAACGCTGTACAAGCCTCAGGCGTTTGTTCGTTCATGATGCGATTTACGATAGCTTTGTCTCTGCCTCAAAATTGGCTTCGGCGTCCATAAAGATTGGCGATCCGCTGGACAGCGGCAATCTGGCTGGCCCGTTAATCGATGCTGATGCCCACGCTGCCATGATTAGGGCGCTCGCAGAGGCGGACGAATTAGGTGCCAAAATAGCGGGTGGTGAGCAGCTCAACATGCCCGGAGACGGTATTTATGTGCGACCCGCTCTGGTGGAAATGGACCAACACACGGGTCCGGTGTTGCGCGAAACATTTGCGCCCGTCCTCTACATCTTCCGTTACTTCGACCTCGATCAAGCTATCGCAATGCAGAACAGCGTAGGCGCAGGCCTCTCCTCATCCATTTTCTCTACCGACATGCGGGAATGCGAACGGTTCCTGTCCGCCGAGGGGAGCGATTGCGGTATTGCCAATGTCAATATCGGCACATCCGGCGCAGAAATTGGCGGAGCTTTTGGCGGTGAAAAGGAAACCGGCGGCGGCCGAGAGTCCGGCTCCGACGCGTGGAAGGCCTATATGCGGCGGGCGACCAACACGATCAATTATTCCAATGACCTGCCGCTGGCACAAGGTGTTTCATTTGATATCGGCTGAAGGACCGGTTAGGCTGCTGTAATGAGCAAGATCTTGTTGATGGAGGGTAATATTGCCGAACGCCGTGCCAGAGGCGCTGCGCTTGGCGTGCGATCATCGAGCGGGATTTACCGCGATTCCCTGCTTGCACATTTTCCTGATCTGCAAATAGACATTGTCTGTGCCGCCGATCGCGATGCATCGATACCCGGGCGCAACGCGCTCGCCGCCTATGACGGCATGGTAATCAGCGGGTCGTCGCTCCATGCCTATGACACCGACTTTGCCGTGACCAACCAGATCGCATTGCTCCACGAAGCGGCAGAGGCCGGTATACCAATATTCGGCAGCTGTTGGGGTTTGCAGATTGCGGCTATGGCGGCAGGCGGGCTGGTCGAATATCATCCCAAAGGCCGCGAGGTCGGTTTTGCGCGCAAGATCAGGGTGACAGAGGCCGGTCGCGACCATCCGATGTTCGCCGCCAAAGGT
This sequence comes from Sphingorhabdus sp., assembly GCA_040007915.1. Taxonomy (GTDB): domain Bacteria; phylum Pseudomonadota; class Alphaproteobacteria; order Sphingomonadales; family Sphingomonadaceae; genus Sphingorhabdus_B. Next base: position 3,730 of record JBDTUD010000044.1, read on the forward strand.
CCGGTTTTCGACGCACCCTGCATCCATTATGACGAAGTCACACGACTACCCGATGGCGCAACTTTACTCGCCACCAATTCGCATAGCGAAGTACAGGCGGCGGTCATTCCACTGGCGAACAGCGAAATTTGGGCGGTGCAATACCATCCTGAATTTGATGCCGCGCATCTGGCGGATCTTTACCAAGTCTATGCCGAAGACATGGTCGGGCAGGGGTTCTTTGCCGATGCGGCAGAAACTGAAGCCTATGCCGCTTTGCTAACCAAGCTGGGTAGTCATCCTGAAAACGCTGCGCTGGCTTGGCAATTGGGTGTCGATACCGACATCACGGACGATGCTCGCCGCCGGGCCGAAATTATCGCATGGGTCGAAACATGTGTGCTGAAGCGGGGCGCTACGATCTAATGATCGCTGACCGCCTGCGACAGGTCAAAATCCCACCAGCTGAGCAAAATCCATTGCCCATCGTGCCAACCGGATGCCGTAATCCGATTGGCTCGCCCCAAGGTTGGTTATCCAGGGCATGGGTTCCGAACGCTAATTTTTTGCTACTTATCAGGCAACCTGGAATTGTGCTTCTTCAACAAAATCGTCTTCTTCCAAATCGTCTGTGTCTGTCACCAGAGTTTCCAGATTGGTCATTCCCGACAAAACGACGCCCTGATTAACCGCCCAGATGGCTGCTTGGGTGCGGTTCTGGACCTGCAGCTTGCGCAAAATGGCTTTCACATGCACCTTTACGGTTGCTTCGCTAATTTCCAGCCGACGCGCGATATGCTTGTTGGAATAGCCCATAACAAGACAGCGCAGGGTTTCTACTTCGCGGTCGGATAACATTTCAGTCAAACCTATCTTGCCGGTCAGTCCCTCTGAGGGAGCGACGAGCCGCTCGGGCAACTGGCTGACAAGCTCGGTTGGCATGACTTTTTCACCCATGGCCACCAATTGCAGAGACCCAATAAGCGGCGCACAGGCAATTTGCTTGACGATATAACCGTGTACGCCCGCGCGGAACGCATTTACCATATGTTCGAAATCAAAATTGTCCGAAAGTATGACGATACGTGCGCTGGGAAAACGGTCTTGCAATCTCAGGACATTGCAGTCGAGATCGTTGCTCTGACCGCTATCGATAATGATGAGCTTGGGCTTTTCCTCTTGAGCACTAATTTCAAGCAGGTGCGAACTTTCCTCAAGTGATTGGTTCACTGAGAAATTTTCGTCACTAAGAATTCTGCGAAGCCCTTCGCGTACCAGCGTGTTGCGGCTTAATAGAGCTATTGGGACAGGGTTTTCCATGTTGGTCGCCTCCGGAAGAGATTGTTTAAATTGTGCGACCAATTTATTTTTTCTTTTTTGTTTTTGGCAGGTCAATTCCTTAACGCTGCATTAACATCTATAAGGCCGTCTGGCCCCCGGAGTCCAGACAGATTAACAAAAAACATCAAAAAAAATGTCCCAGCATCGTTTTCCAGATTTTTTAATAACTGGCTCAATAGGTTATATGGTTACCCCTTTTGATAAAAAGTGGCAAAAAAGTATGGTAAACGCAACTCATTGATTATATGTCATTTTTATTAACCATATTTTACCAGCTCTTTAGCGAATCGGTAGGCTGTTCTGCCGGTTATTCTCGAACAGAAACAACGGTACATTGTAGCTCAACATTGTGAGTCCCACGGTCCATTGGAAACAGTCTGGAACTGTTCCCGAAAGAACCTGCCATATAAGCCATGTGGCCATTTTCCCGCCCGCTCGGTCAACCAGCGGATAATGGCTACAAAACATCGGGCTGAGAGATTGCAGAAACAAACTTCCCTGAATGTCCCGGATGAACTCCATAAACAGCGGGCCGCGAGGTTGGGGCAATATGGGGGCCAGCCGCTCAACAATGGCGATGACCTCGGGGTCGTTCACGGTTACGGCACAGATGGCCTCTTCGCCCTTAATTTGCCTCAAGGCAAAAGGTGCCGCAAAAACCAGATCACCGGCACTGTCGAACAATGTTTGAACAACAATCCTTTCTCCTTTGGGGTGGCTGGTAAAAAGCACCGGAACGTTCAAGGGAATGCGCGACATTTCGCGGCGATGACGCAGTACAAGTTCGCCCAGAGGATAGTCCTGCTGCAGACGGGGGACCACCTTAAGGGGCCAGTTATAGGAATCCGGGCTCGCCATGATTTCAGCCCTGGTGGCCAGCTCCCTTCGTGCAGCCCCCGCTGCAAAGGCAAGCTCGTTCAATTGTTCGGCATCTCTGGAGAGATCCACCAGCATGGCGCCGCTAGTAGCAACATGTGTTCCAACCTCCGCAAAAAGCGGGGCGGACGCTGATAGCTTGGCAAGTTCATAGGGTGCGCCCGGTACGAGCAGGGCCGCCCGGTGTTCCGCACACAGTTGCAAAACTACGTCAATATAGTTTTCTTCCGGAACCTCGGGCACACGAAACGCCATATCGGCTAGCAGACAGGCAGCACTTGCCTCGGGTTGATTGTGCACCGCGATGATCTTCAGGTCTATACCAGTCTCTTCTGCAGCATCCCGAAAGCACCGCATCCAACTCACCTGCTGCATGGCGGACGTTAGCAGGATGGTCACCGGTGCATTGGCCGCGTGCCGATCCCTCTCCTTCAAATCGGACCGACCAGCCGATCTACCGTTGGAGGGCGGCCTGGATGCCACTAGGCGATCTCGCGAACCAGCATGAAAGCTTCGGCAGCCATCCGGTAGACTGTCGAACCCCTCAGGGTTGCAAGCGCACGCAATGTTTCGGGTGATCGCTCATCCGGGAATTCTTTCACCTGCGATTTGAATTGAAGGAACGCCTCGATCTTTTTGTCGAGATAGTCGGAAATATCGACATACATATTGGGTATGAAGGCGGGTGTAATGCCCGGCGCATACCAGTTTGTTTCCGACAATGTCTCATAGGCGTAGATGCGCGCCGGAACTTCAAATTTCCTCGGGCGCGCCGCAACCATGGCGGCAAGGAAGCTGACCTGGTGATCAAGATGGATGTCGCCGACAAAAGGCAGAAACATAGTGTCCGGCAGCAATTTTTCGGCCAAATCGCCAAAAGCCTTGTTTACCTGGGCTGCCGGCAATTTATCCAGTCCTGCTGCCGGCAGATCGAGAAAATGCACGTTGCCAAGGCCAAGCATCTGATGCGCGGTGGCGAGTTCTGCACGGATATTGCGGGTATAGGCTTCGGAATATTCGGGAGGCTGTCCCGACGTCATGATCACGACATGTACGTCTGCGCCTTCGGCAACAAGACGCGCCATCGTGCCCCCACAGCCCAGAATTTCGTCGTCCGGATGGGGTGCGACTACAAGCACCTTTTTCATCGCGGCGAGCTTGCTCATGCCACACCTCCCAATTTGGCGTGCATTGCAGGTCGCTTGCCGGTTTCGCTCTCCCATTCTTCAACAAGCAAAAGCCCGTCGATGGTCTTTACAATCAGCCCGTCGCCGACTTGCCCCACGATTTGCCCGGGTCGTGCATGATGACGTGCACCTTCAGGCAGTGCCGACGCTGACCAGAATGTGATCGGTTCGCCGTTTTGATAGGTAAATGCTCCGGGATATGGGCGTCCAACCGCACGGATCAGCCGAAGAATTTCCGCCGTGCCGCAAGTCCAGTCGATCTGGCCATCCTGGGCAGTCCGTCGTGCGGCCCAGGTCGCATAGCGGTCATCCTGTATTTTGCGAACCTCCGTCCCCGCTGCAAGTTTGTCTAATGCATTGGTCACCATAATTGCGAGCGCATCCATGTGCTTCGCATAGAGCGAAGCGGCGGTTTCATCAGGAGCAACATGAAAAAACTGCTGCTCAAGAATAGCCCCGCTATCCACCCCTTCATCTATCCAGAACAGGCTGCCCGCTGTGATCGATTCGTCGTTCAATATTGTCCATGGAATGGCGGCCCTTCCGCGCAGGCGGGGCAAGGCAGCGGGGTGATACCCGATCACCCTGTCTGGTGCGGTGGCCAGAAACGCAGGGCCACAGATTTGCGACCAGCCTATAACGAAGATGTAGTCAGGCTTTGCGTCGACAATGGCGGCAATAGTTTCGGCATTGTTCACTTGCGCCGTTTGATGAACCAGCGCTCCTGCTTTGGATGCTGCTTCGGAAAGGTCGCAGAAATCAGAATGGCGAGCGGCCAGATCCGATTTCAGCGTCACGACAAGTGGTATCGACCAACCACAGGCGCTTCCTGCCGCGTTGATCGCAACTTCTGTACTTTCGACTGCCCCGATAATTACCGCACGCAACGTAACGCTCCTTCTTAACAAAATGCCATCCGTCCCCTAACGGATTGTCGGCATATCTAGTGTGCGGCTGTAAAAGTGGCAGCCAATTCAAATGCAATTCTCTAATATTCTGCGGCCGTATTTGGCGGCATCAAATTCTTTCCGGCATTGCCTTGTCAAAATGAACGGGCGGCGACCTTTGCGCTTTTTCAAGAGCCGGGGTGCCTTTGTTCGAACCTTTTAGGCCCATGTGACCGAGCAAGATGTCGTTGACGAGATTTACGTCATATCGGGACACAGCGATTTCGCGCGACCTTTTCGCCATCGGGGCAATGCGTTCGGGATGATCAATAAACGTGCACATTGCATCAGCCAGCGCTTTCGCATCTCGTGGTGGCACCAATATGCCATTTTCACCATTTTCTACCGGCTCGCGGCAGCCCGGCAGGTCAGTGGTGATGATGGGACGCCCAGTCGAAATTGCTTCGAGTATGGTACGCGGCAGTCCTTCACGGTAAAAGGACGGCAGGACAAAAATATTGGCCTCTGCCAGATACGGCCGGACATCACGCGTTTCAGGCAATAGTTCGACGATGTTTTCTTCCGACCAGGTCCGGCATTCGTCCGGGCTGATGCCGGTCGGATTATTTTCTTCCAACCGCCCGAGAATACGGAATCGGCAATTGGGGTGAAGTGCTTTGATATGGCGCGCGGCCTCGACAAATTCATAGACGCCTTTGTCCCGCATCAACCGGCCGACCATCAGGAACGTCAGCGGTCCGGTCGGGAGAGGTTGTTCGGCAAAGTGATCGGTGTCAACGCCGGATCCGGGAACCTGGATCACGGTGTCATCGGGATCGATAATGCCGGCGTCCAGCATGTCGTTACGATCATCCCGGTTGAAAACGAAGATGGCTTTCGCCTTCCGGACGCCTTCGCGGTAAATCAGGCTCACCAGTTTTCGAAACAGGTTGCGACTGCTTGCTTCAGGACTGAACACATAGCCCAAGCCGGTCATCAATGCGTAATAGTTCGCCCGACCGTAAATTCGGGTGGCTAGCCCCCCGTAGATAATGGGTTTTTGGGTATATGCGAGGACGACATCGGGTCGTTCACGGTACATCAGCCGCGCATACCGAAATAACGTCAGAATATCCTCTAACGGGTTTGTGCCGGTACGCGCCATGGGCGTGCAGCGATATGCGACGCCCATTGCCTCCAGCTTCTGTTCTACCTGGGCATCACGATCAGGCGCGCCAGCAACGACGACATGCCCGTTCCGCACCATTTCCTCTAGCAGCGCTCCGCGAAAATTGGTGAGCGAATATGCCAGGCTGGATAATATCATTACTTTCATGTCAGCAACTCCGCTGCATTGGGGCCAATCGTGAAAGCTGCTGCAATTCAGCCGCGATTTTCAATTCACTCGTAAACGTCCGTAGCCGCTGAACGGGCAAGAGCAACTTGGTATTCGGGCTTATATCCTTTCGATATGCCGTTGCAGCCTTTGGTAGATACCCATTGGAGCAAAAATGGCAACGCCAGCGCAATTTTGGAGTTGTTCCTCCCAAGCTGGCTATCGGACACAATTAAGGCTGATGGCTGCTTGAACAGGTGCGCGCGGTCGCCCGCGTGGGGTAAACAGTCTCCACTCAATCAAATCGGCCCATTGTTTCCGTTGGTAATCCCAACAATGAAATCCGGGAGGCGATTTGGGGCGATTACAGGATGAACCGGAAATGACCACGACTGTTACAAATCTCGAAGCCCTTGTTCCGCAAGCCGGTGGCCCGGTTCATGTACAGCTTGAGCCAGAAAATCAGGAACTCGGGACAGCGGTACTCGCAGGGCCATTCGCGAGGACGGCAGAACGTCTACGCAATTTTGGGTGGCGTCGCACCGTCAGGTTTGCCAGCGTCATCTCGCTTGATTTCGCTGCGGTGATATTCACCCTTGCTGCAATCATGTATCAATTTGGTGATCCTCTGCATGGCATGCTGGGCAGCAGGGCCGTCTTCCTCCTGCTATTTGGCATTATAACGACGTCAACTGCCCTTCTGGTCGGTCTATATGGACGCAGCTGGCGCTTTCTTTCCTTTGCCGACTGTTGCTTTCTGGCGTTCACGATCATTCTGGGTCTGGCAATTTCCTGGGCTGTTGCGCTAACACTGCCGCAAGTTCGCGCGGTGGGGATATCGCTGCTTCCAATGGCAATGGTGCACTGGTCGCTGCTTACCGTCGCGATGGGTTCTATGCGCCTTTTACGTCGTGGCTTGCGCGAATGGGAACAGCAACGGGTTCTCCATGTTGAAGGGCAGGCTGCTGGATCCCAACCGGCCAAACGGGCGCTGCTTCTTGGGACACCTGAATGGTCACGTTCGGTCATAGATCTCGTCCGGGCTGATCGCAGCGTAAACATAGATTTCGTTGGCGTGCTACTGCCACACCGCGACGTGACGATCGACCGGCTTTCCGGAGTACCCGTATTGGGTAGCCCTGATATGCTGGCCGGCGTGGTTGAGATGTTGGCTGCAAGGAATTTAAGACCAGACAGCATCATCATGTGTGATGACGGGCGTAGTTTGAGCCATCATGACATGGCAAAGCTTGTCCACCGTGCGCGTGATCTGGGGCTGGGCCTTTCGAGGGTCAAAGATCCATGGAGCCAGTTGCTGCAGGGTCAGCCCAAGATCAATATGGAAGATTTACCGCTGACCGAATTACTGGGGCGGAAAGAATTCAGCATGGAACGCGATTTTGTTAGCCGACAGATCGGTGGGGAATGCATTCTGGTAACCGGTGCGGGCGGTACAATCGGCAGCGAGCTGGTGCGGCAGCTGGCGAGTTTTGGTCCGTCAAAGATCGTTCTCGTCGACCATAGCGAATATAATCTCTATGCCATCGAGATGGAATTGCGCGATGCATTCCCTGATCTGGAAATACATCCCGAACTGTGCTCAATTCGCCAGGCGTCTAGCGTGCGGCGTGTGTTTGCCCGCCATCGTCCGGCGATTGTTTATCATGCTGCGGCCTTGAAGCATGTGCCGATTGTCGAGGCCAACCCTTGCGCCGGCGTGCACACCAATGTCATCGGCACCCGCATCATTGCCGATGCCGTATGCGAATTTGGTGCCAAGGCGATGGTACAGGTTTCCACCGACAAGGCGGTCAATCCGGTTGGCATGATGGGTGCGACCAAAAGGGTAGGCGAGCTATATTGTCAGGCGCTCGATCTATGTGGCGTGGATGACACCGAAGCGCCACGTTTCATGACGGTGCGGTTTGGCAATGTTCTGGGGTCCAGCGGGTCCATCGTGCCGCTGTTCAAAAAGCAGATTAGCCAAGGCAAGCCGCTGACCATTACGCATCCGGACATTGTGCGCTTTTTCATGACCGTGAAGGAAGCGGTCCAGCTGATCCTGCAAAGCAGCTCGCGCGCGCTGGAAGAAGGATCGGAACGCGGTAACATATTCGTTCTCGACATGGGTGATCCGGTGCGGATCGTTGACCTTGCACAACAGATGATCCGTTTGTCTGGGTTGGAACCCGATGTCGATGTGGAGATCAAGTTTATCGGTCTGCGCCCGGGGGAAAAATTGTTCGAGGAATTGTTCGACACTTGCGAGCGTCAAACAGATTCGGCCATTCCCGGAATTTTCGAGGCCAGTTCAAACTCGATCCCTCTTCCGCTTATTACACGGGCAATTCGTGAGCTTGAAAAGCTCGTGGCGTCTGGCGACCATGATGAAGTATGCCGGATCACTCACAATCTCGTGAAAATGCCCAGCAGCGTTGTCGGAGGCGGCATATTCTTTTCACAGATTCCGCATGTGACCAACACCGCGAAAGCAGCGGAGCTAAGTCATATCGCGCCAGCTTAAGCATCCGCTAACATTATTTGAATAAACACCGAGCTGCCGGAGAACATAGCAATGTCATTGCCGCAAACTGCCTTAGCTAACGACCATCGGGAATTTGAACCCAGGCCCGTTCATACGCGGTGGCCGCACCATGACGAAGATGAAGTTCGCGCCGTTGTCCAAGTGCTGGAAAGCGGGCGGGTAAATTCGTTGGTACACGGCGACGAATGCCGGGCTTTTGAACGCGAGTTCGCCGATTTTGTCGGCGTGAGCTATGGTATTTCGGTTTCCAACGGCACGGTTTCGCTAGAGGTTGCTTTGCGGGCGCTTGGAATTGGGCCGGGTGATGAAGTGATTTTGCCCGCCCGGAGCTTTTTTGCCAGCCTGAGCTGCGTGATGGCGGTGGGTGCCACGCCTGTGATCGCCGATATCGATCTCGACAGCCAGAATATCCTGCCGGAATCGATTGAGACGCTGGTTACAGCGAAAACCAAGGCGATTTTGTGTGTGCATCTGGCAGGGTGGCCATGCGACATGGACCGGATCTTGGAGATCTGTGACAAGCATGACATTTTCCTGATCGAGGATTGCGCACAAGCGCACGGTGCAACTTATCGTGGCCGCCCTGTCGGGTCGTTCGGCCATGCGTCGTCCTTTTCGTTCTGTACTGACAAGATAATGTCAACGGGCGGCGAAGGTGGGATGCTGTTGCTCAAAGACGAAAACGTCTGGGCACGGGCATGGGCCTATAAGGATCATGGCAAGAATCCGCAAAAACTGTTCGGTTCGACACGGCATGTCGTCGGCGAGTTTCGCTATGTCCATGACAGTTTCGGTAGCAACTTCAGGATGACCGAGATGCAGGCGGCCATTGGCAGGATCCAGTTACGCAAACTGCCCGACTGGGTTAATCGGCGGCGGGAAAATGCTGCGCTTTTGACCAAGGCATTAAGCGGGCATCCTGCGATTTATATTCCGGAATTGCCCGAATATGTCGGCCATGCATATTATAAATTCTATTTGCACCTTCGTCCGGAAGCTTTGCCAAAAGGCAAAGACAGGCGCGACATCATTGCCGAGCTAGGCAGTTTGGGGATTAATTGTGGGGTAGGATCATGCCCTGACATGAGCAGGGAGAGTGCTTTTGGTAATCAACCACCCCGGATGGACGGCGATCTTGCCAATGCAGCAAGCGTCGGCGAGAGCACTCTGATTTTTGCGGTGGACCACCTCGCTACGACGGAAGATATGCAATCGATCGCCTGGGCCCTTGAATCGGCGCTAAGCTAAGACATCAGGAAAGAGACAAGGCGTTGACCGAAAGTTATTTGCCCCAATTCATCATTATTGGCGCGGTGAAGGCTGCGACCACCTGGGTCCTGGAGCAGCTTCAGGCCAATCCCGCCATTTTTATGCCCGGGCCGGAACCGCATTATTTCAGTTCCGAGTTTCATCGCGGGCCGGATTACTACACGTCATTTTTTGAGGGCAAGGCCGCGCCGGGCCAAATGCTTGGAGAGAAATCGGCTGATTATCTCGCCCACCCGCTTGCGGCTGAACGCATGGCAAAAATGCTCCCTCAAGTCCGGCTTGCGGCACAGTTGCGGAATCCGGTCGAACGGGCCTATTCGGATTACAAGATGCTATACCGGCGCGGCACGATAAAGGGCCAGCCCGAAGACTATCTTCTCTCGCTCGACAATCCCCAGCCGCGCTTCTTGCTTGATGGCCTTTATGCCGACCATCTGTCGCGCTGGTTCGAGCATTTTCCGCAGGACCGGTTCAACATTTTCCTGTTTGAAGATGTCCGCGCCCGTCCGCGCGAAGTTGTTGAGCAGCTTACATTGCATATTGGCGCAACACCCTTTTACGATGAAGTCACGGCTCGCCGACGGGCCAACGACAGTTCTGAACATTTCTTGCCGCTGCCGGTGCGGACGGCACTGGCACCGCTCAAGAAAAGCGTCGCTCCGTTGAGAGGCACGAAGTGGTTTGAAGGCGTTCGTTCGTTAATGACCAAACAGATTGATTATCCCCCATTGAGCGCCGACGTGAGTGCAAGGCTGAGGGACTTTTACGCTAAAGATGTGGAGCGGTTAGGCCAGATGATCGGGCGCGATTTGTCGCATTGGGTAACGGAAAAGAAACCGGTAATGGTCGAAAGTGTTGGCGCAGCTTGAAATTGATTTTGGTGGTTTGCCGAAATGGTCTGCAAATTGCGACCGGTCGGGAATAGTTGTGGAATCAAAGACTAATCGGTTGCTTACCATCGGTCGGCGGATATAGTCTGAAAAACAATAGTAGGTGCAGGGGTGCATCGGTTAACAAATGGAGGGCTAATATGTCATTACTACGATTCATCGTCAGCCTGTTGTGTCTGACAGCAGCAAGCCTGTCATTGGCAGGCTGCACTTCCGGAACGGAAGGTCTGTCGGCCTTTCCTTATGCCAACCAAACGGAATACCGGCTCGATTCCGGTGATAAAATACGGATTGTGGTGCAAGATCTGGACACGCTCTCAAAAGATTATGTCATTGATGACAGCGGGGCCATCTCGCTGCCGCTGGTTGAGGTGGTCCAAGCACGTGGCAAGACTTTCCGGCAACTGGAACAAGACATCGAAGCCATTCTGACCCAGAGGCAGATTCTCACCAAAGCGGTGGTCAATGTCCAGCAGGTCGATTTGCGGCCATTCTATATCCTCGGTGAAGTCCGTACTCCCGGCGAATACACCTATCGTCCTGGCACAACCGTTCTTTCGGCGGTTTCGCTGGCAGGCGGCTATACCTACCGTGCGGATACAAGCACGGTGGTGATAACCCGCACAGTGGATGGCAAACAAGCGACCGGCAAAGCGGCCGAAAATACCGCCGTCTTCCCCGGTGATCGGATCAGGGTACTCGAAAAATGGTTCTAAATATACATCATAGGCGTGGCCTGTCGGTCGTCGCTATGGCGCTGGCCTGCAGTCCAGCGCCGCTTTACGCACAATATATCGGCAAGGCCGCCCCTTCGTTGCGGGTTTCGGATCCGGAGTATACCAGCCTTGGTTTGAATCTCGGGCCAATCAAGGTGTTCTCCGACATCGATTTCGATCTCACCTATGACGACAATGTGTTTGCTGAATCGACGGCGGAAAATAGCGATTTTCTTTTAACAGTAACGCCAAAGACAGAATTGCGTTATCAGACTGGCAACATCGCGTTACGCGGTTTCGCCTCGGCCGCCTATCGCAGGTTCGCCGATCTGAGCAGTGAAAACAGCACCGCTGCCGTCGTCGAAGGCGACGCTGCATGGCAGCCACGAATTGGCGAATCTGTTACTGCCTTGGGCGGATGGACCAGAGGGGTCGAGGATCGCGGCGATCCTGAAGCCAGAAATGACACGAGCGTTGGGCCACGTCTTAGCGACATATTTACCGGCAGATTGGGCTATAATCGGCAAAGGGGCAAAATCAGCTTCAAGGTCGATGGCGAGGTACGAAAATACAATAATCTGTCGAGTCTGGACGCCGATCGCAACTTAACATCCTATGCGGGGCGGATGACCGTGGGGCACCGGATCAGCGGCAATGTTTTTGCCACGGCCAGTGGCTTTTTTACCAAGCGCGATTTCCGTATTCCGGTGAATATATTTGGCGTCAACCGTAACGCCGAAACTTACGGCGGACGGTTGGGCATCCAGATGGATCCTGGCGGCGTAGTAGAAGGTAGCGCGTCTGTCGGTATGTTCCATTTGGATTCCGCCGGACAAAACACCATCAGTCCTAGTGGTACGGTTGTTGATCCGGACTATAATGGATTGTCAATCGACGCCTCGGTCACATATCGCCCGAGGCAGCGAACGGCGATAACTCTGGATGCCTTTCGCGGTGACGTCGCCACTTTTCGTCTGGGCGCGGTAGCGCGTACCGATACGCAGGTCGCTCTTGGTGTACAACAGGAAGTCCGTCATAATATCTATGCGCAACTGTCCGGCTTTTACCGGGAGTCAAAGTTCAGGGGCCTAGGCGCGAACGAACAAATTGTCGGATTGGAAGCCAGAGCGGAATATCTATTCAACCGCTATACGGCGTTGGGAATAACGGGGCGTTACAGTAAGCGGGACAGCGACGAGCTTACCGAGAAATATTCACGTTTCCGGGGCGGTGTGGAGGCGCGCTTCAGCTTCTGAGCGATTGAATTTACCGGCATTTTAACGTGTTTCCCAGCCTTCGACCGAAGGTCGAAGCTTATCCTGCGCGCGCGCCCTACGGGCAGTCGAAGGGCTGGGGACACGTCACTCTAGATGTTTGGTCCCGGCATTTGATGGTGCATTATCCATACAGGAATGGAAGGATGCACTATGGGCCAAGTTCTACACGGGAGCGCCAGCACGACAGCGGCAATCCGTCGAGCAATACAAAATAGTCAAGAGAGCCTGAGAGCACTGGCCAAGCGTCACGGGATCAACCCGAAGACGGTTGCCAAGTGGCGGAGCCGGAGCAGTACGTCCGATATCCGTCCCGGCCCCAAGGACGCGCATTCGACGGTTCTGAATATCGAAGAGGAGGCGATGATCGTCGCCTTCCGCAAGCATACGCTGCTGCCACTGGATGACTGCCTCTACGCCTTGCAGGCATCGATCCCGCACCTGACCAGATCGTCGCTGCACCGCTGCTTGCAGCGCCATGACATATCCCGGCTACCGGAGATCGAAGGCGACAAGGCTCTCCTGAGCAAAGTCGACGGGCCCAAGCGGGGCAAGTTCAGTGCATATCCCATCGGCTACTTTCACATCGACATGGCCGAGGTGCGGACCGAGCAAGGCAAACTCTACATGTTCGTGGCGATCGACCGCACCTCCAAGTTCGCCTTCGTCGAACTGCACGAGAACTCCAGAACCGCAACATCGCGCGACTTCCTGCTCCGGCTGATCGAGGCAGTGCCTTACAAAATACACACTGTGCTGACCGACAATCCTGTCCTTGCATATTGAGGTTGGCATTCAGTTCACGACGCCGAGCGGCGGCGGATCGGCCGTCCCGCTGATCAAGGAAGCCATGGCCAATGGCGAACGCTTCAGGGCACATGCATTCGAATACGCCTGCGCCAGAAACCACATCGATCACCGGACAACCAAGCCGAGGCATCCGTGGACCAATGGCCAGGTCGAGCGAATGAACCGGACGATCAAGGACGCAACGGTCAAGCGCTTCTACTACGAGACCCACAATCAGCTGCGCGAACACCTCGCCAACTTCGTGGCTGCATATAATTTTGCAAAGCGGCTCAAGACACTCAGCGGCCTCACGCCCTACCAGTTCATCTGCAAATGCTGGACAAAAGAGCCTCAGCGCTTCACATCAAATCCGCACCATCAAATGCCGGGACCAAACAACTAGTCGCAGCAGAGAGGGGGCTGCGCTGCCATTGGCAGCGCGCGAGCCAAGCGGCTCGCCCAACCCCTCTCCAAGTCAGGCTAGGCGACAAGTCGCCAAACCTTCCTATCCTCTCCCCTTGCTGGGAGAGGACAATGCACACTTATTTTTGACAGCGGCCCTTCGCTGTGGCAATGGCCGCACCGATATATAGCGAGTCTCTTCGTCGAGACCGCTTTTCAAGCAATTTTGTAAAGGATTTAGGCCTCTCATGATCAAGGCTGAATGGGGAACCAAGCGCACCTGCCCGAAATGCGGCACGCGTTTTTACGATTTAACCAAGGACCAGCCGGTTGAGTGCATCGAGTGCGGCAATCAGTGGACCCCCGAACCGGTGCTGAAATCGAAACAGCCTTTGCCGTTTGAAGAGGTCGAGAAGAAGAAAGACGATGCGGATCTGGTCGATGACGATCTGGACATTGATGTCGATGCCGTTGACGGTGATGTGTCGCCAGACAATGACGTTGACCTTGGCGGCGACGAAGATCTGGGCGTTGCCGGCACCGAAGGCGACGCCGACGAGCAATGAGTTTTGGCGTGGTTGTCGCAATTTGGTGACGCCGTCAAAACTTCGCACTTGATATATACAGGAGTGCCCGCTAGTGGCGCTCCCCACCACATAGCCGCCTTGGTTGCGGCAGGATGGGGCCTTAGCTCAGCTGGTAGAGCGCTACACTGGCAGTGTAGAGGTCAGGGGTTCGACTCCCCTAGGCTCCACCA
>JBDTUD010000045.1:0-17607 GCA_040007915.1 Sphingorhabdus sp.
AGCGTCTGCCGCCTTACGTCATCGCTGAAGTCAATGCGATGCGAGCGGCCGCCCGTGCGGGGGGTGAGGACATTATTGACCTGGGCATGGGCAACCCCGATTTGCCCCCGCCCCAGCACGTCATAGACAAACTGTGTGAAGTTGCGCAGAAACCCGACGCGCATGGCTATTCGGCGTCGAAAGGCATACCGGGCCTGCGCAAGGCACAGGCCAATTATTATGCCCGCCGGTTCGGGGTCGAAGTCGATGCGGAGAGCGAAGTCGTAGTGACAATGGGGTCCAAAGAGGGCCTTGCCAGCCTGGCCACCGCGATCACCGCGCCGGGCGATGTCGTTCTGGCCCCCAATCCCAGCTACCCTATCCATACCTTCGGCTTCATCATCGCGGGGGCAACCATCCGCAGTGTGCCAACGACGCCGGACGAGAATTATTTTCGCGCGCTCGACCGGGCCATGGCCTTCACGGTGCCCCGCCCATCGATCCTGGTGGTCAATTATCCGTCCAACCCGACAGCGGAGACGGTGGACCTCGCCTTTTACGACCGGCTAGTCGCTTGGGCCAAGGACCATAAAGTCTGGATATTGTCCGACCTCGCTTATTCCGAGCTTTATTATGACGGCAACCCGACGCCTTCCATATTGCAGGTGAAGGGCGCTAAAGACATTGCGATCGAGTTCACTTCATTGTCCAAGACCTATTCCATGGCTGGATGGCGCATTGGGTTCGCCGTGGGCAACCAGCAGCTGATCGCGGCAATGACGCGCGTGAAGAGCTATCTGGATTACGGTGCATTCACACCCATTCAAGCGGCTGCCTGCGCGGCGCTCAACGGGCCGCAAGACATTGTCGAGCAAAACCGGCGGCTTTATCATAAACGCCGCGACGTCATGGTCGAAGCATTTGGCCGCGCCGGATGGGATATCCCGCCACCTCGCGCATCGATGTTCGCATGGGCACCGTTGCCGCCAGCATTGGCTCACCTCGGCAGCCTGGAATTTTCCAAGCAGTTGCTGACCCATGCTAAAGTCGCGGTCGCGCCGGGTGTCGGCTATGGTGAGGATGGCGAAGGTTTTGTCCGCATTGCCATGGTCGAAAACGAGCACCGCCTGCGACAGGCGGCACGCAACGTGCGGAAATATCTGCAGTCGATGGGGGTGAACACGCCTAGTCAGTCAAAGGCGATTTAGGCAACCCGCAATGCCGAAAGCCGACTTTGCCTTCCATCACCGTATCCGTGTGCGCTGGTCAGAAACCGACGCGCAAGGCGTGGTCTTTAACGCCCGCTATCTCGATTATGCCGATATCGCGATCACCGAATATTGGCGAGCGGCCAAGCTGCGAGAACGGGCCGGAGACGAGCCGCTGGAGTTCCACATCAAGAAGGCGACGGTCACCTGGTTTGCGCCGATTATGCCCGATGAACTCATCGATGTCATGGCGCGCACGCTGGCGATGGGGCGAACCAGCATGACGCAGCAAGTCGAAATTCACGGCAGCCGCGATGATGGAACGGAAGACCTGCGCGCGACCGTCGAACTGGTTAGCGTTTTGGTTGATTTGCCGACGCACCGGCCCCGGCCTTTGCCGGAATGGATCGGTCCCGTTTTCGCCGAATTTGATGCGGCAGCGAGGACCCCCGTCCTTGCTACAATATCGCGCTGAGTCTACATCTTGGCCATGCAATATCCAAACAGGCCGTTTCTGATTTGCGCAATGTTTGCGATCACGGCACTGACCGTATCCTGCAAACCGGTGAATCCGCAAACGGAGAGGCCGGAAACATCGAGAGAGTTTCCCCAACCTTATCGCCCCGTTTCAGAGGCTGGGGATACCCAGTTCTCCAATGAAGCTGCGCGTGACGAAGCGGGTGAGGCCAAGTTCGTGATGGACTGGGCGGGGATCAAGGCGGGCACCACGGTTGCCGATATCGGTGCCGGCGAAGGTTATTACACCATCCGTTTAGCCGAGCGGGTGGGTGAAAAGGGCAGGGTGCTGGCGCAGGATATCAATCGCGGAGCGCTCGAGCGGCTGGGTGAACGCGTCACCCGCGACCGGTTGGATAATGTCGCAATCAAGGAAGGCGCGATCGACGATCCGCGCTTGCCCGAAAATAGCTTTGACCGGATTTTCATGGTCCATATGTATCACGAGGTGGGCGAGCCTTATGCTTTCCTGTGGCGATTGCGGTCTGCATTAGCGAAGGGCGGGCAGGTGATCGTGGTTGATCGCGACCGGCCAACCGACCAGCATGGCATTACGCCGAAATTGTTGTTCTGTGAATTTGAGGCGGTGGGATACCGGCTAACCGGGTTCAGCGAACAGCTCAACCTGGGGGGCTATATGGCACGCTTCGAACCGGTCGGAAAACGCCCTGAACCGGAAGCAATCAAAGCCTGCGGCACTCCGGCTAACAAATGACCCTCAACCCCCTTGAAAAGGGGCAGAGGGCCAAGGGGCAATCCTGCCAGGGGTTTCGGGGGGGAAATCGGCAGGTTGCAAAGAGATAGAAAGCAATCGTCGCGGCTCGTAGTGCGGGTCCGGCGCCGCGCGACTCGATAGCAGTCTTATAAATACACCATTCTACCTATTTGTGTCAAAAATCCCGACACTCTAATCGCCCTCAAAACCGATCAGGCTTTGCGCCATGATGCCAGCGCTTCGCAGCTTGGTTGCACCGCCCAGATCCGGCAGGTCGACGATGAACAGCGCCTGTTCCACCACTCCACCCCCCTGGGTAATCAGCTTCACTGCGGCCATTGCGGTGCCGCCGGTTGCAATCAAGTCATCGACCAGCAACACTTTCTGTCCTTTGCGGACATGGCCAACGTGCATCTCGATCCGGTCAGTGCCATATTCGAGCTGGTAATCGGTGCCGATCTTCTCTCCCGGCAACTTTCCCGGTTTACGCAGCATCAGCTTGCCCAGACCCAAAGCATAAGACAGCCCGGCCGCAACCACAAACCCCCGCGCCTCGATACCGGCGATCAGACTGGTGTCGGGTGCTACCATCGCTGCCAGCCGGTCAATCGTTGCGCGAAAGCCTGGGCCATCAAGCAGCAATGTCGACACATCGCGGAACATGATGCCCTGTTTGGGGTAATCGGGAATATTGCGGATAAGTGCTGCAAGATCGGCATTGTCGGTCATCATGTCTATCTGCCTGTAAAGCGCCGGGTGTTCAAAGAAAAAGGGTTGGAAAAGTTATAGGAGAAGTCTGATGCAATTTGCCATCCGGGTTTCGGTGCCGCCACGGCTCCTGCTGCTCCTGTCGCTGGTGATGGCGACTGCGCTGATCTTAAATTGACCAGCTTAAATGCCAGAGCAAAAGGTGGCTCGTGTATGGGGCGCCTTTTGGCATGAGGGGCCACTGCAAAGGCCGGTAAAGGCAACCAATTCAGCAGCTGGTCGTGATTAACGCACGTCGCGACCGGCGGTGTGGCTGCAATAGCGCCTTTCAGTCGTTGTCTCGCCAACAACAATTGAGAG
This sequence comes from Sphingorhabdus sp., assembly GCA_040007915.1. GTDB lineage: Bacteria > Pseudomonadota > Alphaproteobacteria > Sphingomonadales > Sphingomonadaceae > Sphingorhabdus_B. Next base: position 3,487 of record JBDTUD010000045.1, read on the forward strand.
GATATAAAATGATTAGACCAATTAATCGCAACGCCGCCGCAAGTATCGCCCTGTGTGCAGCCCTTGCCTGTGGCTCGCCTGCCCTTTTTGCGCAGGATGCAGTAGTCATTCCGACTGTGCAGTCGGCGCCAGTGGTTGAGGCTTCTCCCGCGCCTGCAGCCGAGGTTATGCCGCCACCTGTCGTGCGCACCATTCCGGATGAAATGTTGGACCAGCCGGTCGCTGTGCCTGTAGCCGAGAAGGCCGCGCCGCGCCGCGCTGCTGCAAAGGCAGCTCCCGTTAAGGCGGCCTCTGCTCCCAGGGCTGCGGCAGTACCTGCAACCGATATCGTTGAAATTGCACCCTCGGTTGCTGAGCCAGCGGTGGCAACGGTTGAAGATACCGCGCCCATAACGCCCATCGAACCCATCGCGCAGCCCCCTGCCGAGCAGGTCGCTGACGATGCCAATGAGGATTGGATGCTTTACGGCGGTCTGGCCGCTGCTTTGGGCCTCGCTGGATTGGGCGCGGCTGTCGCTGCACGCCGTCGTCGCGGTCGGGTAGGCCCAAACAGCCCCGCTGTGCAAACCGCTCCGGTTGCCGCGCCTGATTATCCGGCAGCACGACGCTTGACGGCCACCGGTCCGGTAGCCGCCCCGCGCACCATCCCGTCGAGCTTTGCCACCCAGCCGCGGCCGCCGGTCACCGATCCGTTGTTCGCGCACCAGGCGACGCCGGCACCTGTCACTGACCCGCTGTTCTCGCATAAAGCGGTTGCCCTTCCGATTACTGATCCGTTATTTGCCGATCATCCCCGATATGTCGGCACGTCGTCTTCCAAGGCCGACGAACGGCCAACGGTGCGTGAGCTGGAACCGGCTGAATAACCTGGCGCCGCTCCCACTGTCCAAAACGAAAATGGGCGGCCTATCGCTAGGCCGCCCATTTCTGCATCCAAAGGCATCGTCCCGGATCCAGTCCGGGACGATGCCTTCAGCCTCGATTACTTCATTTCGACGGTGCCGCCAGCAGCCAGGATCTTGGCCTTGATTTCTTCGGCTTCGGCCTTGTTGATGCCTTCCTTGATCGCCTTTGGCGCTGACTCAACAAGAGCCTTCGCTTCGGTCAGACCAAGCTGGGTGATCGCACGGACTTCCTTGATGACAGCAATCTTGTTGCCGCCGTCGCCGGTCAGGATCACGTCAAATTCGGTCTGCTCTTCAACGGCAGGGCCAGCTTCAGCAGCAGGTCCGGCAACAGCAACAGCAGCAGCAGCCGAAACGCCCCATTTTTCTTCCAATGCCTTGGCAAGGTCAGCCGCTTCAAGAACGGTCAAGCTCGACAGGTCTTCTACCAGTTTAGCAATATCAGCCATGTTAAAAACGCTCCAATTTCTTCATATATTGAGGGCCCGCCCGCCAGGTCGAAACCGTGGGACGCCGCCGGTTAAACGATAATATTATGCGGCTTCTTTGGTGGCATAAGCCCCAAAAACGCGTGCCAGCTTGCCTGCCGGTGCAACAACCACCTGTGCGATCTTGGTAGCTGGAGCCTGTACGAGGCCGATCAGCTTGGAACGCAGTTGGTCGAGCGATGGCAAAGAAGCCAAAGCCTTGACGCCGTCGACATTCAGAACAGTGTCACCCATCGCGCCGCCGACAATTTCCAACTTGTCATTGGTCTTGGCGAAATCGACGGCTACCTTTGCGGCAGCAACCGGATCGGTCGATGTGGCGATTGCAATAGGACCGGTCAGCAACTCGCTGATCGTGTCATATTGCGTGTCCTTAAGGGCGATTTTGGCAAGGCTGTTCTTGGCGACTTTAAAGCTTGCACCCGCATCACGCATTTTCAAACGCAAGTCGGTTGATTGCGCAACCGTCAGCCCGAGATTCCGGGTGACGACGACAACCGCCGACTGGTTGAAATTGGCGTTCAGCGCTGCAACCGCATCAGTCTTTTCAGAACGGTTCATGCATTACTCCTTATTTGGGCCAGGCTGGCGAACCAGCAGGGCCCAACACGACGATGCAAACGGCCCCGAAAGGCCATTCACGCTACTAGTCCGTGGGGAAGTTTCATGCCGGTTGCTGCGCGACATTAAAGTCGGGAGCGAATGGCGAAGGTGCAAGAAGCACCTGAAATCTCTATCCCCGTCTAGGCTGGAAATTAAGACCCGCAAATTCGGGCCGCCAACTGTCTCGGACGGTTGTCCGGAAAGGCCGTCGCCTAACCGAACGAGGGTGCAAGTAGCAGGGTTGGGGGGAGAGTCAAGCTTATCGCCTCGATTCCGGCTGATACCGACAGCTTTTGCAGGTGGTTTCGCGCAGAGGCGCGGAGATTCGCAGAGGACGCAGAGGATACTAACCTTGCGCGAAGCGCACTTACACCCCGTACAGGCGAAGCTTTGAGCTAGGCGTTTGATTGTCGCTTCGCGGCGGTTTAGTCCCTCCGCGTCTCTGTTTCCTCTGCGCCGCTGCGCGAAACAAATTGTATCAGATAGAGGGATCACGCCGCCATCTTCACGCCGAACCATGCATCGCGAGCAGCGGCAGCGGCATCGATCCAAGGTTTATGCTTGTGTGCCAAAGCCGTCAGATGCGCAGCTTCTTCGGCGGAGCTTAACGTGCGTTCATAGTTTCGTGAGCCAAAACGACAGGTTTCGTCCACATATTGGCCTTCATCACCCGCCGGTTTGGGGAAATTGGTCTTCCAGCATTCACTATCATCATCATACCAAACCGAAAGTCGCTGCGCGGCGACCTCCGGTTCCTCGTCAAGAATATGCGGGACAGCTTCCTCAGTCGCAGAAATCCGGTCAAGTTCACAGTCAAACTCCAGCTCGTCCATCACGCTCAATTGTGCTTGCGGGGTCGGGTCACGGGCCTCAAAAAACAGCGCCGCCTCGCTTCCCTTGCCGCCGCGTTCGATGAGATCGAGGAAGCTCTCAAAATCTTGGGCCACCAGTTGCACCTGTGCATCACGACTGCGCCGCACGGCTTGCGCCTCGGCAATGCGGTCGAGCCGCCCGAGCAAGCTCATCCCCAACCGGTTGTCAAACCGCCCGCGCATCGTTGTGCCGTCTTCCTGCTTGCTACTGACCTCTTCATAGCCATTGACCGCACGGTCCATCAGCATGTCGGCGAGCGCATAACGCGAAACCAATATCGCGGCATCCCAACCCAGCCGGAATGCCGTACCGTCGCGGCGAAAGCGCAGATCATAAGCAGAGCGCGGTGATTTACCGACCTCCTTGGCCGCGCGCATGACACTGCCACCAAAGGCAAGCGCCTCCAGAAACGCCCGCTGGCACTGCGGTGTCCAACGATAATTGTTGCGCACTTCGGTCAGCGCGGGGTCAGGCTCGACCCATGCATCCGTGCCACATACGCCCGCATTGTCCTTAACCGTTTGCCATTCGTCGTTCATCGTCATTCTCCTATATTGGATTAATGACGAATGATAAATCACCATATAGGTTGTAGGAAAGCGGTTTTTGAAAGACTGTGTTGATGAGGGGCGTTTGGTGCCCAAACGACTTTGGTTAGGAATTCGGGGTTTCGGCCTTGGCGGATTTTTATCGCCCAGCCAGCCGCGCCACAGGCACACCCAGCTCTACCGCCGCATCCGCCATCCTTTTGTCAAGCGTAACCAGTGTGCAGGCTGCGTTCTTGGCGATGGCGATATGCAGCGCATTACCAGCGCGGAGAGAGAGTTCCTGAAATTCGACAAACTGCGCCGCCGATAGAAAATCGTCTGAGTCGACGGTGATCGACGCAAGCGACGATTCCGCCATAAGATGCCATTGCTGTGACGCGGCGGCACGATCTGCCAACCCGATCTGTCCCGTTCGAACTTTCAAGGACAGTGCGCTAGCTACTTCGGTCTTCACCCAATCGCTTATCGCCAGTTGCCCGGCCTCTACCGATGACAGCCAGTTTCTTGCATCCTCGCTTCGTATTTCATCCTGCATGAGCGAAGCGATTATGAACGACGTGTCGAGATAATACATCAGTAACGATCGGAATCGCGCATCTCACGGATGAAATCGCCCGCACTTTGCTTTTGTACCGGCAGCGATGCCGCAAGACGACGCAGCGCGTCGACATCGACCTTTTTAAGCTCTTTTCCAGCTGGTGTTACCCGTGCGACCAGTTTTCCGCGTTTGGTAATTTCAACGGTTTCACCTGCTTCGACCCGGTCTATAAGGTCGGATAGATGCGCTTTGGCATCGGCAATGCTGTAACTTTCCATCACAAAGCTCCTTATGACCAACTAGATGACCATATAGCAATAAGATGACAGTTGCAATGAAAAAGGGCCGGAGGTTTGCCCTCCAGCCCTCGATAATGTTTCGTTATCCTGAACTCGTTCCAGGATAACGCGCAACGGTAGTTTGCTATCCTGAAACGAGTTCAGGATGACTAATACTCAAATACTTACGCGCCAGCAACGTCCGCCAGATCAACCTTCAGGCCAGGGCCCATGGAAGAGCTGATCGCGACCCGGCGGACATATTTGCCCTTGGAGCCGCTTGGCTTTGACTTGATCACAGCGTCGACCAGCGCGTCGAAATTCTTGCGCAGGTCGGCGTCGGAGAAGCTTTTCTTGCCGATGCCGCTGTGGATGATGCCTTGTTTTTCAACGCGGAATTCAACCTGGCCGGCTTTGGCAACTTTAACCGCTTCGCCCACGTCCATGGTCACGGTGCCCAGCTTCGGGTTCGGCATCAGGCCCTTTGGACCCAATGTCTTGCCGAGGCGACCGACGATGCCCATCATGTCCGGCGTTGCGATAACGCGGTCATAATTCAGGTTGCCAGCCAGCATGTCTTCCATCAGGTCTTCGGCACCGACTTTGTCAGCGCCGGCCGCAGTTGCTGCGTCGGCCTTGTCACCCCGTGCAAACACGGCGACCTTCATGTCTTTGCCGGTGCCTGCGGGCAACGACACCATGCCGCGGACCATCTGGTCGGCGTGACGCGGGTCGACGCCCAGATTCAGCGCGACTTCGATGGTTTCGTCGAACTTGGCGGTGGCCAGTTCCTTGATCGTCTTGAGTGCTTCGTCCACGCCGTAGAGTTTTTCGGCGTCGAGATGAGCGAGCGATTTTGCTTTTTTGGTCAGCTTAGCCATGAGTTCAGCCCTCCACTACTTCGAGGCCCATGGCGGTAGCCGAGCCTGCGATGATTTTTACGGCCGCGTCCATGTCGTTCGCGTTGAGGTCGGCCATCTTGATGGTCGCGACTTCTTCGAGTTGTTTGCGGGTGATCTTGCCTGCGGTGATTTTGCCGGGCTCTTTCGAACCGGACTTGATACCGAGCACCTTCTTGATGAGGAAGGTTGCGGGCGGTGACTTGGTCGCAAAGGTGAAGCTCTTGTCCGAGAACACGGTGATCTTGGTTGGAATGGGCGTGCCCTTTTCCAGGTCAGCCGTGGCGGCATTGAACGCCTTGCAGAATTCCATGATATTCACGCCGCGCTGACCCAAAGCAGGGCCGATCGGCGGGGAGGGGGTGGCTGAACCTGCAGGTACTTGCAGGCCGATATAGCCGTCAATTTTCTTGGCCATGATTGGCCTCCTTTCATTCTGTCAGCACCTTTCGCGCGGACGCTTGGGATGCTTCAAATTAAGCGGTCAAACAGATGTCCGAAAACATCCTCCCGCACGGTATTTTCGAAGATTGAACCTTCGAGAATTTGCGATTCGCGACAGGGCCTATAGCCCCACCGCCTTATTTCATCAACTCGACCTGTTCAAAGTCAAGTTCGACCGGCGTCGCGCGGCCAAAGATCGATACCGACACCTTGACGCGGTTCTTTTCGAAATCGAGTTCCTCGACGGCGCCGTTGAAGCTTGCGAACGGACCATCGAGCACCTTGACCTGATCGCCGATTTCGTAATCGACCGAAACGCGCTTCTTGGGTGCGGCGGCCAGTTCTTCCTTGGTGTTCAGGATGCGCGCGGCTTCGGTTTCGGAAATCGGCTGCGGTTTGCCCATCGCGCCTAGAAATCCGGTAACCTTTGGCGTGTTTTTGACGACGTGATAGACATCATCGGTCATATTCAGCTTGGCAAGCACATAGCCGGGGAAAAACTTCCGCTCCGCCTTGATCTTCTTGCCACGGCGGACTTCGGTCACTTGTTCGGTCGGCACTTCGACCGCTTCGACGAGTGCAGACAGGCCAAGCCGTTCCGCCTCGGAAATGATCTGGTCGCGTACTTTGTTTTCAAAGCCGGAATAAGCGTGGATGATGTACCAGCGTGCCATATTTCTCTATTCTGCTTCTGCCCGTCTCTGCCTTAATTGGCGAGTTCGAGCAGCCCCTTTACAATCGCGGCAAACACCGCATCGACACCCAGGAAGAAGATGGCAAGGATGACTGTCATGATCAGCACCATGATCGCGGTCTGCACCGTTTCGGCGCGGGTAGGCCATACGACCTTGCCGATTTCGGTCCGCACCTGACGGATGAATTCACCCGGGCTTGTCTTCGCCATTTTTCAACTTCCTAAGCTTGTTTCCGAGGGTAGCCGCCAGCGCTCCGACCGGCAGGTCGAGAGCGATATAGGTTCCGATTTCGGAAAGACTAGGCCCGTAACCGTAGATTCGACGGAATGCAAGTGGATTTGGGGGAGGAAACGGAGGAAGAGGCCAGCGCATAGGCTGTCCTCTTCCCGTTATCTAACAAGCTTTACAGCCAAAAAGCGGCAGGCCGAGGTCGCTTCGGCCTGCCAAGTTTGGGTGGGCTCTGGTTACTGGGCTTGCTCTTTCGAAGGCTGCCGGTTGTGACCGCCGCTATGTGAGGCGTTGCCTTGTTTGGCGGCAGGGGCGCTGTCATTTTGCGCTGCCGGTGCCGCGGCGGAACTGTTGTCCGCAGCCGCATCCTGTTCTTTGGCTGCCGATTTCAGTTCGCCCTTGGTCATACCGGTGACCAGTGCTTCACCCGAGCCAGAGAAGTTGGCGGCGGGCAGGGTCGCCAGCTTGTTACCGACCTCTACGGTCACGGTTTCGACAACGCCGCGGCTGGTTTGGTCGACTTGCTGGACGTAGCCGATCACGCGGCCTTTAGCGTCTTCGATGGGCATCCCGGGTTCGATAGCGAACATCCCTGCGCCACTGGCAGCGGCCGAACCGGATGCTGCAAGTTGACCAAGGCTGCCCTGGGCCATGCCGCTACCGCTGCCTGCAATCGACCCCGCACCGGAAGCCGCACCGGAGGCGCTGCCCGCAGCACTGGTGGCCTGACCGACGGCGGAACCTGCGGTGCCGCGTGCGCTATCTACCGCGCCGCGTGTCCGTGTGACGCCATCGACAGCCGTGGCATGAACAAAGTCGGTGCCGACCAAGCCTGCATCGGCGCTGCCGCCAACAGATTTTTCGGCTGATCCGTTGGCACTTCCGCCAATCGGGTTGTCGAGAACGCGGGAACCACCGGTTACCGAGCCGTTTCCGCTGCCTTTTGCCTGTCCGCTACCGCGAACCCGGCCCGAGCGCGTATCGACCGATTTTTCGCCGCTCGCAGAGCCTGTGGCTGTACCGGTTGCGGTACCCGTTGTCCGGCCAAGCGTGCCGCCAAGGTCGTCGCCCAAGCCACCACCCAAGCCGCCGGTTAATCCGCCGCCCAAGCCACCGGTCAATCCGCCGCCGCCGCCCAGCAACTGGGCAGATGCAGGCGAACCTGCCGCTAATGTCAGCGCAATCGCCGGAATGATTGAATGTTTGAAACGCATTTTCATGATCGTTCTCCTTGTTTGCGGCAATATTGCCTGCATAAGGGAGCAACGATGGCGCGGACGGATTTAATCCCGGGACGCGCAACTTATTTTAGCGGGTGACGCAGTTTCCGCAGACGAGGCCATGGCCATAAACCGGATCTCGACCCTTTTTGCCGAGGTCCACCGCCTCGTTCATCAACTTGCGCACGGCGGGTCCAACCGAGGCGTTGGCTGGTCTGGGATAGAAGACCGACAGACGTCCTGCGACCAAAGGCGCGGCAAAAGATGTGCCGCGCACTTTTCCGGTGCGGCTGCTGTCGAGTGCGCTCGATATGCCTGCACCGGGTGCCGCAAAATCGGTATGCGATGCGCGGCCTGCCTCCGGCAACCCCCGGTTTTTGGCATCGACGCCGGTAATGGCGAGGACGCCGGGATAGGATGCCGGAAAGGCTGGCGGGGCAGCGGGGCCGTCATTGCCGACCGCAGCGACAACGATCATCCCTTTGCGTTGGGCGCTGGCAATGGCTTTTTTGAGGAGCGCATTATCCGGCCCGACCAGGCTGATCGTTACGACGGACACGCGGCGGACCGCCAGCCAACCCAGGGCGCGGGCAATGGCGCTGGCATTGCCGCCTGCCTTGTCGATGCCATAGACATCGGCGGCGAGCAGCGACGCACCCGGCGCGCCGCCTGAAACGCTGCCTTTGCCAATCATCAATGCGGCGACAGAGGTGCCGTGGCTGCTGGCGACGGGGGCGCCTTTGGCAAAGCCTTGTTGTTCGACGCGGGCCGTAACCGACGCATGATTGGCAACGCCGCCGTCGATCAGGCCGAGTGAAGCGTTGCTAACGGAGGCTGCCGCCAGCGACATTACGGAAAGCGCGGGGCCAGTAAGCGGGGGCAGGGCATGGCTGCCGCCCTGAAAATAGATATTGTCAGCTTCAATTTCGGTGTCCGGCAACAGTTTTTGCAGCCGCTTTTGCGCGGTTTTCAAGCCCATATCGTCAGGCACGACAAAGCGCGCCAGATCGATATCCAGCCCCTCGATCCGCTCCCGGTCCAACAGGTTGAAACCCGCGGCCCGCGCCTTGGCAATCGCAGTATCACCGACGCCCGTTGCGATCAGCACGCCGCGAACAGATGGATTGCGATCGGCATCAAATTCGACGGCCTCGCGGTTGGACCGGACAAAGCCCGCCAACCGGTCAATCCGCGCAATCTCCAACGTACGGGCAAGCTGGCGCACCGACAATGGACCGGTGTCGGGCAGATCGACGGGCAATTCGAGATTTCCGGGCAATTCGAGATTTCCGGGCAATTCGACACGCGGCAGGCCAAGCTGTCCAGCGGCGCTGCCGGAAATCAGCAGCAACACGGTAGCGGCAACGGCCTTGAATGATGGCAACTTTCCCATTCGCTTGCTTTCTATTATGGACGATGCAACGTTTTGCCGGAATTAATTTCGAGTTGTGGATGAAACGCCAGAGTACCATCGTTTCATCCATGTAAGGCGAAAGATATTGAATGGCCTTTGAACAGGAACTGCTTGCGCTGTTACCGCGACTTCGCCGGTTTGCGCGTGGTTTGACGCATCATCCCGCTGACGCGGATGACCTGTGTCAGGCGGCGATCGAACGCGCGCTGAAATCGCGGGACCAGTGGCAGGAAGGAACGAGACTGGATAGCTGGATGTACCGGATTACACGCAATATATGGATCGATAACCGGCGTGCCACCGCGCGACGCGGCGTGCATAGCGATATCGACGACGGCGTCATGCAGATAGCCGACGACAGCCACCGTCGCATGGAGGCTTCGCTGGAATTGAACGATGTCGACAAAGCCATGGCGCGGCTGCCCGATGAACAGCGTGAAGCGGTCGTCCTCGTGCTGGTCGAAGGCTATGCCTATAAGGAAGCCGCTGCAATATTGGATGTGCCGGTCGGCACGCTGACGTCGCGGTTGGTGCGCGGACGCGAGGCGCTGATCCGCGAATTGGGAGAAGCAGCATGACCTTTGATCGTGCAACTATTGCCGCCTTTGTCGATGGCGAGCTTGATTTGCTGACAGCCAAACGGCTTGAAAAAGCGCTGGAGATCGATGCTGCGCTGGCGAAGGCGGTTGAGGACGAGCGGGCGTTGCGTTCCAAACTGGCCAGCCATTTCGCGCCGGTGATCGATGAAGCTCTGCCGGATCGTCTGACGGCGTTGTTGACCGCGTCGATCGCGGAAAATGTCGATGACAGTTTGGGCCGTCGCCGCATGGAGCGCAAAGCTGCGATGCGCCGTCCGGCTCTGGTGCAATGGGGCGCTATGGCCGCATCCTTGGCCTTGGGGCTGATGATCGGTGGCTATGCGCTCAATCGCGATGGCGGTTATGTCAGCGATAATAAAGGACAAATGGTCGCATCGGGGGCTTTATCCGACGCGTTGGACACGCAACTGGCCGCGACCCAGTCAGGGGATTCTAAAATCCGTATAGGGACAAGCTTTGCCAGTATATCGGGCGACTATTGCCGCACCTTTGAAAGCGCAACGCTGGATGGGATTGCGTGCAACGCAGATGGCGCATGGCAATTGCGCCAGACCGTGTCGGGTGAAAAAGCGGCGCAATACCGGCAGGCATCTGCCGGGGCGTTGGCCGAGGCCGCGGCGGCGATGATGGCAGGCGATCCGCTTGATGCCGCGCAGGAGAAAGCGGTGCAGGATCGGGGTTGGAAGCGGTAACGTGCGCTAATACAGGGACGCAATTTTTATTTCCGCACAGATGTCGGGAGGTAGGCGACGCCATCAACCCGGCTTGCGGTGCATGCTGCATTACAAGCCTGTTTTGAGCGTGTCGAAAGCGGAGAATTTGGGAGTTAAGTAAAGTGGTACCGTAACTCTTGTCTCTGGGCAGGTAGGTTGGATGCATGGCATTGATCATGTGATAAATTCGATTAGGAAACGAATGTGATGAACCATAAATTCTTTTCAATCGCTATTTCGTCTTCTATTATTACACTAATTTCAGGCAGTTATTTGGATAAATCTAAAAATATGAACGAAAGAGTAGAAAGTATTATATCACGTTATTTTCCGCATGAAGATCAGAGTAAAGCCTTGCACTGTATAATGGCGAAACCCAATGACGATATACGAGGTTGCATAAAAGATAAGGCTATTTTCAGATATAAAAATCCGCAATTTCAAAACAGCCCGACAATGCTGGATTTTTTATGGGTGAATAGGCACGAAACCGGTTTTACACCTCAGAAGATGTCAGCACTTATTTTAAGTGGAGCAAGCCCGAAGGATATAGCAACAAATGTAATTTTGGAGTCTGAACCTGAATATTTTGCGGCTTTTGTAGAAGCGGCAGGCGGTCCAAACGCATTAAACGATTTGGGCTGGGGCGACGGCTCCATCATGCACGCAGCCGTTGCGTACTGGGACGATGCGAAAATCAATCATCTCGCAACATTAGGCGCAAATTGGGAACAGAAAAGCCCTTTAGCACATGAAACAGCGGTATTGGTTGCCCGCCGTAGCGGCGCGGGGGCAAGTGAGTTTGAACGCATAAACCGGCTGCTTGATCTAGGAGCGAATCCACGCGCGCTCGATAAATGGGGCACAGGATTATGTGATTTTATCGCAACTGGAAGATCAACTTGGGATGATGATGGTTCGCAGCGCGCAGCACTCAAAAAAAGGCTAAAAGACGAATTTTTGATGGAGTGCTGAATTTTGTAAATTGTCTTTTTCGCATTTACTGTAGTCATCTACGATAACGCTGTACGTTCTTACAACCTCTTGCAATGTAGGAAATCCTCTGCCATCCGGGTGGATGACATCGCCAACCGCCCGATTAGCTGTATGGGCCTGCAATCAGCTTTAACATGAATTTTAACAGCAAATAGGCGTAACTTGTGTAACCCTGACCCGGCAAACAGTTGCGGCGACATTGCGAAAAATTGCGTTCCCCGCTCCTGCTTGATACGAAGTCACCCGGTTCGCGGCCTCCAAAGCATTACGCCGCCATTAACGGCACGTCGCCGTTGAGCGAGAGGTCAAGCCGGATATCGCTATATACAACACGCGGTGCCAACGCCCGGCCTGCGCGCTTTTCAAAGCGGATGAGGCCGTAATGCTCCATTGTTTGCAATGTGCGCGACAGGTTTGATTTGGCGCGTCCCGTGCGTTCGGCCAGTTCTTGCAGAGATTCCGGGCATTCCTTGGCGATCACCGCAAGCAGGGCGCGGTTACGGTCCGATAGTATCTTTGCCATGCTTTCGATTGACGTAAACCAGACTTTGGGTGCATTTGCTGATGGCTTTATCTCACCCCGTGCAATCGCCATCGTCCGCGCTTTGTAACTTTGTGCGTCAGCAATTCCGACTTTTAGCATCGTCATAATATCACTCCTCGTTCGGCAAGCACTGCCTCAACTTCTTTCCAGAAATCCGCAAGCAAACTGGCGGCATCCTTATATTCATGCGGCTTTATCGAGCGCAGCCGGTGCTTATGGTCATATGCCACCGGCATTTTTGCGCCCGGTCCCGATCCGCTGGTTACGGCATGGGCGTTATCAAAACCGACCAGGCGCTCGCCATTTCCGCCGTGAAGCGTCAAAGAATAACGCAGCCCATGGGGGCGTTGCGGTGTCACCGGTGTTTGCTTCACCTCAAACTTGATCCAATGCCCGCCTGCTGGATCAATGACAAAAATCTCGCCATCAAAGAACAACAAGGCATCGAGACTCGGATCAGGCTTCATTAGTGCAATGTTATCAGTATTTGATAACATTGCAAGGCAACTTCCTCGGCATTACCATGACCGACGACGTCAACGATCAGATGACCCGGTCCCCTTCTGAGTATCCCTGTACTGGCGAGGCCAAAAAAATGGCGGAAGCATTCACTTCCGCCACCCTTGCCGGTTAGCTGCATCTATGGAGGAAAATGTCAGCCAACCGTAACGCGACCGGCCCGATACCCACGTTCGCGCATTTCTTTCACATAATCCTTGTCGGCATCAGTGAGTTCGTGGTGATATTCCTCCCACGCGTCGCGGCGATCTTCGGCGTCGGTCGAATGTTTGAGGTCGCTGCCAAGCTCTTGCTCGGCTTCGCGCACGTCGGCGAGATAGGAGTACCAGGGAGAGTTGTAGATACCGGCAATCGGCTCGCTGCGGATTTCGGTGTGCTGATCGGCGGGGCTGTCATAATATGAAGCCTGGCTTGACGCGGCGGCGAGGGCGGCACCGGTCAGCAAGAATATTTGGGTAAATTTGTACATCGATTGTCTCCTGAACATAGATTGTAAAGTGGCAACGATGCGCGATAGGATTTTCATCCCCGGCGTAAAATTTTTCTGGCGTCCGGCTTTTTTGATGTCGACCAGCCTTGATAAGCTGCAAGCATCGGCTATCCATTCGGCAATCACTTCAGAACAGGGAATCCGCATGCCATCCGGTCTTGCCGCCTTACTCGACGATATTGCCACCATTGCCAAAGTCGCCGCCGCGTCCATCGACGATGTCGCCGTTGGCGCTGGCAAGGCGAGCGCGAAGGCGGCGGGTGTGGTTATCGATGATACAGCGGTTACGCCGCAATATGTGACCGGCTTTACACCCGACCGCGAGCTGCCGATCATTTGGCGGATTGCCAAGGGGTCGGTGAAGAACAAATTGCTGTTCATCCTGCCTACGGCCTTGCTGCTCAGCGCGTTTCTGCCTTGGGCGATCACGCCGATATTGATGATCGGCGGCGCTTATCTGTGCTTTGAGGGTGCGGAAAAGGTGATCGAGAAATTCGCTGAGGCAACCGATGGCGAAGAAGAGACGCTCGCCGAAGAGGTGGCGGAGCTAACCGCTGCCGATCACGAGGCGAATATGGTTGCGGGGGCGATCCGCACAGACTTCATATTGTCGGCCGAGATCATGGCGATTGCGCTGGGCGAAGTGGCCGACAAATCAATATCGGTACAGGCGGGAAGCCTGATCCTGGTGGCAATTGGCATCACCATTGCGGTTTACGGCGTGGTTGGCCTGATCGTGAAGATGGACGACATTGGGCTGCATATGGCGCAGCGGGAAAATGGCGGGTCGCAGGTGATCGGTCGTGGACTGGTGCGCGCCATGCCGAAGTTGCTGGCGGTTCTGTCAACCGTTGGCACGGCAGCGATGCTCTGGGTTGGCGGGCAGATCATATTGCACGGCCTTGATATCCATCCCGGCGAAATTGTCGGGATACACGGCGGCGCACTCGGCTGGATTATCGACGCGGGGCTGTGCGGGATATTCGGGCTTATGCTGGGCGCGGTGATTGTGTGGGTGCACCACAAACTTGCCCCTCGCAAAGCGCATTAAGCAGCGGACTAATCCGACAAGAAAATGGCAGGAGTTGGGGGACTCGAACCCACGACCCTCGGTTTTGGAGACCGAT
>JBDTUD010000046.1:0-17551 GCA_040007915.1 Sphingorhabdus sp.
GCATCTGGTTTGGGACCAGAGGGTCGCAGGTTCGAATCCTGTCTCCCCGACCATTATATCGGACACTTATAAGCTACTGATATAATTGATAGAAATTGGCCATTTTTGACCTGTGCAGGAACTGTGTAGAACTTTTTTGGGTTTGCCTCGAATGCCGTCTTAGTGATTTGCGCAATAATATCACTTTGGGTCGTCAAAATGAGACGTCTTGGGTCAATGGGACTTTCCGGTTTTGCTCGTCCCGGATCCATCATCACTTCGACGACTCGCAAGATAATATTTTTCGAACGCAAAAATTCCGCCAATGCCAGCAAATGAGATCACGATAATCATCGGGTCGCTGATTGCTTTCATGGTGAGGAACGCCCCTAGGACAATCAAATCCAGGATGATGGCGCTCAACAAAACCCAGGCTTTAGCGTCAACTTCGTCCCTAAGATGGCGATACACGCCCCAATGGATGACCATATCCATGACCAGATAAAATATCGCTCCTAGCGAAGCGATCCGGCTCAGATCGAAAAATGCAGCCAACAAAGCCGCCGCGACTACGGTAAAAACAAGCGTGTGCTTTTGAATGCCTCCGGGCATTCCGAAATGGCGATGCGGTATGAGCTTCATGTCCGTCAGCATCGCCAGCATTCGCGATACCGCAAAGACACTGGCCAGAAGTCCCGATGCGGTTGCGATGATGGCGACAGCTACCGTGAACCATACACCGTAGTCACCAAAGGCTGGCCGCGCCGCCTCAGCCAGCGCATAATCTTTGGCCGCAGCAATATCACCAATACTAAGCGTAGAGCCCACTGCGAGCGCGACGGCCATATAGACGATCAAGCATATCCCTAGAGAGATCATAATGGCGCGCCCGACATTCTTCTCAGGTTCAACAACCTCGCCGCCGCTATTGGTGATCGTGGTGAAGCCCTTGAATGCCAATATGGCGAGCGCGATTCCGGCAATGAAACCGGTCGGTGAAGTTGCTTGGCTTGGTGCAGTTTGTGTGAATTCAAATGTGAGCCCAGACGCCCAGAGAATCGCCAAGGAGAAGATCAGTATCCCGCCAATTTTCAGGATCGCTGTGACTGAGGAAATTGCGCCGATAATCTTGTTGCCGGCGATGTTCACGACAAATGCAAACACGATCAGGCCTATCGCCAGTATCGGCACCAACACGGAATTGCGGCCTATGTCGAACAATTGCAGCGTGTAGGTTCCGAAAGTTCTCGCAACCAGGCTTTCGTTGATGATCATCGAGAAGGCCATCATCAAGGCGGCTGCTCCGGTAATCGTTGACGGCCCATATGATTTTTTGAGGATCATGGCGATGCCGCCTGCGGACGGATATTTATTGGACACTTTAATATAGGTATAAGCGCTAAACCCGCTGATGACGGCCCCGATCAGAAAGGCTAGCGGGAAGAGCGGTCCCGATAATTCCGCGATCTGACCCGTTAATGCAAATATGCCAGCACCGATCATCACACCGGTCCCCATCGCTACAGTTCCCGCCAGCGTGAGACTGTTCTTGTTATATGAGCTGCTTTGCATCTGTTTTGCCTTTGGCATGTCGCGGGTTAGGGTCGTGGCTGGCGCCTTGCAAACCACAGCGTTATCAGTGGAATGACTACCCACATCAGGATGGGAACGAGGCCAACATTTGTGCCGGGGATTAAGGGCATGAGTTCGCTATAACGCCAGCCCCAGCCCCATTGCGTAGGCACACCGGTCGCGATTTCTTCGATGATGATTGTAATTGCGAGGCCGGTCAGCAGATAGGTGCTGATCATTCCAAAAGTTGAGCGATGCATCCAATGCCTGTCTCGATGCAATATCGAGACCGCCGTGTATGCCAGCACCAATATCCCGGCATCTCCAAAAGTGGCTCGCATGCACCCCAGCGTGCTTTCCCACGAGGTTGCCGACCCGACATCGAAGAAGGGCATTTGCAGCATTTCCCAGATGAACGATGTGAAGAACCCAAACGTAGCGATATGGACTTCCGGTTCGCTCCCAAACTTCATATCGCCATCATTTTCATTTATCGCGAACACCACCAAATCGCGCGGCTCGGTCTGCGAATCGGTTCATGTGCAAAGCGGCTTCTTTCGTCAGAGGGTGCTGTCTGGCGTCTTCTTTGGGCGAAATCAGCGCTGCCATCTCACGCACCTTGTCATAGGTCTCGGCTGGTTGATCCGCGAGCAAGGCAAGCACAATGTTTTCCAGAGCAATGACTCGAACACGAAGCTGGACGAGTTCAGTGTTGGTCATTTCCGGATCATCCGATCCGCGTTCGTCTATTTTTGGTTGGTGTCCTCCCTCATTTTCCCAGCGAGACAGCGCCAAAGGCAGACTACTTAATCGCTTTGAGTCATCATTATTTGTCATGCCGTATTCCCGGATTTTTGTGGTTGCTCAGGTCGCTTCATTTCGCTCGCGAAGATCGCGGAGTCCCACACCAACGGCGGCGCAGGATAGCCAATAGGCAAGATACCATGGCTTGCCGTCACGCGGCTCACAGCGCTTTGCGACGTAAACGCAAGGCATTGGCGATTACCGAAACAGACGACAGGCTCATTGCTGCTGCTGCAATCATCGGGCTGAGCAAGATACCAAACCACGGATAGAGAATGCCTGCCGCGACCGGAACGCCCAGCCCGTTATAGATAAACGCAAAGAACAAGTTCTGGCGGATATTGCCCATGGTTTGCTGGCTTAGGTTGCGTGCCTTGGCGATGCCGCCAAGATCACCTTTTACCAATGTAATGCCAGCGCTTTCCATGGCGACATCTGTGCCAGTGCCCATCGCGATTCCGACATCGGCCTTGGCGAGTGCAGGCGCGTCATTGATGCCGTCTCCCGCCATTGCGACCATCTTTCCTGCCGCTTGCAGCTCGCTTATCACGCGATGCTTGTCTTCGGGAGAGACGTTCGCGTGAATTTCGTCAATTCCGATCATTTTGCCGACAGCTTGCGCGGTGGCTTCGGCATCGCCGGTCAGCATCACGACGCGGATATTGGCTTTGTGAAGCGCCTTAATAGCCTCCTTTGTTGTCGGTTTGATCGGGTCGGCAACGCCAATAAGACCGGCTGGCTTGCCATCGACGGCAACAAACATCACCGTTTGCCCTTGCGATCGTCCGTCCTGCGCTTTTGCTATCAGGTCGGTGCTGGTGGCACCGAGCCGGTCCATCATTTTTTCATTGCCTATGGCGACCCTTTTACCGGCTGCGCTGGCTTCAACCCCTTCGCCGGTCACCGACTGGAAGTCGGTTGCAGCGTCAAACGAAAGACCCTTGTCCTTTGCGCCGCTGACAATTGCGGCTGCTAGCGGATGTTCACTCGCCATCTCGATAGCGGCCACCAACGCTAGCAACTCATCGGCATCAAAGCCTGCTTCCGGCTCTACAGCGACCAATTTGGGCTTGCCTTCGGTGAGCGTGCCAGTTTTGTCGACCACGATGGTGTCGATCTTCTCCAGGGTCTCCAGCGCTTCGGCATTCTTTATCAAAATGCCGTTTTGCGCGCCCTTACCAGTGCCGACCATGATCGACATTGGGGTGGCAAGGCCAAGTGCGCAGGGGCAAGCGATAATCAACACCGCGACAGCGTTGACGAGGCCATAAGCCAGCGCCGGTTCAGGTCCCCAAATGGCCCAGACTATAAATGTGGCGATAGCAATTAAGACCACGGCAGGAACGAAAAAGCCCGCAACCGTATCGGCAAGTTTCTGGATGGGTGCGCGGCTGCGCTGCGCTTCGGCAACCATTTGAACGATCTTGGCCAGCAGCGTGTCTTTGCCGACGCGCTCTGCCGTCATGATAAAGCTGCCGGTCTGATTGACTGTGCCGCCGGTAACATCATCGCCTTCGGCTTTGGCAACCGGGATTGGCTCGCCGGTAATCATCGACTGGTCAATCGTACTTGACCCTTTGGCAATGGTGCCATCAACGGGAATTTTGTCGCCCGGACGGACGCGCAGGCTGTCGCCAGACTGCACTTGATCGAGCGATATTTCCTCTTCTGAGCCATCCGCACCGACGCGCAATGCGACTGGCGGCGCCAGTTCGAGGAGCGCGCGCAAAGCACTTGATGTCTGTCCGCGCGCTTTTAGTTCCAACACCTGCCCGAGAAGGACCAAAGTTGTAATGACCGCAGCGGCCTCATAATAGACGGCAACGCCGCCATCATGACCGCGGAACGCCGCCGGAAAGATGCTCGGAAAGAGCGTTGCGACCAAACTGAAACCATAGGCGACCGCCACACCCAGCCCGATAAGCGTAAACATATTGAGGTTCATGGTTTTGAGCGAGTTCACGCCGCGTACAAAGAACGGCCATGCGCCCCACAGAACGACGGGCGATGCCACTAAAAGCTGCAACCATTGTGCAATGCCGGGGGCAAAGAGTCCTGCAAACGGTTTGCCCGGAATGAGATCTCCCATGGCGTAGATAAATAGGGGTATGGAAAAAGCAGCACTGACCCAGAATCGTCTGCGCATGTCGAGGTATTCTGGGTCTGGTCCACTATCGAGGCTAAAGGTTTCCGGTTCCAGCGCCATGCCGCAGATCGGACAGGAGCCCGGACCTTCCTGACGGATTGCCGGATGCATCGGGCAGGTGTAGATGGTCCCAGCAGGAGCATTTGCAGCTGACTCACGATGCTTTCCCGTAAGATAATGCTCGGGGTTATCGACAAACTTGGTTTTGCATCCTGCCGAACAAAAATGATAATCCTGAGCGTCATGCTTCGCATGATGCTCGCTCTTGCGCGGATCAACATCCATCCCGCAGACGGGGTCTATTACCGTTTCGGCAGAAGGCTCTTTGCCTTTGCAACAGCATGACTTTTCCGTTTGGTTGCTATGCTCAGGCATGACCAGCTCCCGCCAGTTTACGGCCTATCCACGCACGTAGTGGGATGACTAAAAGCGCAATGTACCAGCCATAGAGAAAGCTACCGATCGCGCCTGCAATGAACCCAGACCAAGTCAGCCACTCAAATCCGGGCAACAGGGGTGCCCATGATTCATGCATATGCATGGATTGCGGTGCCAAGACGCCAAAGCCAATGCATATGAGATAGCTGACAAGCAGGAATAGACTCAGAGTCCATCCCCAGACGACGATTTGCCTGCGGCTTGAAACATGGGTCATATCTTGCTCCCTTGATGGCTCTGAAAATATACTATAGGGGAGTATAGTATTTTGGGAACGGAGAGTCAAGGTAGAGCCGGTTGCCTGTTTCAATTGCTCACCGTTCAAAATTTGGCATAAGGACCTCATGACCGAAAAATTTATCAAAGAAATCGCGCGGATGCGAAAGATTGAAGGCCAAGCGCGCGGCATAGCCAAAATGATGGAGGATGACCGATATTGTATCGAAATCCTTCAGCAATTCTCCGCGATGGAAGCGGCCCTCCGCTCCACTAAAATGAAGATACTGGAAATTCATACCCATCATTGCGTCGAGGAAGCGCTGATTTCTGGTAGCAAGGCTGACCAGAAGGAGAAAATTGCCGAACTCGTCGGGCTATTCGGGAAAATGGGAAAATAGGTCGGGTAAATCTTGCTAAGCACTCCTGCCAACTTTCTCATCTCAATGCCTTTCTGGAATAGCACCTCAGTTGTAGGAGGCGAACACGCGCAATGCCGCGTCTCCGAATGCTATGACCTGAAAAAACTGCGTCTGGTTCTTATATTCGATGCTGGGTGGACTAACCGGCATCCTCGCAACCGCTAAACCCTTTTATATAGGCAGGTTTCTCGCTCATCAATTTGATAATGGCCTCGGCAGGCGCATGGCCGGCTGCGGAATCGAGAGTCGGGCACTGTTACACACGTTGAGGCGTTCCAATTTCTGGAAATGTTTGGGCTTCACGCTATACCGCACATCGGACGACAAGAAGCCGATTGTCCGGCTCGAACCTGATAGGTTCAAGACCAACAATATCGATGCGCTCCAAGACATCGTGCGGATCGCCAAGGCCAACGGGTGGACGTCGCTCAGAATCAACGGCGGCGACAAATTCAAGAAAGCGGCGTTCTTGGCGGCCGACGCACAGGGATTGACAGTCGAGAATTACACACCGTCAAAAGTCGCCCAGGCCGAAGCCGACCGCCTGCAAGCACGGCTTGCGGAACGTGAAAAGCGGCGCGAAGCAAAAAGCACAACGAGCAAATCACGCCAACCGCCCGATGAGGCGATCACGCTCAAAGCTCTATCGGAACGGTTCCTGAGCCAAACCCACGAGCAAAATGCCCGCGATCCCGAATTGCGCCGCGTACAAAATCTTGTTGCCCAAACGATCTCGATTACGCGCGCGAAATACCTCATTGATCTGGTCAAGGCGTCAAAGGATATTGAGGCAAAACGTCAGTATGTCGCACGCCATATCGCTGGCGGCAATAGTTTTGCGGCAATTCAGGTTCGCCAACAGGAGGCGCAACATGCGCGCGAAGTCACTCAGGAACAGGCGTTAAAGCGAGACGGACGGACTCGGTGGAATGGCAAAAGGGACTATACTTTCATGAGCGGGACCGCAGCGCCAGAAGCGGGCTGCTCTACCGATCCAGGTCAGCGATCAAAGTTTCCATTTCGCCAATTTCGCGGCGCTGTGCGGTGATGATGTCATCGGCTAGCGCGCGCACGCGCGGGTCTTTGATGTTCGCGCGGCTACTGGTCAGAATCGCAATCGAATGGTGCGGGATCATCGCCTTCATCCATGCAACATCGCCGACGGTGTCCTGACTGCGAACGAGATAGAGGCTGCCTGCAAAAGCGAGTGCGGAAACCGCCATAATCATGATTTTGGTGCGCTGCCCGTCATACATCGACCACATGAAGGCCAGCATGATCGCGGTCATGACCGCACCCATGTAAAGCGCCATCCACATTCGCGTCTGGCTGAACCAGATATGGTCAAGCTGATAGGTGTTGAGATACATCAGCCCATACATCACGACAGTCGAGGTCGCGATCATCGCAAAGAATCTTCGATAGCCCATCATCCCATTGCTCCTGTCGATTTGAACAGCATCCAAATGGCTATGGCGACCATCATCAGATTTTCGGTGAGCGACACAAAGCCGAGCGGCACACGCGAACTGCCGCCGACGCAGGCGCACTTGATGTCACGCTTCTGGACATAGACCGCATAGAACACCGAAATCGCCCCGATGCCGCCGATGGTGAGAGCGACGGGAATCGACAGCCAGTCGAGTGCGTGCGCCAGCATCAGCACGCCCGCCAATGCTTCGGCAAAGGGATAGATGTAAGCATAGGGCAACCATCGCTGCGCCAGCAGATCATAGCCCAGGAACATCGTTGCAAAGCTGTCCACGTCCTGCAATTTCGGCACGGCAAGCAGACACATCGCGGTAGCGACGAACAACTCGACAGAGCGGATCGATGCAAATGTCCCGCCGCCCAGATATTGGATGGCTAGCGCTATAAGCGCCGCCATCGCAAAGATGGCGATTACCGGTGTGTAGCTGATCGCTTCCGGGTCTTTTACCGGTTTGCCCAGATACCGCCGTAGATCATCATTCCCGCCGATCCGCTCGCCGCCAATGAAGGTCTGCGGTGTTGTTTTGACGTCATGTTCCGCCTTGAACGCATCGGTCTCCTCGCGCGTTGTCAACCAGCGGTCGTCAACGATGAACCCTTCGCGTTCGAGGAGATATTTGCTTTTGAGACCGTAGGGACAGATATGCTTGTCCATCACCATACGGTGAAGAACGGCAGTGCGCGCTTGGCTCATCGCTTCACCTTGTCGAATAGTTCGACCAGCTCATTAAACTTGGTGCGCTGCTCGGACGCATCGCCTGAGGCGATCGCTTCGGCCACACAGCAGGCGGCATGGTCCTTCAATATCTCGCTCTCGGCCTTCGCCAGCGCCGCCTTTACCGCCTGAACCTGATGCAGAATATCGATGCAATAGCGATCGTCGCTGACCATCTGCGAGACGCCGCGAACCTGTCCTTCGATCCGGCGCAATCGATTGAGCAATGCCGTGCGATCCTTGGCCATGTAACATTCCTGCTTGAAATACCGAACGGGGGTATTGTATATGCTGTTGTATGAGGAATCGCAAGATCATGAATCAATCTATCTCTCGACGCTCGCTTATCGGCGGCATTGGCATTGGCGCATCAATGCTGGCCGCGCCCGCCTGGGCGCAAGGGCATAGCGTCCATGGCGGCGGTAAAGGCGGGCCGATGATCCCCGCAGGCTTCGATGAAGTGAGCGGTGCAGTCATCGACCTCTCTATCGGCAGCGGCCACCGCATCGTCGAAGGCAGGCGTGGCCCCGGCGTCGCCGTCAATGGCAGTGTCCCGGGACCGTTGATCCGCCTGACCGAGGGGCAAAATGTCCGCCTGAACGTGAGGAACAATCTTGCCGTCGACAGCTCGGTACATTGGCATGGGCTGCTCTTGCCCTTTCAATATGACGGCGTGCCCGGAATCAGCTTTCCCGGTATCAAGCCTGGACAGACCTTTGCTTATGACTTCCCGATCCGGCAATCGGGCACCTATTGGTATCATAGCCATTCGGGGTTGCAGGAACAGTCCGGCCATTATGGCCCGATGATTATCGAACCGCGCGGCGGCGATCCGCTGCGTGTCGATCGCGATTACATTCTGCTGCTCAGCGATTTTACCACCCTCGACCCGCATTTCATCATGAACCGGCTGCGCACCGGTGAAGGCTATTTCAACCGACAGCAAACTACATGGACCGACGATTACCCGATGTCGGGTGAAGAGCGGCGGATGTGGGCTGAGATGCGGATGATGCCGACCGACATCGCCGACATTGGCGCGCCGACCTATACCTTCCTTGCCAATGGGCGTGGTCCGAGCGAAGGCATGGAATATCTGTTCCGCAGCGGCGAACGAGTGCGTTTGCGGATTATCAATGGCGCGGCGCAAAGCTTTTTCAACGTCCGTATTCCGGGCCTTGCGATGACCGTTGTTGCAACCGACGGACAGGCAGTGCGCCCGGTCGAGGTGGATGAATTACAAATCGGCACGGCCGAAACTTATGACGTGATCGTCCAACCAGGCGCGGCCGACGCCTATAGCATCGTGGCGGAATCGATGGACCGTTCGGGCATGGCGCTGGCGACCCTGGCGAGCCGACCCGGTGCGCGCGCCGCCGTCCCTGCGCTGCGCGACCCGCCACTTTTGACGATGGCCGATATGGGCATGAATCATGGAAGTGACATGGGCGGCGGCGGGATGGATCATGGCGCAATGGGTCATGGTTCGATGACGAAGGATGCGCCGGAGGGTCAGGCGATGGACCATGCCGGTATGGACCACGGCGGTATGAGTGAAGGCGCCATGTCTGGCGGCGCCGCTGATGCAGCGATGGGCGACACGGACATGGGCGGCATGGGTGCCATGAGCATGGACGGCATGATGATGCGCGACACGTCGCTGCTACCTCCCGATGTGGCAGTCGGTCCGGGTATCGACATGGTGGCGATGGCTCCTGTCGATAAGATGGGTGATCCGGGCCTTGGTCTGCGCAATGTCGATCACCGCGTCCTCAATTACCAGATGCTGGTCGCACGCGATGCCAATCCGGCGGTGCGCGAGCCGACGCGGATGCTCGAACTGCACCTGACCGGCAACATGGAACGCTATATGTGGTCGTTCGACGGACGGATGTATTCTGCCGTCAGCGATATTCCGATCCGCTTTGCTTGGAATGAGCGGGTGCGGGTCAAGCTGATCAACAACACGATGATGGCGCATCCGATTCATCTCCACGGGATGTTCTTTGAAATGGTCAACGGCCAGGCGGCGGCGCTGCAACCGCGCAAGAACACGATGATCGTTCAGCCCGGTGCCAGCGCGCAGTTCGATCTGACCGCCAACGAGCCGGGTGACTGGGCATTCCACTGCCATCTGCTCTACCATATGCACGGTGGGATGATGCAGACGGTGACCGTTATAGGGCCGGAGGCATGAGGCGGAGTTTTGTTGCCGCAGCGCTGCTGACTGGGGCATTTGCCGTTCCGGCGATGGCGCAGGATCATGATGCGCATCAGGGTCATGTCATGCCGGAACAGACGCCCGCTCCGACGCCAACAGCGCCGACACCGATAACGGGCGATCCGCATTCGGGTCACACCATGCCTTCGCAACCGATGGCAGAAATGGATCATGGCGCAATGGACCATTCTGCAATGGGCGACAGTGCGCCAACTGACGCCTCGCCCGGTCCTGCCATGGAAACGCCTCCCCCTCCACAAGCCGGAAGCGGGCCACCCCGCGCCGCTGACGCCATATGGGGCGCGGACGCGATGCGGGCCTCGCGCCGTGACTTGCAGCAAACGCACGGCGACTATCCGTTGTTCTGGTTTCAGGCCGACCGTGCCGAGCTACAGCTTCGCGCTGGCAAAGAAGGCTATTTGTGGGATGTTCAAGGCTATTATGGCGGGACTACCAGCCGCTTCTGGTTCAAGAGCGAAGGCGAAGGCGATTTTGGGGGCAAAGTAGAGGACGCCGAATTTCAGGCGCTTTATTCACGCGCCATCGCTCCGTTTTTCGACGTGCAGGCCGGTATCCGACAGGATGTTGCTGGGCCAGACACGACCTATGCCGTGCTCGGTGTCCAGGGATTGGCACCCTATATGTTCGACATCGACGCGGCGCTGTTTCTGTCGCAGCGAGGTGACCTGACCGCTCGGTTCGAGGCTGAACTCGACCAGCGCATCACCCAGCGCCTGATCCTGCAACCGCGCGCGGAAATCAATCTGGCCGCACAGGACGTGCCGCAATTGGGCATCGGTGCCGGACTTGACCAAGTCGAGCTGGGCTTGCGCCTGCGGTATGAAATTCGCCGCGAATTTGCGCCTTATATCGGGATCGAACAAAGCTGGCGCATTGGCAACAGCGCCCGGTTCGCGCGGGCGGCGGGCACTGACCCCAACACGACGAACTATGTGGTCGGTGTACGGTTCTGGTTTTGATTATGAAAGGAATTGCCATGCATGTTCGTTCTTTTATCGCGGTGGTCGCACTTGCGTTCGCTGCTGTGACATCCACATCGCCCGCCATGGCGCACACCCGCGTTGTCGCATCGACTCCGGCTGAGGGTGCAAAGGTTGTTCGTCCGCGGGTCGTTACGCTGACGTTCAGTGAGGCGCTGCTGCCGCCAACGGTTGCCACATCGATTGTGATGACGGCCATGCCCGGCATGGCCGATCATGGTGAGATGGCCATACGCAACTTTCAATCCGCTTGGTCGAACGACAACCGGACATTGACCATGACCTTGCGTCAACCGCTGCGCGCCGGAAGCTATGATGTCCGGTGGCAGGCTGCTGGAACCGATGGACATCGGATGACGGGAACCGTCCGCTTTACCGTGGGCTGACATTTGATGGGGGACTGGCTCCAGTTGCTGTTGCGGCTTCTGCATTATGCCTTCCTGCTTGGCCTTTTTGGCCTGACCGCGTTCGCCACCTTGGCATTGCGGCAGATTGCTGGTGCACAGGTCGATGTCGCGCATTCTCGCTTCCTTTCGGCGAGCGCCATGATTGCGCCCGTTATCGCAGCGGCGCTGATGCTCGTCAGCATCGCAGCCATGATGGGGCAGCCGGTTTGGCTGCTTGAATGGGCGACGATTAAAGCGATGCTGCTCACGACGAGCATGGGCCATGCTGTCATCACGCAGATCGTTTTGCTGATTGTCGCGGCAGGCGCGCTCTGGGCCTTACCCTCGCCAACGGCGATGCGGTTTGCTGCCCCATTTTATGCGCTTGCGCTATTTACGTTGGCATGGAGCGGCCACGCGGCAGCAACCGAAGCGCTTTGGGGGCTGTTCCACAAGCTTAGTGATGGGCTGCATCTGGTTGCGGCCGGGTTATGGATCGGCGCGATTGGCTGGTTCGTTCGTATGGCTTTCATAACGCATCGAACGCCGGAACAGATAGCGCCCGAAGAGCTGCTAACCGCGATGCACCGGTTTGCGCCATTAGGTGTGTCGCTAGTGGCAATCGTCGCCATCACCGGGCTGATCAACGTCCAAATGATCTTCGGCCTGTTCAACAGCGGTGCCGTGCTTGAAACCCGCTATGGTTGGCTGCTGGCGATCAAGCTGGTGTTTGTCGGCGTTATGCTCCTGTGTGCCGCACGCAATGCAATGTTGGCGCGGCGACGGCTATGTACCGGTGAAAGCGCGTCGGCGACATTGGCGAGGGTGCGGCTCAGCCTTGCCGCCGAGCTGTTATCCGCCTTTGCAATTCTTGGGCTGGTAGCGGTTTTGGGTATGGCGTCGCCAATGGACTGACTGAGCCTATGGACATGAATTTTAGTTGATGAATGGAAAACACGAATGTCGATCAACATTGCAAAAACACCAAAAGCCAACGGGCCGATCCGGTGCACGCTTCTCGGCGCGGCGCTGCTCATCCTAACAGCGGCGCATCCCGGCGAGCATCAAGCGGTGACGGAGCGAGTCACTTTGGCCGATCCTGCCGTTATTTCCGTTCCCACGCCGGAAGCAACGGTATCGGCATTTCATGCGGCTCTAGCCCTCGGCGACGTCGACGCCGCTTTGGCGCAACTGGCAGAGGATGTCCTGATTTTCGAATCTGGCAATGTCGAGCGCAGCCGGGCTGAATATGCTGCCCACCACCTTGCAGCAGACGCCGCATTCAGCGCCGCCGTGAAGCGCACTCTGATCAACCGCACCAGCGCAGAGGATGGCAACACGGCGTGGGTGACAAGCATCGAAAACGTCACCGGAACCTACCGGACCCGTGCGATCAACAGCCGGTCTGTCGAAACGATGATGTTACGCCGGATCGACGGGCAGTGGCGGATCGCCCATATCCACTGGTCTTCCGCTGACATCTGATGGATGGAAGGCTGGGCATTTGCAGTTTGTCCGACCGTGCCGCACGCTGATTATTGCGATCAACGGAGCATTTGACCAGCGTTGATTTCGGCCGACGTCGTACCACCAGGCCATCGCCTCCACGTCGGCTCGCTCCAAAAGCGGTCATCTCGCGGGCGCTTGGCGCTAATGCCAGAGGCGTCTCTTGACTCCGCCTAAATGCGACAGTTTATAACTTTGGAAGGCGCCTAGCCACCACCGAGGATAAAATGATCGACGTATTGGCCGATGCAAAAGGATGGAATCGGTCAACGACGGTTTGGAGTTCTTGCGCGTCGGCGACCACTATTTTTGCAATAAAGCAGTCTTCACCAGTCACGCGATCCGCCTCAACGACCTCGGGCGTGTCGTCGAGCATCTTTGCCAATCGTTGTAGTTCTCCGGGCAGAGCGCTCAATCGTAATTGTGCTGCAACGCCAAGACCGAAGACAGTTGCATCGACCAAAACCGTGTAGCCACAAATTGCCCCTGCATCTTCCAGCTTCAGGATTCGCTCTCTGATACTGGGGCTGGACATTCCGATCTTGTTTGCGACGTCTTTGATGGTTGAGCGGCCATCTTCGGTCAATGCCGCGATTATCGCTCGATCAGTTTTGTCGAGTTGCCGGGTTACATAACGGCTTCGGTTCATATTTAGCCCCTAGCTGGGTGACGCCAGCGGGGCCTTGCGATCGCGAAGGCAAATGTTGGATTTCGCCTTCTTTATGAGCATTCTGTCTAGGAATCGGCTGATCGCAAACCCGCCCATCAAGGCGACGAACACGGTCCGCAGGATCAAGATTGAAGGTCAAAGGCCAATACGAACTTCGATGTGTAGGTCGAAACACCTGTAATGCCTTTATGAATCCATAGCTCACCGATTGGTCTTGCGGCTACCAATGGTTCGATAGTCAAGCAGAGTATTACTGCTTCGAATCAGAGCTTTGGGAGCGATGGACAGTGAACTGGCAAGCACATCTAAGATCGGTTGTCTCGGTGCGGAGATGCACCGCATAATGGCCTATTCTGCGGCTGCCTTGCTTGCACTGGCGTCGCAATGCGCCCCAAGCGTCGCACCCGAAACAGTGCTTGCGATTATCCTGACTGAAAGCAGCGGCGAGTCATTCGCGCTCAATGTAAACGGCGGTCGGCAACCCGCCCGGCAAAGCAACGCCGCAGACGCAGTAGCCACCGCGCGGCGTTATGTCGCAGCAGGCTATTCGGTCGATCTGGGGCTTGGCCAGATCAACTCACGCAACATGCGCTGGCTCGGCCTGACATGGGACACTGTATTCGACCCCTGCACCAATGTTGCCGCCTTGGCGCGCGTCCTTACCAACAACTACAATGCTGTCAGCGCCGGACGCGATCCGCAGACCGCCCTCCGGGTCGCACTCTCGATGTATAACACGGGAAGCCAGACGCGCGGTTTTCGTAATGGCTATGTCGCCAAGGTCGAGCGCAACGCAGGCGTCGCTCGAAGTGCGGTCGCCAGCGCGCCACTGATCCTTGCATCCGCTGCGCCGGTTCTGAACGATCAACGCGCGCTTCTGCTGGCAGAAAACGCATTGCCGGAACCGGTACCGGTTCAAGCGCGCCGCGCACCGCCGCCAAGTTGGAACGTCTTTGAACGTGCCGCCTACGACCGCGAAACCCAATTCCTTGCCGATAGCGAAAGGCCCAGCATATGAATGTCATCCTGAGAGCCGGGCGCGGTATTGGGGCTTGGCGCGCATCCTGCGCTGCAAAATTCAATAGCCTGCCAAAGACCCGGCAAAACACCCTGATCTGGAGCATCGCGCTGCTGGCGGCGATGGTCGTGACATTCGCAAACCCCGATCCTGCCTACGCGCAGAATCTGGAGAGCTTCGCCAGCAAGGTGCGCGGACTGCTCTCATCGACCCTGCTGCGCACGCTGGCGGTCATTGCAGTCATCGTTACCGGCCTCCTCTGGTTCACCGGACGTGCCTCTACGGCGGTGCTGGTCACCGTCATCATCGGTATTGCCATCGTGTTTTCAGCGGACGCGATTGTCGGCGCGATCGCCGGATAACGCCATGACCGACGATGACGAAATCCTGACCAAGAACACGCTGTTCCTCGCGGTGACGCGCCCTGCTTTATGGGCGGGCATCCCGATTGAGGCGGCGGTGCTGCTCCTGATCTCAAGCGCCTCGGTGCTGATCTGGAGCAACAGTCCGGTCTATGCCGCTCTGGTCGTGGCGTTTGGTTATTCGATCTCCCGGCTGATCGTTCGCCACGACGTCAATGCGTTCCGCCTTCTGTTTCTGTGGGGCCGGACCAAGGCTGGCAACCGCAACCGGGCCTTTTGGGGCGGTAGCAGCTATTCGCCACTGCCGCTGACGGGCCTGCGCCGGAAGGGGTTTGGACGTGGGGGCTTCGGTCGCAATGTCTAGGCTGCTCGCCTCCGGGAACTCTGTGCCGCTCAAGGTCGCGCAGCGCGAGGCGTCGCCCGAAAAATTCCTGCCTTATGCGCGTCACGTCAACGAAGAGATGGTGGCGCTCGATTCTAGCGACATCATGCTGACCTTCGAGCTGCAAGGCCGCGCCTTCGAGACCGCCGATGTCCGCGATTTGAACGACTGGCATACCAAGCTCAACGGGATGCTCCGCAACCTGCATGACGAACGGCTGTCGATCTGGACACACCTGATCAGGATGCGGGTCGATCAATATCCCGGTGGGGCATTCAAATCGGGTTTCGCTGCCGATCTCGACCGTGCCTATTTTGGGCGGATCAACCGCGAGCGGATGTTCATCAACCGCTTCTTCGCGACCCTGGTGATCCGCCCTGCTGCGACGGGCGGCGACAAGATCGTCCAGCTCTTCAAACGCAAGGTGTCGGGCCAACCCAAACAAGGGCCGTTGATCGACGAATCCCTGATCGAGCTGCTCGACGACAAGGCGCGTGATTTCGAGAAGCTGATGGCGCGCTGTGATCCGCGCCGCTGTGCCATCTACGAACATCGCGGTTTGATGTTCTCAGAAACGATGGAAGTGGCCGACATGGTGATGACGGGTCGCCACCGCCGCGTCCCCGTTGTGCGCGGACATCTTGGCGGCGCGCTCTACCGCTCGCGCACCATCTTTGGCGCAGAAACCATCGAAGTCCGCGATGCCGATGCGTCGGCGTTCGGCGGCATCTTCGGCATCCGCGAATATCCCGCCCAAACGACGCCGCGCCAGTTCGAGGCGCTGCTGTCGGTCGATTTCGGGTTCGTGCTGACGCAGAGTTTCACTTTTCTCGGGCGGGCTGCGGCAACCGAAAAATTCCGGCTGCGGATGACCCAGATGGAGAATGCGGGCGATAGGGCAGTAAGCCAGGCCGATGCGCTGATTGATGCGGGCGACGACCTGATGTCGAACCGCTTCGTGCTGGGCGATCATCATTTCACGCTCGCGGTCTATGCCAGTTCGATGAAGGCGCTGCGCGACCATATGTCGGTCGCGCGGGCAGCCCTTGCCGATACCGGCATGGTGGCGGCGCGCGAAGGCGCGGCGCTCGAAGCGGCATACTGGTCGCAGCTCGTTGGCAATTTTGCATGGCGCGCCCGGCCCGCGCCGATCACGTCGCTCAATTTCGCAGCCTTCGCGCCGTTCCATACTTTCCCGGCAGGTAGTGCCACTGGCAACCATTGGGGCGATGCGGTGGCCTTGCTCAAAACCAATGCCCGCAGCCCGTATTTCTTCAATTTCCACAAGGGCGACCTTGGCCATACGCTGATTATCGGCCCATCGGGCGGCGGCAAGACGGTGCTGCTCAACTTCCTGATGGCACAGGCCGAAAAGACCGGTGCCCGTCAGATATTCATCGACAAGGATCGCGGCGCGCAAATTTTTGTGCAGGCCAGCAGTGGTACGTATCTGGCCTTGCACAACGGCGTCGCCACCGGCTTTTCACCTCTCAAAGCCCTTACCGACCGTGCCGAAGACAAGACCTTCCTTTCGCTTTTCATCCGCCAGCTCGTCCGTGCTGACGGCAAACCGCTCTCGGTTCAGGAGGAGCGGCTGATCGAAGACGGCATCAATGCCGTGATGAAACTTCCCGTGGCCGATCGCTCGCTCAGCGCGCTCCGCTCAATGCTCGGCATGAAGGATTCGAGCGGCGTCGGCGCGCGGCTCGAAAAATGGACATCGGAAGGCTCGCTTGGCTGGGTGTTCGACAATCCCGATGACAGCATGACGCTCGATGCCCGGTTCATCGGTTTCGACATGACCGACTTTCTCGACAATGCCGACATTCGCACCCCGGTCATGCTGTATCTGTTCCACCGGATCGACCGGCTCCTCACCGGCGAGCGGATGATTATCTGCATTGACGAATTCTGGAAGGCGCTCGGCGATGATGCCTTTCGGCGCTTCGCGCAGGACGGCCTCAAAACCTATCGCAAGCGCAACGCGGTGTTGGTGTTCGCCACACAGTCGCCCGCCGATGCCCTGAAAAGCGACATAAGCCATTCGATTCTGGAACAAGTCGCCACCAAAATCATGCTGCCGAATCCGTTTGGTGCGCGGCGGGATTACATCGAAGGGTTTGCGCTGTCCGACGCCGAATTCAAGCTGGTGCGCGAAGACCTTGCCCCTGAAAGCCACAAGTTTCTGGTGAAGCAGGGCCATGACAGCGTTGTGGTCGAAC
>JBDTUD010000047.1:0-17353 GCA_040007915.1 Sphingorhabdus sp.
CTGTAAGGCCAGCGCCACACCGCCAACGCTCCTGCCTGCGCAGGAGCACCATGTATCGGTTTACGAAGCGCAGGGACTGTCCCTTCAGCGTCCGCTTGGTTGCTCTGGATTTCGGTGAAACCACTATCAACTTGATGAGATTTCCGCGGCTTTCCGCGTCCCCATCGGCTAAAGTTTCAACGCAGGATTCAACCGCATCACTTCAAGCAGAAACGTCTTCGGCTTCTTGAAAAACTTGCTCTTGCGGTTTACGCTAATGCCCAACAAGGCCGCCGCCTCCATCGCGAAATGAACGCAGTTTCGGCTGCTCAGGCTATAGCTTTTGCCTGGCATATTCCGCCATTTCTCGACCAACGCGATCAGCCGCGCATAATCGCTGTCTGACAGGCGCAAGGTAAAATGCGCGTTGCTCTTCGACACATATTTCGGGTCTTTGGTCTCGATCATTCCCTTGACCGGCCCCATCAGGATCGCGGGCGACGTGTTGACCGCAGTGAAGCCGTAATTGGTGTCGACCGTTTCGCCGGTAGCATCGACGGTACCTTGCAGTTTTACAAATGCATGCGGGAAATGATCGCCGAAATCGTGGCTATAGAATGTCGCAGAAACCTCTGCTCTCGCCTGCGGCGCAGATATTGCCAGCATGAAGGCAAATATCGGTAATAATAAGCGTGCCATATCTGCTCCTTATGTAATCGTGACTTATCCAGCCGGTGCTGCGCTTTCAAGAAACTGTTGACGCCAACGCGAAATTGCTGTCGCTGATATCTCTATGAGTGGAGAGACGGCCGCATGGCCAATACAGTAAAAAGTATTTTCATAACCGGCGCCGCGTCGGGTCTTGGCCGTGAAGTTGCGCGGTTCTTTGGTCAAAAGGGCTGGTTCATTGGCATTGCCGATGTGAACGACCTGGGCATGGTGGAAACGGCGGCGATGCTCCCCGCTGGTATGAGCTCGGTCCATAAACTGGACGTCACGGACCGCGCGCAGTGGAAGGTTGCCGTTGCCGATTTCGCCAAAACGAGTGGCGGACGCATGAACGTATTGTTTAACAATGCCGGAATTGGTTCCGGCGGTCCCATTCAGGATATGACCGATCAGGATATCGACAGGATGATCGCGATCAACCTGACAGGCGTCATCAGTGGTACACGCGCCTGTTTCGATCTTCTGAAAGCCACCCCGGACTCGTGCGTCCTCTATACCAGTTCGGCGGCGGGCATATACGGATCGGCCGGTCTAAGCGTTTACAGCGCCACGAAATTTGCCGTGCGCGGCCTTGCCGAAGCGCATGATATTGAATGGCGCGATCTGGGTATCAAATCGCGTAGTCTTATGCCGGGCTTTATCGATACCAATATCATCGGTGCAGTTGACCCACGCAGCAACATGACCGGTAAAGAGAAATTGCTCGCTGCTGGCATCGAGGTCAGCCCTGTGACCATCATTGGTCAGGTGGCTTGGGACGCGATCCACGGCAATAAAGTGCATACGACCGTCAACAAAACCGCCAAACAGCTGGCTTTTGCCGCACGCTGGTTTCCGAACCGCCTGCGCAAGAAATTGTCAGGATTTATGAAGGCTATGGATGGCGCGGTAAGCAGTCGCTAACCCGCAATCGCGTCAATCTTTATCGCGAGATCAATATCGCGTTGCGACAGGCCACCGGCATCATGGGTGGTGAGCAATATATCGACGCGGTTATATACGTTGAACCATTCGGGATGGTGGTCGGCCTTTTCCGCCAATATCGCGACACGGGTCATGAACGCGAAGGCGGCAGCGAAGTCCGGGAAGCGAAGGCTACGCCTTATCCCCTGTGCTTCGGCGTCATAGATCCAGTGCGGCAAAGCCTTTAGCGCATCAACCCGCGCGCTATCGTCCAATTTTGAAACCGGCATGTTCATTTCCCGCTTTTGCAATTCATGGAAATCATGCCTATGTCGCGCCATGTCACCACGTCAAGCATACAGCCCTGCCGTCGCTTTGGAAAATGTTGCCGTCATTCGTGGCAACCGACTGGTACTGAACGGCTTTTCGCTGGCAGCGAGCGTCGGCGATATTGTCTGGATACGCGGTGCAAACGGCAGCGGAAAATCAACTCTGCTCCGCCTGATCGCCGGACTTTTACCCAAAACCTCCGGACAGATGAAGATCGAAGGCCGATTGGCATTGGCCGACGAGAACGCGGCGCTCGATCCCAATCTGCCGTTGGAGAAGGCTTTGAATTTCTGGGCCGAGATGGACGGCGCAGCACCTGACATTCGCGAAGCTGCGCTGATCGCTATGGACCTTGTTCCGCTTGCCGATGTGCCGATCCGCTATCTCTCCAGCGGACAGCGCAAGCGGGTGAACCTGTCTCGCCTTTTCGCGTCGCATG
The DNA here is from genome assembly GCA_040007915.1 of Sphingorhabdus sp. Taxonomy (GTDB): domain Bacteria; phylum Pseudomonadota; class Alphaproteobacteria; order Sphingomonadales; family Sphingomonadaceae; genus Sphingorhabdus_B. The sequence goes on from JBDTUD010000047.1 coordinate 2,381, forward strand.
CATCGATCTGGCTGCTCGACGAACCTTATAACGGCCTCGACAGCGCCAATACCGCCAGGCTTGATGCGGCGTTGCTGCGCCATTCCAATTCCGGCGGCATAGCGCTTGTTGCCGCCCATCAATCGCCATCGATCAACGTCGCACAGAGCATATTGCTCGATCCACAGAGCACAGCGGTATGAAGGGCTTTCTTGCGCTTGTATCCCGCGAAGTGCGCTTGGCTTGGACCGGCGGCGGATTGTGGTTGCCAGTGATTTTCTACATCGCGGTTGCAACGCTCTTTCCGTTTGTCACCGGGCCGGACAAGGCGCTGCTCGGGCGCACCGGCGGTGGTATATTGTGGGTGGCGGCCTTGCTGGCTTCACTGCTGCCCATCGAACGCCTGATCTTGCCCGACCGCGAAGCAGGTGTACTTGACCAGTTAACCGTGCGTGGCTGGTCGGACGAACTGGTCGCAGCCGCGAAAATCACCGGCCACATATTCGCGTTTGCGCTACCGTTATTGCTCGCGACCGTTGTCGCTTCGGCACTCATCGGACTACCCGAAGCTAAGCTCTGGACTTTGTTGTGCGGCCTTGCGCTAGCCTTGCCAGCACTCGCCGGATTGTCAGTCACCATTGCCGCACTGACCGCCGGACTCAGTGGTGCCAGCGCGCTTGGTGGTCTTCTGCTGGTACCGTTGGCCATCCCGATCCTGATTTTCGGCGCAGGAACGCTCGCCGAAAACCCCGGCAACGCGATGCAACTGCTGGCTGCCACATCGTTGGCGATGGCCGCCTTGTCGCCCTTCGCAGCCGGGGCGGCATTACGGGCCGGGCGGGGTTAGGCTGGTTCAGGCGTCATCGTGCAGCAAAAGCACCCTTGTGCTTTGGCTTCAGCAGTACCAAATACACTTCATGCTTATTGAGACCGAAATGACGCCGAATCCGGCAACGCTGAAATTCCTGCCCGGACGGGCGGTCATGGATAATGGCACCCGCGATTTTGCCGACCCGGAAGAAGCGGCAGCGTCACCATTGGCAGAAGCGCTGTTCAACCTCGGTGATGTCACCGGCGTCTTTTTCGGCCGCGATTTTATTTCGGTAACCGCCGCACCTGGCGTTGAATGGCCAACGCTTAAACCTGATGTTCTTGGCATCCTGCTCGACCATTTTAGCGCGAATATGCCATTGTTCCACACGCCATCCGCTGGGTTTTCGGTTCCTACGCCAAACGACGATCTGCCGCTGGACGACCCCGCAGATGCTGAAATTGTCGAGCAAATCAAGGAGCTCATCGAGACCCGTGTCCGACCTGCTGTGGCCAATGACGGTGGCGATATCATTTATCGCGGTTTTCAACGCGGTGTGGTTTTCTTGCAGATGCAGGGCGCATGTTCGGGCTGTCCGTCTTCTGCGGCAACGCTCAAGAACGGCATCGAACAATTACTAAAACATTATGTTCCCGAGGTAACCGAAGTCCGGGCCGCCTGATCTCCTACTAAAATTATAGAAAGAATTCTCCGATGGCATTTGGCACTCCCCTCGATGACCGCGCGCTTGACCAGCTGTTTCGCGAAGCACGCACCTATAATGGCTATCTCGACAAACCGGTCAGCGAAGCCCAACTGAACGACATTTGGGAATTGATGAAATTCGGTCCAACATCGGCGAACTGCCTTCCCGCGCGGTTGTTGTGGTGCACGAGTGATGAATCGAAAGAAAAACTGGCAGCTTTGGCAATCCCCGGCAATAACGAGAAAATCCTTACAGCGCCGGTGACGGTCATCATTGGCATGGATATGGAATTTTACGAACAGCTGCCCGAACTGTTCCCGCACACCGACGCGAGAAGCTGGTTTGTCGGCAACGACACGCTAATTGCATCGACTGCTTTCCGGAACAGCAGCTTGCAGGGCGCCTATTTCCTTATGGCTGCACGTGCTCTCGGGTTGGACACCGGGCCGATGTCCGGATTTGACAACGATGCGGTTGACGCGGCTTTTTTTGCCGGAACCAAGATCAAATCGAACTTCATTTCGACCCTAGGTTATGGCGATCCCTCGACCATTTTTGGCCGCAGTCCGCGTCCGGAATTTGACCGCTTTAACAGCATCGCCTGATCCGCTAATCGCGGAATTATGCGAACGCTTGTTATTGATACCGCCACCCGCGCCTGTTCCGTCGCTTTGTATGATGGTGCCCATATCATTGCCTCGCATTACGAGGTTATCGGGCGCGGCCATGCCGAACGGTTGCTACCGCTGATTGCCGAGTTACCCAATTGTGGGAAAAGTGACCAGGTGGTGGTGAATGTCGGCCCCGGAAGCTTTACCGGTATACGCGTTGGTGTTGCAGCGGCTCGCGCCCTGGGTTTGGCCTGGGGGGTTCCGGTCATCGGCTATGGTAGCTTAAATCTGGTCGCCGCAATGGCCCGGGCCGAAGCGAATGACAATAATGCCATCGACGTCGTAATGAGCGGCGGGCATGGTGAATATTTTTGTGAAAGCTTCGACAGTAATGGGGTGTCGCAGGCTCAAGTCGTTTCACTAACGCCTGTCGAAGCGGCCAAACAATCATTTGCGACGACAGTTGCGGGCGATGTGGCCGCCGATGTCGTTGCGAAGCGCGGCGACGGTGTTGTCATCGATCTGTTGCCCGACGCTTCCAGTTGGCACCTTATTTCGTCGGTCCCTGCCCTGCCGGCAAGCCCGATATATGGTCGCGCACCTGATGCCAAACTCCCCAAAGGCAAGGCGGAATGATTTCGATATCAGAGGGCGATGCCACAGATATTGCATCGATTATGCCGGTCATGGACGACGCATTTGATCCGTCCTTTGGAGAGGCATGGACATCAGCCCAGTGCCTGTCCGCACTCGCAATGCCAGATTGTCGTCTGTTGATCGCGTCAGTTGATAATGAAGTTGCCGGTTTTGCCTTGAGCCGCTGGGTACTCGATACCGAAGAGCTTTTAATGATAGGCGTATCGAAGAACTGGCAACGACAGAAAATCGGTTCGATGCTATTGGCCGAGATTATAGATCTCGCACAACAGGATAGCCGTCAAAAGCTTTTTCTTGAAGTTCGTGATGGTAATGCAGCCCATGATTTTTATCACGCAGCCGGCTTCACTCCGATTGGACGGCGCAAGCAATATTATCGTGGCTCAGGTGGCATCCGGCCCGATGCGATTACTATGGTGATGAATATCTAGCTTTATTTTCGTCTATTTTTCCCAATTTGACCAATGCTGACTTTCCGGTTAAGTAAAGGATGGTCGCAAACCAAAACAAGGGATGGGAATCTCAGACATGACACAAGAAACAAATGATGCAGCAGAAATGCTGATTACATTAACCGCCGACATTGTTGCCGCTCATGTGAGTAATAACAGCGTCGCGGTTTCCGATTTGCCGGTATTGATAGGGAATGTTCACCAGGCATTAGCCGGACTTACATCTGGCGGGGCAGCCCCGGTGGCCGCGCCGGAACCGGCTGTTCCTATTCGGACGTCAGTGAAGAAGGACTATATAGTCTGCCTTGAGGACGGCAAAAAGCTGAAGATGCTCAAACGTCACCTGATGACCCATTATGGCATGACTCCCGATGACTATCGGACCAAATGGGGTTTGGCCGCCGATTATCCGATGGTGGCGCCCGCCTATGCGGAGCAGCGCCGTGTGCTGGCAAAGGCCATCGGCTTGGGCCGCGCGCCGGGCTCGGGTCGCAAAAAGAAAATCAAATAGTTTCTTTAACATAAGCTAACGGAAAAAGGTCGGCGGACCACCGGCCTTTTTCTTTGACGAATCGTGGCTTGCCACTAAATATCATAACAACATGGAAACGCGGATCGACATTGAGACATTGTGCCACGAACGTGGCCTGAGGATTACCGATCAAAGACGCGTGATCGCGCGGGTAATTTCTGACTCCGCCGATCATCCCGATGTTGAGGAGCTTTACCATCGCTCGTCAGCTATCGATCCGAAAATATCGATCGCGACCGTATATCGCACCGTGCGTTTATTCGAGGAAGCCGGGATATTGGACCGGCATGATTTTGGTGACGGCCGTGCCCGTTACGAAGCATCTCCCGAGGCGCATCACGACCATCTGATTGATGTCGAAACCGGCAAGGTAGTCGAATTTGTCGATCCCGAATTAGAGGCGCTGCAAAAGCAGATTGCCGAAAAACTGGGCTATCGCTTGGTGGACCATCGTATGGAGCTATATGGCGTCGCCCTCGACCGTAAGGATTGAACGACGCAACTTTGCGGCGTTTATTGCGGGCCAGTTTCTGTTTGTCGCGCGGTTGTTGATCATGGTGATCAGTTTGATAGCCGGACTCATTTTGCACAATCTGTGGCGATTGTTTCATCAACCTTCGCCTTGGCCGCGCCTGGTTCTGCTCTCCATAAGCTGGATCAGCGGCATCGCTACGGCAACCACTGGCCAGCGCGTCCGCCGCAACGTGTTTTATGCAGTCAACCATCATAGCTGGATTGATATTCCGGTGATCTCAGGCGTTACCGGCTGCACTTTTGTTGCTAATGACGGCATTGAAAACTGGCCGCTGATTGGTTGGCTGTGCAAGATCAACAATACAATCTTCGTCAGCCGCGAGAACAAATTGAGGGTCAGCGATCAAGTGGATGAGCTGCGCGCGGCAATGACGGGCGACCAGCCGGTGACGATTTTTCCGGAAGGCACCACGCATGACGGAATGGGCCTTCTGCCATTCAAGCCGTCCTTGTTTGCCGCCCTCGTCCCGCCGCCACCCGGTATGCTGGTCCAGCCGGTACTCCTCAGTTACGGGCGACACACAAGCCGCATAGCTTGGGTCGGTGACGAAAAAGTGACCGAGAATTTCTGGCGGTTGCTATCTTATTTGCGTCCGATTACCGCGACGCTGCATTTTCTCGAGCCCTTTGACCCGGCGCATTATCCTGATCGAAAGGCAATATCAGCGGAAGTGCGTCATCGCATCGGATTGGCGCAGGCATCTGGCGGAGCCAGGATGGCCCATGTATAGGCGCGGCGCATGAGCATAGATTCGCCTAAAACCTTTCATGTCAAAAATTACGGCTGCCAGATGAACGTCTATGATGGCGAGCGCATGGCGGAAATGTTTGCTGCCCAAGGCATGACCCTAGCGGACGAGAAATCGAACGCCGATCTGGTCGTGCTCAACACCTGCCATATCCGGGAGAAAGCGGCAGAAAAGGTCTATTCCGAAATCGGCCGCCTGCGCCGCAAGGACGGCAGCAGTCCGGTAATCGCGGTTGCCGGATGCGTGGCGCAAGCGGAGGGCGGTGAAATCAGCCGCCGGGCACCCGAAGTCGACATCGTTGTCGGACCGCAAGCTTATCACAACCTGCCCGATATGGTGGCAGCCGCGGTACGCGGTGAGCGGGCGGTTGACCTCGACCTGCCCGGCCTCGACAAATTCGGAAAACTACCCGCCCGCCGCAAGTCTGGCCCATCGGCATTTCTTACGGTACAAGAAGGTTGCGACAAATTCTGCACTTATTGTGTGGTTCCCTACACGCGCGGGGCAGAAATCTCGCGTGCCTGGGCTGACCTGATCGACGAGGCGAAAGCATTGGTCGATGCCGGAGCCAAAGAAATCACGCTGCTCGGTCAGAACGTCAACGCATGGGAGGGCGAGGATGACAAAGGACAGATGCAAGGTCTCGACGGCTTGATCCGCGCATTGGACCGTATCGAAGGCCTTACACGCATCCGTTATATGACCAGCCATCCCAACGACATGGCCGACGGTCTGGTTGCCGCGCATGGCGACGTAGAAAAGTTGATGCCGTTTCTACACCTTCCCGTGCAGTCGGGTTCGGATCCCATCTTGAAGGCAATGAACCGTAGCCATAATCGTGATGGCTATCTGCGCATCCTTGACCGCGTGCGAGCTGTCCGCCCCGACATCGCCTTTTCCGGAGACTTCATTGTAGGCTTTCCCGGCGAAACCGATGCCGATTTCGAGGATACAATGAGCCTTGTGCGCGAGGTCGGCTACGCACAGGCTTATTCTTTCAAATACAGCCCGCGTCCTGGCACACCTGCCGCCGATATGGACGACCAAATTCCGGTCGAAATCATGGACGAGCGATTGCAGCGGCTGCAACAACAACTGGTCGCCGACCAGACCGCCTTTAATCGCAAAGCACTTGGCCAAACTTGCGAAGTGTTGCTTGAAAGACCCGGAAAGCTTGCCGGTCAATTAATCGGCAAAACACCATGGCTGCAATCAGTGCATGTGCTTGCGCCCGGCCTCAATATTGGCGATATCATCACCGTAGATATCACCGAATCTGGCCCGTTGAGTCTTAAAGGAGAATTGAAGATGAGAGCAGCAGCCTGAATGGCGAAACGTGCCCAAGCGCAAGCTGGCGATATGTCGCGGCTCGAAATGAGCTTTGACAAACCGCATCTCATCAATGCCGTTTTTGGCGAGTTTGATCGCAACCTGGTCGCCATAGAAAATCGGCTCGGTGTATATATCTCGGCCCGCGGTAACCGCGTGCAGATCGAAGGCGAGGCGGGCGCGACAGCGCGGACGCGTGACATATTGAATGACATTTATTCGCGCGTGCTGCGCGGCGAGAATATTGACGCAGAAGCGGTGCAGTCGATCATAGCGATGACCGCCGAACCTACACTCGACGGCATAGTCCGCAAGGAAGTGTCCGAAGCCCCCGGCATCATGATCCGCACCCGCAAGAAAACGCTGGTGCCGCGTTCGGCGAACCAGATTCCCTATATGGAAGCTTTGGCGCGTGATGAGATCATTTTTGCGCTGGGTCCGGCGGGGACCGGAAAGACATATCTGGCGGTAGCACAGGCAGTTGCGATGCTGATAACCGGCGCAGTGCAACGTCTCGTATTATCGCGCCCGGCGGTGGAAGCGGGCGAACGCCTCGGGTTTCTGCCCGGCGACATGAAGGAAAAGGTCGACCCTTATTTGCGGCCGATTTACGACGCTCTTTACGATTGCCTTCCCGCCGAACAGGTGGAACGCCGCATTGCATCGGGTGAAATCGAAATCGCGCCGCTTGCCTTCATGCGTGGGCGCACGTTAGCCGACAGCTTCATCATCCTCGACGAAGCGCAGAACACCACTGCAGCGCAAATGAAGATGTTCCTCACCCGCTTCGGCACGAACAGCCGGATGGTCATTTGCGGTGACCCGCGTCAGGTGGATATCCCGGGTGGCGACCGCATGTCAGGCCTGTACGACGCGGTCCGCCGACTGGAGGGCGTTGAAGGAATCGCTACCATCCATTTCAACAGCAGCGACGTCGTCCGCCATCCGTTGGTCGGCAAGATTGTCGATGCCTATGAGGGTGGAGATGATTGATGTCGAACTCGACCAGACGGACGACTGGGATCGGGATAGTGACTGGCTGACCTTGGCAAACAATGCCGTTGCCGCCGCTTTTATGGTGTCATCACACGGCGCGCTTGCGGACGAAGCCTTTACATTGTCGATCAGCATTAAACTATCCAACAATGACGAGGTTCAAACCCTGAACCGCGATTGGCGCGAGCAGGACAAGCCGACCAACGTGCTGTCATTCCCGATGATCGGAACCGATGAGTTTGAGGCCCTGGCCAACACCGATGACGGCGAAGTGCTGATGGGTGACATGATCATCGCGCACGGCGTATGCGTTGAAGAAGCTAGGGAAAAGGCCATTTCTCTCGCCGATCATTTTTCGCATCTGGTAGTTCACGGGACGCTTCATCTGCTTGGGTACGACCATATCGACGAGCATGAAGGCGACGTGATGGAGGAACTGGAAGTAAAAGCGCTTGCATCATTGGGGCTACACAATCCATATGATGACGATATCTGATAACGAAGAGGCAGCCACGCTTCCATTATGCCCGAGGGTGAGAGTTTTAACGGTTCGCGAACCGTGACCGAAGACGACAGCGACGGACGAATATGGCAGCGGCTGAAGAATATGTTCTTCGGCCGCGATCACGAACCGACCCTGCGCGAACAGCTTGAAGAAGCGATTACCGAACATGAGGAAGAAACCAACGGCGATGAAGCGCCTGATCGTTCGGGCGACCTGACCGCAGCCGAGCGCACGATGTTGCGCAATTTGCTGCATTTTTCGGAACACCGCGTTGATGACGTGATGGTTCCGCGCAGCGACATCATCGCGATTGATGAGAGCGCCAGTTTTGCCGAATGTATCGCGTGTTTTGCCGAGCATGGCCATAGCCGCGTGCCGGTCTATTGCGACACGCTCGACAGCATCACCGGCATGATCCACATCAAGGATATCTTCGCCGTGTTGGCCGAAGGCAAGGAAGTGCCGGACAGCCTGGAAGCCTTCATCCGTCAGCCGCGTTTCGTGCCGGAAAATATGAGCGTGCTTGCCCTGCTCGATGAAATGCGCCGGACGCGCACCCATTTGGCGATTATCGTCGATGAATATTCCGGGACTGAGGGATTGGTGACCATTGAGGATCTGGTCGAAGAAATCGTTGGCGAGATTGAAGACGAACATGACGAGGAACCCGAAGCCTTGTTCAGCCAGATAAGCCCCGACATATGGGAGGCCGATGCGCGGGCCGAGCTCGACGACGTGGCCGAAGCGATCGATCCGAAACTGGCCGAAGTCGACGAGGATGTCGATACGCTGGGCGGTCTCGCTTTTGTCATCGCCGGCCAGGTGCCGGTGGTTGGTCAGGTTTTGCTGCACGAAGCGAGCGGCTGGCGGCTTGAGATACTCGAAGGCGACAAAAAGCGCGTAACGCGTTTGCTGCTCTACGCGCCGGTTCGCGCCGATATTGAGGAAGAAGGCGAGTAAGCGCACTAAAGAACCGCAAGCTTGGCCGCGCGCTGTCGCCAACTTACCGCCAGTGTATCCAGAGCAGCCAGTTCCAGCAAATCCGACGTCACATCAACGGCCTTATGCCCGCCGCCAATCAACAATTTAAACGTCCGCTCTATTGTCCATTGATGGTTCGCGGTGGCGACCTGCTCGATCCGGTCCAGCAGTGCGACCTCGCCTTCCTCAATGACGCGGAAATACAGGCCGCACCGTCCCGTTTTGATAACCGCGCCTGATAATCCGGGTATCCCGAAATGATGGTCAATTTTCCAGCATGGCTGCCGTCCCTGCGAGACCTCCACAAGCGCCTTGCCGATACGGAACCGGTCGCCGATTTTGACCATTTCTTCGGTCAAGCCCGACGCGCTGATATTTTCACCAAACGCACCCGCCGCGCCCAAATAGGGATGTGGCTCCAAACCCTCTTGCGCAAAATAGGCCCGCCAGCCCGCATAATGCTCCGCCGGATACAGATGTACAGCCTTATCCACGCCGCCATGCACCGCCGGGTCAGCGACCTGATCGCCCTCAAATCCCAGCCTTCGCAACATCACCGGGCAGCCAACAGCCTCGCGCGCCATCGCGCTTTTTGTGCCGTCGGCACGAAACGGCTTGGGTTGGCCAATCAGCAGTGCAGCAATCTCAATGGCGATCATGCGTTCCTGTTAGCCGCTTGGCCGCTGCATTCCCATTGGCTTTTGCGCGCCCGCCGATTAAAAGCGCGTCCGATGCAAGCCAGCGATCTTCGCATTGCCCTGTTCAGCGGCAATTATAATTATGTGCGTGATGGTGCCAATCAGGCGCTCAACCGGCTTGTCGGCTATCTGTTGATGCAGGGCGCCTCGGTCCGCGTTTATTCGCCGACCGTTGCCGAACCGGCGTTTCCAGCGACGGGCGATCTGGTCAGCGTGCCGTCGATCGCGATTCCCAATCGGCCGGAATACCGTATTCCGTTGTCGCTATCGGGCCGCGTCAAACGCGATCTCGACCGGTTCAGCCCCAATGTCGTCCACATCTCCAGCCCCGACCGCGTTGCCCGGCAAGCGGTCAAATGGGCAGGAAGGCGAAATCTGCCGGTGTTGTGCTCGGTACACACCCGCTTCGAAACCTATTTTCGCTACTATAATATGTCCTTTGCCGAACCGTTGGTTGAGGCGTGGTTGCGCAAATTATACCGCAAATGCGACGCCTTGGTGGCTCCCTCGGAAAGCTTTGCCCAAGTGCTGCGCGAACAGCGGATGAATTACGACATCGACATCTGGTCGCGCGGCGTTGACCGGGAAATTTTCAACCCCGGCAGGCGCGACATGGACTGGCGGCGCAGCAACGGGATGGGCGATGACGTGCCGGTGGTGGGTTTCCTGGGCCGGTTGGTGATGGAAAAGGGTCTGGACGTCTTCTCCGACGCCATCGACCAGCTCAGCCGCCGACAAGTGCCGCACAAAGTGATGGTGATTGGCGAAGGCCCCGCGCGCAGCTGGTTCGAAAGCCGCCTGCCCGACGCGGCCTTTGTCGGTTTCCAGGGCGGCACCGATCTGGGCCGCGCCGTTGCCTGTATGGACATGCTGTTCAACCCGTCGGTCACCGAAACCTTTGGCAATGTGACGCTGGAGGCGATGGCATGCGGGCTTCCGGTAGTCGCGGCGAAGGCGACGGGTAGCCAAAGTCTGGTCGAGGACAAGTTTTCGGGGCGGCTGATAACTCCGGGTGCAATCGCCCAATTTGCCGACGCGCTCCAAGCCTATTGCACCCATGCCCCCCTGCGGCGCGAACATGGCGATGCTGGGGAGAAACGGTCGCTCGATTACAGCTGGGACGCGATCAACCAGACCGTCACCGACACCTATCTCCGCCTGATCCGCCAACGCGCCGCCCGGTCGATGGCGGTGCGTTGAGGGGTTAAGCGTGATGACATCAGGTTCAAAAAAACGCGATGAATGGACCAGCCTGTCCCGGACTTGCCTGCCCCAGCCCTTTGACTGCGGCCCTTCGACTGCCCGCAGGGCGGGCGCTCAGGATAAACTTCGACCTTCGGTCGAAGGCTGGGGATCCGGGGGTGCGAAAGGTCACACTAAAGTCTCACCTAAACGCCGCCGGATTGCCACGCGCAGGGTGACACCAATACGGTTGCTGAGCCCTTCGACTTCGCTCAAGAGAGCCTCGTCGAAGCGTGACGCCTAATTCACATGAAAGCTGGTTGCAGGCCCATACAGCTATCGGGCGGTTGGCGATGTCAGCAACCCGGCTGGCAGAGCAAATCCTACATTGCAAGTAGTTTTGGATTTAGTACATTTAGTAAATTGGAACCGTAATTCCCGTTGGGGGTTGCGCGGGTCAAGTAAACACTGTTATCTATATGTCATTGACATATGCGCCATTGGCGTATATAGAAGCGTCATGCAAGGCCTTCAGACCGTTGTTGAACTGGAGACATTTCTGAAGCGCGCCAAGGCTATCATGTCCGATGATGAGCGCGCCGAACTTGTTTCCTTTCTCGCGGCCAACCCGGAGGCTGGCGTTTCGCTGGGCGGCGGATTGCGCAAAGTGCGTATCCCGCGCGCCGGTGGCGGCAAGAGTGGCGGATACCGAACGCTTTATGTTTTTGGCGGCCGTACGATGCCGCTCCTCTTGGTGACGGTGTTTGCCAAGAACGAGAAGGATAATCTGACCAAGGCCGAACAAGCGGCGGCGGTCACGCTCAGCAAGCGGCTGATCGCCGCATATGGAGGCAGCAATGAGTGAAGTTTATGAGAGCCTGATGGAAGGGTTGAACGAGGCGCTGGCCTTTGCCGAGGGCAAGAAGACGGGTGCCGTTGTCCACCAGATCGCCGTGCCGATGGTTGACGTGGCGCAGATTCGTGCTGTCACCGGTCTGTCGCAAAGCGCCTTTGCCAAGAGCATCGGCGTGGCCAAGGGAACGCTGCTCAACTGGGAACATGGCCGCAGACAGCCCACTGGCCCTGCACAAGTGCTGCTAGCGATGATTGCGCGCAAGCCCTCCCTCGTGCGTGAGTTGCTGGCCTGATCGTTCGGGATTTCGCACCGCAACACACACCATATTGTCGCACTGATCGAGCGACTATCGCCGCCTTTTGTCCGTGTGTAAGAAGGAATAACGGCGACAGGGCACTTAATTCACCCTCTTATCACAGTAATATGCACGCCTGATAGAACAAGATACTGAAAAAACACATAAAATCTTAATTAAGTGCACTGTCACCGTTATTTTTAATTAAGTGCACTGTCACCGTTATTTGGAGAGGTTCACACTGGATTCGGGTTTCACACCTATCCCCGGAATTTCGCCGAAAGGTCACACTAAAGTCTCACCTGAACGAAGCAGCGATACGGCAAAGTTACACCAGGTCAGGACCGGGAGGGACAGTGCCGGGAGTGGCAAGAATGACGCCTGTTCACGAATTTTCGGGATGCTTCGTTGCGCCCGTTGGTAAGATAATTTCCTACAAGCACCTTTGCGGCCATGCGTCGGTATTATAGGGGGAGGCAGACAGGGTCAAAGAGCAAGCCGCAATGGCGACAGTTGCGAATGTCCCAAATGATTTCCTACATTGCAAGACGATAATTTGGGGGTTTTCGCACCTGTCACCGGAATTCCGAATTCCGGAATTCCCGCCACAAATGGTTCAGAAGGGGAAAAAAGTGCTTATCGCCATAAGGCCGGCCGTCCAGGTCACCAAATTCAGCGGCAGGCCAAAGCGCAGGAAATCAGTGTAGCGATAGCCGCCGATCTGATAGACCAGCACATTGGTCTGATAGCCGAATGGCGTGGCGAATGCTGCGCTTGCGGCCATCATCACTGCCACAAGAAAGGGGCGTGGGCTGACACCCAGGCTTTCCGCGAGCGCAATGGCAATCGGCGCGAAGAGCACTGCAACCGTGGCATTGGAAAGAATTTCGGTCAGAAACAATGTCACACCGTAAAAGACGGCAAGTGCCATCAGCGGCCCGAACGGCTGCACCATATCGACCAGGCCCGAGGTCGCTTCGTTCGCCAGTCCGCTTTCCTCCATTGCAATGCCGATGACGACCATGCCGGCGATCAACAGCAGGATCTGCGGTCGCAGGCCGCTATATGCCTCGTCGGCGCTGATCGTTCCGAGCAGAATGAGCAATACCGCTCCAGCAAAGGCGGTGGCTGCTATTGGCGCTACGCCCGCAGTTGCTGCTAATATTGCGCCGATGAAGACGGTGACCGAAATTGCCGCCCGCCGTGCGTTGAATTTCTGGTCGGGAATGAACAGGCGGGCATCGCCGACCTGGGCATCGGCCCCTATAGCCATGGCCGCGATATTGGGGCCTGCCGCACTACCATCACCGCTGCCCATCCAGCGACTGACAAGCAGCAAATAGACGCCGCCCGCCAATGCGATGCACAGGCCGACAGGGGTAATCTCGAACAGGCCGAAAGTTGGCTGACCGCCGATGCGGGCCATGTCGGCGACAAGCAGATTGGTGGAAGTGCCGATCAACGTGCAGCATCCGCCAAGGATCGCCATGTAGGAAAGCGGTATCAGAAAACGACGCGGATCGAGCCCGATTGTATTCGCGGTATCGCGGATGATCGGTGCGGCAAGGACGACGATTGGGGTATTGTTCAAAAAGGCCGAGGCAGCCCCGCACAAGGCAATGGTCAGCCACAGGCCCAGGGCACCGATGGCCCGGCAGAGATCGACCGCTTTGCCGATAAGGCGGTCGAGCAACCCCGAAAGTTCGATCGCGTAAACGATCACGAATAGCGAGGCCAGCGCGATCAGGGCAGGACTGGCAAATGCCCCCTGCACCTCACTCGGCCGCACGACGCCGGTCAACAGCAATATGGCCGATCCTGCCAAGGCAACGACGTCCGCGCGCATCTTGTCCCAGATCAATGCCGCCACGACCCCTGTGAGCACGGCAAGGGTGATCAACTGATCGACCGTCATGGGTTCAAAAGCTTTGCCATTTCCCGTTCCTTACTGCATCATGTCGGCATGGCAAAGCGGCCAATTCTAATGCTTTTTGGCGGGCGGGTTCCGAATGGGTGAGCACGGATCGAAATGGCGGGGCGTGGTCGCCGTGGCTCTGTTGCTTGGCGTGGCTGTGGCGATCTTCCTAAATTGGCCGGCAACGCCGGGGCAGGTGGCAACACCCGCTGCAGCTCCGTCGCGCGCTCCGACTACGACGCCGTTAAGGCCGCTACAACCACTCGACCGGGCGGCGCTCATCGCTGCGGCAGCTACCGCAGCGTCTGCTTATGCGGCAGGCAAGCCGGTGGAACGAGAAGTGACGGACCTGGCCGGGCGGCGTTTCGAGCTTGTCCTGCCTTTCGGCTGCGGTGGACCATCGTCGGCGGAAGAGGAAATTCTCGATGGATGGCGTTTCGATGCGGCAACGCAAATCTTGCAACTCGTCTTTCCTTCCAGCCTCAAGCCGCTGGAACCAGCAAAAGCCGAGGCGAAAATGCCGGAAGATTCCGAAAGCCGGTTCTCCAAAGGTTTCTGGATCAAGCGCGAGTGGCTTCGCGACGCTGTCTGTCCCCCCGCTGCAGCAGGGCAGTCAACGAGCCTTGCGCCGGAGACTTCCTCGATAGCTATCGCGGAGTTGCTGGATGCTGATGCCCCGCGTGTGGACCAACGTGCCGGCGAGCCGTACCGTGTGTCAAAGCGATTACTTGAAGAACAGGCGCCGGACGGGCGCGGGCTTCGCATCATAGTGACCGGGCGGCTGGCAATCGGTGAGCGAATGCCCGTCCGGTGCACGGCCGTCGAGCCCGATAGGCGGCCTGTCTGCGTAATACTGGTCCGCTTCGACACGGTGGCGGTGACCGATGCCGACAGATCGACCATTTACGGCGAATGGCGGGATTGATTAATTCGAATACGGTGCGAATTACGCTGCCAGGTGCGAAAACCCCTAAATTTGCGCTACGGCAACACTCCTCAATCATAAACCCGGTCCGCCGTTGCTACCGCTTCGGATGCCCGCAACGCCGAAATAATCCGCATCAAATGCTGCAGATCATGCACCTCCAGATCGACCTCGAAGGTGTGGAATTCGCTATCGCGCGCGGTCATGCGCAGGTTGATGATGTTGGCTTTGTGATAGCCGAATATCCCGGCAATTTCGCC
>JBDTUD010000048.1:0-14659 GCA_040007915.1 Sphingorhabdus sp.
CTGAGCGCCGCCGATGCCGCCTGCGCCACCAGTGACGATCGCAACTTTCCCGTTCAAGGCGTTCATAAAATGTTTCCAGTCTTTCTAAAGATTTGGATCCAAAGAGTATCGGGTGTTTTTCCCGACGGCCCCGCGCCCTCGTTGGCGGTCGCTGAGTCGTTCGGGGCCTCTCAAACGAAGCTCAACCTCAGGGTCCCGGAGGTGGTCGTGACGCCGCCAGCGTTCTTGGCCCAAAGCGTCAGATCGACGGTGCGCGTGTCTCCATCGATCGTGACGCTCGCGACCTCACCGCCGAACAGCAGGTCACCCGGATAGGTGACAGCGTGATAGCGCACCGCGTAGTTCGAAATGTCAGCGGTCTCAGGCGGGATCCATTCGGTCGCGGCCCTGCACATGAGCGCGCAGGTGAGCCAGCCGTGGACTATCACACCCGAGAATCCACGCTCCGACATATAGAGGTGGTCCCAGTGCTGCGGCGCATAGTCGTCGGAGGCGCCGGCGTAACGCACAAGGTCTGCGGTCGTGATCGTGTGGGTGAACCCTGGGAGCGCCTGTCCCACGGCCAGTTCGTCGATGTGCGATATTGTAGTCATGACGCCTCTCAATAGCGGACGGTAATCATGCGCACGACGGCCACGCGCGCGTTCATATGATCTGTCTGGGTGATGTCGATTGCCTCGAACAACATCGGGCCCTGCTTGCCGGTCCGATGAAAGGCGTCGGCGAGCCGCGCCGTCGAGGTGATCAGGTCTCCGGCCATGATCGGCCTGCTGCTCTCGACGATGTCGTCCGTGTGCAACACCCGGGGCAACCCCTCAATTGCCGGGTCGGCGCCGGGTATGCGGGACATAACGGAAAAAATCAGGCACGAGGGATAGGACGGTGGAGCGATAATCCTGCCGAACCGGGTCGTCCGGGCATAGTCGTCGTCGAAGTAGATCGGATTCGTCTCACCGATTGATCTGGCGAATTTCCGGATCGCACCGGCTTCGATCAGGATAGTCTCTGGGGGAGAGCTCAGCCCGATGCGATCCCGGAGTCTCTGCACATGTACTTCGATCTCGTCTTCGGTCATTGCTGGGGTGCCTTAATATTTGAAAATCACCGATCGAAATTCGGGCGCAAATCCGAGCTCCGGCGTCAGGCGCCGCTGGAGACGACGAGCGTGCTGCCCGTGACCATGTCGGCATCGCTGGAACAGAGGAAGGCGATGACAACCTTCGCCCCCTCCGCCACGAACTGTTCGACCTGAGCGCCGCCGATGCCGCCTGCGCCACCAGTGACGATCGCGATTTTTCCGTTCAAAGCGTTCATTGAATTCTTCCAATCTCTTGTAAGTTGCAGATGGAGCACCGTAATGGCACCGACATCACCCTAGGGTGCTTTATCGATTGAGGAGATGAGTCACGTTACCGCCCCGTGAAGACCGGTGCCCGGCGCTCGACGAAACGCGTTGCGCTGCTCGGGATTGTATAGTGTGATCGTCGCGACGTGGTCGGTCACATTGTAGAGCAGGCGTTCATACATGGTTGGGGCTCCTTTTACGGCGTGGTTCCGCATGACTGCAATGTAGCTGACTGATCAGGCATGAGTCGTCGCGCCAAGCCTAAAGCTTTTCGACTTTGAACTGCCCGGCGATCAGCCTGCCGAAAGCATGGGCTGAGATTATAGGGTTGTAGTATTCTCGATAGCCCCGAACCTTGCGATCTGCAAAATCGACCCTCAGAACGTAGCGATTCCGATACTCCACGTTCGAAGTCATGGTTACATGGCCGCACGCTTCGAGAAACAGCCGAGATCCGTCAGCGTTTACGGTCAATTCCATTTCGGAGAAGGGATGCATGACCTTTTCGAACGAGAAGGCCGTTCGCCAAAATTCGATGCAGGCCGGTATTCCCTGAAAGACGCGGTAGAACCCTGGCTCGACACGGCCACTTTCGCTGAACGGCAGGTCAATCACAATGTCATCATGCATCATGCTTTCGAGAGCGGGGAGGTCCTTTGTCTCAAGCGCCAGCTGCCACGCCCTGAGCATTTCGAGGGCGAATTTTCTGCTATCGGGATCGTCCGGCGGACTGATGTAGTCTTCTATCAGATCATCCAGGTAGGTTGTCTGGCGGTTCACGTCTGTCATGCTGCCCTCCAATTTGCCGCGGCACGCCCAGCCAGCATGCCGAATGTTGCAGAAGATGAAAGCGAGGTGCCGCTGCTGTAGCCGGCACCATGAAATCCGCCCACGACTTCCCCTGCGGCAAACAACCCGGGGATCGGCTCACCCAGCCAGTTGACTACAGCCATGTCGCCATTGGCCGTGATGCCGCCGTACGTGGTTGTCAGAGCATTCGTGGTGGCCGCGATGCAGTAGGGCGCAGTGTCGATGGTTACCAGATTGCTGGTGCGGCCAAAGTCTGCATCGACGCCATTGCGGACGTACTCGTTGTAGCGGGCGATGGTCTGTTCAAGCGCCGCAGGATCTAATCCCATGCATTGCGCAAGTTCGGCAATGGTATCCGCCGTGCGGATGTAGCCGCCGGCAATGCCCTCGGGGTAATTGTTGACTGAACTGTCGGCCATTGCGGTGCCCAAAACCTTGGCGTCGAAGATCTGAAACGCCACACGGCCGGTCTGCGCCATTCCGGCATTGCCCAAGGCTTTGTACGTCTGACCTTCGTTTACGAACCGCTTGCCTTCGGCGTTGACCATGATCCCGCCGGATACGAAGCTGAACAGCAGGGGCGGCACTTCGTCCGCACCCTGGACGCCATGGGGATAGTTGCGGATGGCGCCGCCGAACGAGCCGGACACATAGCCAATATCGGCCATGCCTGCGCCCAGTCCGCAAGCCATCATGATGCCGTCGCCTGTGTTCGCGACGCCGCCGTGCTTTACGGCTCCGAGTAGCTCCGGCGCGAAAATGCTGATCAATTCGCGCGAGCGGGAAAACCCGCCGGTGGCCAGCACCACGGCCCGTCTTATTTCGATCGACATGATCTGGTCGCCGAACGCGACCGTCAGTTCGTTCACCCGGCCATCGCCGTTCTCTCGAGACAGATTCATGCCTGCGCATTTCGACGCAAATGTGATGTTTGGGTGGGCACGGGCAGCCATGTAAAGGTTCGAAATGACACGCCCGGTGCCGGTTTCGTGAAGGCAGCGCTCCAGTGCGCTGAGCTTGAACTTTGCCCCGTGCCGCTTGAGGAACTCGTAAGCTTCCAACTGGTGAGTTGCGAATACATTGACCAGCGCCGGGTTGTTCATGTTCTGGCCGGACTGGAACAGCCGTGCGCGTAGATCGTCCGGGCCTTCGTCATAGTCGGCTTCCAACATCAAGTCGGTGCCGGCAAAAACGAAGCCGCCGCCTGCCATCGCTGAACTGCCGCCTGGCTGAGACGCCTTTTCCAGCAGGAGGACCTGAGCGCCGGCATCGGCGGCTGCCAATGCCGCGCAATGGCCAGCGATTCCGGCACCAAGCACGACGACATCGGCGGACTCTGGAATTTCACCCGTTTCACGCAACATTTTCTGCTCTCCCAATCAGGCCTGGAAACCCGGACCGTGCCCGGTTACGACGCGGGCGACATCTTCTATAGCCTCAGGATTGCCAAGACCGCGCCACGCGATATGCAGGTCCGGGCGTAGCAAAAGGACAGAGGCCTTCAAGGTGTCGCGGACGCGCGGTTCATCCAGTCGGACCACTTTCAGCGGGGCACCGATCCTCTCGAATGCTGCCTCCATCGTAATACTGTCATAAGTTCCTGTAAGGTCCAGCAAAGTGTAGTCATCACCCAAAACGTCCTGCATGGCACGGCCATCCTTCAGCCACATATGCGGGATGCGGATGCCGGGACGGCCATGCGGTACGATGCGGCTGATGTCCCAGTGCGGCAGGTTGCCCGGCTCGTGCGCAACAATCGTCGATCCCGCATAGGAGTAGCAGGTTTCGGTGCCGACCATGCCGTGCATCCGTCCGTGAAAGTTCATGAAAGTTGCCGCCACCTTGTCGCGCGCTGCTTCGCCAGCGGGGCCAAACTCAAGCGCTTCGCGTGTCACGGTTTGGGGCCAGAAGAAAGCGCCGTCGGCAGCCCAGCCCGAAGCCTGAAGGTTCCGGACGCCAACCGGGCGGCGTTCCGCTTCGTAGGAATTCAGCAGTTCTGGTCCGCCCCAGCCCTTGATGGTGCCCGCGAGCTTCCACGACAGGTCGATGGCGTCGCCGACGCCGGTGTTCATTCCAAGCCCGCCGGTCGGAATGACGAGGTGAATGGAGTCACCGGCCATGAATACGCGATCCACGCGGTAGGATCTTGCGATCCGGAGGTGCGGGCGCCAGGAGATGATATGCTCGATGCGGATATCGCAATCGAACCCGACCAACTCACGCAGCAGCTTGTTGAAGTCGGTTTCGGCGGGCAGCGGGCTGTGCAGCGTGAACTCCTTGCGCGAGCCCTGCGCGACCAGTTGGTGACCTCCGGTGATGAAGCTGTAGTGGCGTCCCTTCGGTACGCCCATGCGTTCATACAGGTCATCCGACTTGAAGATGACTTGCCGCAGATCGGTCGGCGCGGAAATACCTTCGATCGGAATTCCCAGCAGGCTGCGTACGGTGCTACGACCTCCATCGGAGCCGACGAGGTAGCGGCACCGGAAGGTTTCGATGCCATCTGAATCTGCCGTGTCCGCCACATCTGCATCGAGATCGGACGGGGAAGTGGGGGGTGGCATTTCGGCCCCGCCGGTGCGGCGAGCCTGCACGGTTACTCCGTCTTCATCTTGCTGGAAGCCGATCAGTTCTAGGCCGTAGCGGACTGCTGTGTTGGGTGTTTCCTTTTCCGCAACCTCGCGCAGCAGTGGCTCGAGATCGTTTTGCGCTACCAACTGGTAGGGTTCAAGCGGGAGTGAACCATCGGTGCAGGCCGCGACCTGGGCGCGCTTTTCATCGACGGAGGCAAATGGGATGCAGGCAATGGGCGGTTCGTTCAAGGTGCGCACCAGGAACACGTCCATAGGATTGTCGCCCGGATAGCCCAGTGCGCGCACGCGATCGGCGATGCCCATGCGGCGGTAGATTTCCATCGTTCGCGCGTTGGACCGGTCCATCTTCGGCCACGGTGCAGTCGTGGGATCGCGCTCCATGATGAGTGTGCTGATGCCGCGGCGGCCAAGCTCGATGGTCATGGTAAGACCCACCGGACCGGCACCCGCAACGATCACGTCGTAATCATAATTTGAAGCCGTCACTCAGCATCACTCCCGTGTTGAATTATTCTTGCTATTCACAGCTTGCCGGTTGTGGCAGGACAGCGATAGTAACAATTTTGTCAAACCCGGTGTGCGCCCGTGAAAAGCAATGGGCGGTGCGTATCTGTACTGATGTTTGATCTTGCCAGCGCCCGAAGGGCAGATATTCGTAGTGCAAATCACAGCAACGCAACCCAGGGTTTGGTATTTGATGGAGTGCCGCAGTGCGTTACCGCTTGCCGTCGCTTAAAGCTCTGCGCGCGCTGGAGGCTGCGGGACGGCGCGGAAGTCTTTCGGCGGCGGCAAAGGAATTGGGCGTATCGGTCGGTGCGATTAGCCGGTATGTCACCTTGCTGGAGGGATATTTCGGCCGCACTTTGCTGCGCAGACAATCTTCGGGAGTTGTGCCAACCGCAGACTGCGCCACCTATCTCGAATCGGTAGCAAAAGCGTTTGATGAAATAGACTCCGCCAGCCATCGTCTTGCGACCAATAGAGAACGCGACAACTCGTTACGGCTGCGGTTCTATTCAACTTTCACTACGGAATGGCTGTCGGCAAGATTGGCTGATTTTCAAGCCCGACACCCTGAAATCCACCTCGAATTCGACCTTTCAATAAAGGATGCTGAATGGCGTGATGACGATTTCGACATGGCGCTCACCGGTCGACCACCAACGGGTGAAGAATTTCGCTGTGACCGACTATTCGAGACTTACCTCGCGTTGGTCTGTTCGCCAAAGTTGATCGCCGGACAGCCTTGGGCCGGTCCAGACCGCCTGCTTTCCGAAACCGTCCTGATGTCGCCACGCGAAACGGAACTGTGGAGCGCGGTTCTCGATGATTTGGCGTTGCCCTCGATGGCAGACCTTCAATGCATCCGTTTCGATTCACTCAGCATGACATATCAGGCTGCTCGGCAGGGTGCGGGCGTGGCACTCGGTAATCTTTTTCTTATTGCCGATGACTTGGGGACGGGCAGACTAACGCTGCCTGTTGAACAGATATTTGACGTAAGCTTGCCGCATTATCTGGTGACGCGGCGATCGCGCCGCGATGGGCCGGCATTGGCGGCATTTCGCACATGGCTGCTAAATGCCGCCCGCGAGACTGAGGCGAAACTGACTGACGTTCGCGGCAAGCATATCTTCATGCCCATAGCGACTTCCATGGGCATACCTTCGGTGCCCTAGGCGGCGTCTTGGTGCTGAGTCCCAGATTTGCGCTAGCGTCCTGTGTAGCGCGGCGGGCGTTTTTCGCTGAACGCCGCAATCGCTTCGACAAAGTCTTCTGTCCCGGCACAATGCGACGCATGCATACGTTCCGCCGCAAGCTGCGCTTCCAGTTCCGCGGTTTCGCTGCTTCTCATTAATGCCTTGCTGTGCAGTAACGCCACTGGCGGCAGGCGTAACAACCGGGCAACGACATCATCAGTCCGGGCATCGAGTTCGGCATCGGCAACGAGGAAGTTGATCAGTCCAAACCGCTCAGCATCAACCGCATTCAACCGTTCTCCCAGCAAGGCCAGTTCCATCGCTTTCCTCTGCCCGATCTGTCGGGGCAGCAGATAGGATTCGCCGTGGTCGAGCACATGTCCCAGTTGGACCTGCGGCAAGGTGATCTTCAAGGTCTCCGATGCGACAACAAGATCGGCGAACAGCAGAAATTGTACGCCTAGCCCTATGGCGTGGCCTCTCGCGCCGATGACGATCGGTTGGGGCAGCGCGCGAAAGGCGCGCAACAACGGATGAATCTGTGTGACAAGGCCGTGATAAAATGTGGTCTCCCGCTCGGCCGGTGTCCGCATCGCAGTACCGGCGATTTCATCGGTGTCTGCACCTGCACACAAATCCTTGCCGGTGTGCCGGATGACGACGACCCGGCAATCCGGGTCATCGACCAGCTCGCGGGCCATTTCGGTCATTTCGGCGATCATTTCGGGCAAAAAGGCGTTCATGCGTTCGGGCCGATCAATCATGATCGTCGCCAAACCCTGATCGACCTGAAGACTGAGCTTATCCATTGGCTACTCGACCCACTCCTTGTAGCCCAGTTGAATGGCCAGTTCGGTAATGAACTATTTATATCATGCGCGTTGGCTGGACACGGAGATTACATTTCGAGTCATATAACCGGACAAATCCGTGACCAGGCTGGCAAGTCCTCAGCGCAGTGAGACCGGCTTCAGCTTGCCCTCGCGCACCCAGTCGATGAGCACGAATTTCTGGATCTTGCCCGTCGGGTTGAGTGGAAAGCTGTCGATCCCGCACCACATTGCGGGAACCTTGAAGCTGGCCAATCGCGCGCGGCAAAGCTGACGCAATTCTTCGAACGGCGGTTCGACCCCGTCGGCACCCTGGACCACGGCAAGAACGATCTCGCCCCACTTGTCGTCCGGAATGCCGACAACTGCAGCCTGCGCAACTGAGGGGGCCTCGAAAAGTACATCTTCAATTTCACGCGGATAAATGTTGACCCCGCCGCGAATGATCATGTCTTTCAGCCGGCCCGTGATGGACATGTAGCCGCGCTCGTCGAGCTTACCCAAATCGCCGGATCGGAGCCAGCCGTCCGGTGTGATCGCCGAACGTGTCTCATCCTCGCGTCCGTAGTAGCCGAGCATGATACGCGAAGACTTGAACCACATTTCGCCCTGTTCACCGACGGGCAATTTCGCACCGGTTTCCGGGTCGCGAATCTCGATCTCGATGTTGGGGAGGACTTGGCCCAACGTATTTGCAAGTTCATGCGCGCCGTCGCCGACAGCCGTATTGCTGACCGGCCCACCCGCCTCGGTCAGGCCAAAGCAGATCATCAGACGACATCCAATACGGTCGTTCACCCGTTCGAGCAGGCTGGGTGGCACTGGCGCGGCGCCGGCAACTATGAAATCGATGCTCGATAGATCATGCTTGGCGCTATCGGGCTGATCCAGCATCGCCACCACCATGGTGGGTACTAACAACATGCCGCTGCAGCGCTCTGATTCAATCAGTTCCAATGCCAGAGCCGGGTCCCATTCCCGCATCTGCACAAAAACGCCTTGCTTTGACAGGGTCGCCAGCAGCGATACGGTCGCACCACCGATGTGGTACATCGGCATGGCGTTGAGCCAGACACCGTGCTTGGAAAATCCGCAACGCTCGGCGACACGGTATGGCGGATCGCTGATTCCGTGATGCAGTAATGCCCCCTTGGGCCTGCCTGTTGTGCCGGACGTGAACTGAAGCAGCACCGGCGAGAGTGGGTCTACCTCTGGTAACGTGATAGACGCATCTCCACTGGCCAGGAACTCGTCCCAGGTTGATAAGGATACCAGTACAAGATCGGGAATCGCTGAATCGCGAACCGAGGCGGCGATTTCGGCAATATTGCTGCCACGCCAGGAATCGGAATGGAAAAGTGCTGCTGCTTCACAATCCTGCAGGATCGCGGTAAGTTCAGCCTCGCGATAGGCGGGGTTCACAGGCACGAGAACCATCCCGGCAATTGCAGTGCCGAACTCGAATATTACCCATTCCGGGCAGTTGGGCGAACACAAGGCTATTCGAGAACCTGGCTGGAATCGCGCCAAGAGTGCGCGGGCCACCTGTTCGGCCTGGGTAAGCAATTCATTGTAGGTCCACCGTCGGCGGAGTGCGGGATCGGCAACTCCATCGACCATAGCCAAGCGGTTGCCGGATTCTTGAGCTGCTTCCCGCAGGAGATCGCCGAAAGTTATTTGGTGCGCAATGCCGGGGGCATCGGCGCTGCCGTTAGTTCCTTTTGCATCGGAAAAGGCCGCCCGATCGGCAACGATCTTCGTCACGTTCTAACTCCTTCAGGTTGATCCAGATCATAGTCCCGATCAGTTATTGTTTGACCCAAAACCCAATTTCGCCAGACTATGTCGTGCACTTGCGCACGGGTTTCGTCCAGCATGTATGTCACGGCCAGCTTATCGAAGGCACCAGTCCGGTAAAGTAGGCACGGCTGTCAATTCGCCGCCCGGAACTACCGCATATATGGCAGTTTCTGCGGCACCTAGTTTGGCCGCGAGAGTGCTGGTAGCCAGCTGCCAGCACTCAGGAGTTTGGAATGTCGGAAATGTTTAGTCTTGTCGGCAAACATGTGCTGATTACCGGTGGCGCGCAAGGGTTGGGAAACATGATGGCCGAGCGCCTGCTTGGCGCCGGCGCACGAGTGGTCATCACCTCGCGCACACTTGAAGTAAGCCAAGAGGCGGCCCGGGCTTTGCAGGCCTGTGGCGACTGCATCGGACTTCAGGCTGACCTGTCCACCGCTGAAGGTGCCGTTGCGCTCGCAGATCAGATCAAGGCACTGGGCGGCCCGTTGCACGTGCTGGTCAACAACGCCGGCAAGACGTGGGGGGCGCCATTGGAGAGTTTCCCAGACAAGGCATGGCCCGACCTCATGGCGATCAACGTGCAAACACCTTTTACCCTCATTCGCGAACTCTTGCCTATGCTTCGTGCAAGTGCATCGCCTGAAGATCCTGCCAGAATTATCAATATGGGTTCGCTGGTAGGCCACGTCGTCGAAATGCGGCCATCATTTTCCTACGCAGCAAGCAAGGCGGCAATTCATCACTTGACTCGGGTACTGGCTGCCCATCTTGCCGCCTCGAATATTACCGTAAATGCAATAGCGCCGGGGTATTTTTCGACTCGCATGACGGCGTCGCTGCCGCTGGACGAAATGCCGGAAAAAATCCCCCTCGGGCGACTGGGATCGCCGGACGATATTGCCGGTGCATGTATATATCTGGCCTCTCGAGCGGGCGCGTACCTGACTGGAATTATCCTGCCTGTCGATGGCGGCATGAGCGGATGTCGCTGATCGCGGATCAGCGATTTACACATAAATAGCACCCTTTTCTGATCCCGCCTTATTCCGGCGACAAAATCTGGAGATTAGCATGAACACTACCACGTCCACCAAGCCGTTGACCCGTGTAGAAAATCGCGGGCCGATAGAGATACTGACGCTCGATCGTCCAGAAGCCCTGAACGCAATGAGCCCGGAATTGGCCGATGAACTTTCGGCGTATTTCCTTGGGCTTCAAAAGCGCCGCGACGTTCGTGTCGTGCTGATACGCGCCGAGGGCAGGGCGTTCTGCGCTGGCGGAGACCTGGATTCGCAAGCCTTTGCGTCGCCGGGCTCGGGACGTGCCCAGCGCCAGTACGATATCCAGATTCGCTACGCAGCCGTGACCCGCTCGATGCGCTCGTGCCCGCAACCGATCGTTGCCCTTGTCCAGGGTCCTGCGTGCGGCGCCGGGTTCTCGCTCGCTCTTGCCTCGGACGTTCGTTATTGCACGCCGGAAGCAAAGTTTAACGCCGCCTATATCAAGGTTGGCGTTAGTGGTACCGACATGGGCTCGGGGTATTTCCTGCCCAAGTACGTCGGCCTGTCGGTCGCTTCCGAATTTCTAATGACCGGCCGATTCATCTCCCCGCAGCGGGCGCTGGCAACGGGCTTGGTGAGCGATGTCGTACCGGCCGACAAACTTCTCGAAACCGGCCTTGAACTGGCCAACGACATGCTGAAGACTGCACCAATGGGGCTGCGTATGACCAAGGAGTCGCTCAATGCGATTTCCCAGATCGGAAGTCTCGAAGCCGCGCTCGCCTTCGAAGACAGGCAGCAGATCCTGCTGATGGAAACGGACGATCACCGCGAAGCAATCGCAGCGTTCAAGGAAAAGCGTGCGCCGAACTTTACGGACACCTGATCCGCTGGGCTTTGGATCGGCCACATTGCCGATGGCGAAAACGCTGTCGGCAAGATTGGCACCTCAGGCCTTAAAGCGTTAGCGCCAACCGCGTTGCCTGATCGATCGCGCGCACTGCATCCAGTTCCCCCGCCACGTCGGCACCGCCTATGATGTGTAAGGTCGAAGCCGGTAGTCGGGCCCCGAGTTCCTCGTAAAGCGAGCGCTGCGATTCCTGGCCCGCGCAAATGACGATAGTATCGGCCGCAATAACACGTTCCAGGCCTTCGATCGCAATTACCAGCCCTGCCGGATCGACGCGGCGATATTCCACGCCGCCGAGCATTTCGACCCCGGCGCGCTGCAGCTTGGCCCGATGGATCCAGCTGGTTGAGACCGCCTGGGGTATTCCGGCGGGTTTGGTGTTCTTGCGTTGCATGAGCGTGATTTGGCGCTGCGGTGTCGGCGGTGGCGCGCTTTCCAAAAGACCGCCGGGCGCGCGAAGGCTTAGGTCCAGTCGGTATTCGTCGGAAAATTCGTTCATATCGGGCACATGGTCAGGCTCGCCCAACAGGAATTCCGCGACGTCGAAACCAATGCCGCCAGCGCCGACGATTGCCACCCGGAACCCTACCGGCTTGCGATGGCGCAACACGTCTGCATAGCTGAGTACCCTGGGGTCTGCGATGCCGGGTATGTCCAGCGCACGCGGCAGCACACCGGTCGCGATCACGATCTCGTCATAACCGCCGGCCGCCAGCTCATCAGCCGAACAGGCGTGGTTGAGGTGAACAGTTACGCCCTCGTCAGCCAGTCTTTGCCGGAAATAGCGTATGGCGCCCTTGAACTCGCTCTTTTCAGGGACTTCCTGGGCCATGAGCAGTTGGCCACCCAATTGTGAGCTGGATTCAAACAAGGTGATCGCATGCCCTCGCGCCGCAGCCGTGAATGCGAAGTTCATGCCCGCCGCCCCCCCGCCGACGACCGCGATCTTTTTGCGCACGGTTGCCGGAACGACGGGCAGGTCGATCTCGCGACCGGCTCGGGGGTTGAGCATGCATGACACCTGCAGGCCGCGCAGCGCGTTATCCAGGCACGCCTGATTACAAGCGATACATGGCGCGATCCGCTCTGCCTGGTCCGCTTTTGCCTTCTGCACAAAGCGGGGATCGGCCAGAAGCGGGCGTGCCATAGAAACGAAGTCGGCCACACCGTCCGCCAACAGGCTTTCCGCTTGCCGAGGATCGTTGATGCGATTGGAGGCAATGACCGGGATGCCGACAGCGTCCTTCACTTGCCGGATTGCATAGGCCCATGCGCCCCGCGGCACCATCGCCGCGATGGTCGGCACAGTCGATTCGTGCCAGCCAATCCCTGTATTCAAAATGTCGGCACCGGCCTCCTCGACGAGTGCGGCAAGCCGCCGCGTATCGTCGCTAGTCATGCCGTCGGGCACGAGGTCGACCGCAGAAATCCGGTAAATGACAAGAAAGTCTTGCGGAACCCGTTGGCGGACAGCCTTGACGATTTCAACTGCGAGACGCGCACGGTTTTCCAACGAGCCACCGAACTCGTCGCTGCGATCATTGGTAGCCAGAGAGGTGAACTGATTGATCAGATAGCCTTCCGACCCCATGATTTCTACGCCGTGATAGCCAAGGGCATGGGCGATCTCGGCTGACTGGGCAAAATCTTCGATCGTGCGCCACACCTGCTCGGTCGAGAGGGCGGTAGGGGCGTGTCGTCCAATCCGCGACTTACGATCCGACGCGCCGACGCATTCGGGCAGCTTGGCATAGCGACCGGCGTGCAGCAGTTGCATGCAAATTCTGGTTTCGGTGCCTTGCACAGAATCGATGATTGCATGGTGCCAGGCTTCGTCGCTGCCGGGCGACAGGCAGGGTGCCTCTGGATCCAGACGACCTTCGGGATTGGGCGAAACGCCGCCGGTAATGATCAGGCCAACTCCGCCTTCGGCGCGTTCGCGATAAAATGCGGCAATGCGTTCCTCGGCGCGATCCTGCCGTTCAAGCCCGGTATGCATCGCACCCATAACGATGCGATTGGCAAGCGTCATTTGCCCGCTCTGCCAAGGCGTGAACAGGTGAGGATATGCAGGATGGGGTATATCAGTGTCAGCCACCGCAGTCCTCCGAAATGAGAAAGGGCCCAGTATACATCAGTCCCCGGCCGCGCCAGCAGCCAGAGCCAATTAACGAGCATGTGCAAACCGGCCAGCAATACGGTCTGAACGCCAACAATATCTTCCGGACGGCGGAAGATGCCTTATGCCTTTGAAGCATCTGTTATGCACCGGAGGAGGGTTATGTTGGAAGCCGAAGATCTTTACGAAGAGCACAGGTCGGTCCTGCGACGCTTTGCCGAAGCCGAAATCAAGCCGTGGGCAGCAATTGTCGACGAAGAGGCGCGGTATCCAACGGAGTCGATTGCGGCGCTGCGCAAGCTTGATCTGCCCGGAATGCCGTTTCCATCGTCGTTCGGCGGCGGCGAAGGCGATCTCATGGGCCAGGTTCTGGCGGTCGAAGAAGTTGCTCGCGTGTGTGCCTGCACGGCTCACCTGATGCTGACCGACTGGGTTGGTGTCATGCCGCTGATCGCCGCGGGATCGCCTGAGCTTCAGCAAAAAATCGTCCCCGACATCGCTGCCGGCCGCACCCATGCCAGCTTCTGCCTGACCGAGCCCGGTGGAGGATCGAACGTCGCCGGAATCAAGACCACGGCTGAACGCACGGCGGATGGCTGGCGGATCAATGGCACAAAGCGCTTCATTTCAAATGCCGGTGTTTCCGACTGGTATGCCGTGCTTGCCCGCAACGCAGCGGATGGATTTGGGATATTCATGGTGCATCGGGACGATCCCGGGCTCTCGTTCGGTCGCCAGGAACGAAAGATGGGTACGCGCGGTTCACCATTGGCTGACTTGATCTTCAACGATTGCATGATTCCAGCGGACCGCGTCGTGGGCGATCCGTCCGGCGGCTATGCGACCATGATGGAAATCCTCACATACAGTCGGCCACTGATCGCCGCGCACGGCTTGGGAATTGCGCAAGGCGCACTGGACGAGGCGATCGCATACACCAGTGAACGAACCCAGTTCGGCCAGACCGTCTCGCGTTTCCAGATGACGCGCGGGATGATCGCGAACATGACGGCGACCGTGGAAGCGGCGCGCAGCCTGCTTTATCGCTGCGTTGCCATTGCAGGAAAGAACGATGATCGCGCGCGCGCCTTTGCCAGCATGGCAAAGTTGGTATGCACAAACGCAGCCATGTCGGTGACGACCGATGCGGTCCAGCTCCACGGGGGCTATGGCTATACGTGTGACTATCCGGTGGAGCGCATGATGCGTGACGCCAAGGTTACCCAAATTTGGGAAGGCACCAACCAGATCCAGCAACTGCTGATCGCCAAGCATGCCTACTCGGCCTACGAAAGCTAGGGCGGGGCGACGGCTAAAGTCGTCGCCCACTTTCAGCCAGTGATGACGACCCGAACCAGCCAATGTCGGGGACATTTTGCCTGACAGCAGCCTTTCAGCGCATGGTGAGGACTATCTTGCCGCCTTTTTCGGACTGCCGCGCATGCGCGGCACCTGCTTCGCGAAGGGGCAAGCGTCCGGTGATCGGGATAGTGAAAAGACCGTCGCGGACGTCCTCGGCGAAGCTGCGCAACATGGCGGAATCCGGT
>JBDTUD010000049.1:0-14316 GCA_040007915.1 Sphingorhabdus sp.
TCACGATCATCAACGGAAAGCCTGCCAAATATCTCTACAGCGACACCGTTCAGGCGTTGCTCGTCGAAGCTGACCTGCGGATGGGGCCGAACGGCATCCCGCGTTCGACCTATTGCTTCCGCCACACCTACGCCACCTTCCGCCTAAGCGAAGGTGTCGATGTCTATATCCTGTCCGAACAGATGGGCACGTCGGTCAAAATGATCGAAAACCATTATGGCCATGTGAATACCATCAAGCACGCCGACCGCGTGTTGATGGGGACTGGCGGCTGGGAAGCCATGCACGCCGATATGGACGCCAAAGGCGATGCCGAGGAAGCCACTGCCAAGGCCCGACAGGCAGCAAAATCGAAACAATCAATTCGCCCTGCCCACTTCAAACGCTGACTCCGCATCGCTGATGCTCTTTGGAGACTAGCGTTTGCGCCGGTTTTCCGATGCGCCGCTGGCGCTCTTGATCGGGACACCGGCCAAGCGGGCGGAGGAAAAAGGTGCGCTGAGCCTCAAGCACCCCTTCACCCGCGTCTTCCCCGCATGACGCCACTTCGCCGCTGGCGAACTTAAAGTGGCATCTTGCGAGGGCTTCTAACCTCAAGCCGCGAAGCGACAATTTGCCTTTGGCGATTGATTGGCACTCGTTTTATCAATCACTATGTGGCAGAGGCGTGATTGATAGAAAGGCATCTTATCAATCATGCGTTGGAACTGGCAGCTTCCCGACTGGCCTCAATTCCGCTTCGATGCGGATCGCTTCCGTGCGGCAGAGGAACAATTCCTGAAAGGCTCCGGCGTCGTCATCGGCGCATTGCACCACCTTGACGCCGATGCACGCGACGGACTGACCGTCGAACTCATATCGCAGGAAGTCGTCGATAGCTCCGCCATCGAGGGCGAAATCCTCGACCGCGACAGCGTTCAATCGTCGCTGGCCAAGCATCTGGGCTTTGCCACTGATTCGCGCCGCGCGAGTGCGGCAGAGGCCGGTGCCGCCGAACTTATGGCCGATGTTTACCGGAACCATGCAGCACCGCTCGATGACCAGACGCTCTTTGCATGGCACGCGATGCTGATGAACGGACGTCGGGACATTGCCGATGTTGGGCGCTACCGGACGCATGAGGATGCCATGCAGATCGTTTCGGGCGCGCTCCACGCGCCCCGAGTGCATTTCGAGGCACCGCCGTCCGATACTGTCCCGCTGGAAATGTCCCGCTTCATCGCGTGGTTCAACGACAGTGCGCCGTCGTCACCGAACCCGCTACCCGCGATCACCCGTGCCGCGATCTCGCACCTGTGGTTCGAGAGCATCCATCCCTTTGAAGATGGCAATGGCCGGATTGGGCGAGCGATTGCTGAAAAGGCATTGGCTCAAAACTTGTCCGCCCCGACGCTGACGGCACTGGCCGAAACGATCCACCGCCACCGAAAAGCCTATTACGCCGCGCTCCAGCTTGGCAGTCAGAGCAACGACATCAATGCCTGGCTGGCATGGTTTGCCGATATTGTCATCGAAGCACAGGCGCGAACGATAACCCGCATCCGCTTCCTGATCGACAAGACGCGGTTGCTTGATCGCTTGCGCGGGCAAATCAACGAGAGGCAGGAAAAGGCGCTGCTTCGCTTGTTCCGCGAGGGGCCGGATGGGTTTGAGGGCGGGTTGAGTGCGGGCAACTACCGAACGATCACCGGCGCTGCGCTTGCGACCGCGACACGCGATTTGGCCGATCTTGTCGAGAAGGGCGCGCTTATCCGCAGCGGTGAGCGGCGTTATGCTCGTTATCGCCTTGCCGCCAATGATCGTGTTGGTTCCAAATGAAACTGTCACCCGGTTTGTTGATTGCGAGTAATGACATAGGAAGGCTAAAGACAATCCGTGTTAGATAACGATAAACTCGAATTCTTCATTGCAGAATGGGCGCTGACCGGCGGCTCCGAACTCGCGAACACGCAAAGCTTCGTCAACGGCCTTTGCGCCCTGATCGGTGTCGATCCGCCCAAGGGCAGCCGCACCGACGATAGCCATAATGACTATGTGTTCGAGCGCCGCGTGTTTCAGAAGGAAGCCGATGGCACCGAGAGCTTTGGCCGCATCGACGCTTACAAGCGCCATTGCTTCGTGCTGGAGGCCAAGCAAGGCAGCGATGCCGACCGCAAGGCCGCCGAACAAGGCGAGGCCGACCTCGACATCTTCGGCCAGACCGCCGCCGCCCGGTTCAAGCGCGGCACGGCCAAGCGCGGCACTCCAACCTGGTCGAAGGCAATGGTCGAAGCGCGCGGGCAAGCCGAACGCTATGCCAAGGCGCTACCCATAGATCATGGCTGGCCGCCGTTCCTGCTTGTTACTGACGTTGGCCACTGCATTGACATCTATGCCGATTTCAGCGGCACTGGAAAGCAATACACCCAGTTTCCCGATGCGGCCCGCTTCCGCATTGCCCTTGACGATTTACGCGACGAAGATGTTCGCACCCGCCTTGCCACGATCTGGACCGACCCGCTCAGTCTCGATCCGTCAAAGGAAGCGGCGCGCGTCACCCGCGAAATTGCCGGGCATCTGGCCGAACTTTCCAAACGCCTGGAAAAGCGCGAGCAAAACCCAACCCGCGTTGCCGATTTCCTCATGCGCTGCCTGTTCACGATGTTCGCCGAGGATGTGCGGCTGATCCCGGAGGGCAGCTTCACGCACTTCCTGACGCGGATGCAGAAGCGCCCGGAGAATTTCGCGCCCAACCTGTCGTCGCTATGGCAGGCGATGGACAAGGGCGGATTGGCCGGAGTGCTCGGTGACGCCGGCGAAACAGTGCTGCGGTTCAACGGCTATTTGTTCAAGGATACCGCCGCGATTGCGCTCAACGCCGATGAGATCGGCCTGTTGATCGAGGCAGCATCGCACAAATGGAACCATGTCGAACCCGCCATCTTCGGCACGCTGCTCGAACGCGCGCTAGATGGCAAGGAACGCGCCAAGCTCGGCGCACATTACACGCCGCGCGCCTATGTTGAACGGTTGGTAATGCCGACGATCATGGAGCCCCTGCGCGCCGATTGGGCCGGGGTGCAAGCCGCCGCCGGTCAGTTGATCGAAGCGGGCAAGGCCGATGAAGCCCATGCCGTCATTGAGAAATTCCACGCCCAACTAGCCCAGACCAAGGTGCTTGATCCCGCCTGCGGCACCGGCAATTTCCTCTATGTCGCGCTTGCCCGGATGAAGGAGCTTGAGGGCGAAGTGATCGGGCGACTGGCCGAACTCGCCCCCGAAGGTGAAAAACAGACCGTTGCTGAACTAAGCGGCCACACCATCACGCCAGAGAATTTCCTTGGCATCGAGATCAACCCGCGCGCGGCGGCGATTGCCCAGCTCGTGCTGTGGATCGGCTATCTGCAATGGCATTTCCGCGTGAACGGCGAAGGCAAAGTGCCGCCCGAACCCGTGCTGCGCGATGTGAAGACCATCAAAAACGGTGATGCGTTAATCGACTGCGAGAAGAAGGTCTTAGAGCGCGACGACCAAGGCAACCCACTCACTCGCTGGGATGGTGAGACGAAGAAAAAACACCCTGTTACGGGCAAAGAGGTTCCTGACCAAGAGGCCCGCGTCGAGGTTTATCGGTATGTGAAGCCCCGGCCAGAAAAATGGCCGAAAGCTGATTTTATCGTCGGGAATCCTCCATTCATCGGCAAAGGAAAGCGGGCGGTTGAATATCTAGGGCGTCCATATCTCACCGCCCTCAAATCAGCTTCAAAGGTGAAGTTATCGGCCGACTATGTGATGCACTGGTGGGACCGAGCGGCTAATTTAGCCCGCACAAAGCAATTGAGGCGTTTTGGATTTATTACGTCGGCAACGATTACACAGCAATTCAACACAAAAGTCGTCCGCCCGCATGTAGAAGCTGCCAAAGGCGGACTTTCGATATCGTATGCGATAGCCGATCATCCATGGGTTGATGAAAAGGGTTCTGCCGCAGTCAGGATAGCCATGACTGTCGGAACTGCCGGAAAAGCCGAAGGTCGATTGCTGCAAATCGTTGATGAAAGCGACGCTCCCGACAGCATTCAGTTTTCGGAGCAGTCTGGCCCGATCAGCGCTACACTGAATATCAGCAATGATGTCAAATCAGCGAAGCCGTTGAAGGCAAACGATGGCATTTGCTCGCCGGGAATCAAAACCTTTGGCGCGGGCTTCATCATTGATGACGCACTCGCTCAACGGTGGATTTCACAGCTTAAACCGCAGGAGCTTGTCGTTCTTAAGCCCTACTTTGGGGGCAAAGATGTGACGGACCGATGGAAAGGTAAGTATGTCATTGATGTCGATCACTTGGAAGAGGCAGTCCTCCGCAGCAATTACCCGACTTTCTACAGCCACATTTTCAACCATGTGAAACCCGAGAGGGACGAAAACAACGAGGATAGCCGTAGGCTTCAGTGGTGGAAATTCGGTAGGCGCAATACGGAATTACGCGGGGCGCTTGCTGGGTGCGAGCGATTCATAGCCACCACCGAAACTGCAAAACACCGCTTTTTTGTTTTCCTTGAACCACCGCAATTCCCAGAAGGTGGATTGGTAGTGGTGGCAAGCTCCGACGCTTTCTTCCTCGGTATTCTATCCAGCAAAATTCATTTGTTTTGGATGCAGCGCGCTAAGGGCGCGCTGGAAACACGTCCCAGATACAACAAGCAGAGATGCTTCGATCCATTCCCCTTCCCAGCAGACGTCCCGGAACCTCTAAAAGCGCACATCCGCGCCGAGGCCGAGGCGCTCGATGGCCTACGCAAGCAAGTGCTGGCCGCGCATGACGACCTAGCCCTGACCGGCCTCTACAATGTTCTGGAAGCATTAAAATCTGGCCGCGCGCTGACCGACAAAAAGCGCGACATTCATGATCGCGGGCTGGTCACGCTGATCCGCCAGCATCACGACGCCATAGATGCCGCCGTCGCCGAAGCGTATGGCTGGCCAGCCGACCTTAGTGATGAAGACATCCTATCGCGCTTGGTCGCGCTCAACAAAACTCGAGCGGCCGAAGAGGCCAAGGGCATCATCCGTTGGCTCCGCCCCGAGTTTCAGGCTCCCGGTGCGGTGGCCCCGCAAGTCAACGCCACGCTCGATCTTGGCGACGCCCCCGTTGCCGCGCCCGCAACCATCATTCCCTGGCCCAAAACGCTCGCCGAACAAGTCAGCGCCGTCGCCGCGATCCTGGCCGCAGCGCCAGCCGCCCAGCACCCCCGCGACATCGCCCGCTTTATTCAGGGCACCAACGCTAAAGGTGTCACACCCGTGCTGGATGCATTGACTGTGATCGGTCAGGCACGGAAGCTGGCGGACGGTCGCTATGCGGCGTGACCGACGCTATTTGGTTTTGTTGGAATCGAGAAACACGGGGAAAAAGCTGCGCTGCTTTTTGATCTTGATGATGTCGTTGACCGTGATTGTGTTTGGTTTTCGACGTTCGCCGCCATTCGACGTGATGACTTCAATGTCGGGATTTTCGATCATCGCGGCGTGAACGTCGTCGGCATGGGCGGGGGTAGCGTTGTAAATGCTTGCGTAAAAGTCGCCGATTATCAGGGCATCGCCTGACTCCGACACGAGGCGCGGTATGTCCTCCAGCAACTGCCCCTTTGCGACGGCGCGGTCGCTATCCGCGAATAAGTATAACGACCCTTCCTCGTGCGAAGGATCATAGGCCAGCATATTTAGGCCGGATCGTCCAAAATGCGCCTGTGAGCTGCTATTGTCATGAAGGATGTTGTTATAGACCTGACGGGCGCGATAGTTGTTGGCGAAATGGATCAGCCAATATCGCCAGCCAGTCGGATTGTTGATCGAAAACGGGCTCACGAACGGTGCGCAATTTTTGTATACTTGGAAAACCAGACGCTCCGCTACGCCAAGCCACGAATTATCCGTCATTGTGCCTTGAAGCGATTGCAATGCGGTTTCATCGACCCCCACTGCACCTAGCTGGGTTGCATATGCCTGCGGTTCGGATTTCCGCAAAAACGCCAACAGGGATTCAACGGCGAAGGTATAGAAAATTTCGGCTGATGGGTAAGAGCGCATCATATCGAGGATTGTCGCGTGCGACATGGCTGTGGCCGCATTGGTCGAGGTTGAAGATGACGCTGCGGTAGCTGCCTTGAGCGAGGTATTTTTGGATGGTCGGGTATGCCGCCTCGAATGTCTCGTTCAGGAACTCGACTTGAAGATGCAGCTTGTCGCAATTCTCTTTTATCTCGGCGAGCAGCGGAGCGACGTTGGATTTCAGGGTATCGACAGCCTCCGCGCTCCCATCATTCAGAAGAAGCAGGCATTCGATCTCGATAGCGCCCAGCCCTTGGGCAAGACGATCCAAATTCACGGCATTAACGGCGTTTTTCAGCTCTTCGATGAAAATGATCGGCGAGCCTGCGGAACCACATTTGTATCGCCCGCCGCCAGCAAAGCCGTCGATAACTGCCAATCGAAACTTCGCCTGCTGCGGAATCTGGCAACGGACGACAAGATACTGATAAAAATACTCGCGCAGGATTTTATGTTTGCGGCGTGAATGTTCTTCAAGGGTGGCACCATCTGCCCACTCATATCTTTTTACAACCATCTTTGCCCCCGCAGCTCAAGCACTTGATATAGGTCAGCCGATTACAGCGACATACCAACAGTTACGGGCATTTCGTCCCAAGTGCGACCGCGATATTCCCGACCATTTGCTTTCTTTGATCGGCGCTTATTGTCCTTCCCCCATGTTCCCCACTGTTTGAAGAAGAATGCTGTATTATTAGTGGCGCATTGGTCGTGGATTTCGTCAATCCAGTCTTCTTTGATGACGCGCGCGGATTTTCCGCTCTCTCCCCCGACGATGGCCCAGTGAATGTCCCGGAGATCTATTTTGCCAACCGCTCCGATGAGCGGCTCAAACGAAATGAACCGGATTGCCGCAGGAACGGTGCGGAGATGGTCAATCCGGGAAACAACGTCGGCATCCTCGACGCTGGTTCCAAGCCACACATTTGGCAGAACGTCCGGAATTTTTGAGGCGATAAGGTCCGCCATTCGATCAGGCCGCTTGGTCAAAATCTGGTAGCTGTGGCGTGGCGTCTCCCGCATCACTTGCCACACCGACAGAATGAACTCGTCACTGACCTGTTCGTGGAACAGGTCGCTCATCGAATTGACGAAAATCTTGCGCGCTTTCTTCCATTTGCGCGGAATATCGAGCGCGGACTGATCTTCCTTGACGACACCGTTCCAGATTGTCCGGTTTCCGCTGCGGCGCGTCAGTCCGATATACTTTTCAACGCGCATCGCTTCGAGACGCTTCGCCATTTCCATCGCATAGCAGTTAGTGCATCCCGATGAGACAATGGAGCAGCCCGCTACCGGATTCCATGTTGCGTCTGTCCACTCAATCTGTGTCTCGGCCATCGTAGTCGTCCAAACATCAACTCATTATCATTGCCGCGAATTCACAGGCATTTCAAAACCATGATCTCCGCCATTCTTTGCTGCGTCTGAATGCCCTAATGGGCCTTTTCAAGCAACCAGTTAGTGGTTTGCCGCTTCGATATGGTGGCCATGAGCAGGCGCGATTGGCAGCAGCTCCTTTTGCGCTACCCTTCGGGCAACCCGCTCTATGCGCTGCACACACCAAGCCTGTAGTCTTGGCCCTTCGGGTAACAATCGGGAGCGTTCCGAAAATGTGCGGAATTTCAATTTGGCACCTAGGCCGGTAGTCGCAGCCGAATGCCGCGATCATCGGCCTCAGTCGGGTCGAGGAACGCATGGCAGCCTTCCAACACACGCCGCGTGGATTCCAGATCAGTCCAAGGCACAGCCGCCACCCATTTGCGCGCAAAGTCGAGCGTTCGGATGATCGGCATGGGCTGGCTGCTTTGCGACATGGCCTTGAGCGCCGTCAGGTAATTGCTGCGATAGACCGTAGGAATGATGATACGCTCTTCACCCGCAGTGACCAGCTCGGCATTCATCATGATGCGCGCGATCCTGCCATTGCCATCGACGAACGGATGCACCTCGGACACCAGAAACATCATGAACACCGCCCGCGCGAACGGCGTATCGAGGCTGTTATAATATTCAAACCCGCGCGTGAGCGTGCCTTCGACCTGATCGGGCGCGACGAAGAGTGTTGACCCGGCGCGATTGGCTTCACTCTTAAAGCGTCCCGGCTGCTTGTCAGGACGCGCGCTCATCAACAACGCATGGCGGCTTTGCATCAACGACAGCAGCGTCGCCGGATCACGCGGCGTTTTCGCCATTTCAACAGGATCAGAAACAATCTGCCACGTCCCCAACACATCATGGGCATCTTCGGGACGGTCGCGCGGGATCACATTGTTGAACACAATATCGGCCGCTTCGTTCACATCGAATTCGGTGCCTTCGATGAAGTTGGAAAAATAGGCTTCATAGAAAGCCAGCACCGAGCGCGCTTGTGCGGTTCGCTGTTCGACAGGCCTCGAAAATGGCGCGGTGGAGCGCAGTTCGGTGTGCAACGCGTCAAACAGCTTGAGCCGTTCAGGATCGAAGGGTGTCCTCGCGCCACGCGCCTTTGCCCGTTCGCTCGCCAGCCTGTCTTCGCGCGTGCCCAGCAATGCGCCAATCAGCCGATCCAACGCCGCACATTCCGTTTCGCGATCTGTCAGCGGGGCAATGCGCCGGGCTTCATCGCGCAGCGCATTCAGTGCGTCAGAGCCGCCCCGCCGAATGACGTCATCGAGCCTGTTTTCCAGTTCGGTGCGGGTCAGTGTCCGGCTGACATCGCTCCCACGCTTCCGCGATGGTGCCATATTATCCAGAAATGCCCGTGCGGTCGATGAGAGGAATAGCCCCCCAACAAAAGGCCGGTCACTATCCAGCGGCGCTGCCCCGCTGCGCGAACGGATTGTGATGCCCGGAAGCTCTATGTCGCGCTTGCGGTCCGACACGACGAAAATCGAGCCATCATCCGCTGGGCGGTTTTCAATCGCCGTTCGATCCGCGATCAGCGCACCCGGCGCGTAGGCGGCGACCAGCTCCCAGAGCGAGCGGCGGACAATTTGTTCCGGCGGATCATCAAGATTGAACGTATAGAGTTTTGTCGCAATCTGACGTATGCGTCCCTGTGCCAACGCGCGCGACACGGCAGATTTGATCGCCGCGTTCGATACGAACGCTTCCGGTAGGCCTTCAAGCGAGTTTTTGGGCATTAAGCGCATCCTTTTGGACTCCATAGCAACTTTTTGTGACTTAAGTACAAATTATTGCAACTTTTTGGGATTTAAGATGCCCGAGAGAAAGCGGTGGGAATTGCCTGCCCGCCTTGCAAACCGTGCCAATTCAAGCGCTGAGATATAGTGCGTCGCTAAAATCGCGGCGTTTCCGAAGATCTGCCGCGCTCGAAATCACGATGAGTGCGGACAGCGTACGCCGCAAATATCTTTAGGTCGACGAGTCAATCGCTTCGTCGATCGCATTGACCGCATACATGAGGCCTGCTTTTAACGAGATCAGGCTGAGTGCCGAGACGTTCAGTTCACGCCCGGCAAGCACCAGTAAGGTCGCCATGACGGCATCCGACTCGCTTGCCAGCAGAATCAGGTGACAACCAGACGGGCCACATGTGCCCGCTAACCAGTTTTTCGCGGTTCGTTCGCTTGCGCCGGTCCAGCGCATTACCGTTTTTGCTGCGACGTGCGACGACCCCAATTCCTCGCGCAGCGCGGTGCTGATAGCTTTTGCGAATTCATCAGGAGAAATTCTCTTTATGGATTTTGGAAATACATTGCCCTTTTTAGGAAACATGTTGCTGCGCCTTTCGCGGTAGGGCGCAGCGGTGCGATCATTGTCGCCGCCATTTCACAGTGGACCACCATCATGGTTATCGATTGGAGTCAGTCGGGTGAAGAAACTCCCCCACAACGTCCCCTGATACGGGCGGCTCAATATGTTCGCATGTCCACCGAGCATCAGGAACATTCGACCGACAACCAGGCGAAAGCCAACCGCATTTACGCTGACAAGCACGGTTATGAGATCGTTCGCACCTATGCCGATGAAGGCAAGAGCGGTTTAAGCCTCAGTGGGCGCGATGCACTCAAACGATTACTTGACGATGTTGAGCAAGGCCGTGCTGATTACGAAGTGATCATTGTTTACGATGTCAGCCGCTTTGGGCGATTTCAGGACCCCGATGAAGCTGCGCTCTACGAAATCCAGTGCAAACGTGCCGGAGTTACTGTCCTTTTTAGCGGCGAGCAGTTCGTAAACGACGGCTCCATGAGTTCGTCGATTATCAAGACTGTCAAACGGATCATGGCAGGAGAATATTGCCGCGAGCTCTCGGTTAAGGTATTTGCCGGGCAATCGCACCTTATCGGCCTCGGCTTTCGCCAAGGCGGTGCGCCGGGTTTTGGGCTCCGGCGAATGCTCGTCGGTCAGTCCGGTGCACCCAAGGGTGAGCTAGCGCGGCTTGAACACAAAAGCATCGCAACCGACCGGATTATTTTGGTGCCAGGACCCGAAGATGAAATCGCAATCGTTCGCGGCATCTACCATGATTTTACCATTGCCGCACAAAGCGAGCGCGACATCGCCAATAGCTTGAACGAGCGCGGTATTCTCTCCGATCTTGGCCGACCTTGGACGCGCGGGACTATCCATGAAATCCTGATCAACGAAAAATATATTGGTAACAATGTCTGGGGGCGAACATCGTTCAAGCTCAAACGAAAACACGTCCAGAATACGCCGAATGAATGGATCAGGGCCGACGGAGCTTTTGCCGCTATCGTGGACCCGGCCGTGTTCGCGCAAGCACGGTCGATCATCGCAACGCGGTCTAGCCGCCTGTCTGACGGTGAAGTTCTCGAAAAGCTGCGCGAGATACTTGGCCTTAATGGCACTCTTTCGGGATTGATAATCGACGAAGCAGAAAACTGCCCGTCAAGCAGTGCGTTCCAGTCGCGATTTGGCAGCCTGCTCCGCGCCTATGCACTTGTCGGTTTCACACCCGATCACGACTATCGTTACATCGAAATCAACCGCTCGCTTCGCCGATTGCATCCAGTTGTTATCCAGAATGTCATCGACGGCGTATTGGCGTCAGGCGGCAGCGTTACTCAAAATCCGGTGACCGACCTTCTGTCGATCAACGGCGAGATCACCGTGGCCATCGTTATTGCTAGGTGCAAGCTGACATCGGCAGGCTCTGCGCGCTGGAAAATCCGGCTCGACACACCCCATAAACCCGACCTGACCATCGCCGTCCGCATGGACAGCGATAACGAGCACCCGCATGACTATTATCTCTTGCCGCAGCTTGATATGCGCGATGCTGTGCTTCGCATGGCCGAACACAATGGTCTGTCGCTTGATGCCTATCGGTTCGATTCGCTTGACTCGTTTTACGAGCTGACCGCGCGCTCACCTTGGTTGCTTGCGGCATGACCGCCGCTGTTCCTTCCCAGCGCATCGAAATGATTCCGATTGATCGGATCACCGTCGTTAATCCGCGTATCCGCAGCAAGCGTGTTTTCAAAGGCATTGTCGAGAATATTGCCGAAGTCGGCTTGAAGAGACCGATCACCGTGACTCGCCGCAGCGAATCCGGTGGGCCGTTTTACGATCTGGTGTGCGGACAAGGCCGGTTGGAAGCATTTCGTGAGCTAGGCCAAACCGAAGTTCCGGCACTTGTCGTTGTCGCCGATCCCGACGACTGCCTGATCGCCAGCCTCGTCGAGAATTGCGCCCGGCGTCAGCATCAGGCGATCGACCTATTGCAGGACATTGGCGGGATGCGGTCACGCGGTTATTCCGACACCGAGATCGCGCGGAAGACCGGTCTGTCCTATGATTATGTCCATGCCGTCGCTCGTTTGCTCGAACGCGGGGAACAGCGGCTACTGCGAGCAGTCGAAGCTGGATATCTGCCGATCAGCGTCGCCATGCAGATATGCGAAGCCGACGATCAGGGCGTTCAGGCCGCCCTTCACCAAGCCTATGAAAACAACCTGCTACGCGGGCGTAATTTGCTTGCTGCGCGGCGCTTGGTTGAATTGCGGCAACGAACCGGCAAAGCCAACACGTTGCACGGTTCGCGACGCAAGTCGTCGCTTTCGCCTGAAAACCTTGTCCGCGCCTTCGAAGAGGACACCGAGCGCAAGCGTCTGATGGTCAAGCGGACTCAAGCAACCCGCAACCGGTTGGTGTTCATCACCGAGGCGCTGCGCCAATTATCCAAGGACGAGTCTTTCATGGCCATGCTTGAGGATGAAGACCTAACAACGATGCCAGCACGTATTGCAGCGCGCGTCGCGCATTTGCCGATAGCCGAAGCATGAGCAAGGTGCCGAACATCCCGCGCGTTCTGCTCGGGTTCGAAATGACGAGCCTGCGAATCTCGATCGCCCAGATCGAGCCGCTGCGCATCCTCACACCTCAGATCAGGAAATCGATCAAATTTGGGCAGATCGTTGCGTCCATCGCCGAGGTTGGATTGATCGAACCGCCGGTCGTCATTCGTAAAATCGGTGATCCCGACACCTATCAGTTGTTAGACGGGCATCTGCGGATTGAAATTTTGAAGGAGCGCGGCGAAACCGATGTTGTCTGTCTGATTGCAACCGAGGACGAAGCGGTCACTTACAACAAGCGCATCAGCCGGATGGCGACAGTTCAGGAGCACAAGATGATCCTGAATGCCGTGAAACGCGGCGTGCCCGAGGAGCGGCTCGCGCGCGCACTCAACGTCAACATTCGCAGTATCCGCAACAAGCAACGTCTTTTGGACGGTATTTGCGACGAGGTGGTAAAACTACTTCAAGACCGGCATGTGCCGATCAACACCTTCAGGGAACTGAAGCGACTAAGGCCGATGCGCCAGATTGCGGTTGCCGATACCATGATCGCACTCAACCGCTTCTCGATGTCGTGTGCCAAATCACTGGTCGCTTCGAGTCCGCAGAGCGATCTTGTCAGCGGAGAGCGGAAGTCGGGCAAAGGGCTGACCGACGAACAGCTTGAGCGCATGGAGCGCGAATCCGCCAACCTCGACCGCGAGTTCAAGTTGATTGAACAGGAATACGGCACCGATCACCTCGACCTTGTTTTGGCGACCGGCTATCTGTGTCGCTTGATCGACAACGTGCGGATCGTTCATCATCTCGCCAAATTTCATCCCGAAGTTCTCGCTGAATTTCAGAAGATAACCCAACTTCGGAGTGCGGCTTGACGGGAACGACCGACACCATTGAATGATTCAGTTTCCGTGGTGTTGTGGAGGACGTGAGCATGTTGGCACCTGCGGGCTAACCCGCACCGCGCTCTATTCCGCGACCCCGACTACGCGGGGTCACTTCACCGAGCCGCCTTTGCCGTCTCGGCCTAACGGTGATGATCGCTGGCGCAAAGTGGAAGGGCAGCCCTGACGGCCCGTTGAAAATGAGCGGGATTTTATAAGGACGCACTCTTTCCCGCTCCGCTCCTTGAGGGTGCGGCGTATTTGAGCTGACCCGCTGGCACTCTTGCCTCTCTCCTTGCCGTGCGGGCGTCGGACGCGCCTTCGCTTCGACTGTCGGCGCAGCGCGTTGGCGCGACTGCCTGGTCTTCGCTCTGCTTGCCGCCACCCCGCCCGCCTGCGTCGCGGCGTGCAAGGGTGCCGTTTCTTGTTAGGCCGCTGCGCGACAATTGGTTTGCAATGATAATGGACTGATCTGGTGACGGCGCGGATGCGCCGGCGTGTCTGTGGCCGTCCCCGAAGAGGGGGATGGGCGGCGCTTCCGGCTAGGCCCGCCGCGCTCAGGCGCAACCCAGCAAGCTGGGTCTTTCACTGCGTTACAGCCTTGCAGGTGCGCCTGATCCCGGCGGGCCTCTTGGTCGCTCTTTGCCGCCCACCCCCCTCTCCGGGGTCGTGTGGTTTTTAGGGCGAGGAGGCTTTTATGGCGGTTGGTAATCGGAAACGGCGGAATGGCGGGACGGGCAAGGCGGCGCTTCGCGCCGCGCGCGGCAGTGAACCGCGCGCTTCGCTTTATGACGAGGTGACGGCCAAGATCATTGCCCAACTTGAAGCGGGCCGCTTCCCGTGGGCGCAGCCGTGGAGTTCGTCGGCGGCAGTGCCGGGACTCCCGCGCAACGCGGTTTCGGGACGTCCCTATTCGGGCGTCAATGTTCTCATTTTGTGGGGCGCAGTCATCGAAGGCTGTTACCCGTCGCAGGATTGGTTGACCTTCCGACAGGCTTTGGCCGCTGGCGGGTGTGTTCGCAAAGGTGAGCGCGGGCATACGATCTTTTACGCCGACCGCTTCACGCCCG
>JBDTUD010000050.1:0-12901 GCA_040007915.1 Sphingorhabdus sp.
GCTCTTTCACCCAGGCCTTGTCTTCGCAATAGCGCATGATCATTGGCACCGGCATACCCAGCGAAATGCCAAAAAAGGACACGGGCATCCCGAAGGCCATTTCCTCGGTTTCGTAAGCGACTTTTTCGATGTGGGTCAGGCCTTGGCCGCCCATGTCTACCGGCCAGTTGATTCCGGCATAGCCCGCGTTGAACCGTTCTTTCAGGTAACGGCGCCCAAGCGCAAGGCGCTGCTCCTCATCCATGCCTGCTTGCGCGTCGCGGCCATAAATTGCCGCGACGGAGGTAAGCCAGGCACGCGCCTTGGCGCTATAGGTGGCGATATCGGTCATGCGTCTTCTCCTTCAAGGCAATCGACCAGCACGTCTTCCCAGAAAAACATATTGCCCTGTTCCCCCGCCAACGTTCGGGCGCGGCGCATGTGAAGGTGGAGCCCTGCTTCCCATGTAACGCCAATGCCGCCATGGACCTGAATGCAGTCGCGGGCGGCGGTATCATAGGCTTCGGTTGCCTGAATGCGCGCTGCTGCGGCGGCCTTGATGAAATCGCTTTGCCCATCGCGGGTGGCGGCATGAAGCGCGCCAGCACGGGCAAGTTCGACAAGGCCGTACATTTCGGCAATGCGG
This sequence comes from Sphingorhabdus sp., assembly GCA_040007915.1. GTDB lineage: Bacteria > Pseudomonadota > Alphaproteobacteria > Sphingomonadales > Sphingomonadaceae > Sphingorhabdus_B. Next base: position 626 of record JBDTUD010000050.1, read on the forward strand.
TGTTTGACCGACTGAAATCCGCCGATCACTTGACCAAAGGCACGACGGGTCTTGGCATAATCGCGCGCACGTTCCATCAGCGCTTCGGCTCCGCCGGTTTGTTCATGCGCGGTCACTACCGCTTGGAGTGAAAGCACATGAAGTGCAGCGTCCAGTGCCGCTTGGCCTTTGGCGATCACGTTCGCGGGTGTGGCGCTAAAGTTTAGGTCTGCGGTGCATCGGCTGTTGTCGAAGGTATTGAAACCGGAGCGGGAAACGCCTTCCACTGCGGCAACGACCAAAACAGCTTCGCCGCCTTCGTTCGCCAATACCACGACAACATCGGCATGGAGCCCGCCAGAGACTGCGGCTTTGATGCCCGTCAATAACCCATCGCTGAACGACGCGCTTGTGCCCAGTACATCTTGCCCTTCAGCGAAAGCAACAGCACCAATCGCATCGCCGCTCGCCAATTTGGGAAGCCACTCCTGCCTGATGGCTTCATCGCCATGATCGATAATTGCACGTGCGGCTCCAAACGAGGATGTCAGAAACGGCGCACCCGACAGCGAACGCCCGGCCTGAAGGGCAATCAGACCCAATTCGACAAGCGAAAGATCCAGCCCGCCAAAGCTTTCGGGAAGGGCCAGCGCTGTCCAACCCTGCTCCTTGGCTGTATCCCAAAAGGGCGTATGAAATTCGCCCTGTTTTTCCAGCAAGTGCAGCAATCCTTCGGGCGTCGTCCGCGCTTCGAGCACGCGGCGTGATTCGCTTGCTATGGCCAGTTGACCTTCATCATAAAGCAGAGACATCTGCTTCCTATCTTACCGTGAATTTCTTGGCTTTGTCTGCCATCAAAGCGGCGCGATCGACCTGTAGGACGCCGACCGGATTGCCAATCTGGCAATATTTTAGGCTCTGTTGCATTGCGACGCTGCGCGGCAAATCCAGCGACTGCCATATGGCTTTCAACGAACCTGCCGTCGCTGCGGGCGGCTTGGCGGCGATGGATGTGGCGAGCTCGTGCGCGCGGTGCCATAGGTCTTCCAACGTGGTGATTTCACTTACCAAGCCGATACGCAGTGCCGTGCCCGCACCAATCCGCTCATCATTGCCCAGCAGCACCATCCGCAACACATCCTGCAAGGGTAGCTTGTAGGTCATGCCAATGGGTTCAAGCGCGCTCGTCATCCCGTATGTGACATGGGGATCAAAAAACGTCGCTTCCTCGGAACATATGATGATATCCGCTTCATTGAGCCAGTAGAAAGCGCCGCCCGCCGCCATTCCGTGAACGGCTGCCACCACCGGCTTCCAGCAGTTCATCGATTTAGGAGCAAGATATTTGCCGGGGTCTTCACAATGCCAAATGTTATCGAGATCAACGACTGCCCCGCCGGGTTCTTGCGAGGCCTTTACGTCAGCGCCAGTGCTCCATGCCTTGCCGGGCGCGGCGCGCAACACGCAGCAATGAATGTCGTCATTTTTGCCGACCCACTTCCACAGATGTTCAAACTCATCCATCATCTGCTTGGTAAAGCTGTTCATAGCTTCGGGGCGGTTAATGGTGATGGTAGCGATATGATGGGCTACATCAACGAGGATCGTTTCATACTGCATTATGCTCTCCAGCGAGTCTATCGGCATGGTTGACCTGGTTATACAACTCGCTATGACACAAGCAGACGGTAGAGGACAAGCCTTGCGATGAATTTTGATCTTTCAGATGAACAAAAAATGCTGGGTGAGCAAGCTCGCGGTCTACTTTCCGAACGCTCGCCTTATGATCATTTGCGCGGGTTGATCGACGCAAAGGCGGAATGGGACGAGCCTTTGTGGCGCGAACTGGGCGACATGGGCTTTCTGGGCGCAATGGTCCCCGAAGAATATGGCGGCCTGAGCATGGGGGCGCTTGATTTGGGAGTGATCGCTCAGGAACTGGGCCGCAACAATGCTGCTGTGCCGTTCTTCTCGTCAATTGTTCTGTGTGCGGAAGCGATTCGGCTCGCAGGCAACGACGCACAAAAGGCGCAGTGGCTGCCAAAACTTGCGTCAGGAGAAGCTGTTGGTTGCTTTGCCTATGCCGAGGGCCCCGGACCCGTGTTTGCAACCGGTGCGACGTTTGCCGATGGCAGGCTGTCTGGCATGAAGTCTCCCGTCGCAGATGGAGGGATTGCAAACATAGCGGTGGTGTTGGTGCAAGGCGGCGCGCTGGCGCTGGTTGAACTAGATCAGCCCGGGGTGACGCGCACAAAGTTTGATAGTTTTGATCAGTTGCGCGCGCACTACCGGATCGATTTCGCCGATGCCGTCGCGGAAATGATGCCGGGCGAATCCTTGCTTGAACAGCTGATAGACCGCGCCGCCGTGCAGGCTGCATTTGAAAGCGTGGGTGCCGCAGAAGCCTGCCTGAATATGGCGCGTGATTATGCGATGGATCGGCAGATGTTCGGTCGCCCGCTCGCCTCTTATCAGGCCATTAAACACAAGCTGGCTGATTTGGCCGTGGCGGTTGAACTCGCTCGTTCCAATGCCTTTTATGCCGGTTGGGCGTCGCAGGAAGCTCCGGCCCTCTTGCCAAGTGCAGCGGCGTCAGCCCGCCTTTCGGCCCTTGCCGCATTTGAAATGGGTGCGCGCGAAAATCTGCAAGTGCATGGCGGCGTTGGCTATACACAGGAAGCCAATTGCCATTTCTATTACCGCCGCGAACGATTGAACGCGGTTGCGCTTGGCAACCGAGATTATTGGGCCGACCGGTTGATTAAAAACCTGCCGACCGAGCAGGCGGAGGCTGCATAATGGACTTTAACGACACCCCCCAAGAGGCCGCATTCCGCACCGAAGTGCGCGCCTGGCTTGCAACACACGCCCCCGCTCATGTCATCCCCGCAGGCGAGATGATGGACGACAGCGAAGAAGTGCAGCGCGGCAAGGCGTGGCAGCGGTGTGTTTATGATGGCGGCTATGCCGGAATCACCTTGCCCATCGAATTGGGCGGGCGCGGTGGATCGGTGATTGAAGCCGTTGTCTTTGCCGAGGAAGAATCGAAATATCTGCTCCCCAAAGGTCCCTATATCGGCATCGGGCTGAGTATGGCGATTGCGGTAATCGCCAAGCACGGCAATGAGGCACAGCGCGACAAGTTCATCGAAGCGACGTTGAAGGGCGATCTGACTTGGTGCCAGCTGTTCTCCGAACCCTCTGCCGGATCAGACCTTGCCAATGTCCGTACCAAGGCGGTGCAAGATGGCAATACGTCATGGATCGTCAACGGTCAGAAAGTCTGGTCTAGCTGGGCGCATCGTAGTGACTGGGGAATCCTTGTCGTCCGCACCGATCCGACCGTCCCCAAACATAAGGGGATGACTTTCTTCGTCGTCGATATGAAATCGCCCGGCGTCGATATTCGCCCGATCCGCCAGATTTCTGGTGCGAGCGATTTCAACGAAACCTTCCTCACCGACGTCAGAATACCGGACGAAAACCGCATCGGCGAACCCGGCGACGGCTGGGCGTGCTGCATGACGGTGCTTATGGGTGAGCGCTTGGCTAGTGGCAGCCACAAATCGATGGTTGCCCCGTTGTTCGATTATGCCGCCGCAACGCCGGGCACGAACGGCGGAACGGCGCTCGATAGCGGAAGCACCCGGTTGGCGCTCGCGCAAGCCTATGCCGAAGAACAAGCCAGTCGCTGGTTCGAAGCGCGCTTGCGTACGATGGTGAGCCGCGGCGAAAATCCGGGTGCGCTGGCCGGAATGGTCAAGCTTGCTTATGCCACCCGCCTGCAAAAAGCGAGTGGCCTCGCGCTAGAGCTGCGCGGTCTCGACGCGATGGCTCCGGCACACGGTGACGCACAGACCCGCGATATCCAATATGATTACATCTGGTCCACCGCGATGCGCATCGCAGGCGGGGCCGATGAAGTCCTGAAAAACCAGATCGCCGAACGCGTGCTTGGGATGCCGGGCGATGTGCGGATGGACAAAAATGTGCCGTTTCAAGATTTGAAGTAGGCGCGGTTCGCATACCCGAACCGTTCGTCCGGAAATTGCCGCCCAAATGCGTCTTGACGGGCTCACTCAACGGGTGAGGCGAGCGGGTGCATGAACGAATACATGATCGCCCGCCTGTGGCGCGATGCGCGCGTCAGCCGAATTTTTGGCGGCACAAGCGAAATCATGAAAGAAGTGATCAGTCGTTCGATCTGATTTCGCGGGGGTCTCAATGCCAACAGCGGGGATCATCCCGACGCTCAGATGGTCGTCGCGACGCTCGCCAATGCGCGCTTTGCGCCGCTCGAATAGCCGTCAGGCTCCGGCGATTACGGCCTGCTGCCATGCCAGTTCCATCAGTTCGGGCAGAACGGCAACACGCTCTTTTGCCTGCGCCGATGTGGCAGTTCCCCGAATGACGCGCCCCTTAATGCCGTGGAAGATCGCGGCAATGCGAAAGAAATTGAAGGTAATGTAATAAGCATAGCCCGGCATACCCTCGCGCCCGGTGCGCGCACAATATGCGGCAAGATAGGATTGCTCGTCGGGAATGCCTGTTCCGGAAATATCATACCCGCCAAGACCGGCCACGATGTGCGGCGGCATGCGATACATCATCGCATGATAAGCAAAGTCCGCCCCCGGATGTCCCAAAGTCGACAGCTCCCAATCGAGTACCGCCAACACGCGCGGCTCTGATGGGTGAAAGATCATATTGTCGATTCGGAAATCGCCGTGGGTGATCGATACCGTATCATCGTCGGGGGGGATATTCGCCTGAAGCCACGCGATCAGCCGGTCCATGTTGGCATCGCGGCCCGCATCGGTATCTTCGAGATACTGTTTGGAAAACCGGCGAATCTGACGTTCGAAATAGTTGCCTGGTCGGCCATAGTCGCCAAGGCCGATAGCCGAATAATCGACCATGTGCAGCCGTGCGAGCGAGGCGTTCATCGAATCATAGAGTGCCGCGCGCTCTGCCGGTTCAATGCCCGGGGCGGCGGCGTCCCAGAAGATGCGGCCCTCGATCATATCCATGATGTAGAACCATGTGCCGATCACGGCCTCATCGGTGCACAATCCGTAAATGTGCGATACAGGAAACCCCGTTGGTCCAAGCGCTGCCTGCACTTTTGCTTCGCGTTCGACCGCGTGAGCGCCTTTCAGCAATTGGCCCGGCGGCTTGCGGCGCAGGACATAGCTTTTGCGCGGCGTTACCAGCTTGTACGTTGGATTGGATTGCCCACCCTTGAACTGTTCGACGCTTAGCGGACCTTCAAAGCCGGCAACGTTTTCGTCCATCCACTGGGCCAGAGCCGCTTGGTCAAAACGGAAACCGTCGCGAACCCCGGTTGTCCCCATATTGGTTTCGGCGTCTGTGCTCATGCGTTATGACCCTTTCGGAAGTCACGTTTGATCTTCTTGGCGAGGCTCGATTTGTGAACCTCGATCGGGCCGTCGTAAATGCGCAAAGCGCACACTTCAAGGAACACCTGCTCGAAAATGGTATCACCGGTCACTCCAGCGCCGCCCATGACCTGCAAGCAGTGGCAAGCAATTTTCATCACGGCCTCGCTCTTGCCGCGGCGTTGGCTGAGTTCTTTTCAACGTATCGGACGGTTGACTATTGACTGGACGAAATTCCTCAACTCCACCAAAATCCGTTCTCTCCTGGGCGGATGGTGCCCGAGGTTCCAACTGGCTCAACAGTGCCATCGGTAAGGAACGCGACCAGATTAGCGTCGCGGATATCAATATGCGCCAAGGTGCGCGTTTGATCGGGCGTTTTGGCGACGACAACACCGCTTTTGGGCTGGTAGTCCCGTCCGTAAAACACCGTATAGCTCTCGATGGTCGCAGGTCCGCCATAGTCCTTGACGAGTGGGGGAATGGCTTCACGGGCTGCGTCAGCTTCGGCTTGATAATCAAAGTCTTGGGGAAATTGTGCAGCTGCGATTGGCTGGCTACCCAAAATGATGCAATGATTATCTGTTGCAAATCCGCCATTGGCGAAGAGAAATCCGTAGCGACCTTCGCGGCGGAGCCGGAACACCATCTCTACCACCGCATGGCTCATATAATTGGCAATCGGGCCGCCCCCAAATGTGAGGCCGCCAAAGACGGTTGCGGGCTTCTCGACCGGCCAACCCAAGGTGCGACGTGCCATTTTTGGAACGCAAGGGAAGCAGCTGTAAAGCTCCACAAAATCGAAATCGGCGACGCCAAGGTCGTTGAGGGTCAGCGTTCTGTTGATAGCGGTATCCATGCTGACGCTGCGGTCATAGCGATCCCGGCGGAGTATATTACCCTCTTCCTTGGCAGCAGCACCCATGCCGACATAAATCAGCCGGTCTTCGGCAATCCCGCGACGCCGAGCCTCCGCCAAGCTGGCAATTATGAAGCCCGCGCCTTGATTGACTGATGAATTGGCGACCATCAGCTTGTTATAGGGAAAGGCAAGCGGCCGGTTATCGAGCGAGGATGTCAGGATATCGTCCGGGCTGGTGGGCTTGCGTATCCAAGCACCTTCATTTTTTGCCGCAACTTCGGAGAATTTTGACCAGATGGTGGCGCTCTCGGCCTGCGCTTCGACCAAGCTTTGCCCGTAAGCCGCCCGCCCGGCATTTTCGTAGAGCGGGTAGACATCAACGGGAGCCGCCAATCCGTGCGACTGTGCATAGGTCGGTTCGCGCCGCTGGGATGCAGCACGCACCGCGTTATAGGATTTGTCTTCTCCCGAGGACTGCGCTTTCGCCCGCTGCGCGGCTGTCCGCAATGCTTCCCCGCCGACAACTGCCGCCAAGCTGATTTCTCCCGCACCAATTCGGTTAGCCGCTTCGTTAAGCAGGCGGATCGGCGTATCCCCGTGCGGCGCTTCGGATTGATAATTGATCGCAGGGGTGGCCTCAATGGCATCCGCCAGCGGGGCGCACAGATTGCCCAGTTCACTAAAGCTGATCTGGTCAACAATCGCCAGACTGTCCAATTTGGTCAGCAGATCACCGCCGCCATCGGTTTCGGCGATCCGCAACGCTTCAATCATCAGGCCAAGCGAATTCATCCCGTCGTCGGGATGAGTTGGCCTGTCATTGATTTGACCGACGCCGATGATGACAGGAATCCGTTCTGGGTTGGTCATCATATTATTTGGCTTTCCACACAGGTGCGCGCTTTTCGGCGAAGGCCCTGGGGCCTTCCTTCGCATCCTCTGACCGCATGACGACACCGAATTCACGATTGGTTGCGGCCCAGTTGCCGTCGTCCGTTTCAATCTTTCCTTCAGCAATGCCGAGCGCAATCCGCTTTGATCCTTGCACAGAAAGCGGTGCGTTGATTGAAATCCGAGCGGCCAGTGCCAGTGCCGCATCCATCAAGCCACCAGCAGGAACCATCTGATTGACCAGCCCTAGCTCGAGCGCGCGGGCCGCGCTGATCGGATCACCGGTTAACAGGATTTCCATCGCGATTTTTTTGGGGAGCTGTTCTGCTATGCGGAAAGCACCGCCCGCCCCCGCAATGATCCCGCGCTTTACCTCAGGCAGGCCGAATTGAGCGCTTTCCGCTGCAATCGCGAGGTCACTCGCCAGCACCAATTCAGTGCCCCCGCCCAATGCGAAGCCATTGACAGCGGCGATGATTGGCTTGCTTATCGGATGCCGGACGAACCCTGCAAACCCCCATGCTGCCTTTGCTTTATCTTCAGGGAAGAGCCTTTCTCCGCGTGACAACGCCTTCAGATCTGCGCCCGCGCAAAAGGCCTGATCGCCCGCCCCGGTGAGAATAACCGCGCGAATTTCGGGATCATGCTCTGCACTTTCCAGCGCCTCGCCAATCCCAAGATGTACGGCCGCGTTCACAGAATTGCGCGCGTCGGGCCGATTGATCGTGATGATCTGCACATGGCCCTGTCGCTCAACCAATACTGCTGGACTATCGAATTCGCTCATATCAATGTTCCTTTCTGCCGCTGCCATCGGCGATCATGGCAAGAATTTTTTCGTGTGTGGGTTCAAGTATTTTGCGGGTGATCAAATCGTCAATCTCGCCGTCGCTCAAGCCCAGCCATTCGCGCATGACGATGGCGCTGTGTTCGCCCATCAATGGCGCGGGCACGGATGGCGGGTCGGGAAGAATTTGTGATTGGATGTGCATCCGCTCCGCAATGACGTCATCGGCAAAATGAGGATGATGCTCGACCCTGAAAAGTTTGCGCTCTTCGAAATATCCAAACTCGGGGAGATCACCGACGCGGAGCATCTTGGCGGCAGGCACACCAGCTCGCTGCAAAGCCTGCATCGCGGCATCTGCGTCTTGATCTGCCATCCATATTGCGACGGCAGCATCAAGGTCCGCAGCCTTTTCCCTGCGCAGCCCAGACGTTTTATAGTCAGGATTTGCGGCTAAGTCAGGCCGCTCAATGACGCGCGCCAAATTGTGCAAGTCATCATCGCAGCGCACCGTCACGACGCACCATTCGTCTTCCCCCGCTGCCTGATAGACGCCCCACGGCGCATCAGGCGGGCGACCGGCTTCCGTGATACCAAGCGCAGTTTCTGCGATCTCGGCAGCAAAATGACTGAGCATAACTTCGGTTTGTGAGACGCTGACCGTGCCGCCCTCGCCATTTCGCAGCCGCCTGATCATCACCGCGAGCACGGCCATAACGCCAACCCGCGCGGCCACATGATCGGGATAGATAGTGATTGAGTCGCTGTAGCTGTCCGGATCCTCAGGGTAGCGCCATTTCATCGATAGCCCGGTGGCTGCACGTACAAGCGGACCATAGCCCATTCGCTTTGCCCATGGGCCGGTCGCACCAAAGGCGCTGCTGTCTGCAACGATGATTGCCGGGTTTACCGCACGCAAAACGTCATAGCCCAGACCCAGCGATTCCATAGTGCCCGGTTTGAAATTGGTGAGCACCACATCAGCTTTGGCGGCGAGCTTAAGAAAGAGCGCCTTACCCTCTTCGTCGCGCAAATTAAGGCCTAAGCTCCGTTTGTTGCGGTGTCCTGCGGCAAAGCCAACAGACAAGCCGATGCCCAAATCGCTTTGGCGTGTACCGTCAGGAAAGGCGGTTGTTTCCAACTTGATGACATCGGCTCCCATGTCGCCAAGTAGCCGCCCTTGCTCTGCACCAACGACGATGACGCCGAGATCTAGAACCCGCAGTCCTTCGAGTGGCCTTGCCCCAGCAGGTCGGACGGGAGGCCACACAAGATCAGCGACGCTCGTCTCGTGTGGCCCCATCCTTTGCCCGCCTACGACAGCCACGCCATTGGGAAATGGTGCAACCTTCCCATTTGGCAGCACAACATCATCGAACGCGCCGCGTGCCTTAAGATGGTTGGCTGCAAGGCATTCTTCAAGCGAAAGCATGGCTGAAAGCGGCACGCCATACTGTTGCGCCTGCGCTTCAAGCTCACTGCGTGTCTTGTCGGCAAAAAAAGCAGTGATCGCCGGGATCAGCGTTGTGGACTGAAAACGGACCATGGTCTTCTTATAGTCCTCGCCTGCAAATTCGGCAGGCTCGCCCATCCATGTGAACATCCCTTGCCATTGGCGCGGCGCGAGCAAGCAAATGCGGACATCGCCGTCCGCGCAAGGCATGATCGGGTATAGATCGCGCTTTACCGGACGCTCCCGGGAAAGGAGCTTGGCAGGGCGGCCCAGTGTTGCACTGCCCCCCACGCCGTAGCCTGGATCAAGCGCCTGCACGCTGCCGTCCAATGCTGAGAAGTCGAGCCAATCGCCTTGGCCGGTTGCCAGCGCATGGTAAAGCGAGAGCATCGCCGAATAAGCACCCTGCGCCACCGCGCATTGCATGCTGATCTCTCCCGGCGGCAGAAGCGGCGTCTTTCCCTTGATGCCGGAGCGGGATAACTCCCCAGACAATGCGTGGAGAACTGCGTCCGTCCCCTGCCAGCCAGAATAGCTGTTGCCAGACCCAAAATGACTGGTGGTCATAATGACCAATTCTGGCCGTCGCTTGCGCAGATCGACCAAATCAATTCCTGCGGGGTTTGGCGCGCAGATCAACAGATGGGCGTCCTCCAACAAAACCCCGAGTCGGGTCGCTCCCTCAACTTTCGCCAGATCGAGCCGTTCGATTGATTTGCTCAGATTGGCTGCCGTCCAGGCGACGGCATCGCGCGAAAGTTCAGAAGAATTTTCTTCGGCCTGTGGCGCTTCAACACGCGTCACTTTAGCCCCGAATTCGGCAAAGCTCCGGGCAATTGCTGCAAACGGTCCAGCCGTAAGATCAAGAACCCTCACCCCAACTAATGGGCGTTCAACTTCTCCATCACCGCCCATTTGCGTTCCTTGTTCAACCGGTTGAAATATTTCAGTCGAAATTCGTCTGTAATTATACTAAGGACACAAAAGATGCAACAAGCAGATGCACTTTTGGAAAAACCACAGCGCGGTCGCCCTCGTGATCCGTTCCTTGAACAGCGCGTTTTTGATGCCGCAGCCCGCGTTTATGGCGGGCACGGCTGGGCTGGGTTCAATTTTGATGCGGTGGCAAGGGAAGCGGGGGTAGGCAAGGCTGCAATTTACGCGCGCTGGGCCAAACGCGCTGATCTTTTGCTGGCCATGATTGTGGCGCGCTGGCAGTCGCTGAGTGACATTAACACAGGCAGCCTTTGCGGTGATCTGACCGCCTTTGCGGAGCTGACATTGGAGCGGTACAGCAGCACCAATGGGCGCATCCCGATGCACCTGCGTTTAGACACCAAAAACTATGCGGAGGTTGCTGCCGCACTGGGTCCGTTGCTGCGCGACATGAACCAAAAATGCGTTAATATCATCAAGCACGCCGCCGAACGAGGTGAAATAGCCGCAGACACCGATCAACGTCTGATTCCTGCTATCCTGACGGCTACAATCGAACGGATTGCCGCAGATGCAAAGGGTGCTGCTAGTGTTGAGCGAGAGCGCACTCAGGTTGCGGCATTGGTCGCCATCATCCTGAATGGGTGCCTGAACAATCCAGAACAAGGGAATGAATCATGATTGCAAAAACACTAGCCGGGCGCACGGCGCTCATAGTCGGGGCGTCGTCTGGCCTCGGCGCTCGCTTTGCTGAAATCTACGCGCAAGCCGGTGCCAATGTCATACTGGGTGCACGGCGCCTGGACCGCACCACTGACCTTGCCGAAAAAATCATCGCAAGCGGCGGACAAGCCCTGCCGGCCGAAATGGATGTCACCGACGAAGCATCAATCATTGCTGCGTTTGATGCGGCGGAAGCAAGGTTTGGCACCGTCAACGTGATTGTCGCCAATGCAGGCATTCAAAAAGCAGGGCGATCAACCGCTGTTCGGAGTGCCGCGATTGCCGAGCTTATGGCTACAAACTTTACGGGCGTGTATCTGGTCGCCCGCGAAGGTGCGCGCCGCCTGATCGCAAGCGGCAGTAAAGAGCGCGAAGATGGCCGTATCATCCTGATCGGCTCCATCACCGCTGACATGAGTTTTCAGGGCGATGCGGCCTATGCCGCGAGCAAGGCTGCCGTTGCCAAGCTGGGCAAGGATTTCGCAAGGGAGTGGGTGCGTCAAGGCGTCAACGTCAACGTTGTGCAACCGGGTTATATCGATACCGATATCAACGGCGAATGGTATCAAACCGATGGCGGCAAGGCGCAGATCGCAACGTTCAACCGACGTCGATTGCAAGACGCAAGTTCGCTCGACGAAATGATGCTGTTCCTCGCCTCTGACAATGCCCGGGCTATAACGGGAAGCGTCATCACGATTGACGACGGGCAATCGCTGTAAACGTGATTCCACGCTGTAATGTCTTAGCTTGGGCCTGCTGTTGGTTCCAGCGAACTGCCTCGCCCGCACAGTCAGAACTGACTCGGTGAAATGGTGTGGATGTCAATGGCGAGGGTTGGGCCGTTGGGGACATTCGGATTGCTAGGAACGATAGCAATGCGTGGCAATGAAGCCCTCAAAAGCCAGACGATTGCCTCACAATCTCAATTAGCCTGCGACACTCTGCATCATCTTGGTTCGACTTCAACATGTTTATGAACTTGCAGACGATCTGCACCTTGAGCGTATTGAGCACTGCTCCGGCACCGGTTTGAACCCCGCAACCGAAAGGAGCCATGACTTCAAGAGGCAGATCAGACGCGATCTTGATCGTGTTCCGCTCATGAACAAGCATATCTGTCGCAAAGGCGGATTGCATTTGTAAAGTCGATCAGTTGTGCCGTAGCTTATGTCTACGAGCCAGAGTGAAGCGCGCTCAAGCTGCCTTTCGGCGCGCCTCGGCTGCCGCAATCAGAAGCGCGGTC
>JBDTUD010000051.1:0-11627 GCA_040007915.1 Sphingorhabdus sp.
CGGCTTAAGCCAAACAGTCGCGATGGAGCGAGTTTTGTTCCAAAGTGATCGGATGGGAAGCATTGCTGCCGGGGTCAAATACTGAATGAGTTGGTACCCTACACTACCTCATTCAGTTGCCGCGACGTTTCTAACATGCGCTGGTATCGCGTGATGGCGTGCTACAAGCTCGCTATCGTTCTCGAAGGCACCTATGCCCGGTCGTTCGTCGGCATGGCAGCGATGACCACGGGGCAGTCGCTACACCAGCGTGCATTGGCGCTCACCGCTCGGGCTCACGACCTGATTGATCGTTGCTGAACTATGGCTCTGCGGCAAAGCGTTTCTGCGTCATTCATTCAGATCGACGATGATCGCTGTCCGAAGCGGACAATCTCGAAGCGATGGCTGATCGATGCAGCAGAAAACTTGGCACGATTAGTATATAGTTAGGAGCTGACCTTGAAGACGTCTTTTACCGAGCTTTGCGGGATTCGATATCCAATCATGCAGGGCGGGATGCAGTGGGTAGGGACTGCTGACCTTGCTGCGGCTGTCTCGTCTGCTGGCGGTCTTGGGACGATCACTGCCCTGACCTTTCCAAGCCCCGAGCATCTGAGAAGGGAGATCGAACGCGCGCGGGAACTCACGGACCAGCCCATTGCCGTCAACCTAACGATTCAGCGCAGCCTTTCGCCACCGCCATATGCCGAATATCGCGCCGCGATCATCGAAAGCGGCGTGCGAATCGTGGAAACGGCAGGAAACAGGCCGCACGAACATGTTGAGGATTTCAAGTCGGCCAACATTGTCGTCATACACAAATGTACCTCTGTTCGACACGCATTGAGTGCGGAAAAGCTTGGGGTTGATGCTATCTCGATTGACGGCTTCGAATGTGCCGGACACCCGGGGGAGGATGACGTCCCGGGCTTGATCCTCATTCCAGCTACGGTAGATGCGCTCAATATTCCCATCATTGCCAGCGGTGGTTTCGGCGATGGCCGCGGGCTCGTCGCCGCGCTTGCTCTCGGAGCCACTGGTGTCAATATGGGTACTCGCTTTTGCGCCACCCGCGAAGCGCCGCTGCACGACAATTTCAAACAGGCGATCGTCGACCGCACTGAGCGCGACACCAGCATCATACTGCGAAGTTATCGCAATTCAGTTCGGGTCGCGACAAACGCCGTCAGCGATGAAATTCGCGAACGCGAAAAACATGGTGCGAAATTTGAGGATCTCGTCGAACTCGTGAACGGTAAGCGCGGTCGCAAAGGTCTGCTTTCAGGAGATCTCGATCATGGGGTTTGGAGCGCAAGCATGGCCCAAGGTCTAATCAGGGATATTCCTACCGTCTCTCAGCTCGTCGACCGAATAATGGAGCAAGCCGAGATGATCATTCGATCTCGTCTGCCCGGCTTACTTACTTGAAGCGGTCATGAACCTAGGTCGATGCTCGCTTCGACCCTTGGTGTACGTCAATATCGGACGACTTGAAATCCTCAACATGTTCGTGCAGGCCTGTTTCCTGCCGTTTCCACGATTCGCACGCCGCCTTCGATGATCGCGGCGCGATATTCGGCATATGACTATTCGTTGACTGTCGTTTTCCTACCGCTCATAGCAGCATGATGTTTTTCGCGGCTTTGATTAGCAGTTTTGCGTCGAGATAACCCATCCAGCTCCGGCTGCGCTTCCGAACTCTTTTCGAAAGCTTTGGACCAACTTATATGTCGCGGCCCTGTCCGCGCTTAGCGAGGCGGAAGACGGATCGCGCCGTCCAACCTTACGGTCTCGCCATTGAAATAACTGTTCTCGATCATCAGGATCGCGAGGCTAGAGAATTCGGCAGGATGGCCGAGGCGCTTGGGAAAAGGAATGGATTGAGCAAGCGCCTGAAGAATTTTTTCCGGGGCCGCGAGCATCGGCGGCGTGGCGAAGAGGCCGGGGAGGATGGTATTAATGCGAATGCCTTCGTTCATTAGATCGCGAGCTATCGGAAGGGTCATTCCCACAATGCCGCCCTTCGAAGCTGAATAAGCCGCTTGCCCGATCTGCCCGTCATGAGCCGCTACCGAGCCGGTATTGACGATGGCTCCCCGCTCCCCCCGTCTTTAAGACCTTCCAGCGTCAGCATCCCCGCCGCGGATTTCACAATGCAGCGGAAGGTGCCGATAAGATTGATTTGTATGGTATTTTCGAATTCCACCAGCGAGAAATGCGTGATGGCCCAGTCTGTTTGTCTCGCGTGACGGTCTTGGCGATTGCGCCCATACCAGCACAATTCATCAACACCCGCTCTTGCCCATGAGCGGCCCGCGCTTTGGCAAAGGCCGCATCCACTTCGTCGTCACGCGTGATATTGACTTTGCAGAAGATGCCACCAATTTCTGCGGCGCAGCGCTCCCCGCCCGCTTGATCAAGGTCAAAGATGGCGACTTTGACGCCTTTTGCTGCCAAAGCGCGCGGTTGCTTCGCCCAATCCAGAGGCGCCGCCCGTTACGATTGCCGAAACTGATTGATCAAGTATCATATTGATATTCCGAAAAGTGTTAGCCTAGTGAATATCTCGCCGTCTGAATTGCGGTTAGGTGGCGGTCTTCTGCCAATATTCGTCCCGAAGCAGCCGCTTATAGAGTTTCCCTGTAGTATGACGGGGCAGCGACTCACGAAAATCGAATTGTTTGGGCGTTTTTACACTGCTCAGGTGCATTCGGCAGAACTGGCGTAGTTCCTCGGCAAGGGCTTCGCCGGCCTCGTTCGGGTCGGCCGCCTGCACCACGGCAACGACTCTTTCCCCCAGTTCTTCGTCTGGTGCGCCAATGACGGCGACATCGGCGACCTTGGGATGAGCTACGAGGAGATTTTCGATTTCTTGTGGGTAGATATTCACGCCACCCGAGATGATCATGAAGCTCTTTCGATCGGTAAGGAAAAGATAACCGTCTTCGTCAACCCAGCCGATATCTCCAATACTTGACCAGCCCAGTGCGTTTTGGCCGGATTTGGTTTTCTCCTCATCATTATGATAAACGAAGGGCCTACCTCCCGCGAAATATATCTGACCGACTGTGCCTCGGGGGAGGGGATCTCCGTCTTCAGTGCATGCATGAACCTCGCAAAGGACCGGCCGTCCGACGGAGCCCGGCTTTCTCAGGGATTCCTCCGGGCTGATCATCGTGAACCCATTGCCCTCCGTGCCAGAATAATATTCGTGGACTATGGGCCCCCACCAATTAATCATCGCTTCCTTGACGGCAGGCGGACAGGGGGCTGCGGCGTGAAAAACCGTCCTCAAAGATGAGTGATCGTATTTGTCTTTTATTTCCGGTGGAAGTTTGAGCATTCTAATGAAGTGGGTGGGTACGAACTGGGCGATGTTGACGCCGTATGTTTCGATCGCAGACAACACCTGTCGTTCGTCAAACTTTTCCATCACGACAACTGTGCAACCGGCTCGTTGCGCCGTCATCGACCAACCAAGCGGCGCCATGTGATATAGTGGTGCGGGGCTTAGGTAGGTCCAGTCTGATTGGGCTCCGTATGTGCCAGTATAGACGCCTAATATCATTGGCGCCGTCAGGATGGACCCTTCGGGCAGGGGGGGCTTCACGCCTTTCGGACGTCCCGTCGTACCGGACGAGTAAAGCATCCAACCGCCGGGTGATTCATCCTCGATGGGTGTTGTCGGAAACTGCTTCAACGCCTCTGGCCAGGAGATAAAGGGCGAAACCGCCTCGCCGAGCATGTAAATAGGAATTTCTGGCACAAGTGCCGCAATGTCTCTCGCCGCTTTAATTTGCGAGGAAGTGAACAGCGCCTTGGTACCTGAGTCACGCAAAATATATTCGGATTCACTCGCGGTCAGCGGCGTTGGAAGCGTCGTGAAATAGAGGCCAGCCCGATCCGCTGCCCAGGCGATCTCGAACATTTCAACGCAATTTTCCAGCATTGCGGCGACTCTATCCCCGCGCCTCAACCCGATGTTACGGAGAAGGTGGGCAAGCTGATTCGCCCTCTCTTCCAATTCGCGAAATGTGAGCGTTTCTCCCGATTCAGCCATCACGACCGCAGCTTTGTCGGGGGATGTGCGAGCGTAAAGCAAAGGATGTGTCATGGTAAGAATCGTCTCCACCTGTTGTTTGTCGCGAGCCAAGCTGTCCGGACGCTGCGGTTCTACCTAAGCAAGCTCGCCATCTTTTTGAGATATCCCCGATATAGAACAAAATCAGCAGACAGTACAAGATGTGTTAATCAAACGGTCAATAATGTCTGGACGATCACCTTTCCGATTTTGCTTTAACCATATTCGCGATGGACATGTCGCGGGCTCCGACGGCCCAGGGCAGCCCTGCCGACATAACGAGTTCGGGTAAGTCTTCCACGCCTTCCATCAGTTCGATGAGCTGCCGGCGATCCGTGCGTCGACACGGCGCATAGCCCACGCCGCAATTTCCCATGACGACAGTGGTGACGCCGTGCATGGATGATGGTGACAGGCGGTTTTCCCAGGTCACATGGCCATCATAGTGCGAGTGGATGTCGATGAACCCGGGCGTGACGATATGGTCGCGCGCATCGATTTCTTCCCTTGCGCGCGCCTGTACCTGGCCGATTGCCGTAATCCGTCCGCCCTCGACCGCGACATCGGCGTCATAAGGCTCTTTGCCACTGCCGTCGTAAATGAGACCGCCCCGTACGATGAGGTCGATCATGGTGCGACTCTGTCTTGCGCGCCGCGTATCAGTCGGCCGGGAATTTTTACCCGTCCATTGAGCGTCCTCGAACGTCACAGTACCCGGCTTGATCGTCAGGCGGATGCCGCGCGGGGTTCGGAGCAGCCGACTTCGTTGCGCAGGGAGGTCCTGCACGAGCACAGGCGGCGGCAATGCGAGCGCCTCCATATCGATCAAATTGATGTCGGCCTTGTAGCCGGCCGCGATCACGCCGCGATCGTTCCAGCCGACGTGACGGGCGTTGCGCTGGGTGTAGCCGCGCCATCATGCAGACCAATTTCCGCGATCACGCCGTCAATGACGGCAACGTCACCTCGGTATGGTTCTTCACCCGTACCATCAATAAAGGTGGCGTCACTAATAAGCAGATCATAAGCCATAGCAGATATCCTCTCTGGTCCGTCTGCGATCGAGCTTAGCGTCCCGATGAAGCGTAGCGCGAGGGGATGGGTCTCCGCTTACGCCAATGTTGGCCACCGTGGTCGTAGGCCTTCCCTGCCAATTCACCCGCCCCGCGAATACAATCCAGCTTACTTTGCTGCGGGCAGCCATGGCTTTGCTCATCGATTGTTCGAGTCACGGCGGACGATTAATCATTGGCTATTTCATCCAAGATGCAATCCAAGTCTCAGAGGCAATACACTGAACTACGTCATACAAGTCTTTCGATGGCGGAGTTAAGCGATCGATCAAGAGGCTAGCTTGATGGGAGGCTTCTACCTCTTTCCACGGGTTACGCCGACCGCATCTTAGATAAATGTACGAGGCGAAAAAGGGCGCTGTCTACGCCAACGACCTCGATGCTTGGCGGATAGTCACCTCTACGGCGGCGCATTATATGAGAAATGCTGGCTGCCTCCAACGGAACCTGCATGAAAATATGGCTATACCCATTGCATAGCGTCCATCAAAGGACATGCAATATGATATTGATTATAACGAAATATACGGCTACGATGCAATTCTAGTGATTGATCAATTAATGATAGGGCGTCATCGTGAAGGAAGAATATCCTCATCAGGAACGGGTGATCACACGACCAATCTCAACAGCCATCAAACATTGTCAGTCCAGCAAAATACGCCATCTGCCATCCGAATGTATGTCTGATTCCAACCCGTAGCTTAAAAAGGATATCGATAACCAGGATACTGAAGGGCGTACCGCTGACGCTCGAGATTCGCGGGCGCATTGTTAGTTCTAGCTTGCCGACCGAACTACAAAAACAAATAGAAGAGGGGATTATCATGAAAAATATCTATCTGTTAGGTGTGTCCATTGCTGCGATTGCGTCTTCGCCGTCTTTCGCTCAGCCTGTTCCTGCCGAAAATGGCGTTTCGGAGATACCGGAGATCATCGTTACCGCCCAGAAGCGCTCGGAATCCATTAACAAGGTCCCTGTCACCATTACCGCGGTCGCAGGCGATCAACTCAAGGCCCTAGGAATTACGCAGGTATCCGACCTGCAAAAGATTGTGCCGGGTTTCAAGGCCGTTACCAGCCAGACGGGAACGCCGATCTACTACATTCGCGGTGTCGGCTATTATAGTCTGCAAAATAGCGCCAAACCTTCTGTCACGCTTTACGCTGACGAGGCACCCCTTCCTTTCTCCGTGATGTCGATGGGTAGCACGCTTGATCTTGAGCGGGTCGAAGTGCTGAAGGGACCGCAAGGCACATTGTTCGGATCGAACTCGACCGCAGGGGCGATCAACTTCATTGCCGCCAAGCCGACGGACGAATTCAAGGCTGGAGCGGATCTTAGCTATGGTCGGTTCAATGACGTGACCGTCGGAGGCTTCCTTAGCGGCCCCCTCTCAAACATAATTCGCGCGCGTGTCGCCATCTCGCACGAAGGATCTGGGCCTTGGCAATACGACTTTGTCGATCCCAGCCGCACCAATGGAAACAAGAATATCACCAACGCACGTGCCATCGTCGATTTTCAAGCGAGCGCCGCTTTGAAGATCGTCGCGACGCTGAGCGGGACAATCGACAAGTCCCAGCCACAGGCGGCGCAGTATCAAGGGTCCTTCGGAACGGTTCCCCCTGAGCAGACAGCTTATCCGATCACCCCACAGAATGCACGCGCCAGTGGATTTACACCCATTCTGCCTAATAATCATCCTATCGGAAGAGATACATGGCAGTGGATGGGGTCGTTGCGGGGCGAACTGGCGCTGTCCGAGGCGATAACGCTCACATCTATAACCTCTTATATCGACAGCCGCCCGCGATATTGGCAGGAAGGCGACGGCACTCAACTCAATCTGCTCGGCTATAACCCGGATGCGCGGCTCAAATCATTCAATCAGGAGTTGCGGCTTTCTGGAGACATCGGAACCACTGGTCGCTGGATCGCTGGTGCCAATTATGAGCATGACAAAACCACCGAGAGCCAGGCACAGAATACCTCGGATGCTATCACCGGGAGGCAGTTCGCCGCCCTTGGAATTCCCGTCAACACGTGCTGCAGTACCAAGGGCGGAGGAAAAAGTGAACTCAGGTCGATATTCGGCAGCGTCGACTATGACATTGGTAGCCTCATCACCCTTCATGGGGGCGTTCGCTATACCCAATCGCGTCAAACCTACGGGGGATGCGTTGTCGCGGATGGTAATCGCGGAGCAGCACTCGGCGTCTTCGCGTTCCTCCGCTTACCGCTTGCCAACGTGGTGCAGGATCAGTGCGTGAACGTTACGGCCGTTAATGGTGGCTTTATCCAAGAGCCATTTAAAGGCACGCTCAACGAAAATAACCTATCCTGGCGCGCAGGTGCGGACTTCAAGCCGCTAAGTGGCGTCCTGCTGTATGGCAATGTCAGTCGCGGCTTCAAGGCAGGGCAATTCGGAACGATCCAGGGCTTTTTCAACGATCAATGGGCCCCGGTGCCGCAGGAGCAGGTAACCGCATATGAAATTGGAACCAAGGCGGACATTGTACCTGGCGTTCTTCATGTCAACGCGGCCCTATTCTATTACGACTATCTCGATAAGCAGGTACAAGGACGTAGGAATGTTCCGGTTCTGGGCAACCAACCGGCACTTGTCAGCGTCCCCAAGTCACGGGCACAAGGAGCGGAGCTAGAGGTCAATCTTCGGCCGTTTTCCGGTCTTTCGGTGAATGTCGCAGGCACCTACGTCTCGACGAAAGTCAAAGGCACCTACCTGCAGGCCACTACATTTGGAAATGTCGCCGATTTCAATGGTCGAAGCTTTCCTAATACGCCTAAATGGCAGATTAATGGAGGCGCCGAATATCGTTGGAGCCTTTCCTCCCGGCTGGACGGATTTGTGAACGGTAACGTTTCGTACCGATCGGAATCCTACAGTGACTTCATCCCCGACGCCCGGCTGCTCTCGCCAGGCTATACAACGATTGACCTGAGTGCGGGGGTCGAGACAAACGACAAGACGTGGCGATTCTCGGTGTGGGGACGAAACATCACGAACAAATATTATTGGACGAACCAGATATCCATCCAGCAGGGCATTTATCGGTACGCAGGCCTGCCTGCCACCTACGGTTTTAGCGTCGCATATAGAATGTAAGGGAATTTAGTTCGCAGGGTCGATGACTCCGCCGATCTCGCTTGCTGGCGTGGTGGAGTTGTCAACACTGTAATCGAACAGGCGCGTCCGCCTGCTGATCTTTCGTAGTCTATATGACTAGGGAGGCCTGTGCGCGTGTGGGCGTAGACAGGGGCTTTAACTGCCGATTCTATGAGCTTTCTGATGAGGAGGGGAGCAGAACGTGGTACATCGTTCGATCGGTCAGGAGCGGTTCGGTCTCGTAGAGTGCACCAGGTCAGCATCATCGCTGGACGAACTTGGCAAGCTGATCGATTGGGCTTCGGTCGCGGCGCCTCGCCATCCGCTTTATTCGGCCAGCAAGGACGAGCTCCCCTGGCCACCTCTGGCGATGTTCAAGTCCTTGCTGTTACCGATCTGGTTCGATCTGTCCGATGTGAAGCTGGCCGAGGCGCTTGATGATCGCGCTTCCTTCCACCCCTTTTGTGGATTTTCGGGTGCCGAAACGACACCCGAGCGGACAGCGTTCGTGCGCTTTCGCAAAGAGCTGATCAGCCATAAGCTGGATCGATCACTGTTCCTGGCTGTGACGGCGCAGCTCAAATCAAAGGCAGTCACAGGCAAGACCGGCACGCTGGTCGATGCCACGATCATTGCCTCGGCCAGCGAGGACGATGATGATGCGAGATGGGTTAAACATAAGGGAAAACGGGCTGTTCATTGCTTCAAGGCGCATGTCGGTGCCGATGCTGATACGGCGTTGTTCGAGGAAGTATCAGTCACATCTGCCCATATCAACGATGGCAAGGCAGGCCCCCAAGCGCTTCCCGAAAATCCCGGCGAGGTGTTTGCCGACAGTGCCTATCGCGGCAACCACTTCTGTGACGTTGTGCGTGTAAAGGGCGGCGTAGCGCGCATCGTCGCCACCGGCATGTGGGGCCGCGACAAACAGGAACCGCTGCGCAAGCTCAAAGAATGGAACCAACCGATCCACAGGGTGCGGGGCCGGATCGAGAAGATTTTTGTAACATGGAAGCGCTGCTACGGCTTGCGCCGAATGCGATGGCGAGGTCTCGCCAAAGCCGCCCAAGTCCATCTCACCGCCATCGCCTACAACCTCAAGCGCACCGTGAACATTCTTGTGGCCTAGGCATGAAGAGGCTCACCGCTTTAACAAGGGTGGGAGCGATGTAGGTCCAGCACCACCGCAAAATCGACAAATATCGCGTTTCACGGCCCTACGCCCACCTGCGCACAGGTATCATAATATCCTCGAATTTTTGAACTCGGGGGCCTGAGGGTTGTCGCAAGAATCTGCCTCGCTCACCCACCTATTCCGATTACGCACAGCGATCATTGGGCCCGGCTCGCGGTTTCGGCGAACAGGCTAGTCCATCCAAATAACAAAAATGTCTGGTTTGTTCGAGGCATATTTTTTGTTTTGGTTTTTCTATTAATCGGCTAATCAAACTGCAAATTACGCTTGAACGCAGGATTTTGGTATGGCTGAAGCATTTATATTTGACGCGGTTCGGACCCCCCGGGGGAAAGGCCGAACCGACGGTGGGCTACATGCCATATCGTCGTTGTCGATGGCAGTGCAGATGCTCGTTGCCCTGCGGGATCGCCAGAATATCGATACATCATGGATAGACGATGTAGTTTTTGGTTGCGTATCACCGGTCGGAGAGCAGGGCGGCGACATCACACGAACCGCGACTCTCATTGCCGATTACGACGTTTCCGTATCCGGAATGCAGGTCCACCGTTATTGCGCCTCAGGCCTTGATGCTTGCGCGATCGCTGCCGCAAAGGTCATGACCGGTGAAGCTCGCTTGGCGATCGGCGGCGGGGTCGAGAGCATGTCGCGCGTGCCGATCGGATCCGATGGCGGAGGGTGGCCGGTCGACCCCGGTTCGGCGCTTCGCAATTACTTCACGCCCCAGGGCGTTTCCGCCGATCTCGTTGCGACGATCGACGGGTTTTCGCGGTCGGACGTCGACGAATATGCGGTCGAGAGCCAGCGTCGTGCCGCCCAGGCGTGGGGAGAAGGGCGCTTTACCCGTTCCATCATACCTGTGGTCGATCAAGCGGGAATGGTAGCCCTCGACCGTGATGAATTCATGCGCCCTGAGAGTACGCTGGAAAGCCTGGCCGCTCTCAAGCCCGCATTCGAAGCAATGGGAGAAGCAGCTTTCAACGCGGTGGCTATCCAGCGCTATCCCGAAGTGGAACGGATAATCCACGTTCACCATGCCGGAAATTCGTCTGGGATTGTCGATGGGGCGGCAGCGGTTCTTATTGGAAGTCGCGAGGCAGGTGCAGCGCTTGGCCTTTCGCCACGCGCACGTATCCGGGGTAGCGCCTCCATAGGATCTGAACCGGCCATCATGCTGACCGCCCCAGCAGCCGTGACGACGAAGCTACTCGACCGTTTTGGAATGTCCCCGGCTGACGTCGATCTGTATGAAATCAACGAGGCGTTTTCCTCCGTCGTCCTTCGGATGATGCGGGCGCTCAACATCCCGCATGAAAAGATGAACGTGAACGGCGGCGCTATCGCCATGGGACATCCGATCGCCGCGACGGGGGCAATGATCCTCGGGACCGCCCTCGACGAACTCGAGCGACAGGACAAAGAGACCGCAGTGGTCGGCTTATGCGCAGCGGCTGGCCAAGGCGCGGCGATGCTGATCGAGCGAGTGTGAAACGGAGATGACTATGAAGAACTTCAGACTCGACATCGACGCGGACGGAGTCGCGCTCATCGCATTCGATATTCCCGGGCGTAGTGTGAACACGCTGACAGATGAGGTGGTCGCTGAGTTGCCGCTTCTCATCGAGCGGATCCGCAGCGATGCCGCAATTCGCGGGGCAGTTCTTTATTCGGGAAAGAGTACCGGCTTCTGCGCAGGCGCGGATCTCGGAGACCTCGGCCGCCGTGTGGGCACACATATCGCGCCACATCAGCAGCCGGACGCCTTTCGGCAGCTCGAAAAATGCGGAAAGCCAATAGCCTGCGCCCTGGAGGGTGTCGCTCTCGGAGGCGGGCTGGAGTTCGCTCTCGCGTGTCATTACCGTGTCGCCACCACCTCGTCGGCGGTCAAGCTTGGCTTGCCAGAGGTCACAGTGGGCTTGATGCCAGGCGCGGGCGGCACGCAACGGTTGCCGCGCTTGATGGGCGTGGCCAAGGCGCTGCCGCTCTTGATGGACGGTAAACCGGTCTCAGGGCGCGAGGCGCTTGATCTCGGATTTGTAGATGAACTCGCAGAGCCCGGAAAATCGCTCGAGGTTGCGCAGCGCTGGGTCGCAAGCGCAGGCCCAACCGTTGCGCGGTGGGATCGCAAGGATTTCAGGATACCGGGTGGCTCGCCCTATTCG
>JBDTUD010000052.1:0-11353 GCA_040007915.1 Sphingorhabdus sp.
GGCATGAGCGTTGACATGAAGATGTACTTCACTGCGGCAACGATGGTGATCGCGGTGCCGACCGGCATTAAAATCTTCAGCTGGATCGCCACAATGTGGGGTGGATCGGTTTCGTTCAAAACCCCGATGGTCTGGGCGATGGGCTTCATCTTCATGTTCACCGTTGGCGGTGTGACCGGCGTTGTTCTTGCCAATGGCGGCCTCGACGATAACCTGCATGACACTTATTATGTTGTTGCCCACTTCCATTACGTGCTGTCACTGGGTGCGGTCTTTGCGCTGTTCGCCGGTTTCTATTACTGGTTCGGCAAGATGTCAGGGCGGATGCTCAACGAATTTTTGGGCCATCTGCATTTCTGGATATTCTTCATCGGCGTAAACATTTTGTTCTTCCCGATGCACTTTTTGGGTAATGCCGGGATGCCACGCCGCTACCCCGATTACACCGAAGCTTATGCTTATTGGAACCAAGTCGCCTCGACGGGCTACGTAATCATGGGCATTGGCGTACTGATCTTCTTCGTCAATGTGTTCTGGTCGCTGTTGGCCGGGCGCAAGGCGGAGGATAATTATTGGGGTGAAGGCGCGACAACGCTCGAATGGACGTTGTCGAGCCCGCCGCCTTACCACCAGTTCGAAACGCTGCCGGTTATCAAGTAACTGGTTATTCCCCTCCCGCCTGCGGGAGGGGCTAAGGGTGGAGCGAGCCGAAGGCGAGCGCCCCAACCTTTAGGTCACAGGCCCACCCCGACCCCTCCCGTAAACGGGTGGGGAGGACAAAAGAATATGACGACCGCAATGCGCGATATCATCCTGCCCGCCGACTGGCGAGACTTCTGGGCGCTGACGAAGCCCCGGGTGATGAGCCTTGTGGTGTTTACAGCACTTTGTGGCCTGCTTGCGGCGCCCGGACATATCCATCCGGTGCTGGGCTTTACCGCCATCCTTTGCATTGCGGTCGGGGCGGGTGCGTCGGGTGCGCTCAACCAGTGGTATGAGCATGATATTGACGCCAAAATGGTCCGTACTGCCAAGCGACCTTTACCCGATGGCCGGATGGACCGGCAATCCGCGCTGCATTTCGGCGTAGGCCTTGCCGGATTTTCGGTCGTGACCATGGGGATGGCGGTCAACTGGTTGTCGGCGGGCATCCTTGCCTTTTCGATTTTCTTTTATGCCGTGGTCTATACCATCTGGCTCAAGCGCTTTACCCCACAGAATATCGTGATCGGCGGAGCGGCAGGGGCGTTTCCGCCGGTTATCGGCTGGGCGGCGGTCACCGGCGATGTCACCTTGCTGCCGATCCTGCTGTTTGCGATCATTTTCCTTTGGACGCCACCGCATTTCTGGTCGTTGGCGCTGTTCATGAAGGCCGATTATGCCGCTGCGGGTGTTCCGATGCTGCCTGTGGTTTCGGGGCAGAAGGTGACACGCAACCAGATTTTTGCCTATAGCTTGCCGATGGCCGCGGCCGCGATTGCGCCTTATGCGCTTGGTATGACCAGCTGGCTTTACGGCACGGCTGCTATCCTGCTGAATCTGGTGTTCTTGGCGCTCGCTTTTTCCGTGTGGCGTAACCCTGCGACTGAGGCATCAGCGATGAAGCCCGAAAAGCGGTTGTTCGCCTTCTCGATTCTCTATCTCTTTTTGCTGTTTGCGCTGTTCGCAGGCGACCGGATGCTGATGCTATGACATCTGAAGAGCGCCCCTATACCCCTGAAGAAACCAAGCTGATCCGCCAGCGTCAGGCGGCGCGGTCTAGGATCATGGCGGCATTGCTGGTCGCAATGTGCATATTGTTCTTCGCGATCACCGTGGCAAAGATCGGTTTTTGGTGATGGCGAAAATTTCCAACCTTCGTGTTGCGCTGCTCGCTGGCGGAGTTGCGGTTTCGATGGTCGGTGTAGGCTTTGCCGCTGTTCCATTGTACCGGATTTTTTGCGAAGTGACCGGCTTTGGCGGCACAACGATGCGGGTCGATGCAGCGGTCGCCGCGACCGTCGTTGCCACTAACAAGCCGATGGTTATCCGCTTCGACGCCAATCACCGCAGCGACTTGCCTTGGGAATTCAAGCCCGAACGCCCGACCGATACCGTCAGCATCGGTGCCAAGGACATGTCGATCTTCATCGCGAAGAACCTGTCCGATCAACCGGTTACCGGCACTGCGACATTTAACGTCACGCCGGAACTGGCAGGCAAATATTTCAACAAGATACAGTGCTTCTGCTTTACCGAACAGACGTTGAAGCCCGGCCAGCAGGTGCGTATGCCGGTGCTTTATTATGTTGACCCCAAAATCATGACCGATCCTGAAACCAGGGATATCGAAGAAATTACGCTTAGCTACACCTTTTACCCTGTGGACCCGCAGGATAAGGGAAGCTAAGGACCTAACCAAACGACCTAAGCAGTTACAGGGAATAGACCATGGCCGGTGCCAAGAATCACGACTATCATATCCTGCCGCCCAGCATCAAGCCGCTGATCGGGTCCTTCTCCGCGCTCACCATGTTCTTCGGGCTGGTGATGTGGATGCACCCGGAACAATTCGGCTATGGCAGCCTGATTTTCGGCCTTGGCGTCATCGGCGTCCTCTACACTTTCTATACGTGGTGGGCGGATGTCATCAACGAAGCCCATGCCGGCGACCATACACCAGTTGTGCAACTGCATTTACGTTATGGTATGATCCTCTTCATAGCCTCCGAAGTAATGTTCTTTGTCGGCTGGTTCTGGGCATGGTTTGATTTCTCGCTATTCCCTGTGCCGCTCGAAATCATCAAGGATGCCGAAACGCATGCCTTCACGGTCACCAACCTGATTGGGCAGGACGGTGCCGCCGCTCTCAAGCAGTGGCCGCCAAAGGGCCTTGAAGTACTCGATGCGATGAAGTTGCCTTTGCTCAATACGATGATCCTGTTGTGTTCAGGCACCACCGTCACCTGGGCGCATCACGCGCTTATCCACAACCAGCGCGGTGGCGAAATGAAGGGGCTCTGGGGCCTGATCGGGGTTGGTGCCAATGACTCCTTGAAAAAAGGTCTTTGGTTGACCATCGTTTTGGGCATTTTGTTTACGACGTTGCAGGCCATTGAATATGGGGAGGCGCCGTTTCCTTTTGCGGGGGTCAATTACGGCACCAACTTTTTCATGGCGACCGGTTTTCACGGTTTCCACGTGATTGTCGGTACGGTCTTTCTGATCATCTGCCTGATGCGCGCTTATAAGGGGCACTTCACCCCGCAACAGCATTTCGGATTTGAGGCAGCGGCTTGGTACTGGCATTTCGTCGATGTTGTGTGGCTGTTCCTTTTTATCGTCGTCTATGTCTGGGGCGGCTGGGGCGCGCCGGTTCACGGCTAAGCGCCGGACGATATGACCGATAATGACATTCGTGAAGGGCAGCCGGGCATCGCCAAGGCTGCCCTTTTCGGTTTGTGTCCCGAATGCGGGGCGAAAACGATGTTTGCCGGGGCGGCACGCTTTGCCGAGCGCTGTCCGGATTGCGGCCTCGATTATGGCAGTTTCAACGTTGGCGACGGGCCAGCTGCGCTTTTGACAATGGCGATTGGCGCCTTGGTTATTGTTCTGGCGCTGATGGTCGAGTCGATTTTCAGGCCGCCTTTCTGGGTGCATGTACTGATCTGGGTACCGTTTACCGCGGCGATGACGGTGCTTTCGCTGCGGGTGGCGAAAGGTGCATTGCTTGCGTCCGAACATCGCAACCGCGCCGGAGAAGGCAAACAATGAACCGCTGGCCGGTCATCCCGACCATATTGGTTGGGCTAGCGGTTGCGACGATGGTCGGTCTGGGCTTTTGGCAATTGGAGCGCAAAGCCGAAAAGGCAGCCTTGCTTGCGCGCTACCGTACCGCAGATGGTTTGCCTGCCATTAGCTGGCCCGCCGTTCCTGACCCTAAGGCGCTTCCGCTGTACAGGATGTCGGCTGTACAGTGCATCAAGGTAGTCGGCTGGCGGTCGGTATCGGGCACCAGCGCGACTGGCAAGCCCGGTTTCGCCCATGTGGCGGCGTGCCAGACCGGCGGTGCCGAGGGACCGGGTGCCACGGTTGCCGTAGGTTGGTCTGAACGACCGGAAAGTCCTCGTTGGACTGGCGGAGTGGTTGAAGGCATCATCGCACCCGAAAAGAAACAGCTCATCCGACTGGTCGCGACCAAGCCGGTTGCGGGGCTTGCCCCGCTCGCCAGGCCATCGCCTGACCAGATCCCCAATAACCATCTGCTGTACGCCATTCAGTGGTTCATTTTTGCGGGCGCAGCTTTGCTGATCTATGTATTGGCGCTCCGCAAGCGCAATGCGGAAACGTGATTTTGGATGCCGACCCGAAATTCTATGTGATAGCCGCGCTGGCCGTCTTTCTGGTCGGCATTGCCAAGGGCGGCTTTACCGGATTGGGCGCAGCGGCGATGCCGTTATTGGCATTGGTAATGGATCCGATAGCGGGCGCGGGCATGCTGCTGCCGATCCTGATCGTGCAGGACGTGTTGAGCGTCTGGGCTTTCCGCAAGAGCTTCGACCGCCGGACGTTGCTCATCATGGTGCCGGGCGCGCTGGTAGGTATTTTGCTGGGATATGGGCTGGCGGCGGTCGTCGCCGTGGATGCAGTCCGGGCTATGGTCGGGGTGATCGCCGTCCTTTTTGGTAGTTATCGCCTTGCCGAGCCGCTGGGATTGCGGTTGCGGATCGCGGGGCAGGCTCCCGAATGGATGGGGGTGCTGCTTGGCGGCCTGTCCGGTTTCACCAGCCAGATTGCGCATGCTGGTGGCCCGCCGTTCCAGATATGGGCGTTGACACGCAACTTTCCGCATCTGATGTTCGTCGGCACCTCTTCGATTTTCTTCGCGATTATCAACTGGATGAAAGTGCCCGCCTACATGGCGCTTGGCCAATTCAACCGTGACAATATGCTGCTGACCGCGTTGTTTCTGCCTTTGGCAATCGCCAGCACATTGTTCGGGGTGTGGATGGTCAAACAGATATCACCCGCCCGCTTCAACCTTGTGATCAACGTCTTGATCGTGGCGGTAGGGCTGGAACTGATTCGGCAAGCTATCCTGTGATTACCAGCCTATTTGGGCGATAAAACCATCAGCATCTGGCGGCCTTCCATGCGGGGATGGGCTTCGATCTTAGCGGTTTCGGCCATATCAACCTGCACCCGCTGTAACAGCTGCATACCCAATTGCTGGTGCGCCAATTCGCGGCCACGGAACCGCAAGGTAACCTTCACCTTGTCGCCATCGTCGATGAACTCGACGATTTTTTTCATCTTCGTCTGATAATCATGGTCGTCGATATTTGGACGCATCTTGATCTCTTTGATCTCCTGCGTTTTTTGCGATTTTCGGGCTAGATTGGCCTTTTTCTGGGCCTCGTATTTAAACTTGCCGATATCGAGGAATTTGCAAACGGGCGGATCGGCGGTGGGCGATACTTCGACCAGATCGAGGCCCAAAGAGGCTGCTTGCTCTATCGCTTCCCTGGTGAACATCACACCGAGGTTTTCGCCGTCATCATCAATGACCCGCACTTTTTCGACGGTGATCAGATTGTTGTAGCGCGGTCCACTTTTAACAGGTGGCGTCATGGCGCGCCGGGTAGGCGGGGTTGCGATAGTAAATACTCCTGAAGTTAATCCTGTGGGCCATTACAGCCAAACCGTCTGCAAATAAAGAGGGTAGACTCCAACTGATACCGAATTGTCGCATAGCGTGGCTCCGCCGCAACTTTAAGGACCGGCCTGCGCTTTTTGATAAAGCATGATTCTGCGGCGTTTCAAAGATTCGGACTGATTGGTTGCTATTGTCAGCGCCTGCCATTCCGCGGGCCGATTAGCCGTAAATAAATATCCACCAGCATTCAAGGCGATACACAGCATCGGCAAGCATTTCAGAGGATCGTTCACTTTACGTGCAGAACGCCTTCAGCATATCCACCATATAGTTCGCGATCATCGTTCTAATAAATCGTAATATCGCAATAATATTGCGCACTATTAGGAGAAAATATGACCCCCTCCTCCAGCGGTTCGCTTTCGAGCGTGCCAAACGGGCGGATAATCGACTTCGATGCAGCTGAACTGCGAAAGCTGCCGTTTCAGGACAACCTTTTTCTCTGGGTGCGGGGGAAGCTCCCGGGTGCCGGTTACGAAGCCAAATTGGCCCCCCGCATTTATCATGACCGCCCCGATTATTGGGGCATTGAAGTCGCGGTCGTGACCGCGCCCGCACCGGCCAACGATGCCAGTGTGGGTGAAATTTCGTTCAATTTCGAGCGTTCAGTTCCGCTTTCCGGGATTACCGGCAATCGGGGGATCACGGTGATTGGGGCAAACCAGGTCAAGCGGATCGAGATTTCCGGCGAGTCCTGATCGGGGTCGCAATTCGCCGGTTTGGGTCGGGGGCGGGTCGTTCGCGGTCTGCCCCCGTACTCGTTTTACGGCGCTCACATAGATCACGATCCTAAGCCAGTAAGCGTTTCTACGGTCAATATCTGCGGCAATATCTGCGGCTGCCCACCCGCTGGATAATAAAGATATAGCGGCACACCTGATCGGCCATGTTTTGCCAGGAAGCGGGCAATGGCCGGATCGGGCTGGGTGAAATCGCCCTTGAGCGTCACGATTCCAGCTTTCTTGAACGCGTCCACCGTTGCCTTGCGTTCAATCGCCGTCGCCTCATTCACTTTGCAGGTGACGCACCAGTCGGCGGTAAAATAGACAAAGACCGGACGGCCCGCACCGCGCAACTGCGCAAGACGGGCTTCGCCAAAGGGTCTGCTTTTCAGATAATCCGCTTGGGCTGATGGGGCCACGGGTTCATTTGGCAGCAGAGTTACAGCACCAATCGCTGCGACGACAACAAGGGCAATCAAGCCCCCGACCGGCACTGTGCCACGCTGTCTTTTGCCAAGTTGAAACAGCAATATTGCCAAAACCAGAACCAAGCCGCCAGCCACCAGCAGTCCCGTCACGCCCGACACCCGCCACAACAACCACAACAAAGCGAGCGCCGTCATCCCCATTGGCACCGCCATTATTTTACGGAAAGTGCCAAGCCACGAACCCGGTCTGGGCAACATCCGCTGTAACACTGGCACATAAGCGATGGCAAGAAACGGCAGGGCAAGGCCAAAACCCAGCCCGCTAAACAGCAACAGGGCTTGTGGTGCCGGAAGCAACAGGGCCGCGCCCAATGCCGCTGCCATGAACGGGCCGGTGCACGGGGTTGCGACCACAGCCGCCAGAACGCCGGTCCAGAAAGACCCGCCAAGGCCGCCTATGCGGGTCAGGCGGTCGCCCGTGCCGATGCTGCCAATCTCGAACAGTCCCGCCAGATTCGCCGTCACTGCGACCATCAGCAGAAGCAACAACAACACGACGCGGGGTTCCTGCAACTGGAACGCCCAGCCCACTTCCTCGCCGCCTGCACGCAACGCCAAGAGCAGCCCGCCGAGCGCAACGCAGCTTGCGATAACACCGGACGTATATGCGAGCGCATCGCGCCGTGCGGTCCGCACATCACCGCCCGATTTGGCCAATGCCAATGCCTTCAGCCCGAGAATGGGGAAAACACATGGCATGAGGTTCAGGATCAGTCCGCCCAGAATCGAAAAGCCCAGAATCAAGCCGAAGTTGATAGTGGTTTGCAGATTTTCTGACGGAGCCGATGCTCCCATTACCGTCACCGGCTCGCCGCCCTTTGGCACGACACCCGGCAAGGCCCTGATCTCCAACCCTTGCGCAGCGCCAAGGCGCAGAAGGCCGTCAATCGCCCCGTCAAAATCGCGCTCCACCTCCGTGCTGATCACCAGCCAGTCGCCGGTTCGCCGGGCCTTTTGCGGCGCGGCATATCGCAATAGATTTTCCGTGCGTGCGAAGAACCAGATATCGCCGACGCCAGCGCTCGCTGGGTAGGGGACCGCGATGTCGATACGCTTGCCGTTGATCGCATAGCGCCCCTGTCGGTCGAGCGGCACGGGTAGCGCACTGCGCCACACATCGAAGCGGCTCCGCCGGGCGCTATCGATGACGCCCTTGCCGGTGGCCAGATTGACCGACAGCTCGCTGCCTTCGGGAACGCAGATCGTGTCAGAACAAGCCGACCACCGCGCCACCACTTTTATCGGCAACTGCTGCCCGGGTTGAACCGTGGCGGCAATTTTCAGGTCGATCAAAAAAGCATGCTCGGCCCTGTAGATATGGTTCATGAAACCGCTGACGATCAATGTTTCGGGCACCGGCGCGCGGACCGGGCCTGCGGTCACCCCGGCGGGTAAGCGCCATTCCAGCTCGAGCGGCGTGCCGGCATCGGCGGGGTTCAGCCAATAATCATGCCAGCCAGGCTTGGGTTTCATGATGATGGCGATCGTCACCACATCTCCCGGGGCGGGCGCTTGGGTTTCTGCCTCGATATTAGCGGCAATATTTTGGGTGGCGCCTTGTAGCTGGGCCTGCGCCGGTGACCCCATCAGCAGCAGCGCCCAAAGGGCGATAAGTGGCCAAAGTGGACACTCTATAAAGAAAAAAGAGAAAAATGCGCGCCCCCGTCCGGCGATGTAACCGGGGATATGGAAAGAGGATGCCGCGCCACGCATGCGCGCGTCATGCCATTCCGGTTTCCTGTAGGACAGCGTTTTTTTTCAGACTGCCGGTATGGGCAGCGTTCCGGGCAATATCTTCAATTTCTTCCATCCACCATGGAAGTAATATGCAACCGACAGCAAGAATGACGCAACACCCGCCCCGATAAATGCCCACCAGATCGCATCCGCACCAAATCGGGCATATAGGCCAAAGCCGATGGCAAAGCGCACCCCGACCCCTGCAATGATCAGGATGATCAGCGGGCCGATGACGGCCCCATTAGCGCGCACGATGAAGGTTACCACCATCGAAATCCCCATCAATATATAGCTCCAGCCGATCACATGGTTGATATGGATGGCGATGGGAATGGCCGCACTGCCGATGGGTAAAAACAGGCCAAGCAAACCCCGCGCGAACAAGGTGATGGCGATCAGGATGGTGCCGGTCATCAGCACGTTGATGCCAACACCCGCCCAGGCGACTTTGTTGATCCGGTCCCATTTGCCCGCCCCGATATTCTGCGCCGCCATCGCGCTGACCGCGCTACCGACCGCGACCGCGGGCATCTGCACATAGCTCCACAGCTGGTTCATCACCCCGAATGCAGCAGCGGTATCGACCCCTTCGCGGTTGATCAGCCCGATCATCACCAGTGCCGAACCCGACATGATAATCATCGACAATCCCATGGGCAGGCCCATTTTTGCGATCGACGCCAGATAGGTCATATTGGGTTTCAGCCAGGCCAGTTCGGCCCCGCGCAACCGGATGGTCAAATCCTTGGCGTAAATCCGCTGTAGCAACACCGTTACGCTGATGACGCTGGCAATCAGGGTTGCGAGCGCCGACCCTTTGATACCCATGGCGGGTATCGGCCCCAGACCCAGAATGAAGATCGGGTTCAGCACAATGTCGAGCGCGACATTCAATATCGAGTTCCACATCGGCGTCACCGCATCACCCACCCCGCGCAACGACGATGCCAGCAGGATCATGATGAACGAGGTCGGCATGCACAGAAATATGACCCGCAAATAGGCGAGTGCGAGCGGATAAGCGCCTTCGGGTGTGGCCAGCAGGCGGAGCAATTGCGGCGCAAATATCCAGCCAAGCGCCGCCACCACTATCCCCGATATCGCAAACATGCCGATCGACGTGCCGATGGTCCGCCGCACCGCCTCGACATCGCGCCGTCCCATATTCTGGCCGATCAGGATCGTCGTCGCCATCGAAAAGCCGAACAGGATGGAGAACATCAGGAACATCACCATCCCCGCATTGGCCGAAGCCGCGAGCGCTTCCTCGCCCAGAAACCTGCCGATCCACACCGAATTGACCGAACCGTTGAGCGATTGCAAGATGTTGACGCCCAAAGATGGCAGCGCGAACAGGAACAATGTTCTGGCGACGGGGCCGGTGGTCAGGTCACGTTGGGATTTGGGGGCAGGCATGTTGAACCGTCATGGCAAAGCTGAGGCCCGGGGGATAGTGATTTATGCCATCCTCAAAACTTGCCGTCGCGCCAGCGTAGGCTGGTGCCCATCACGTCTCGACGCCTAAACCGCAAGGCGAAATAGGCACCAGCCTACGCTGGCGCGACGTGCGGGTTATGAATCCTGTTGTAGCAACTCTTTGTGCCTTCGCGCGATAATATTTTACCTCGGACAAAGGCACAAAAAAGGTTCGATCATCCCAACCGCGCAAGCGCCGCCGTCAACCGTTCGGCCTCCGCCGCTTTTTCGGCATGGTCGGCGCGGGCTTTTTCGACGGCTTCGGGCTTGGCCTTTTCGACAAAGGCGGCGTTGGAGAGGCGGCTGGCGAGCGCGTCACGTTCTTTGGTGGCGGCTTCGATGGCTTTGGTGATGCGGGTGCGTTCGGCGTTTAGGTCGATGATGCCTTCGAGATTAAGAAGGCCCTCAAACCCCTCTGCTAGTATCTGAGCACGTCCTTCTTGACGGTGTATATTTCTAGCAGTTTGTGCCAAATCAATATCATAATCCGCTTGTTT
This sequence comes from Sphingorhabdus sp., assembly GCA_040007915.1. GTDB lineage: Bacteria > Pseudomonadota > Alphaproteobacteria > Sphingomonadales > Sphingomonadaceae > Sphingorhabdus_B. The sequence continues at coordinate 10,619 of JBDTUD010000052.1, forward strand.
CTGAAGATCATAGTTTACTATGTCTCCAGCAATTCTGGCCATGCGTCGAATTAATCGTGAGTTATTGCTAAACCAATAGCTGTGGTCATTCTGAACAACGGTCAGCTCAACAGATGCAGATGGCGGCACGTTAAGCTCCGCTCTTACTGAACGGATGGAACTGATAAGAGCAACCACCCAGTCGATCTCGGCCTTCGCTTCAGCATCAAGGGTCGCCTTCGGTTCTGGCCACTTCGCATGTATCAAATCATATTTGCGCGGTTTCTTCGCATCGCTAAGCGAATGCCACAACTCTTCCGTAATGAACGGCATGAACGGATGCAGCATCACCAATATCTGGTCGAGCACCCAGCCTGCGACGACCTTCGACTCCGCGTCCATATCCTGCTTTTCGCCATCGACGAACGCGGGCTTGATCAGTTCCAGATACCAGTCGCAAAACTGGTCCCAGACGAAATGGTAGATCGCGTCGGCCATGCCGTCGAAGCGGAATTCGGCGAAGGCTTTGTTGAGCTTCTCGACGGTCTCGACCACCTCGCCGATGATCCAGCGGTTGACCGCGAGTTCGGCTTTGGGGGCGGATATCGAGTGCGATCCGCCGATACCGTTCGATTGGGCAAAGCGCGCCGCGTTCCACAGCTTGGTCGCAAAATTGCGGTAACCGGCGACGCGGCTTTCATCCATCTTGATGTCGCGGCCCTGGCTCTCCATCGCCGCCATGAAGAAACGCAACGC
>JBDTUD010000053.1:0-10512 GCA_040007915.1 Sphingorhabdus sp.
TGTGGACAGGTGGCCGAGTGGTTAAAGGCAGCAGACTGTAAATCTGCCCGGTTTTCCGTACGCTGGTTCGAATCCAGCCCTGTCCACCAATTTCTTATTCATCGCTAACCGTTATTGTCCGCTAAAGGCCCGGATTTCTGCGAAAAATACGCCTTTTCTGGTCGCTGCTATTCGCTTGCATTCGCCTCCAATCGCGATAAAGTGTGGGGCTAAGTGGTGTCGAAATGTCTGGCCCCACACTTTTGATTTTCTCAAATGGTCCGAAAAGTGTGGGGCTGGAATATGGGCAAGCTAACAGCAATATCGGTAAAATCGGCGATGGCGACTCCTGGAACCTATCAGGACGGCGACGGGCTTTTCCTGAAAGTGAAACTAGCGGGTTCGGCAAGTTGGTATCTACGAATCCAGCGTGACGGCAAACGGCGGGATATTGGCCTGGGCAGCGCCAAATTGGTCAAGCTGGCAATGGCGCGGGACAAAGCGCGCGAATTGCGCGTGGCTGTCAAGGTTGAACGGCGCGACGTTCTGGCGGAACGTAAAGACGCTGCTGCTGCCAAGGTGACATTCCGAGAAGCTGCAATCCAGTATCATGCCGAAAATGAAGGCGGCTGGAAAAGCAAAATTTACGCACGGCAATGGCTGGCTGGGCTGGAAACTTATGCCTTCCCCAAGCTAGGCAATGAGACAACAGGGGCGATAACGGCGGCTGACATAATTTCCACGCTAAGCCCCATCTGGCAGACCATTCCGGAAACGGCTCGGCAGGTGCGCAATCGTATTTGCGTCGTACTCGACTATGCCCATGCCAAGGGCTGGCGATCAAGCGAAGCGCCTTCCGGCAACGGAAGTCTGAAAGCGGGGCGGGGATTGCCAAGGCAGCAAAAGGAAGAGGAACACCGCGAAGCCATGCCTTATGTGCAGGTTCCTGCCTTTATCAAGACATTGCAGCGCAAGCCGTCATATGGACGGCTGGGCCTTGAAATGCTCATCCTGACTTGTGTGCGAAGCCAAGAGCTGCGTTTCGCCACATGGGATGAGTTCGATTTGGAAAACCGGCTTTGGACCGTTCCAGCCAGCCATATGAAACGCAATAAGGCGCATATTGTCCCCTTAAGCGACATGGCACTGGCGGTATTGGAACGGGCAGGGGCATATCGGATGGTAGGGACTGACCTAGTGTTCCCCGGTATCAACGGAGGGCCAATGAGCGATATGACCCTGCTAAAGTGCCTCAGGGACTTAACGCATGGCGATTCCGGCCCCAGTGGCAAGCCATTCACTGTGCACGGCTTTCGGTCGTCGCTGACAGATTGGGCCGCGGATCAGACGGAATTTTCAAAAGAGGTTGTCGATAAAGCAAAGGCACATAAGACGCCGGACGCAACGGAAGCGGCGTATCGCCGGACAACTTATCTCGGGACGCCGGACAATCCGGGGCCAAGGGTGCGGCTTATGGAAGCGTGGGGATCCTATTGTGCTAACGCCTCCAGCATCTAGCCAATCACTTACCGCTTATTGATTCATCGTTGCCATTGCACGGCTTTGGAAAATCCTGCGCCTTTGCTCGCTCGGGCCAATGGTCATAGGCAGCGAAGATCAGCCACGCCGATGCAACAAAAATTAATCTGTTTCGATTATTTCGATGGTTGCGATTATTTCGTTTATCACTTATATGGCAATTCATCTATCAAAGGAGCACGACGATGGCATCGTTAGCAATAAACTTAGAGGAGCTACACGAACCCAGCACCGAAGAAATTTCGGCGGCAAGCACCGCTGCGCGCACCTTGTCTCGCCTTAATAAGGGCAGTCCTTCGATCAGTTTCATGCCGCAGGCGACAAATGGCGATGCAGTAGATGTTGAACCAATCAGCCTGCCGATGAGCATTTTCAGCATGATCGTGAATCTGCTTGTCGAAATTGGCAACGGCAATGCTGTTGCTATCGTGCCGGTCAACGCTGAACTTACAACGCAGCAGGCTGCCGATCTGCTCAATGTGTCACGTCCGCATCTGATCAAGTTGCTGGAAAAGGGCGATCTGCAATGCAGGATGGTCGGTACGCACAGAAAACTCAAGGCCAACGAGGTTTTGAACTACCGTGCGAAGACCGCGCAGGCACGCAGCGAAAGCCTCAAGAAAATGGTCGAGTTGGACGAAGAGCTTGGCCTCTACGACGACGAGCCTGTGAATTCGAAGGGCTGAACAATGTTGGTGGGTCGCTATTCCGCACTAATGGATGCAAATGTTCTGCACCCTGCATTTCTGCGGGGTGCGATGCTCTGGTTTGCATCCGAGCGGTTGTTCCGGCCAGTATGGTCAGCAGATATTCTTGTGGAATGGCGGCGCAGCTTGAAGCGTCGCCATTCCGATATCTCTGAAGAAAAGCTCGACCAGTTACAGGCGATGATGTGTGACCAGTTTCCTGATGCGATTGTCGAAGGGTATCAGCTGATAGCCTCAGTTCTCGATCTGCCCGATCCTGATGATCGCCACGTACTGGCTGCTGCGATTGTTGGAAAATGCCAAGGCATCATCACCGCAAATCTCAAACATTTTCCTGCCGACAAGGTGGCACCCTATCAGATGGAAGTCATCCATCCTGACGATTTTATCGTAAACATCATCGATATCGACCGTACCAAGGCGTTGACAGCATGCAGGCACCACCGCGCCGCGATGACCGTTTCAAAGCCCAGCCAGGAGGAATATCTGGAACGCTTCAAGATTGCTGGCCTGGTCCAAGCCCATGCCCGGCTCAGCGAAAAGAAGGAGCTGCTATAGAAAAATGGGACGCGGCATAGCCGCGCCCCAAATGTTTCCCTGTGCATATCGCGGCCCGTGTACGGGAAAGCGATCCGTCAGAGACTAGCACCGTGCACATAGCACGGCTTTAGGCGGACGCAAGCTTAAGGGTCGCTTCCTACGGGCAACAGTTATTGCCCGAAAATGTAGAAGTGGACGTAAAATGCCTAAAGAAAAAGTACCGACGCAAGTGTCGCATCGCAACTCGAAGGACGGCCAGTTCGTAACCGAACGTTACGCCAACCGTCATCCTGCAACTACCGAGCGCGAGCGTATTAAGCATCCGAAGTAGCGACTCCAGACCGGCGATCTCAATGATCGCCGGTCATTTTGACGATAGCACCGGGCATAGAAACTGAAGTTTAGAAGATAGCCCACGCCACAGTGCCACCGGCCAGAAAACCCAAACATCCAAACCCCAGCATCCATTTGTTCTGCTGATTGGCCGTTCGTGCGGACTCCAGATATACGCCGAGGTTGCGACTGGTGCTGTCGAGGGCAGCAACAACCTTATCAAATGCTGCCCGGTTTGTTGCTTGCGCCTCATGCCGCGCAGCCCTGATTTGTCCTGCTATATCGTCAGGCGTGAGCTCAAGCGCCGGACTGTCGCGCATACTCCGTAAACTGGTCGCTAGATTTGCGATCTGCTTCGTCATCTCTTGAAGTGTCACGCTGTAATCCGGGATCTCGATCTTCGCCGGTTCATCGGCAAGCTTTTCGACCGCAAGCCGCATAAGCCCGACCTCGCGTCGCAGTTTGGTGAACGCTTCGGCAGCGGGATCGTCGTTGCTAAGTTCAATGTCCTCTTGTTCCATCATTCATCTCCTTCACATACCAATCCCCAGATCACGGGTGCGCTTGATTCCAAGTGTTTCGACAAGCTGATGAGCAATACCGCCGTCGCTGCCACGGCCGTGAAGCCCGAGCTCGGCCTTGCGGTTGCGCAGGAGCGACACCATCTGCGGATCACGCTCCAGACGTTCGGCGATGCCGGACATATGTTTGGAGAATGCCCTCGCGCGGCCATGATCGCCTTTGTCGACCAGCTGCTGATGCTGGCGGCTGAGCTTCTGCCAGTTCTCGACAAAGCGGTCGGCACGAAGCTCGGGGTTTATTCGGATTTCTGCCTCAAGCTGCATTGCGCGAAGTACCGCATTGGTCCGCCCGCCTGCGGCGTCGCCAAGCAGTTCAGGCTGGCGTGCAAAGGCGGTTGCCGCATCGCGGCCTGCATAGGGACGAACCTGATCGAGTACCCCTCGCGCTTTGTCGAGCGCCGATAGCTGGTGCGGCATTGGATCAAGCCCTTTCAGCTTCATCTGGTCGATGTCGAGCGTTGCACGGGCATAGCGTTCGACGCCGCGCTGCACATCGAGCAGGCTGGACTTGCTCGATTGCTGGACAGCAACATCGCGCTGCACCTCTGCCGGTGGCCGGAAGCTTGCAAACATGCTGCGCGCCTTTTCAGGAACGATCCTGCGAACAACTTCGGCAACGCGCTCGCGGAAACTGATCCCGCGCCGCTCGGCAAAGACCTTCGCCTGATCGGCGATGGACCGCAGCTCGGGCTTGTAGTCGCTCGCCATATCCTTGCCGCGCTCGCGGCTAAGCGCCCGCACTAGCTTTGACTGGTCGGCAAAGTCATCGCGGCCATAGTGCACCTGCACGCCATGACGGTGTCGCGACAACGCGACATAGGCACTATGCTGGTCCGTCCCCGGTGTTGCCAGCACATGCGTCCGTTCCACGGTAACACCTTGCGACTTGTGGATGGTCGCGGCGTAACCGTGGTCGATATGCGCATAGCTCTTGGTATCAAACGCAACGCTTCGACCATCATCAAGCAACACTGCCATGCGTTGCGGGTTGACCGATTGCAGTGTTCCAAGGCTGCCATTCTTAACGCCCAGGTCGCGCTCATTGCGCAAAAACATCACCCGGTCGCCATTGGCAAAACTGCGCTCGCCGCGCTCGGTCGCAACTGTGACATCCTCGCCAAGCTGAGCCGTATCGCGAAGCCTTTCGCGCGCCGCTTCGTTGAGTGCACGCACTTCGTCATTTGTATGCGTAAGGATGATACGGCTATCGCTCGGGCTCGCCATGCGTTCACGGTCCCAACTGTCGATCAGTTCGCGCCGCGCCACCTCGCGCGTTTCAGCGGTATGGACCATACCGTTCTCGGAATAAGCAGCGATCGCTTTGTCGGTACGTCCGGTCGCAAGCTGCCGCGTTGCATCGCGCTGCCAATCGTCGCGTTGCCGCCTGATCTCGGTGATCTCAACACCGCCATGCCGTTCGGCAATCGACCGGAACGCTGCACCTGCTTCGATAGCCTGCAACTGCTGTGGGTCACCCACCAACACAACCTTGGCTCCGGCAGTTTCGGCAGCTGACAACACCCGCTCCATCTGCCGTGAGCCGATCATGCCTGCTTCATCTATGACCAGCACATCGCGATTGGTAAGCAACTCACGTCCCTGCGCCCATCGATGCTCAAGGCTGGCAATGGTGCGCGATGGAATGGTGGAACCGCCTTCGAGGCTTTCCGCTGCAATGCCAGAAAGCGCCGCGCCGCGAACTTCAAAGCCAGCCTGTTCCCAAGCTTCACGCGCTACACCAAGCATTGCACTCTTACCGGTTCCGGCATAGCCGATAACCAGCGAAATGTCTGGCCCATTGGTGATATGGGCGAGTGCAGCCTGCTGCTGATCACTCAGCATTAGGCCGGGTGTCCTCGGCAAACGGGCGGCCAGAGTCGTTAAACAGCGACAACGCCCCATCCAATCCTTGTATCCAGACAAGACGTGGCGATTTGTCTGCGAAATCGCGCCACCCCTTGTCCCCGCTCACGCACAGCAAAAGCGTATCGTGTCGGGCTGCCCAAGCCTCCAGCGAAACGAGCGCAAAGGCATCCGGGAATTCATGCTTCTTTTTGTCTCCTGCCTCGAATGGAGGTTCGACCTCGAAGTAGCGCCTCAAGACTTCGATAGGAATGTCCGCCGGATTGGACGCAGCCACGATTTCAGCGCCGATGTTTTCCGCGTAAACCTCGAATTGCTCTTTGGCAGCTTCAGACGGATTGCCGTCAATTTTGAGCGTGACGGGCGGCGTTGCATCTTCATTTGTCAGCTTCCACCTTTTCCGGTGAGCGGAAAGCGCCGATTTTAGGGCGCGTTGAGATTCTGCCGCATCCCGTGCAATGTGCGCCTGAACCTCATTCTTCACAATTTCAGACAGGACAATGCTCGTGTTGCCCGACTTGAACTGGTCCAGTTTGCCGAGCAAGGGATAGTCAAGATTGCAACCATACACGGGTGCTTCGCACTGGCGGTTTTGAGCGCATCGAAAATCCGCAAGCCTATCTGACCCGGACGGCCCGCAACGTGCTCATTGATCGTGCGCGACGAAGAATACGCGAACAAACCGTCATATTCCCGTTCGATGAGGGTTTCGATGCTCCAGTGCCAGCCGAACAGGCGTGGCAGATCGAAGAGATGGATTTGCGGCGTGTCTATCGGCAAGCGCTTCGCGCAATGCAGCGAAGGACACGGCGCATCTTCCTGATGCACCGGCTTCGGAGTATGACGTACAAGGAAATCGCAGTACGAATGGGCATCAGCGTTCAGGGTGTCGAGTATCATATGATGCGAGCATTGGCGCAGTGCCGCGACGCAGTCGCCACGTCAGAGTGACGGTCTGGCACGTTTCGCTGAGGATTGTTGCGAGCGACCGCATCCCGTGCAGCTATTAACCTCTATAAAGTGTGCTACAGATATACTGGCTACTTCGGGCCAAAGCCCCTTATCGTCAACTTTTCTCAGCCAAGAAGTGCCGACGAAAGAGCCGATGCTAGCGAAATCCGGTCGTCTCCCGAAACAATGGCGGTTTCGGCGAAATTGATGTTCGCGCGCTTTTGAACGCCTTCGGGAACGAGCAGTATCGACCTGGGTAGCGGATGGTCAGCCTGCCATAAGCTCCGGAAATCGTGTAAATAGGAAAACATTTTGTAGATGCTATCGCTTATGTAGCGTTCGCTAGCCGTGCGTTTCACTTCCAGAATAACAATACGGCGATTCCCATGCCCGTCCTCTAGAATTACAGATACGTCAGGTCGGCGAGATCCTCCCGTAACTCCCTGATGATTTCCTACCACTAGCTTGTAACGGCTCTCGCCTTTCAGTGCGACCGCCGGACTTTGGTCAAAGAGGACGGTTAAGCGGCCATTATAGGACTCGAAGGCAGCAACATGGCTTCGACCTGCTGCGACCAGTCCATATTCAACGGGTTCACCAAACCCCAGCTCTTGTGAAATTACGTCAAGAGTCAACGTCAAAGCATAGAGTTCAAAGAGGTCGTCGTCGCCAACTGGTTCGAGCCAGCCCACTGCCAATAGCATCAGTATCGCGTACCAACGCGCATCACGCGCATTCTCGCTCAGCCTAGCTCGTGCACGTGCCAATTTAGCCGCCGCTCGGTATTCTGGTCGCCGATGCCGCTCCGCAGCGAGCAGCATGGCGGGTGTCAAAGCCAGCGGGCGGCTAAGTTGTGAGAACCAATGATGAGCCAGCGCCTCTTCACAACGTGTAAGCACCATAGCGAGCGATGGATGCAGTCCCGAAGTGGAGGAACTTCGCTGAAGCTTATGGATTGTCTCTACCAAATTACCCACGAGCCAGCGCAACAGTGCATTTTCGGGAAGCTCGAACGACCTATAAGCTGTCCGGGAATAAAAAAGTCCGGGTCGCAATGCGTGGGTTACTCGGCCAAGCACCGTTCGATCCCACCTTGGGTTGCCCTTCAGACCCGGCCCCACGATTTCATCGCGGCGCTCCATTTCATTGGAAAGCTGGTCCAAAACAGCAAGCAAATCACGCTCGATGAATTCAAGATATGGTCCATCGAGCAGATCGACCATATCGGCTAGGAGAATTACATCTGCTTCCGCTCGAAGCTTCCGAAGAAAGCTTTCGAGATCGGCTAAGTCTAAAGAGTCTGACTTTGCTCCTCTAACCGAGGCTCCCAAACTTGCGAGGTGGCGATAAGGATGATCGGGCGCACAAATAAAGTCGCGCCACGTCGCCCGCAAGTCACTCACACCCCGACGCCGGTCCAGACGCCTATACGCACAGGAACCAACAGTCAGGTGGTGGAGGATTTGCCACTAACTATTTCGGCCCATCGGGGAGCTCCAGAAAAATGGGGTTCAACAAATTGGTCAACGGTCTGGAGTCGGTGCTTAAGGGCAGAAATCTGCAGGGCGGACCGTATTGTAGCAACGAGAGGTTAATTGGTCGTATTCGCTGGATAAACAGACAGTTTCGCGAAGCTACGCCGACAAATATCGCATTGGAGGAGCTGAAGCATTTCCTGCAACCTGATCTGAGCTCCTTTGTTCATCTCGTCCATTTTGGTGATCGCGGATTTCAAATTGCTTCAATGGTCACGGACATCGAAAAATTGCTGAGCGATAATTGGACACACCTTGATCCTTGGTGGGAAAAATACGGCGTGGATTATAACGATTCTTCTCCAGATCAAGAACAGGAGTCGGGTTTGATCGGAGAATTTTGGCGACGCTCACAACTGGTTTATCAAGAGATCGTTGAAAAAAATTTCGCGATCATCGCGCCGTATTTGAATTATTTTTGCGGGATGCCGATGCGGTATGAGTTAACAATGTATCCGGGCAGACTTTCCGGACGATCCATGTGGTATGTGTATCGGCCCATCGAAAAGTGGAGCGATGCCGGAGCGGATGTATCATTTGATATTGAAAATCATGCGACCCTTGATGACCAGCACTACCAACAGGTAATGGCAACGCTTGCGCAATTGGGGCGCGTTGGTTGCACCTCTGTTTCGTCGGGCCAAAAGCCAGCCCCAATATTTGATGGAGATCGACACCTTAACGGTTTTGATGGGGAGACCGCAGTACTTCGGCAGGCTATGGAAATGCTGGTGTCTGATTTGAACCGGATTTTTGATCGGGGGCCGGTTGAACAATTGAAAGAGCGGGACATTATCTAGCTAAACCCTAGAAAGCGAAGAGTTTTCCAGCAATCCTCATTTTATCCCTAGTTTGAGGTCCGGGCAGAGGGTCCATTCTGCGTCATAGTGGTTGCCTTTCGTCAGTCAGTCACAACAAATCAAGCATCGCAATTGGGCTATAAGAACAATGCCCTCGTCGACCGCAGAGTGTGTCTTATGCCTACCGAATTCTAAGCCAAAAGGTCTGATAATCGTCGGTAGTGACGCGAGGCGGGTCTGAAAGACCAAAATTCCTTCTCGCCGCAATCTGCTACACTCCCCCTGTCTAATCGATTCCAACCTGAACTACTTGTTTGCAGTAATTTGCCGCCTTTTGACGCTTTGTATGCGCGTGCGCTCACTTGCGTCGAAAACGCTCTTGCGCCGCGAATTGCCAAGTCCAATGATTGGCTCGTGGGGAACCTATGACTGTCAATGAATGGAAACACATCCCATGTCCAACCTCGAAAGAATAATTCGCCTCAAAACCGTGCTTGCCCGCACCGGCCTCTCCCGCACGACTATGTATCGCAAGATCGCCGATGGAACATTCCCAAGCCAGCTTAAAATCAGCGTGAATGGTAGTGGCTGGCGAGAATCCGCCGTAAATCGCTGGATTGACAATCCGGTTGGGTATCGCGACACAGGCGCGGAACAATGATCGCGCCGCCTTTAGGCGAGCCGATCTGCGTAAGAATTAACGACGCAGCACGCTTGATTGGCGTGGGCCGTACCAAACTCTATGAATTGATCGCGGCAGGCGAAGTGGAGGCGTTTAAGCTCGGCAAATCGACGCGCGTCACTACCTCAAGTCTGCATGATCTCATCAAGCGGCGATGTGGCTCAGTCTAGATTTTTTGCCTATTCGTCCGATGTCCTTAATCGAACAGAACAATCTAACGACCGTTATGTGTGGGGTAAACTGTGGGGCATAATTTTTGACTGACGAAATTTCATGCACAAAATCATATTGATGGCAAAATAGTTCGAATCCAGCCCTGCCACCAATTTCTTACGTCAATATATTGAAATTATTGATTTTTATGAAAATAGAAAATTTTGTCCCCACAAATGTCCCCACATAAATTGCGGCCTGCGCTTCACTTTATTGGAATTTTAATTGCGCGCGACTGCCGCTTTTAGACACAGGCTTGTTAGTTCGCGACCAATTTGGTGATTGGCGGCCTTTAAGTGAGCTTTAGGGGGTCGATACGGCTTTTGCGCCACGTCGAGGCAACTTTGCGTAGAATCCCACCCAGTCCATTGACGATCGATCATTTCGCACGAAGGTGGTGGGTTAAGCAGTTCAACCGGCGAGTCCGAGACATTGCAGACATTAGATGTAGGTTGCCAGTTTCTCCAAATGTGACTTCGCCCAAGGCTGCGATTTGCGAATGTTCTCCGCGGTCGAATGGCGGTCAATCCCTCTACCGAGACGATGGAGGTTTGAAACGAAACGCAAATTGCTAGATTTCACCATCGGCAGCCAGCTGCTGGGTCATTGAACTGAGTAAAAATTGGCCGACGGTTGTTATTCGATAGCTGCGGCATGACTTGCTTTTTGAAACCTAGTTATATAACTCGAACTGAGCAGCCTGATCCCGCCGTCGGCCAATAGCAATAGATCAACAGGAAAACAAAGTATGACTCAACGCGCTCATCTCATCGCCGACAATGTGGAAGC
>JBDTUD010000054.1:0-9842 GCA_040007915.1 Sphingorhabdus sp.
CAGGAATATGAAGCGAAGATCAATTCGGGCGACCTGGTGTCGATCGCCGAAGTGACCCGCGACCTGTTCCGCCCCGACGATCAGCCCGAGCAGAGCTATTCGGAACGGCAGATTTTTGAAGCGGCATCGAGCCGTCTGGCCCGCGAGCTGGCTGCGATGGAAAAAACCGACGAGCCGACGGCGCTCCAGAAGATTCTGGTCATTCTGAATGAATCAGCACCGCAATATTATGAGAAAGCTGAATAAGCCTCCTCGCGATGGGATTTAAAAAATGGGCGCTGGCGACGGCGCCCTTTTTTATTGCGGCACTCCGGCCCATTGGTTCGGGCGGCATCAACTGCTCTGAAAAACATCGGGGCTAGACCGGGCCGGTAACTCGGGCCATATCCGTTGCTGGCTGCGACCGGAACGGTACAAGGCCATTTTGCGAGGAGGATACGGCAATGGCTGGGTTGGTTCGAAAGGCGCGAGACGCATTTGCAGGGCTGACCGCATTGTCAGCGCTGATAATCTCTCTGGCGTTGCCACAAACAGCCGGTGCAATTGAGCGCAAATTGCTGGTGGCCAGTTTTGAAAATATCGTCGTTATCGGCGATATGACGGTGGTGGTTGAAACCGGTAAATCGCCGTCCGCAAAGGCAAGCGGCGACAAAAGGCTGCTGGATTCGCTGAAGCTTGAACGCACTGGCAATACGCTGCGTGTTCGGTTGCAGGATATTATCAATAACGACAGAAACAGACCGATTACCGAGCCGGTACGCCTTGTCCTGACCACACAACATATCCGTGACATTACGGTGAGCGGTAACGGACAGATCACCGTTAGCGAGGTCAAGCAGCCCAACACCGCGCGCATACTGATCGCCGGTGGCGGAAGTGTATCCGTTGGCCGCCTTGCTGCGGATCACTTCACCGCGGACATCAATGGCAACGGGAAAATCGATATTGCCAGCGGCGTTGTTCGCGATGGCCGTGTGACCATAATTGGCGCCGGTGAATATCAGGCGGCGAGAGTGCAGACGCGCAAATTGCGCCTGGAGCATAATGGAAATGCTTCGACCGCTGCGACCGTCAGTGAGGGGACCGAAATATTCAACCGCGGTTCGGGCAACATCACAATTGGCGGCGAAGGTACCTGTTTCATCAAACTAGCCGGCACCGCTGTTATTAATTGTGCTAAAATAGACGGCCAAAAGGGCAGATAAGCATTATGCGTAACCGGCTTTATATCTGCGCCATAGCGTTAGCGATATCAACACTCGCGGTCGGTTGTTCACTTCCCGCAAATGGCGGCACACAGGGGAAAACCTGTTCCGCTGGCGAACAAAGCGGCACCTCCGAGGCTGGACTTGGCCAGGTCACCTTATGCATTACAAGCGGTTCCAAAACGCGCGCCTTTACCGTCGAGGTCGCAGCGAACTCAATGGAACAGGCCAAAGGCATGATGTTCCGAACCGAACTGGCCGATAACAGGGGCATGATCTTTCCCTTCCCTGAGGCCCGAATGGCCAGTTTCTGGATGAAAAACACCGTCATCCCGCTCGACATCATCTTCATCCGCGCCAACGGCACGATCGAAAGCATTGCCGAAAACGCCATTCCTTATTCAACCGTTCCGGTCGAGGCAGGCGAACCGGTGACAGCGGTGCTGGAACTGCGCGGCGGGTTGGCTGCGGAATTGGGCATCGGCGCTGGCGACAAGGTGCGATGGCAATCGAAGTAGGTTCAGCAATTTAACGTTGCACCGCGAACCGCTTCGCCCTAATCGCCTGCCCATGGGAATTCTCTCTAAAATCTTTACCTGGTGGGACGGAGCGACCATTGGCACCGCGCTCTACAGCGCGCGCAAAGGCATGTCGGTCGGCAGTGACGACGCGGGCAATCGCTATTACCAGTCACGCGATGGCACCCGGCGATGGGTGATCTATGAGGGCGCGAATGATGCGAGCCGCGTTTCGCCCGACTGGCACGGCTGGCTCCACCACACACATGATGGCGAACCCGACAGCTATTTACCGCCCGTGCGCGGGTTCGAAGCCGAAGCAATTCCCAACCTCACCGGAACGAATGCCGCTTATCGCCCTGCGGGTGCGCTGGAGCGGGGCGGACGCCGCGCGCGCGCCACCGGTGACTATGAGGCGTGGAGCCCCGACGCAAAATGACGTGGCGCCGCAGTCTGCTGCTGGTGCCTTTGTTCGCGACGCTGGTCGCATGCGGCAGCGCCAGCGATTCCGACGATGCCTTGGCACCTGCCAAATCCGGCAAGGCGCAAGCCAGTAAAGACCCCGTTGTTGTAGCTGAGGGACAAACGCTAGGTACACCCATGGCAGAGCGCGTTGCCGTGCTCGGCCTCCTCAACAAGCGCAACGGCCAGACCCGCGATATCGAGTTAAAGCCGGGCGAAGCGATCCGCTTTGGCAAGGTTGTCGTCCGTTTGCGCGCGTGCGAAAAGACCGCGCCTTGGGAAAGTTACCCGGACCAAGGGGCTTTTGTGCAACTGATCGTCCGCGAGCGCCCGCCCGGTACCACAGAAGCCGAGCGCTGGCGGCAGGTATTCTCCGGCTGGCTCTTCAAGGAGAATCCGGCAGCGAATGTTGTCGAACACCCGATTTATGACGTCTGGGTCAAAGCTTGTAAAATGAGCTTCCCGGGCGAAGAAGAGGCGGTCGAGGAAAAATCATCCGGTGACGCCGCCGAACCCGCCGTCAAGAAGCCGTCCAGTGCGCCCCAATCGCCAACGCCGACGCCCCCCGTTGCTCCCGCCAATGATGCGGAAGAAGCGACCACCGACGCCTGAAGATCGCGACCAAGTGCCGCCTCCAGCAGTACAAGATATGCTTTCTGGCTAATTTCAACTGCACCCAGGCTTGCCAGATGCTCGGTCATAAACTGGCAGTCGAGCAGGACAAAGCCACCGATTTTCATCCGTGCCACCAACCATGCCAAAGCGACCTTTGAGGCATCGGTAGCCCGCGAAAACATGCTCTCGCCGAAAAACGCGCGGCCCATCGCCAGCCCGTAAAGCCCACCCACCAGATCATCGCCCAGCCAGCATTCGACACTGTGGGCATGGCCAAGCCGGTGGAGAGTGCAAAACGCGTCCTCAATCTCCGGATTAATCCACGTTTCGCGGCGGTTATCACGCTCCTCCGCACAGGTGGCAATGACTCGCGCGAAGGCCGCGTCGGCGGTTACCCTGAACCTGTTCTGCCTGATCGTTTTTGCCAGCGACCGCGACAATTTGAAGCCTTCCAGCGGTAATATGGCCCGACGCTCGGGCTCGATCCAGAATGTATCCGGATCGTCTCGTGCATCGGACATTGGAAAAATGCCGCTGGCATAAGCACGCATCAGCAAATCCAGATCGATGGGCAACCCGCTGTCCTTTCAAGATTTATCATTCAGCTATCACGAATTGCGCCCGCCCGCGCAATCGCTTATACACAAATACCACCCCGGCAGTGCCGAGTCCCGAACCGCGGGGCCTGCTCCGCCGGGGTTATTCTTTCACGCGCTTATCCGCGCCCAGCAGGTACCCAGAATATGACCCGCCGCCGCAAAATCTACGAAGGCAAGGCCAAGATCCTTTACGAAGGCCCCGAACCCGGCACGCTTATCCAATATTTCAAGGATGACGCGACCGCGTTCAATGCCCAGAAAAAGGGCACAATAGCCGGCAAGGGCGTGATCAATAACCGCGTGTCGGAACATGTGTTTACGCGGCTGTCGCATATCGGCATCCCGACCCATTTCATCCGCCGCCTCAATATGCGTGAGCAATTGATCCGGCAGGTCGAAATCGTACCGATCGAGGTAATTGTCCGCAATGTCGCTGCTGGCACTTTGTCAAAACGTTTGGGCATTGAGGAAGGCACGCCATTGCCGCACACCTTGCTCGAATATTGCTACAAGGATGACGCGCTCGGTGATCCGCTGGTGGCAGAAGAACATATCGCCTGCTTTGGCTGGGCAACGCAGGAGGAAATGCAGGACATTTCATCGATGGCGATCCGCATCAATGACTTTATGTGCGGCATGTTTGCCGCAATCGGCATTCGCTTGATCGACTTCAAGCTCGAATTCGGACGGTTGTTCGATGGCGATTTTTCACGGATCATCCTGGCCGACGAAATCAGCCCCGATGGTTGCCGGTTGTGGGACATTGAAACCGGTGAGAAACTGGACAAGGACCGGTTTCGTCGCGATTTGGGTGGCGAAGCAGAGGCCTATCAGGAAGTCGCGCGGCGTCTGGGATTGATGCCCGAAGAAAGCGAAGGCGCGGTGCTGGATTTGGTCAGCCACCGGCTGCGCAAGGGCAAATAATCGACAGACGACATTGGATGGGTGTTTTTGCCAGGCATGATTTGCGGCTATAAGTAGCTTTGATGCTGAACCGCTTTACCCTGTTCATCGGTGTTTGCGCACTGTTTCTTGCCCCCGGTGCAGCCGTTGCCGCGCCTGACAAAGCGCCTGCCGGTGCCGAACGTACCGTGCCATGGAATGCCGAAACGTCGGATCTCGAGCCCGACGCCAGCATCATTTATGGCCGCCTGCCCAACGGCTTGCGTTATGCCATCCGCCCCAATAACCGTCCGCAAAATCAGGTGCTGGTGCGGATGGCGCTGGATTTCGGTTCGGCTGCGGAGGCTGATAACGAACAAGGCCTTGCCCATTTTATCGAGCATATGGCGTTCAACGGCACCACACATGTGCCCGAGGGCGAGATGGTCAAGATGCTCGAACGCCTCGGGCTGTCGTTCGGTGCCGATACCAACGCCTCAACCGGTTACACGCAAACCCAATATAAGCTCGATCTGCCCAAGGCCGAGCCCATGCTGATTGAGCGCGCGCTATTTCTGATGCGGGAAACTGCCAGCGAAATCATCTTTGATCCCGCAGCAGTTGACCGTGAACGCGGCGTAGTGATTTCAGAAATGCGCTTGCGTGAAAATTTCGGATTCCAGAGCAGCCGCGCTGCCAACGCGCTGTTTTACCCCGACACTTATTATTCAACGCGCTATCCAATTGGAACTCTGGCAATTCTCCAGAATGCGCCTGCCGAACGGATGAAGGCGCTCTACCGCAAATATTACCGCCCGGATCGCGCACGGATCGTAGTTGTCGGTCCGGTCGATCCTGCCATCATTGAGCGCCAGATTGTCGCCAAATTCTCCGACTGGAAAAGCAACGGCCCGCCGCTGGGCGATATCGACCAGTGTACCATCCATGCCAACCGCCCTCCGGCCGCCGACATATTCATCCATCCTGAAATCAATGAAGGGATTTCTATCCAACAGGTCGTTGCGGATGTACCCCGTCCCGACACCGTAAACCGCGCGCTGATGGAATTGCGGATGCAAATTGCAGGCGCCATCATATCGCAGCGGATCAGCCGCCGCTCGCGGGAGGCAGACATTCCATTTCTCGGCGGCGGGTTGTCGTTCTCAACCGGATTTTGCAACGAATATGCCCGCCTCGGCATAAGCGCGTCGGGCAAGGACGGTAGCTGGCGCGAATTACTGACTTTTGTCGAGCAAATTGTTCGCCAAGCCGCCGAACACGGATTCAGCGATGCCGAGATCGCCGAACAGGTCCAGCGCCTGAACTCGGCTTATGACAATGCGGCCAAAGGCGAAGCTACCCGCCCCAGCAGCGCGTTCGCCAACGAACTGGTCGCAATTAAAGATGACATCGTAAACTCTGCCGCCTACCGCCAACTGCTGTGGATCCAGTTGCGACCGTTTATGTCAAATACCTCGGTGCATGCCGAGTTTGTAAAATGGCATCGAAAGTTTGACGCGCCTTCGATATTCCTCACAACCAAGAACGGCGATGGTATTGACGGAAACCGGCTACTCGCCAGTTACAACCAAAGCCGGGCCATTGCGGTCGCAGCACCCGAAGCCCGCAATGAACATGCCTTTGCCTACACCGATTTCGGTCAGCCAGGGGAAATCGTTGAGGACAGGCGAATTGCCGATCTCGGGATCCGCAAAATACGCTTTGCCAATAATGTGCTGCTCAATATCAAGAAAACCGATTTTGAAGACAACCGGGTGCGCTATTCAGTGCGTATCGATGGCGGTGAGTTGCATTTCGGCAAAGAAAATGCCGCTTTGGCCAGGCTGATGGAGTCAGCCTATATATCCGGCGGGTTGGAAGCGCATGACATTGAGGATTTGCGATCTTTGCTAGCGGGAACCACGGTTGCAACCGCCTTCAATGTGGCTGAGGATTATTTCGGGACCTATGGGTCGGTTGCCCCTACCGACCTTGACCGCCAGATGCAGGTGCTGGCGGCCTACACCAGATACCCGGCTTATCGCGCCGACGCCCTCCGGTTGTTTCGCCGACCATTGCCCGAAATTTATGCAACTTTGGACGCCACGCCCGGCTCTGCGCTTGGCGTTGCATCGGCAAGGATTATGAATGAGGGCGATCCGCGTTTTGCGCTGGAGCAACTGGAAACGATTCTAAAAGTTGACTTCGATATGCTCAAACCGGCTCTCGGCGATGCTCTGATATCCAACCGGCTGGAAATTGCGCTGGTCGGCGATGTCGATGAAGATGCCGCCATTGCCAGCGTCGCGCGCAGCTTTGGTGCGCTACCCACGCGCAGATTGGCGGCGGATGTCTATGCGGCGGCGCGCACGACCCGCTGGGCTACAGCGCGTGGCAATTTTGACATTCCGCATAAGGGCGAACTCAACCAGCTCGGCTGGCGCAGGGTGTGGACAACCACGGGCGATATTGACCAGCGGACGACACAGACAATGGACCTGCTCGCCCGTATGGTCACCCTCCGCTTAATCGATGAACTTCGCGAAAAACTCGGAGCGTCTTATGGCGGCAGTGCGAACTCGGCCATGTCGAAGATATATACCGGGCGCGGCACATTTTCGGTTTCCACCAATGGCGACCCCAAAGACCTCGCGGCAATAGAAGCCGCTGTCGATGAAATTATTGCCGAACTGATCGCTGCTCCGGCCGATCGCGACCTGTTTGAACGGGCCCGAAAGCCGGTTCTGGAAAGCTATGCCGATTGGCGCAAACGCAATGATACATGGATCGGTATCGTATCGGAGGCGCAGAGCAACCCCGACCGGCTAGACCGGTTCCGCAACAGCGAGGCCCGGTTTACGTCCATTACACCTGACGATGTCTGGAAATTGGCCAAGCAATATCTTGCCCGCCCCGCGCAGTTTACATTCCGGGCATTGCCGGAAAGGTCAATAATTGCAGAAGCTGGCAATTCAGCGGTGCCCGCCGGACAATAACATTCAGCCTTTGGTTTTATAGCCGCAAATGATTCCCAGGATGAAGGCCAGAAATAGCCCCAATTGAACCTCGTCATTGGTGGCGCTGCCCCAGCCAAAAAACTCCTGCCCAAACGCGAAAAGCCCGATGAACATTGCAGTAGCCAATCCAACCATAAGTTCCTCCGGCCGACGACAATCCCACAGTGCGCCAGCATATAGTGAACCGATATACACCCACTACCCTCAAGGCGCGCTTGCTAAACAGGGTTAATTTTTGGTTGAGCATCTGCCCCCTCTTGTTTCCTTGTGCGCGGCTTCTATAGGGGTGCCATCAGCCAGCAAGGTAAGTCAGCCCATGAAAACCCGTGTCTTCGTTACCCTGAAAAATGGCGTTCTTGATCCACAGGGCAAAGCCATTCACCATGCGCTGGAGGGACTTGGTTTTGACGGTGTCAACGACGTGCGCGCGGGTCGGCTGATCGAGATTGACCATGAGCCCGGTGTTTCCAAAGCCGATCTTGAATCGATGTGCAGCAAGTTGCTCGCCAATATGGTCATCGAAAATTTCGAGATTGAGCAAGCGTGATGCGCGCAGCAGTCATCCAGTTTCCCGGATCCAATTGCGACCGCGACATGATGGTGGCGATCCGTGAAGTGATGGGCGCCGACACCAGCCTGGTCTGGCACCGCGAAACCGAATTGCCCGAACGGCTTGACCTGATCGCCGTTCCCGGTGGTTTTTCTTATGGCGACTATCTGCGTTCGGGAGCAATGGCAGCGCGCTCGCCGGTGATGCAAGCAGTCGTCGAAGCCGCAGGGCGCGGCGTTCCTGTGCTTGGCGTCTGCAACGGCTTCCAGATATTGACCGAAGCGGGCCTGTTGCCGGGTGCGCTAATGCGTAACGCGGGCATTCGTTTTGTCTGCCGGGAGGTCCGCCTCACTGTTGAAAACAGCCAGTCGATCTTCACCAACGGTTATGATGCCGGCGAAGTAATCAATATTCCTGTAGCGCACCATGACGGCAATTATTTTGCGGATGATGCGACGCTTGACAGGCTGGAAGGTGAAGGCCGCGTAGCTTTCCGTTATGCCGAAAACGTCAATGGTTCAGCGCGGAACATTGCCGGACTGCTGAACACAGCAGGCAATGTGCTTGGCATGATGCCGCACCCCGAGCGTATGATCGAAGCTGTCCAGGGCGGATCAGACGGCAGGCGCTTGTTCGAAGGTCTCATTCGCGAGATCGCTTGAGTCCATTTCTCGCCTACTTTTTCCAGTTTTCCGGCGTGGGAATAACAACCCGCCGACCAATAATATGACGGTTGGCCAGAACATTGTGTTATAAAGGTCGTGCAGGCTTGCATCCATGCTCGCTTCGCCGGGCGCCAGGCCTTTCAAGTCGGCGAATTCGTTGAAAAGTTCGGCTCCAAACACGATCAGCCAACACCAGATGCTGTCGGGTCGACGACGCAAGATTATTGCCGAAACAAACAGTATCAATAGCGACCCATGAATGTGCATCGCATCATTGGTCAGACCGACGAAGCCGACCAGCGAGGTTTTGTAGCCGATCCATAACTCGGCCAAGTGCTGCAAATTTTCCTGCATCAGACTCTGGTTTTAAACGGAGAAAAGTCGGTGCCCTCGTCGAACAGGTCAACGCCTTCACGGCGTTTCAGCCAGCCGACGACGGCATAAGTGAAAGGAGTTAGGCAAATTTCCCAACCCAATTTGAGTAGCCAGTTGGTGACCATAACGGTCAGCACGGCGTCGTTGTTCCAAACGCCCCAGAAAGCCAACGGATAAAAGATCAGGCTGTCGACGCCCTGACCGACAAAGGTTGATCCAATGGTTCGCGACCAAAGATGCTTGCCTTGGGTCCATATCTTCATCCGGGCCATGACATAGCTGTTTACGAACTCACCCGCCCAGAACGCGGTGATCGAAGCGGCAACGATGCGCCAGACCTGCCCGAAAACGCTTTCATAGGCGGCTTGCCCTTCCCATCCGGCAGCGGGCGGCAGCGACACCACCACCCAGCTCATAAACGCCATGAAGACAAGTCCGGCGAAGCCGGCCCAAATCACGCGACGCGCCCGCGCGTAGCCGTAAACCTCTGTCAGGATGTCGCCAATGACATAGCCCAACGGGAAAAACAGGATTCCCGCGCCGAAAACCCATTCCTTGCCGTTGATCACCAAAGCTGCCGGTTTTGCCGCGCCAATGACATTGGACAGCAGTAACACCGCGACAAAAGCGGCCATCACAAAGTCATAATAGCGGAAATGCCGTCCCGATGCCGCAGCGGCGCTTTGCGGGATAATATGGTCATCTTGCATGTGGGGTGCATAACCGCCTTTGCAGGGACGTGCAAAGCGGTTATTGCCCCAATCGGCGCGCGCCCGTAGCTCAGCTGGATAGAGCGCGAGACTTCTAATCTTGAGGCCGCAGGTTCGACTCCTGCCGGGCGCGCCATGCAGTCCTTAAAATCACAGTTATCCAGAGACTTCTTAAGCCCCTCCCCTTCGGGGCCGAGTTCCTTCTTAAGCCCCTCCCCTTCAGGGCCGAGTTCCTTCTTAAGCC
>JBDTUD010000055.1:0-9801 GCA_040007915.1 Sphingorhabdus sp.
AGGATTCGAACCTGCGACCCTCTGGTCCCAAACCAGATGCGCTACCAGGCTGCGCTACTCCCCGACTGGTATAACAATGTACGGCCGTTGCTTAGCCTGTGGGCTTCGCGACGGCTGGTGGGCCCGGAGGGACTCGAACCCCCGACCTAGCCGTTATGAGCGGCCAGCTCTAACCAACTGAGCTACAGGCCCTAACCGGCTTCAACCACGCCGCGCCGATAGCGGACAAGTGTGACCGCTGGCAAGGGGCAAATCACTTTTCTTGCATTAATGGCCAAAACGACTGGCAGCCTTTATCTCAGCCATTGTTGTGGGACGTACGCCTGATGCCGCCAAATGCTCGAAAACTTGCGTCCACCATGAATAGAGATTGTCGAGGTCTTTCGTGTCGCGGACATATGGTGTGTGTCCTGGAACAAGCGATGGCGAGTGGAATGACAGATTGATAATTTCAATCCCTTCAGCCAGCGCAAGATTGATTCCGTCGAGTGCCTTTTCGACCGGAATCCCTTCAGGGGTTAAAGCAATTCGTTCCACCATTGATGATCGGGCCAGCGCCGATCGCGCGGTATCGGAATTGAACCAACGACCAAAAATGGCGTCGCCAAATTTGCGGGCAGTGCCGCCAAATACCGTCGTAACCGGCAACTCCAAGAGCTCTCCGTCGATAAGCCAATAGGGGTTGACCGGATGCGCCGAATAGTCCGGCCCGCCCTGTGCAGAATAATCGAAGCGCGCGCGCACCGAACTGTCGATGGCAATACCGAGCTCGTTTAAAATTGCTGGCGTTGCAGGCCCCGCACCATATCGGCCAGCCCGGTATGAATCCGGATAAACGCCCAAATTGGCTACAATTGCGCTGTGGAGCCGACTCAGTTTTTCGCGTTCCAGTTCGGATGGCAGGTTGCACGCAAAGCTGTTGTACGTAGTCAAGCCCTCATCAAAGGGTGGATTGACCCAAGGGTGAAGCTGCACGCCGATTTCGGCGCGCTGGTCAGCGGCCAAGCCACCTAATATTTCTACTGCCGGGGCATTCTGCGTCACTGGATAATCGACAAGATAGGATGGCTTAACTCCGTAGAGCTCGCACAATTCCTGAAATCTTGGAACGCCGGAGATATGTGTCATCCCGTGCCGGTCGCGCGAAAATGGCGCAGACCAGTCGAATTCCTCCTCGGTATCGACGGTGACCACAAACCGCGTACTGCCTAGCGCAGACAGGTCAACAAAGGCGGGGGATGGTGGCGGAGCAGAAACAGGGGATTGCTTCATCAGTCGATCCCCAGTCCAAACACGTCATTCCCTTTCTTCGTCACGATAATTAAAATGGCTGTCTTGGGTTGCCGGAATCGATAATATCAGCGCTTCATTGTAAAAGCGTAAATCACCGCGGACATTTCGCGCGAGGCTGCGCACCAGTCGGAGCGAAAAGCCAAGCCCAAGCAGGGGTGCTTCATCGATATCATCATGCGCGCCGGGTCCAGAACCAAATAATCCGACTTCATCCATAGTACGTAATTTATGCGGCAGGGTCAGGACAAAGCGGTTGGTTGCGTTTCGGCCGGGCTCGGTGCGGAACCGTCCGTTCAATTCTTCGCCAGCTTCACAGCCGATAATGACAGCAGACAGCAATCTGGAAAACATCCGTTCAGCCAGTTCATTGTCGATGGCAAAGGCGCGCACCGGATGGGCATGCGTCAGGTTTAGCGTGACGTTCAGTAAATCGCTTAGCCCGCGCAACCGTTCGGCCAGACGGTTCGCCAACCAACCGCATTCGGTGGTGCCGGGGGTAGCAGAAAAATGGCCGGATTCGATTTTTGCTGCCATTGCCAGATCGTCAAAACCAGCCAATAACCGTTCAGCATCGTTCAAAATATTGCGCGCCAATATCCGATAATCGTAGCTCACAGGACCGAACAATTGCTGTTCGATTATTTCCGAAAAGCCGATGATGGCCCCAAGCGGCGTCCGCAGTTCGTGGACAAGCTGCTGCATTTGGTCACTGCCGGTCGATGGGCTTTCAATTTGGGCGCTTTCGGCGAGGGTAGGCCTGCGAAAAATACCGCGATAGCCGTTGAACCGTCCATTAAGCGGGTCGAAAAAGGGGGACGCGTTAATCCGCCAATCGCCTTCAACCGCGGGCGGACCGCAGAGCCTCATACGGGCATTTTCCATCGACATCCGCTGACGAAAGGCCGCCGCACCATAAGCATCCGGACCGGGTCCCGTGTCAAATGCAGGTTCGGCAATGTCGACACCGACAATTGCGCCACGCGGCGCGCCTTCTACCCAGGATACTGTACCGTTTTCGTCGGTCTCGAAACGAATTTCGTGGATGGGTTCAGAGAATTCCAGATATTCGCCGCCTTCGAGCGGCAAAAGCGGCGCTTCCATTTCGCGGTTGCGACGAAGGTTTTCAATCCGCTCTACAATATCGCGGATCTGGGTATTGCCGACCGGATCAACAGTCTCTGCAGTTTGAAATCGGCCGATTCCCTCAGGGAGCGGCAATATGAAATCCGCAGAAGACCAGACCGTTAAAGCGCGGCGGGTTTCAGGGCCGATATCCATTTGGTTACGCAAAAAACCCCTCGCCCGGACAGGCAAATGCGGGACGATATCGCTCCATTCGGCATCGCTAAGCCGCGCACCCGATATAGCGGCTGCCGCAACGGGCGGGACGTCGGCCGCCAGCAGTTGTACCAGCGGCGCTGATTGTATTCGCCCAGCCAGCGCCGTCACGCACGCTAACCGCGTTTCGACATTAACTTCAGGCATCAGCAAACGTGCCTCTAACAAACCCTCCGCAACGCTCTCCATTGCAAATTTTTTGGGATTTTGGGCAAGTAAATCAATCAGCTGTTGCCATTTGGCTTCGATTCCATTGCCGCCATCATGCGCCTGTTTCAAGGCAGTTTCGAGGCGATCATCAAAGCGCAAAAACAGGCATCCCAGTTGCAAAATTCGAAATATTAACAGTATCGATAAACCGAACTGAAGGCTTACGAAAGCGCCAAAATTATCGCGTCACACTATGGGACAATTGCATTCCGCTATAATAATATTATAAAGTGGAACACCTTTGGAAATGGATATGTCAAAACGATGGCGAATTTGAACCTTGATTCGATAGATATGAAGCTGTTGGCGGAACTGCAGGCGGACGGTCGAATCACCAATGTTGAGCTTGCCACAAAAGTGGGCCTTACCGCCCCCCCTTGTTTGCGCCGTATGCGGGCGCTGGAACAATCGGGAACGATAAAATCCTATCATGCTGACATAGATGCTTCGTCCTTGGGATATACCATAACGGTCTTCGCAATGGTAAGCCTAAAAAGCCAGGCGGAAGCTGATCTACGCGCGTTTGAGCAGCATGTTCGCGCGCTTCCCGATGTACGTGAATGCCACATGCTGAACGGTGAAATCGATTTCATTTTGAAGATCGTGGCGCGTGATCTTCAATCATTTCAGGAATTTCTGACCTCTCAATTGACGTCGGCACCGAATGTCAGCAGCGTCAAGACATCGCTCACGATCCGGACCGCCAAAGACGAACCTGGCGTACCGATCTCGACAAGCTAAGAAAAAAGAGGCTGGTTTCCCAGCCTCTTCGAGTGTCAGGATGCTGCGGGCTGGGCCGCCGGAGTGGCTGCCTTTTGGTCGATGTACATAGTCCAATATTCGGCCACGGCTTTACGGTTGCTGCCGGTGATCATCGCGAAGTCGGCCTTGGCACCTGCATAATCTCCCAAAAATGCTTTTGACATTGCCAGGCGGAACCGGGTCCGGTCAGTTTGATCCCGACCTTCCTTGTCCAAAACGGCCCCCTTGCTCAAAGCCAATTCATAAAGCTCTTTCGCGGTGTTATAGTCCTTGTGTGAGAAGAATGAATCTGCGGTCAGCGAAACCAACATGCCTTTTGCATTTGGCGCTTTCGCAGGCTTCACGGTATTAGCCAATGTGGCGGTATCTTCGGCAAGCCGCGCCTTCGCCTCGGAATAACGCTCGCCAAAAGTGACATTGCTTCGCGAAATGACGCCCTTTGCGAACCCTTCATCAAGGACCGATACGGCTTCCGCTGGATAACGGACACCAATATAGCTGAGGCTATCCAGATACTGTGCGTATTCCTGTTGAAAACGTAAGGCATTCGTCGCCCGCATCAGCCGCAAAAGGTCCAAAGATTCTTCGGGATTCAACGTCAACGAACGATCAAAAAACACAAGGGCGTCATGCCAATAATCGGGATTGTTCTCCGTCCGCAAAAGCTCTTTATACCAATTGGCAGCGCCGGTAAAATCCTTGGCTTTGGCCGAAAGGCTCGCGGCTCTTATCAGATAGGCTTTTTCCGGTTTTCCGGCAGCTTTGCTCGCCTCGATAGCTTTGACAAGCCAAACCATCGCCTCAGTATTTTTATTTTGCTGCGACTGGGCGTTGGAGATCAGCACCTCAATGCTACCCGACCTATGGCCGGCATTATATGCATCGATCATATATTTTTCTGCCGTCACATAGTCCTTTTTGTCGTAAGCGATCCCTCCCTTACGGAAACCATATTCGGTTTTGATGTTGGCCGGAGTCGTTGCCGATGCCAGCAAAAGATCAATCCCCTGTTCCTGGAACGCAAGTTCCTTCAACTGCGCGCCAATGTTGATCGCCAAAATGCCCGCCTCGTAGCGGTCATCATCGTTCTGGATCGATGCGACGACCGTCGGGAACATAGCTTTGGCCGCAGCAGCATCTTTTTTCTTGTTAAGGGTGTCGGATGCGAGGGCATATTCTTTGATAAATTCTTTCGAATAATTCCGCTTGGGAGCGGCCTCTTCTTTGCCCTTCTTTTCTTTTTTGGGTTTTTCACCGGCCGCGTATGCAGCAGGTGCAGCAGTCAAAGCAGCAGCCGAAAGGGCGATGGCAATTTTGGAAACCAACTTCATTTTTCTCTCCGAAGGCAAGTTTTGGGCGGACTATCCGTTGCAACAATTTATAGGCAGTCCCCATAGGTAGCGCAATGAGCATAGCGTTTTTGCATGAATTGCGGTTGAACAACCTGCCCGCTTATGACCGCTTCAAAATACGACCGCAAACTCAGAATTGGCTCCGTGTGAATCTGTGGATAACTTGTCTGAAAACGGTAATTTTAGATCGCTACGGGTGGTTATTTTGGCAAGCATCGTCTAGGGTACGCGCAATTTAAAAACATAAGGATTTTTGCGGCGTGAGCGACGATACAGCCACTATTGACCCATCTGATATTTCGCCGGTTGATATCGTCGATGAAATGAAGTCGAGCTACCTCGATTATGCCATGTCCGTAATCGTCGCGCGTGCGCTTCCTGATGTGCGTGATGGCCTGAAGCCCGTCCACCGCCGCATCTTGTTCGCCAGCCAGGAAGGTGGCTTTGTCGCCGGTCGTCCCTATCGCAAATCCGCCAAGATCGTCGGTGACGTCATGGGCAATTATCACCCGCACGGCGACAGCGCGATTTACGATGCCTTGGCGCGGATGACGCAAGACTGGTCAATGCGGGTGCCACTGATCGATGGTCAGGGTAACTTCGGTTCGATGGACCCCGATCCGCCAGCGTCGATGCGTTATACCGAAGCGCGGCTGAAAAAGGTCGCGAATGCACTGCTCGATGATCTCGACAAGGATACCGTCGATTTTCAGCCCAATTATGACGGCAGCCGTGAAGAACCCCAGGTACTCCCTGCCCGTTTCCCCAACCTGCTGGTTAATGGCGCGGGCGGTATTGCGGTCGGCATGGCGACCAACATTCCGCCGCACAATCTGGGCGAAGTCATCAAGGCGTGTCTGGCCTATATCGACAATCCGCTGATCAGCATTGACGAACTGATCGAGATTGTCCCTGCCCCCGATTTCCCCACCGGCCCGCTGATTTTGGGCACCGGCGGCGCGCGTGCGGCATATCGCGACGGCAAAGGCTCGATCATGCAGCGTGCCCGCCATGAGATCGAGGAAGGGCGCGGTGATCGGCGCTCTATCGTCTTGACGGCAATTCCTTATCAGGTCGGCAAATCCGGCTTGGTCGAAAAGATTGCAGAAGCCGCCAAGGACAAACGCATTGAAGGCGTTTCCGATATCCGCGACGAATCGAGCCGCAAGGGTGTGCGCGTGGTTATCGACCTGAAACGCGATGCAACGCCCGATGTCGTGCTTAACCAGTTGTGGCGTCACACCCCTGCCCAATCAAGCTTTCCGGCCAATATGCTCGCCATTCGTGGCGGACGGCCCGAGGTTTTGAACCTCAAGGATATTATCACCGCATTCGTCGATTTCCGCGAAGAAGTCATCACAAGACGGACCAAGTTCGAACTCAACAAGGCACGTGAACGCGCGCATCTGTTGCTGGGGTTGGTGGTCGCGGTCACCAATCTGGACGAAGTGGTGCGGATTATCCGTGGTTCGGGCAGCCCGGCAGAGGCGCGCACTGCCTTGCTCGACCGCAAATGGCCGATTGGCGAAATCGCGCCATATATCAAGCTGGTCGAAGCCATCGAGGCCGAAATTCAAGGCGACAGTTACCAACTGTCCGAATTACAGGTTCGCGCCATCCTCGAATTGCGCCTCCATCGCCTGACGGCCCTTGGTCGCGACGAGATTGGCAAGGAATTAAAGGGTCTTGCGGTCAATATCGAAGGCTATCTCGACATTCTCGGCGACCGGACGAAGCTATATGCTGTACTTCGCGAAGAACTGGTTGCGATCGACGCTGAATTCTCGACGCCGCGTTTGTGCGAAATCACCGCGAGCTGGGATGGTCTGGACGACGAAGACCTGATGGAGCGCGAGGAGATGGTCGTCACCGTCACCCTTGGCGGCTATATCAAACGCACCGCACTCGCCACATTCCGCGCCCAAGCCCGTGGCGGCAAGGGGCGTGCGGGCATGGCGACCAAGGATGAGGATGCCATCACCGAATTGTTCGTGACGTCAACGCACACGCCGGTGCTGTTCTTCTCCAATATCGGCAAGGTATACCGCCTGAAAGTCTGGCGCTTGCCCGAAGGCGGGCCTTCGACAAAGGGCCGCCCGATGGTCAACCTGTTGCCGCTGGGCGAAGGCGAAGTGATCTCGAACGTCCTGACCCTGCCCGAAGACGAAGCCGAATGGGGTGGTTTGAGCGTCGTTTTCGCGACCTGCAAGGGTTATGCCCGCCGCAACAGCATGGACGCCTTCGCCAATGTGCCGTCCAACGGCAAGATCGCGATGAAGTTCGAGGGCGAGGACGCCGACGACCGGCTAATCGGTGTCGAATTACTCACCGCCGACGACGACGTTTTGCTCGCGAGCCGCAACGGCAAGGCCATCCGCTTCGCCGCCGACGACATCCGCGAATTCCAGAGCCGCGCCTCAACCGGCGTGCGCGCGATGAAACTGGCGAAGGGCGACGAGGTCATCTCTCTCTCGATCCTGCACCGGGTTGGCACCACGCCGGAGGAACGCGAGGATTATCTCCGCTTCGCCCCGTGGAAACCCGAACGTGAAGGCGAACCCACCCTGTCTGCCGAGCGTATCGCCGAACTGGCGGAGGCCGAACAGTTTATCCTGACCGTGTGCGCCAACGGTTACGGCAAGCTGTCCTCGGCTTATGGCTATAGGCGCACCGGTCGCGGCGGCCAGGGCATCACCAACATCGACAATGTCGAACGCAACGGCCCGGTCGTGGCGAGCTTCCCGGCGACCAAGGGCGACCAGTTGATGCTGGTCACCGACCAAGCCAAGCTGATCCGGATGCCTTTGGATTCCTTACGTGTGCTGGGGCGCGGAACGGCGGGGGTTCGGTTGTTCAACGTCGGCGAGAACGAGCATGTTGTTGGCGCGGCGAAAATTGAGGAGAGTGATGAGGTGGATGAAGGGGCCGACGAAGCAAATGAAACTGAAAAAAATACAGATTAATGTTGCTCGCGCCATACTTAAACGGAGTCCGGCGGATTGCCTTTAGATCACTACGT
The DNA here is from genome assembly GCA_040007915.1 of Sphingorhabdus sp. Taxonomy (GTDB): domain Bacteria; phylum Pseudomonadota; class Alphaproteobacteria; order Sphingomonadales; family Sphingomonadaceae; genus Sphingorhabdus_B. The sequence goes on from JBDTUD010000055.1 coordinate 7,975, forward strand.
ATCGCAGGTGCATCTAAGGAAATTTTATGCAGCGGACGCTAACTTCCGAAAAACGTACGGCTACCGTAAATCCGATGGCGCTGAGTTTCCCTGCGGTTCTGAAGACGTTTGCCGAATGGAAGAGGGGAGCACTAATCAGTTTCTGACTGAGCCACGGTTTATTGAAGATTTTTTAAGGAAAGTAGAGCCAGCTTACGATAGCGCGTGTGACAGCATTACTGCAAGACAGTTCACATTCGACGATATCCTTGTCATCGCAGGCTTTGCTTCCTTCGTAATTTGCTGTTCTCCAACGGCAATGCGCCTCGGGGCAAAAAAATTGGAAATGTTAACGCATACTCAAGTTGAACTTATGGAGCAGGCTGGTTTGCTAGACCCGCCCCCAGCTGAACTTGGCGGAAAATCAGCGACCGAGCTAATCCAGAATGGCGCGTTGCAAATCGAGATTGACCAAAAATATCCGCAGGCGATGGGAATTTCCAATGTTGTGAATTTGTCAAATTCAATGGCGTCGTTTCATTGGGAAATCTTGTTGAACCCTAAAAGTGATAAATTCCCATTTCTTTCAAGTGATTTTCCCGCAGCCATCGAAAGACCCAATCTCCGAGTTCCAGCAAACAGGATCGTCCCATTGCGACCAGACCTCGCCGTCCGCATCATCCCACAAATCCGACCTGCTGGGCGTCCAGACATGAACAGCGATTTCCTCTATAAAATTAGACAGATATCACCATCTGAAGTGCGACAGATAAATGTGATATTAGTACAAAGCGCCGAAGATTTGGTGTTTGCACCGGTCAAAGCGAAGTGGGTCACTCAACTCGTAAAAAAGAATGCGAAATTTCGCATCGAATTGGAACATTCGCGGATGCCGACAGGAGCGGGATTTTTTCTCACAGACTCACTTGTTGTCAAAGAATCCCAATAAACGATGGAACGACCCTCACCGAAAACTTATCTTGGAATTACAGAGATATAATACAAATTTGGCGGCCATTTACCCCACCTCCTCTCCCTTGACGCGAGAGGATATGGAGACTTGGCGCTTTAGCGCCTAGTCGGAGTTGGAGAGGGTGCGCGAGCTGCATGGCTCGCCGACAAACGTCGCAGCTCCCTTACAAGACTAACTAGGCAACCCTTCGACAAGCTCAGGATTGCCAAGCCAAGTCTTTCTCTCCTGCAAGGGGAGAGAGGGTGGGACAAGCGAAATCAGGGTTCGCGCTCTTTCCCCCTTGCAATGTAGGATTTGCCCTGTCAGATCGGCACTCGAAATCGCAATTCGCCCGATGGCTGTATGGGCACGCAATCAGCTAAAGCATGAATTGGGCGATATTGGATCGCTTCAGAGCCGTTTCAGGTGAGACCTTTGTGTGACCTTTCGCCGCTCCGCCCCGAAATCCGTGCCTTTTGGCTAATTGGTAAATCGTCAACGATTTGCCGTTAAGCTTACCAGAATCACCGAGGGGACCGCTGCAGTGATCGAGATAGAAGTTCAAAACGAGACATATCAAAGTCAGGACAAACTACGTTTTGCCGTCGTACCGCGCATTGGCGAGGGCATCCGCTTGATGGAACCGGGCGGTTTTTGGGCTTCGTTCGATGTCCTCGATGTCTGGTATCAAAAGGCCGAATTCGGCGATGTCTGGATACCTTTCCTGCATGTGCGCAAGACCGCAAGCGAGTCGGATGCTGGCATACTCAACCTGACGGAGGACATGTCATTCGCGGCCTGATCAAACGGATGGGCATACCGCTGCAGCCATCGGCCATGGGCCGTGGTGCCTTTTCGGAGCCCGCTGCAACTGCGCCCATTGCTCCGCAGCAGCC
>JBDTUD010000056.1:0-8365 GCA_040007915.1 Sphingorhabdus sp.
GAGCGCTACACTGGCAGTGTAGAGGTCAGGGGTTCGACTCCCCTAGGCTCCACCACGTCCCCTGTGGTCTATTTATAGTAATCCGGTAATAGGCTTTCTGCGCCGTAACTCGCGGTTTTTCTCCGTTCTGGGCAAGGTTTTCAATACCTGCTGTTCGTCCCAAAGGTGGAGATGTTCGTTACGATATAGAGCAACGCTACGCTAATTTACACAGACATCAGTGCCAAATGTTCTGACGACGGACACTTGTGACCGTTTGATCAATGACCGAGCAGATTGGCGCAGCGGTCGCGTCAGCCCGCCGCTGCAAATTGACGGGAATGGTAACATTTGGGCAATGTGAGCTGCCGCTCAGCCCTTCCCTTCAACGCATTTGCTCCAGGATAGCGCCTCGGCTTTGTTATCTTATCGCTGTCTTTAGTCGCGCCAGCTATCCTGTACGGCTCACAAAGCCGCGCTACCCTGCCCAAACGCTGGTCAAAACCGACATCCTCGCCTATGGGCGGGCGATGCATTTTCTAGATCAAGCTAAAATCTTCATCCGTTCGGGTGCGGGCGGCCCCGGGGCGGTAAGTTTCCGGCGCGAAAAATATGTCCAATATGGCGGCCCTGATGGCGGCAATGGCGGCAAAGGGGGCGACATCGTGATTGAAGCGGTCGCCGGCCTCAATACGCTTATCGATTTCCGTTATGCCCAGCATTTCAAGGCTCAGCGTGGTATTCAGGGCATGGGGCGTGACCGGCACGGCGCTTATGGTGAAGATCTGGTCATCAAGGTACCCGTCGGCACACAGGTGCTGGCTGATGACGAGGAGCGCACCCTACTGCTTGATATGACCGAAGTTGGCCAGCGCGTGGTGTTCTTGCGCGGTGGCGATGGTGGGCGGGGCAATGCCAGTTACAAATCCTCCACCAACCGTGCGCCAAGGCAGCATGGCCCCGGCTGGCCGGGTGAGGAGATGTATGTCTGGCTGCGGTTAAAACTGCTCGCCGATGCCGGATTGGTCGGCATGCCCAATGCGGGAAAATCGACCTTTATCAATCAGGTGTCGAACACCAAGGCGAAGGTCGGCGCTTATCCATTTACCACGATCCGGCCGCAACTGGGCGTGGTCGAACATAAATCGCGCGAATTTGTGTTGGCCGATATCCCCGGCCTTATCGCTGGTGCCGCCGAAGGTGCCGGAATCGGCGACCGGTTTTTGGGGCATATCGAACGCTGTCAAATCCTGATCCATCTCGTTGATGCGACGCAGGATGATCCGGTTCTGGCGTGGCAGACGGTGTGCGAGGAACTGGCCGAATATGGTGCCGGGCTGGAGGATAAGCCGCAGATCGTCGCGCTTAACAAAGGCGATTTGCTGGATGCGGAAATCATGGCCGACCTGACCAAACAGCTGGAAGCGGCAGGCGCGAAAGATATTGTTTCGATTTCCGGCGCGACCGGCCAAGGCGTGGGTGACGTGCTTGACCGTATTCTCGCAGCCCTTCCGGAAAAGAGCGGCCTCGAAAGTTCGCGCAGCAACGGCATAACCGGGGATGGAACATGGTCGCCGATTTAAGGACCGCAGCCTTTAAACCGGACACTTGTCCTCTGCTGGTGGTCAAGGTCGGCTCGTCTTTGCTGGTGCAGCCCGATGGCAATGTCCGGCGGGATTGGCTTGACACGCTGGTTGCTGACATAACGGCGCGCCACAGTGCTGGTCAGCGGATTATTGTGGTGACCTCCGGAGCAATTGCTTTGGGCGCGCGGCGGTTGGGTTTCCACAAGGGCGGGCGGGCAAGTTTGGCCGATGCGCAGGCCGCCGCCTCCGTCGGACAGATTATCCTGTCAGGCATTTGGGCGGAACTGTTAGGCGCACAAGGGCTGGCGGCAGCGCAGATGCTTGTGACGCTCGATGACTTCGAGGACCGGCGGCGCTATTTGAATATCGCAGCCACATTGGACCGGTTGCTGGGCGCAGGCGCGGTGCCGGTAATCAACGAGAATGACAGCGTCGCAACCGAAGAAATCCGCTTTGGCGATAACGACCGGCTGGCGGCGCGTGTGGCGCAGGCGGCTGGGGCTTCGGGCGTGATCCTGTTCTCCGATGTCGACGGCCTTTTCGACCGTCCGCCCTTCCAACCGGGCGCAACGCTGGTTCCCGAAGTCACGCGGATCGACGGCCGTATCCGGATCATGGTGGCCGAGGGCTCGTCATCCGGCATGGGTTCGGGCGGAATGGCATCGAAGATTGATGCGGCCGACATTGCAACACGTGCGGGCATCGGATTGACCATCACATCGGGCTTGGGTGACCATCCATTGGCGGCGTTGGAGGGCGGTGCTGCGTCTACTTTCTTTGCGCCACGCAAAGGCGGATCGGCGCGTAAAAGCTGGCTCGGCGGGCGGTTGACGGTCAAAGGGCGCATCCGGATCGATGCGGGCGCGGCGAAGGCATTGAAGGCCGGCAGCAGCCTGCTCCCCGCTGGTGCATTGAGCGTCGAGGGCGAGTTCAAGCGCGGCGATGTCATCGACATCAGCGCTGATGACGGCATCGCCCTGGCGCGCGGGCTATCCGAATATGACGCCGCCGACGCTGCACGGATATGCGGCCACCGTTCGGGTGAGTTGGAGGCGATCCTCGGCACCGTCCCCCGCTCGGTCCTCGTCCACCGGGACCAATTGGTGATGCTTTGAGTGCCAAGCCGGGCGTCGTCGCCCTGACCGGTGCGACCGGCTTTGTCGGCAAGAGAACGCTTAGCCGCTTGGTCGAGGCCGGATGGCATGTGCGGGCGCTGACCCGGCGGGACCAACATAAGCGGGCGGGCGTCACTTGGGTGCGCGGTAGTCTCGATAGCACCAGCAGTCTTGCGCAATTATGCGACGGTGCCATTGCCGTGTTGCATATTGCCGGCGTGGTAAACGCCGCTAATGCGGCCGGGTTCGAGGCAGGTAATGTAACCGGTACGGCAAATATCCTTGCCGCCGCGAAGGACGCGGGTATCAAACGGTTTGTCCATATATCCTCGCTCTCTGCGCGTGAGCCGGGGCTTTCCATTTATGGCGCAAGCAAATTGCGCGGTGAAAAGCTGGTCGGCACATCGATGCTGGACTGGACAATCATCCGTCCTCCCGGGGTTTATGGTCCTGGCGATACCGAGATGTTCGACCTGTTCCGCATGGCGTCGCGCGGCTTTGTCCTGCTGCCGCCACGCGGGCAGATTTCACTGATCCATGTCGATGATCTGGCGCGGTTGTTGGTCGCTCTGCTACCCGCGCACGACGATGCAACCGCCAGGGTTTTCGAGGCGGACGACGGCGTGGTGGGCGGTTGGGCCCATGAGGGTTTCGCTCGCGCGATTGGCTGGGCGATAGGGCGGCGGGTAACCATCATCCATGCACCGCGTTTTTTGCTGAAACTGGCGGCGCTTGGCGACCGCTTTTTCCGCGGCCGCAAGGCTAAACTGACGCCTGATCGGGCCAACTATTTGTGCCATCCCGATTGGACGATAACCCGGGCTGCCGCACCGCCCGCCGCATTGTGGACGCCGCAGGTGGAAACACGCGCGGGCCTTAAGGAAACTGCGCGTTGGTATAAGGCCCAAGGCTGGCTTTGAAGCTAGCTTAGATTTCGCCCTTTTGCCGCCTTATTCGCTTGCCATAGCCCTTCCAAACGGCGCAATAACCGCCCAATTTTACAAGGAACCACGATGACCGATCGCAGCGAAATGTTTGAGGGGCTGAAAGGCTTGATCGAGCCGTTCAACAAGAAGGGCGTGGCCATTACCGACGCGACGACCTTTGCCGGTGACCTCGAATGGGACAGCCTGACCGTCATGGATTTTGTTGCCGAAGTGGAGGACGCGTTCGACATCGTGATTACGATGAACATGCAGGCCGAGATCGAGAATGTCGGCCAGCTGGTCGATGCAGTAACGAAACTGACGGACTGACCGCGCAATGACCGACCTATTCTCCAAATTCGACGCGCTGATTGCCCAACGCGAAGGCTTGCTTGCCACCGGCGTGATGGACCCGTTTTCGCTGGTGATGGAGCAGGTGCTCTCGCCAACTGTTGCTGTCTGCAATGGCAAGGAAACCATCCTGCTCGGCACTTACAATTATATGGGCATGACCTTTGATCCTGACGTGATCGCGGCGGGCAAGAAGGCACTCGACGAATTTGGCGCAGGCACCACCGGCAGCCGCGTACTGAACGGCACTTTCCAAGGACACAAAGAGTGCGAGGATGCGCTCAAAGAATTTTACGACATGAAGCACGCAATGGTCTTCTCCACCGGCTATCAGGCCAATCTGGGGATTATCAGCACAATTGCGGGCAAGGGCGATTATATCATCCTCGATATCGACAGCCACGCGTCGATCTATGACGGCTGCAAAATGGGCGACGCCGAAATTGTCGCGTTCCGCCACAATGATGTCGAGGCGTTGGAAAAGCGGCTGAAGCGACTGCCAGCTGATGCCGGAAAATTGGTGGTGCTGGAGGGCGTCTATTCGATGATGGGCGATGTCGCCCCGCTCAAGGAAATGATCCGCGTGTCGAAAGAGGCGGGTGCCATGGTGCTTGTAGACGAAGCGCATTCTATGGGCTTTATCGGCGAAAATGGTCGCGGTGTTGCCGAGGAACAGGGTGTTCTCGACGATGTCGATTTCGTCATCGGCACGTTCAGCAAGTCGGTCGGAACCGTCGGCGGCTTCTGCGTATCGAACCATCCGAAGTTTGAAATCATGCGGCTGGTCTGCCGTCCTTATGTGTTCACCGCCAGCTTGCCACCTGCGGTCGTTGCCTGCTCGGCCACCAGCATCCGCAAGCTGATGCACAACAGCAACAAACGCGCGCATCTTTGGGCGAACTCAAAGACGCTGCACAAAGGCCTGCGCGATCTGGGCTTTCAACTCGGCACCTCCGAAGCGCAAAGCGCGATTATCGCAGTCATCATGCCCGACCTCGAACGCGGTGCCGCGATGTGGCAGGCGCTGTTGGAGAATGGGCTCTACGTGAACCTGGCCCGTCCACCCGCGACGCCCGCAGGCATGACGCTGCTGCGCTGCTCGCTTTGCGCCGAGCATACGAGCGAACAAGTGTCGGATATCCTCAGCCGGTTTGAAGGGGCGGGGAAGGCCGTGGGGATTATCTAACCGCGCCCTTCGCCAACAATTTCGGGACCAAAAATAGCGCGGCAACCAACGGCCAGCGTCGTTGCCAGTCGCGGACCTTGATGTCGGTTCCGGCGTGGCGGTTGACCTTCCACGCCAGATAATCAATGCCGCCTGCGTAAGTGAATGCGGCTTTGGCCAGTCGCGCCACGGTCAGCAGCTTGCCGCGCCGCCGCAGCCCCGGCCAGCGGCCCCGTTCCTGCATTATTCGCCGTTCGGGGTCCGGGAGAATGAAGATTCTGTCGCCGCGCAGTTCGTTGGCGATCATACTGTGGTGGAGTGCCGCCCTGCCAAAGCGCTCGTAACGTTCGGGGTCGAATGCGATCACCGATGCGGGGCGGTCTTTGCGCTCTGCGCGCAATTCGGCGCTATAGGTCATCTGGAACCCGGTTTGCCAAAGGTCGAGCACATCGACCTCGCGTTCGACGAAAGCCAAAGCCGCATTCAGCAAAGTTGGTGCCGCACCTGATATCGCGCGCACCGCCATTTTTTGCGCTGCTTCATCCGCCACCCAAACCAAGCGCGACGGCTGGGCAAAGCGTGCCCATACCGACACCGCCGATGCCGCAGGGCGGTTGAGATCGTGAAAATCTTGCTCGCTGAGCACCGCGACCTTCGCCATCAGGCCGTCAAACTGGAACGGGAATACATTGGGCGGTAAGCGCCGGTTCCATTTCGCCAGCCATTTTTTGTCATAAGCCGCGTCATAATCCGACACGATCAGGTAGAAATCGAGCATCTGCCCTTCGAGCTGCTCGCTGCGCAGGCATGATCCGTAGAACAGAACCGCGCGCGCGGCCTTCGGATATTGCGCGGCGATATGTGCGGCAAACGCTTGTACCTGTGGCAAGGCAGGCAGCGCTAGTTCATCGGCGACCAGTTGGGTGAGCGAGAGCATGTGCGGCTCATAGCGTTATTCGGTTACACTTGTTAAGCGTTTACGCGGCGAGACGCAGGAATGGCACCGGCGGGGTGGATCGCAGCACGATCGGTCGGCTGCTGTTCGCTTCAAACACCTCGCCATCGAGAACGACACTGCTTTTGACGCTGTCGATACGGATTACGTCACCTTGCTCGATATGGACGCCGTCGACAGTATAACGTCCAAGGCGGCCTATGAGCGAGTCGAACACCACGCGGATCATCGCCCAGGGGCGCTGGTCGACGGCCATGAACTTCATGTGGCCGCGCTCGGTCATTTCACCGGTGCGTCCGCCGAGCAGCAGCTTCTCAAGCGTGGTGACGATCAACACCGAGAATATACCTTGTAACTCGCCTTTGCGGATGAACGAAATACTGACGGGCTTGGCGCGTGCCGGCAGAAAATCCGCCTTCAGTCCAAAAATTGCGGAAAACATCACCGCCAGCGCAGCGATGAAATGGCTTAGGCCATTGGGCAGCCCCAAGGGATAGATTTTGTGGCGGCAATACAGGATGGTTTCGGCCAACCCGGCTCCGCCAAGAAACATGCCCAACACCGGACGCGCACCTTCGCTGCCGTCGCTCAGGGCGATAAGCTCGCGAACAACGATGTGATCCGACAAGTCACCTTTTGCCACTTCAACAACCTGCGCCAATGCCAGTAGCGGGTCGCCTGCCGCGCCCAGATCAAGCGCGATCAGGTTGGTTTTGCCATTGGGCAGAACGGCAACCGGCGGCGGGTGACCATCAAAATGGCCGCCATGGTACAACTCGGTCAATGCCGATTGCACTGTCCCATCGCCACCGTTGATTATGAGCACCTTCGGCTTCACCCGCGCAATCATCTCCAGCGCTTTGGCAATCTGACCCATTTCCTCTACTTCGTAATGGAAGATATCGGGATTGCGGGCGCAATAGCAGCGAACCGCCGGTAACAGCGACCTGTTGCCGGTTGAATTGGGGTTCGAAAGAAGTGCCACTAATGCCAAATGCTGTCCGTCACATATATTGCAGGTTGATGGTAATTTTGGTCACGCCGGTTCCAGCATAAAATGCCACCTTGCTGACCGACGGTTTGCCGAGGTTTAAAATGTTGATGCCGGGGTTGTTGGAAAACCCGCCACCATCCTTGCTGATGTCGGTTTTACCATTGGCATTACGGTCATGCCGCACCGCGATGCCATATTTGCCAGCGGCAGGCACCGGTACACAAAAGCTCATACTGCCTGTGTTGGCGCGGCTTTCAACACGGTGCAGCCACCGGCCCTTGGCAAGCCATGCACCACTTGTCGCGGGATAGGACTGGACGCGAATACGCCCCGCTGCCTCTTTCACACCGCGCACATGGACAAGCACCGAAGGCCCTTTACCTTCGGCGCAACGTGCCAAATCGTTACTGACTTCCTGACCCGCAGCGGCAGCGCTCGAAGCGAGCGCCCATCCGGCTACAGCCAACAAAACATATGCTTTACTCATCAAAAAACTCCTGGGAACATCATTTCCGGCGCATTTGTTATGGGAGCGCCATCGATATTGCCCCTGAACCTGGAACCGTCTATCGGGTTAGTTTGCGGCCAAATTAGGGTGACAGGGCGACCATAAGTTGAAATTTATTACTGCCACCGACCGCTACATCTTCCGGCTTGTGATGTTGCCATTGCTGGCGACCTTGGCGATTGCCGCGTCGTTGCTGCTGCTGGAGAAAATGCTCAACCTGTTCGACTTTGTTGCAGCAGAGGGTGGACCGGTCAGTGTGGTATGGCGGATGCTGGCGAACCTGATCCCCGAATATCTGTCTTTGGGTATCCCGATCGGACTGCTGCTGGGGATTTTACTGGCGTTCCGACGTCTTGCTACCTCTTCAGAACTCGACATATTCCGGGCGGTCGGCATGAGCTATTGGCGCTTGTTACGCGTGCCTTTCATGTTCGCGATCACCCTTGCCATCATCAATTTTGCCATCGTCGGATTTATCCAGCCAAGCGCCCGCTATCTATACGAAGAACTGCGTTTTGAACTGCGGTCGGGGGCTTTCGGTGCCAAGGTCAGGGTTGGCGAATTTAACAATGTGGGTAAGAATCTGACAATGCGGATCGAGGAAAGCCGCAATCAGGGCAATGATCTCTCCGGACTGTTTGTATTTGCCGAAAGCGAAAAGGGCCAATCGATTGCTGTCACCGCAGAGAAGGGGCAATTCCTGCGGACCGATGATCCCGACACCATCTTGCTGCGTCTGACCAAAGGCACTTTGGTTCACGATGCACCCAATTACGAAGCGCCGCG
>JBDTUD010000057.1:0-7934 GCA_040007915.1 Sphingorhabdus sp.
AGCCGATGATGGAAATGAACACGACGCCGTTGATCGACGTCATGCTCGTTCTCCTGATCATGCTGATGATCACCATTCCCCCGGTTTCGCATGCGGTCAATATTGACCTACCGGTAAACGACCCGAACCAGCCCCCCCCTCCGCTAGTCGATCCGGTGATCAACAAGATTCTGATCATGCCGAACAACGAAATATTGTGGAACGGCACGCCGGTCAGCCTGCAACAGGTTGGTCAATATCTGGCGCAAACCAAGTCAATGAATCCGGAACCCGAATTGCAGTTCCAGCCGGCACCAACCGCGACCTACGACACGGTCGACAAGGTTCTGGCGGCGGTGAAACGCAGCGGCATCACCAAGTTCGGATTTGTCGGCAACGAACAATATCGCGTCTTTGGCAAAGCAGCGCGCGACGGTAACTAGAGCGTGATGCGAATAAGTGGGAACCGGTTATTCGCTTAAAATCACGCGACCACGAATAGATCGAGAGCATGATACGATTCAAACAAGCCGCATCATGTTCTGGACCCGAAGACGCTGAAACAATCGACATTTATGGGGGCGGCACCGAAAGGGCCGCCCTTTTTTTGTGGCGCGGGCGACCCAGATTGGAAACAACGACGGTATTTTTCGAACGCTTAGGGTAAGGGTCCTGAGTAAAACAAAGGCTCCGAAGGCCCTAAACTCCGGACGCTATCCTTATGATCCGATGCGTAATAGCTGTCGAACGTGACCGGGATCGGCGTCATTTCCCAACGCGCGACCGCGACCGCCTGCGCACCCAGCCTTGTGACCAGCTGCGGTAAAACGGAACTTTTTCGCGTTCAAACGATTTACCGAGCATACAAACATATTCTACGAAAAGAGACTTATCATGAATAGTCGCATTCTTGCGGCTGGCATTGCGCTGGCCGTTCTCACCCCCTCCATAGCCATGGCAGACGACGGTTGCCGCCGCGACAGTTCCGGTCGCATAATCGGGACAGTTGCAGGCGCAGGCGCAGGCGGCGTCCTTGGCAATGTAATTGCCGGACGAGGCGACAAAACCGAGGGCACTATCATTGGCGGCGTCATTGGCGCGGTTATCGGTAACCAAATCGCCAAATCTGATCGGGGCGATTGTCGCACGGCTTATGGCTATTACGATCAAGACGGTCGCTGGCACGCAACAGGCGTCAGCCGCAACGAAGCGCGTGGATATTATGACCGCGACGGCAGATGGGTCGATGGCCCCCCCAACGGTTATTATGACAATGGTCGCTGGGTAACGATGAGCGGCGACAGCAGCAGCAATGGTTATGTTGACCGGGACGGACATTGGGTGCCAGCGGCATCGAGCGGATATTACGACCGCAATGGCCGCTGGGTTGGCGCGAGTGCTAGCGGCTATTACGACACACGCGGCCGCTGGGTCCCTGGCCCTACGCGTGGCCGTTATGACTCACGCGGACGTTGGATCGAAGGCGAGTCCGGTTACGCGGGCGAGACGAACGGCAACTGGACCGCAATTGAACAGCCAGGATATTATGAAGATGGTCACTGGCACGAAGGCCGGACTTACGGCTATTATGATGCCCGTGGCCGCTGGGTTCCGACCCGTAATGACAACTACGCAACCGACACCCGTTATGTACCCGGCGATGGCCGATATGACATGGGCCAAATGCCGACCGACATTCCGACGCGGATAAGCTGGCTGCGTGAATATGTGCGCTCTGCCGAATCCACTCGGCGGATTGGTCGCAATGAAGCGAATTATGCGAGGAACGAGCTGAACGCTATCGGGAGCCAATACCGCATGTTTGGTCGCGATGACCGATTCACGCGGCGTGAGGAACGAACCATCGACAAGCGCCTTGATCGCCTTACCCGTCGACTTGACAATACATGGCGTCAGGCGCGCGCTTACTGACGCTTGCGCCAAAAATAATAAAAAAGGCCCGGTGGTCCCCCAACCCCCGGGCCTTTCAGCTTCCGATCGGATGCGTGACGATCAGTAGCTGTAATACATGTCGAATTCGACCGGGCTGGGGGTCATTTCCCAACGGGCGACGTCTTCCATCTTGAGTTCAATATAGCTGTCAATCTGGTCCTTGGTGAACACGTCACCCTTCAACAGATAATCGTGATCGGCGGCCAGGCTTTCGAGTGCTTCCCGCAGCGAGCTGCAAACGGTTGGCACTTCGGCGAGTTCTGCTGGCGGCAAGTCATAGAGGTTCTTGTCCATGGCTTCGCCTGGGTGGATCTTGTTCTGGATGCCGTCGAGACCGGCCATGAACAATGCCGCGTAGCACAGATACGGGTTGGCCATTGCGTCGGGGAAGCGGACTTCCACGCGCTTGGCTTTTGCGCCTGCGCCATAAGGAATACGGCATGATGCCGACCGGTTGCGCGCCGAATAAGCGAGCAGAACGGGTGCTTCATAACCGGGTACCAGACGCTTGTAGCTGTTGGTCGTGGGGTTGGTGAAAGCGTTTACCGACTTTGCATGCTTGATGATGCCGCCGATGAAATACAGGCACATGTCAGAAAGACCAGCATAGCCGTTACCAGCGAACAATGGTTCTTTGCCCTGCCAGATCGACAAGTGGGTGTGCATGCCCGACCCGTTATCTTCCTTGATCGGTTTCGGCATAAAGGTCGCGGTCTTGCCATAAGCATGGGCAACCTGATGCACGACATATTTGTAGATCTGCATGCGGTCGGCGGTTTGCGTCAGCGTGCCGAAAGTCAGGCCCAGCTCGTGCTGGGCGGCGGCGACTTCGTGGTGATGCTTGTCGCAAGGCAGGCCCATTTCGAGCATGGTTGAAACCATCTCGCCGCGAATGTCCATGCAGCTGTCTACCGGGGCGACGGGGAAATAACCACCCTTTGCGCGCGGGCGATGACCCATGTTGCCGGCATCATATTTGGTGCCGGTGTTGGTTGGCAGCTCGATATCGTCGATCTTGTAGTAAGACGTGCTGTAGCTGTTTTCAAAGCGCACATCGTCGAACATGAAGAATTCGGCTTCGGGGCCAATATAGATGGTGTCGCCGATGCCGGTGGTTTTGAGATAAGCTTCTGCGCGTTTCGCGGTCGAACGCGGGTCGCGGCTGTAAAGTTCGCCGGTTGACGGTTCAACGATGTCGCAGAACAGGATCATCATTGGCGTCGCGCTGAACGGGTCCATATAGCAGGCTTCAAGATCCGGCTTCAGGATCATGTCGGATTCGTTGATCGCTTTCCAGCCTTCGATGGACGAACCGTCGAACATCAAACCGTCTTCCAACTCGTCTTCGCCGATTACGCCCGAGCACATCGTCAGATGCTGCCATTTGCCCTTGGGGTCGGTGAAACGGACATCGACCCACTCGATCTCCTCGTCTTTAATCTTCTGAATAATGTCCTTGGCAGTAGTGGCCATTTTGCTGTCCTTCTGTGGCTTGTCTTTTTTAGCGGGTTTGGAATTGGGTTTGGATTTAGACGGCATCGTTGTCGCGCTCCCCTGTGCGGATACGTAGCGCGGTTTCGACGGGGATAACGAAAATCTTGCCGTCGCCAATGCGGCCGGTTTGGGCAGCGGCAGCGATCGCGTCAACCACGCGGTCAGCCAGCGCATCTTCAACGACAACCTCCAGCTTAACCTTTGGCAAGAAGTCGACGACATATTCGGCGCCGCGATACAGCTCGGTGTGGCCCTTCTGGCGGCCAAAGCCCTTGGCTTCGGTCACTGTAATGCCGGAAACGCCGACTTCGTGCAGCGCCTCTTTGACTTCGTCCAGTTTGAACGGCTTGATGATCGCTTCGATCTTTTTCATGTCAGTCCCCTATTGTCAGCTTGCAGCACGACGATTCCTCCGCGCGCGCGGATTATGGGTTTTTCTTTTCAAGTATCGTGCCAGTTTCTGTTCACGCATTCGCGTGTTTCTTGAGTCAAAATCGGCGATTGGGCTGCCTAAATCTTAGGCAGATGCCAGATTCATGGGCAGCAAAATGCGCTAATCCAGCGCGTCAATCGCAGCTTCCATCCGCGCCGCCGCTGCGTCATAGAAGCGCGCGCGCAAATTGGTGACGACATGGTCGGGCGAGGTGTTAGGTGTGCCGCCCGCAAATGGTGGTGACGGGTCATATTCAAGGCTCAATTGCACCGACTTTGCGGCGTCTTCGCCGACAATGGCCGCGATCAGTTCGAGTGCGAAATCGATGCCCGAGGTTACCCCGCCGGCTGTGACCAGATTGCCATCGCGGACAACGCGCGCTTTTTCATAGATCGCCCCGAATTTGTCGAGCAATTCTGTGTAACCCCAATGCGTGGTCGCACGCTTGCCTTTCAGCAATCCCGCCGCGCCCAAGATGAAGGCACCGGTGCACACGCTGGTTATCCAGGTCGCTTTTGCGGACTGCGCGCGGACAAAATCAATCATTTCGGTGTCGCCAATCGCATCGGCCACGCCGTAACCACCGGGAACGCAAATGATGTCGGCCTGCGGGCAATCGGCAAAGCTGGTGGTCGGCAATATGGAAAAGCCGCTATCGGTTTTGATCGGTGCGACCGCTTTTGCCGCGACATGTACGATGCCGCCGGGCAGGCGGGACAGAAATTGTGCAGGCCCACTGAAATCAAGTTGGGTTACGCCGTCGAACAGGACGAAGACGATGTTCATTTGCATTGTTTCGGTCATAGCCAATCTCCTTGCTTGCAAGTGAATGGCCCCTCGCTACATGCCCCGGCGTGCAAAAGCAAAAGGCCGCCGGATTGCTCCGACGGCCCATCGCTGTGAAGGTCAGTACCTTACCAGTAAAAGCCGCGATAGACCTTTACGACCCGGCCGGTGCGTGTGTTGACCAGCAGCACGTCATTATAGTGACGGACGTAAGTCTGAAAACGACCCGGCGCTGCCAGACGGTATGACCGGTAGTTGTTCACCTGATACCGCGGCGCGTAATAAGAGCGTCCGATGTTGACGCCGGTATTGAACGTCCGATAACGGAATGGCGCGTTGAAACGGCTGCCGCGGAAGGCGTTACGGTTGTTCTGGCGATAATCGCGCCAGTCTTCCCGATATTCCTGACGCGCTTCACGGACGTCTTGACGCTGGTTGCGCACGTCACGGTTATCGTCGTAACGCTTGGCATCCTTCAGATCGCGCTGTTCTTCGCGGATTTCCTGACGGTCCCGCTGCAATTCGCGCGTCTGGGCCTGTGCCGCCATTGGGGTCAAAGTGGCCGCAATGACTGCAGCGATCAAAAATTTGCTCTTCATGGTCTCACATCCTTTTCTGTCAACATCAACGCTTTGGCTGCGTCGACGTTTTCCAAATTAGGGTTCAGACCTTGAACGCCCGTCGAACAAGTCGTTCAGAAATCAGCTATTAGTGTCGCAAATTGTATCGGTTAGATGAGCTCAATCGCCAATGCCGTTGCTTCACCACCGCCGATGCAAAGCGAAGCCACGCCGCGTTTCTTGCCGTGGCGTTGTAGCGCTGCGATCAGCGTGGTGATGATCCGCGCACCCGATGCACCGATCGGATGACCGAGCGCGGTTGCACCGCCATGGACGTTGATCTTCTCGTGCGGGATGCCAAGGTCATGCATTGCGAACATCGCGACGCAGGCAAAGGCTTCGTTGATTTCGAACAGGTCGACATCGCCGATGGTCCAGCCCGCCTTTGCCATCAGCTTGTTGATCGCACCCACAGGCGCAGTGGTGAACGCCGAAGGTTCCTGTGCATGGGCCGAATGGGCGACGATCTTTGCAATCGGCTTCTGCCCCTTGGCTGCGGCAACGCTGGCCTTGGTCAGTACGAGTGCTGCGGCACCGTCCGAAATCGAAGAACTGGTCGCTGCCGTGATGGTGCCGTCCTTGGCAAAAGCCGGCTTCAGCGTTGGAATCTTGTCGGGCATCCCCTTGCCGGGTGCCTCATCCGTATCAACGACGACATCGCCCTTGCGGGTCGTAATAGTGACGGGAACGATTTCTGCCACAAACGCGCCCTCGGCAATGGCAACTTGTGCGCGGCGGAGCGATTCAATCGCATAATCATCCTGTGCCGCACGGGTCAGTTGATATTCATCGGAGGTTTCCTGTGCAAAGGTCCCCATCGCACGGCCCGCTTCATAGGCATCTTCGAGGCCATCGAGGAACATATGGTCATAAACAGTGTCGTGGCCGATGCGCGCGCCGCCACGGTGCTTTTTGAGGAGGTAAGGCGCATTGGTCATGCTTTCCATGCCGCCCGCGATCACCAGATCGACCGACCCGGCATCGATGGCTTCGGCACCCATGATTACCGTCTGCATGCCCGAACCGCACACCTTGTTGACGGTGGTTGCCTGCACCGATTTAGGCAAGCCTGCCTTGAGTGCAGCCTGACGGGCAGGGGCCTGGCCTAGGCCTGCGGGCAACACGCAACCCATATAGATGCGTTCGATATCGTTGGCATCGACGCCAGCACGCTCGACCGCAGCCTTCACCGCCGTCGCGCCCAGATCGGTCGCCGCAACATCGGCAAGTACGCCTTGCATGCCGCCCATCGGGGTGCGTGCGTAGGACAGGATGACGACGGGATCAGAACTGCTCATGGGAGTTTCCTTCTTGACGGAGGGCAATTGTTCGACTCGCCCATAACTCCGCAATGTGACAATGACAAATATCGATTATAATTCTGCTCTCCGCCGCAGCGGGAGAAATCCCATTGCATCATATGCATCCCTCGGTTAGAGGGGCCTCCGCTTCGACGGGTTCGCCTGGATGAGCTTGCCCCAGTGGTGGAATTGGTAGACGCGCTGGACTCAAAATCCTGTTCTGAAAGGAGTGCCGGTTCGAGTCCGGCCTGGGGCACCATTCCATATTAGCATGATCCGGTTACTCGATCGCACGGTGGAGGATCATACCAATGCGGGGTATAGTGGACCGGAGGGGCTACGGCCCGCTTCCGCGAAGTGACAGAAAACCTTCTGTCATGCGGGCCTTTGGAATTGCGCACGGGATTCGGCCATCGCGTTAAAAAATATGCTTGTGAAAATGCCATAAGAGTATGTTTTCAGGCTGCTGATCTAGGCTCGGATATTTTCAGGCTACGGGGCTTTGGGAAGATACGATTAGCAGGGGGTGACCAGCGCTTGATAAAGTATGTGCGCGATAAATTTCACGACGGCGAACAGCTTTCATTGCGAAGCTTCAGGCGGGGAACGATGTATCGCTCAATCATCCTTGCATATTAAAACCATTGATTTTGATTGGCAAGGATCATTCCGTTCGCGCATCCAACGCCAGTTCCCGCGAATCGAAGTCAGCCTGGTCGAGGACAAGCGCGCCTATATCGAGCATATGCTGGTTGGGGGCGAACTGGACCTTGCACTGCTGATCGTCTCGAATCTGGAACAGCGCAATGCGATTGACCACGAGGTACTGTTGCGCAGCGAATGCCGCGCCTGACCCCGAATGCACACTCTGGACCGGGTCTTGAGGAAGACTGTCACCTTACGCCATTTCTATGATTCAAATAGATTGGCATCGTTCCTTGCGGCGTGATACCTTCTCCAACTTGCTGAATATGGAGGAGAGTCATGCGGGGAAAAACTTTGCGCCTGATCACCGTGGGGGCGCTGACTTTCCTCTGTGCACCGGTATCTGCAGAGTCGGCAATTAAGGATCTGGGCGATTATTCGAAGTATGTGGCGGTATTTAACGCTGCTGACCCTTCGTTCGTGAACTATTACTCCCCCGACGTGGTGTTCGATAAGGGCCCACCGGATGGTATTCTAAAAGGGCGCTCGGCCATCTCTGCCTGGTACGCAGATATCTGGCAGGATTTCGGTGAAACCCTGACCCCTCTTACTGTGGTGATTGACACCCGGGCCGGGGTGATGATGGTCGAACTGAGAACCGAACTTCGGGCACGGCGGGACGGAATTGTCTGGCGCGATCGCACCTATCGCAAGGGCGATCTC
>JBDTUD010000058.1:0-7881 GCA_040007915.1 Sphingorhabdus sp.
TCGATATGAATGCTTCCGGCAGGCCTTCAAGCGAGTTTTTGGGTTTTAAGCAGGTCCTTTCTGGCCGCATTGCGACTTTTCGTGACTTAAGCACAAATTATTGCGACTTTTTGGGGTTTAAGCTGAGCAAAGGATTCGATCACCATCCTATCGATCACAAATATACTTTATGATGATCGATAGAACGGCACTCTATCGATCACGCGCTGATCCTTTCGGGCAAGCGACGCCAAGCGAGCCATTGAACTCCCGTAGCAACCAGAAAGGTTGTTCGATGACGGAATGCCGCCTACGGATTGGCCTATGGACGAAGTTGAATTCCTTGATGTTCCGACATTTCTGCGCAAATTCGAGCAACGCGCTGCCGGGCTAATGTGGTTGCTAGGGGCCGGTGCTTCACGAGCTTCGGGTATCAAGACGGCGGGCGACATGATTTGGGATTTCAAATCCCGTCTTTATCGTTCGGATCGAAAAATTCCTGCCTCAGCGGTCTCTGACCTTGGTGACAATCAGATTCGCCGACTACTACAGAATTTTTTTGATGTGTCTGGGACGTTCCCTTCGCTAGACTCCGAAGACGAGTATGCTCATTACTTTGAAGCTACTTACCCAGCCGCCCAGGACCGGCGTCGGTATATCGACGACATGATGCGAGGTGCTAAGCCGGGATATGGTCACATGGCGCTTGCGCATTTGTTGAAGCTCGACCTCGCGCGCATCATCTGGACCACCAACTTCGACCGCGTGATCGAAGACGCTGTTGGAACCGTTATGGGAACGGGGTCTCAGATCACCGTCGGTGATTTGGGTGAACCCCAACGTGTCCGGACCGCCTATTCGCAGCAGCGATGGCCGATCTATGGAAAGCTGCATGGAGATTTTCAGTCCGAAAACTTGAAAAACACCGCTTCTGAGCTTGCTGAGCAAGATGCCGGAATGCGGGATATCTTGATTGATACCTGCCGAAATCAGGGATTGATCGTAGCCGGATACAGCGGTCGCGATTCGTCCGTGATGGAAGCCTTGCAGCGTGCGATCAATGATGGTTCCGGTTTTCCCAACGGATTGTTCTGGGTCGTTCGAGGCCAGGACAATATCTACGAAGGCGTGTCACGACTGATCGAAGCGGCGAAGGCTGCGGGCGTTGACGCGGCTTTTGTCCAGGCCGAGAGTTTCGACGAGTTTTTGTCGGACATCGTCCGCTACCATCCTGCGACCGAAAAACTCCTGATAACCCTCGACGACAAGCGTTCGCTTGCGCCGCGAAAGATCGACCTCTCGGCCCGTAGCCCCTGCGATCCGTTTGTGCGCATGAATGCCGTGCCGGTCTTGGAGTATCCGAAGACCTGCCGACTGATTGATTGCGATATCGGTGGCGCGCGCGAGATTCAAGAACGAATTGCAACAGCGGAATCCCGCCTTGTTGCCAGTCGGATCAACAAAGGCGTTTTGGCATTTGGCGACGACACCGAGATCAAGCGCGTCTTTGCCGATCACAACGTCCGTTCGCTTGATACGCACAGCATTATAGCGGACAGATTGACATTCGAGTCCGGGGAACGGTCACTACTACGCGATGCTCTGTTCCAGTCGCTCAAAGCCCATTGCGGACTGAACCTTGCCGCCGAACGTCATCGTCACATTTTCCGCGCTGATGGCGGGCACGCCAATTTTGACCTCGCGCCGTTGGCCAAAGCAACGGGCCGTCTGTCAGGTGTCGTACCGAAAACCGACGTCCCTTGGGCTGAGGCTTGCCGCATACGGCTCGATTTCCGGTTGGGGCGACTATGGCTCTTGCTCAATCCCTTCGTGATAATCGACAACGCAGAAGACACGCCTGAGGTTACGATGCAGGCTGGAAAAGAGTTTGTCCGTGAACGGCGGGCTAAGCGCTATAATTCTCAGTCCAACGCGATCTTGGACGGCTGGATTCAGGCGATCTTCGGCGAGCGGCGCAAGCCTGTTTCGCTCGGCCTTGATGGCGGCACGGGCATAGGCGCCAGCTTCGAGATTTCACCTGTAACCGGCTATAGTGGATTATCGCGATGACAACGAGCAATCTCCAGCCCTACAATTTGCCGCAGCACCGTCGGTTGCCCGAACCGCTCCTGAAATTCGGAAATGACGACAGCGCAGCCAACCATGCCCATCCCCTGCTCGGACTGATCCAGCACGGCCCATTTGGCAAACAGCGGCTTGCTGGTGTCTCAAACCCAATCCGCATTGCCTTCATTGGGCAAGCTGCGATGCTCGGACGCCTCCGGCAGTTGGTGAAGGAGCTCGACCAGAGGCATCAACCGAGAGAGCGGCGCACTTACTTGCCAGAATATCCCGGCTTCGCCCGAGTTTTCGAGACATCCCTCGCTTCGGCCAGTGATACGACAACGATAACTCTTCCGGACGACATTGACGCCAAATTGAGTGCATCGTCCGCTCCGCACCGCTTGCTCGCAGAATGCCTCACTGGCGCATTGTCGAGCCTGCAAGCGCATCGGCATGACTTTGACGTCGCCATGCTTGGAATTGATGAGAAGTGGGCGGCCGGCTTTGAAGGGACCAAGGAAGATGATTTCGACCTTCACGATTTTGTCAAAGCCTTCTCGGCGTCTGCTGGCATCCCGCTGCAAATAGTCCGCAGCGGTAATCCGCAACGCGCACTAGATTATCATTGCAGATGCAGCGTCATGTGGCGGCTTGCCATTGCCACGTATACCAAGGCTGGCGGCATACCGTGGGCATTGGCTAATACCCGTGCCGACACTGCGTATATCGGCATAGATTACGCCATTCGGAAAAATGCGACGGCAGACGCGCGCTTTGCCATTTGCTGCGCGCAGGTTTTCGATTCCGACGGCGCAGGGTTGGATTTCATAGCCTACGAGGCTGATGACATCAGGATCGAACGGCGCAATCCCTATATGCGAAAGGATCAGATGCTTAAGGTCATGGCACGCAGCCTGTCGATTTACCAGCGGCGGCACGGGGGCGCGTTGCCCAAGCGGGTCGTGGTTCACAAGAACACCGAGTTTCGATCTGCGGAGATCGAAGGCTGCCTAGCAGCGTTCAGCAACGTAGTCGACGTCGAGCTCATTCAGGTGCAGCGGAGCCACGATTGGCAAGGCGTGATTTTCAGCGAACGTAACGCGCCCGACAACTACCCCTGCAATCGCGGTCAGGTTCTTCCGATTGGTGATCACGAAGCTTTGCTCTGGACGCAGGGCAACATTCCCAATTTCGGGAATGGCAAATCCTACTATAAAGAAGGCAAAGGCATCCCGTCGCCGCTGTTGATCACGCGGCACCTGGGGCGAGGAGATTTTTTCGACATCTGCGAAGAGACCTTGGCGCTGACGAAAATGAACTGGAACAATGACGGTCCATATACTCAGCTCCCCGTCACGCTTGAATATGCCGATGTCCTCGCGCAGATCGTCAAGCGAATGCCCCGGTTGGAAGCAAAACCATACCCTGTGCGACTGTTCATGTGAATGCTGGACAGGCCCGGAGGTTCGTCCGTCACGGTCCTAAGCCGCCAACAGCAACTCGATCCGTTCCACCTCTTGCGCGAAATCGAATCGCAACTGGTCGCGTTCATCGGCGGGTAACCAATTGGCCATCTGCGGGAACACAACCTTGTGATATTTGAACGTCCGTTCGTCCCACGGCGAACCATCAGTTGCGGCGCGTGCTTCCGCGAGGATTTCATTCAGTTCTTGCCTGATTTCGTGCGGATTAGGCTCGTATGACTTGGAAGGCGCTGTAACACCTAAATCAAAGCCCATCTGCGCGGGGTCGGAAATGAAGTGTTCTTCCATCGCTATTCCAGAATGTCCTATCGAAATGGTTGCGAGCAGAGCCGTGCTGCTGCAAGGCGTTATGCACCGGAGGGAGTGAATGTCGCAAGCCGAATCGATCAAAAAAGCTGTGAGCCAGTTCGGCGCGTCGGCCAAGGCGAAGCTGAACGAGGGCGGCCAGCCCGAAGATCAGTTGCGCAATCCCCTTGAACAACTGTTTGCCGCGCTTTCGCTTGAAATCGGCCTGCCCAAAGGTGCGCTGACGCTGGTTGGTGAAAAATCGCTCGCAGAGCTGCGTACCCGGCCCGATTTTGCGGTAAATGTGCAAAAAGCATTAATCGGCTTCATCGAAGTCAAGGCACCCGGCAAGGGTGCAGACCCGCGCAAGTGGAAGGCTGGGCACGACAAGGAGCAATGGGATAAACTGAAGGCGTTGCCCAACCTGCTCTACTCCGATGGAAATGCCTTCTCACTCTGGCGCGATGGCGCGCTAGTTGGCAGCATCATCAAGCTAGATGGCGATATCGAGGATGCGGGAGCAAAGCTCGCCCCGCCCGATGGTTTCCTGACACTGATCAATGATTTCCTCACCTGGCAGCCGATTGCCCCGCGCAACGTTCCCGAGCTTGCCCGCGTATCGGCTCGCTTGTGCCGGTTCCTGCGCGATGAAGTCGTCGAACAGCTGGGCATCAAAAATGCCAAGCTGACCGAGCTGAAGGAAGACTGGAAATCCCTGCTATTTCCCGATGCCGACGATGCAAAATTTGCCGATGGCTATGCGCAGGCGGTCACCTTCGGCCTGCTAATGGCGAAGTCCAAAGGACTGAGCTTTGCCGATGGGCTGGACGACATTGCCAAGGAACTGGGCAAGACCAACACGCTGATCGGCGCGGCGCTGCGCCTGTTGACCGAGCAGGATCTGAAACTCGGCCCGGCGCTCGATACTCTGACCCGGGTTCTCGATGTGGTCGACTGGGGCGTCATCGCCAAGGGCGATCCCGAGGCCTGGCTGTATTTCTACGAAAATTTCCTTGAGGTGTACGACAACAAGCTGCGCAAGCTCACTGGCAGCTATTACACGCCGCCCGAAGTAGTGCAGGCGATGGTGCGGCTATGCGATGAGGCGCTGCGTTCATCAAACCGGTTCGCCGTGCCGCAAGGGCTCGCCAGTCCGCAGGTGCACATCGCCGATCCGGCGACGGGTTCGGGCACCTTCCTGCTCGCGGCCCTGCGTATGATTGCTGCCAATGTGACGGCACACGAAGGCGAAGGCGCGGTTCCCGGTGCGATCACTGAAGCGGCCAAGCGACTGTATGGGTTTGAACTGCAATTCGGGGCCTTTGCTGTGGCGCAGTTGCGGCTGCTCGCGGAAATGATCGATCTGGGCGCGGAGGGCACGCCGGGCCTGTATGTCACCGATACGCTCAGTGATCCCCATGCGGAATTTGAAAGCGGCCAAGGCATTTATCGCGAAATCTCCAAATCGCAGCGACTTGCTGGCGAGATCAAGCGGGCGCAGCCGATCACCGTCGTTATCGGCAATCCGCCTTACAAGGAAAAGGCCAAGGGTAAGGGAAGCTGGATCGAAAGCGGCAGCGGCAACATTGCGGCCCCGCTCAATGACTGGCAGCCGCCAAGGGAATGGGGCGTGGGCACCCATACCAAGCACCTGCGCAATCTTTACGTCTATTTCTGGCGCTGGGCGGCATGGAAGGTGTTTGAACAAGGCAGCAGTTTGCGTGACAAGATTCCGCCGGTCCATGAAGACCTCTCCGGCATGGTCTGCTACATCACCGTGTCAGGCTTCCTTAACGGTCCCGGCTTCCAGAAGATGCGCGACGATCTGCGGCGCAGTTGCGATGACATCTGGGTGATCGACTGTTCACCCGAAGGGCATCAACCGGAAGTTTCGACCCGCATTTTTCAGGGCGTGCAACATCCGGTCTGCATCGTTCTGGCCTCACGCTCTCCCGCAAACGAGCCCAACAAGCCCGCGCGCGTCAGGTTCCGCTCGCTTGAGAAAGGTCGCCGCGAAGGCAAGTTTGTGATGCTTGAAACGCTTAGGCTCGATAGCAAGGGCTGGAGCGATTGTCCGAGCGGATGGCGCGCGCCGTTCCTGCCAGAATTCTCTGGTGGATGGGGTGACTTCGTGGCGCTCGATAGCATGATCGGCGACGTCGGATCAGGCGTTATGTCAGGCCGAACGTGGGTAATTGCTGCTGATGTGGCGACTCTTGAGGCTAGGTGGACTGATCTTCTCGCAGAGGACGACGAAGACAAAAAGGAACTTCTGTTCCATCCCCAGCTACGGAAAGGTCTCGTTGCAAGTCGTCACATCCGAAAATACGTCAAGCAAGATTTAGGTCCATACAAGACCCGTCCGATGCCAATAATCGAAGAAACCACTCCGCTGGCAAAACCAATCCGATACGCCTTTCGCTCCTTTGACCGCCAATGGCTACCAGTTGATGCGCGGCTGTTGAATGATCCAAGACCAAACATCTGGGGAGCGTTTAGTGCGTCCCAAGCGTTCCTTACCGCACCGATGGATTTAGCCCCATCCAACGGCCCTGCGCTTACTGCAACTGCGCTCATTCCAGATCTCCATCACTATGCCGGGCGCGGTGGGCGGGTGTTTGCCCTGTGGAAAGACGCAGCGGCTACCCAGAGCAACATCTCGGCGGCTGCACTTGCAGCGCTGGCCAAGGCCTTTGGCGCGCCGGTCGATCCGGTCGATGTCTTCGCCTATGTCGCGGCCTTGCTCGCCAGCCCCGCCTACACCAACAAATTCCGCGGCGACCTGATCCGGCCGGGCCTGCGCGTTCCGCTGACCGCTGACGCTGCACTCTTCGCCGAAGCCGCCGCACTGGGCCGCGAGGTCATCTGGCTGCACAGCTTTGGCGAACGGTTCAATGAAGGAAAGCCTGCCGGAGTTCCGCGCCTGCCCGATGACCGCAAGCCCGATTATCCCAAGGCGGGCGCCATCTCGAACAAGCCGGAGGATTTCCCAGATACGCTCGAATACGATGCAGCGGCACAGCGCATGAAAATCGGTACTGGCTATATCGACCGTGTGCCGCCCGCCGTTTGGGCCTATGAGGTATCGGGCAAACAGGTCTTGCGCCAATGGTTCAGCTATCGGAAAAAGAACCGCGAACGCCCCCAGATCGGCGACAAGCGCAAGCCCTCCCCGCTGGGCGACATCCAGCCTGATTACTGGCTGCCTGAATACACCAGCGAACTGATTAACGTGCTCAATGTGCTGGGAATGCTCGTCGATCTGGAACCGAAGCAAGCCGACCTACTGGAAAAGGTGTGCAACGGGCCGCTAATTTCGGCGAGCAAGATCAGTTAGTTTGTTATTGCGCTGCCTGTCGGCAACCCGCTCTATGCGCTGCGCGCACCAAGCCTATAGTCTTGGCCCTTCGGGTGACGATCGGGAGCGTTCCGAAAATGAGCGGGATTTTCTAGGGACGCACTCTTTCCCGCGCTTCGCGCTCCTTGAGGGTGCGACGTTTTCGGGCTGACCCGCTGGCGCTCTTGCCTCTCTCCTTGACGTGCTGGCGTCGGACGCGCCTTCGCTTCGACTGGCGGCGCTGCGCCGTTGGCGCGACAGCCTGGCCTTCGCTCTGCTTTCCGCCACACCGCCCACCTGCGTCGCACCGTGCAAGGGTGCCGTTTCTTGTTAGGCCGCTGCGCGGCGATGTTCTTGCGATGATGTTCGACTGACTGGTGACGGCGCGGATGCGCCGGCGTGTCTGTGGCCGTCCCCGAAGAGGGGGATGGGCGGCGCTTCCGGCTAGGCCCGCCGCGCTCAGGCGCAACCCAGCAAGCTGGGTCTTTCACTGCGTTACAGCCTTGCAGGTGCGCCTGATCCCGGCGGGCCTCTTGGTCGCTCTTTGCCGCCCACCCCCCTCTCCGGGGTCGTGTGGTTTTTAAGGCGAGGAGGCTGTGATGGCGGTTGGTAATCGGAAACGGCGGATTGGCGGGACGGGTAAGGCGGCGCTGCGCGCCGCGCGCGGGAGTGAACCGCGCGCTTCGCTTTATGACGAGGTGACGGCCAAGATCATTGCCCAGCTTGAAGCGG
>JBDTUD010000059.1:0-7340 GCA_040007915.1 Sphingorhabdus sp.
ACACCTTCGGTGCCGGCACAAGTACGAATATCGCCATTCGCGGCGTTTCGTCGTCGTCCGGTGCCGCTACGACCGGCATCTACATCGACGATTCGGCAATCCAGATTCGCTCCAATGCCCAGACCGCATTTGGGACAGCATTCCCGCGTGTGTTTGATCTTGAACGGGTAGAAGTGTTGCGTGGCCCTCAGGGCACGCTGTTCGGTGCTGGCGCACAAGGCGGCGTGGTCCGCTTCATTACGCCAAGGCCCAGCCTGAACCGAACTTCTGTATATTCGCGCGCTGAGTTATCGACCACCGAGGGTGGAGACGCCAGCTACGAAGGCGGGGTGGCCGTTGGCGTGCCGCTCGTCGAAGGGAAGGTTGGCCTGCGTGTAAGCGGCTATTATCGGCATGATGGCGGCTGGGTTGATCGCATGCCGTTCAACGTTGCCACGCCGAACAACACCGAGTTTTACGAGGACGAGAACTCCGCAAACACGCTTGCATTGCGTGGCGCTCTCACTTTTCAGCTATCGGATGCAATCGCCGTCACGCCGGCTATCTACTTCCAACGCATTAAGTCCAACGGGACCCCAACGCTGTGGGGCACTCTTACCGACGCGGATGAGGGGCTCTTTCTGAACGGCTACTCGCTTGCGCAAACCTCGAATGACCGGTTCATCCTGCCGAGCCTCAACATCACGGCGGATATCGGCAACCTGCAACTGTCTTCGGTCACATCATATTTCGACCGCGATGCCTCGAGCATTCAGGATTACACCAACCTTAATACGAACTTCATTTTCGGCACGCCCTTTCCGTTCGTGCCCGGCTGGGTGGCTCCAGGATTTGTCACCGCTCGTCAGAAAGTATTCTCGCAGGAGTTGCGGCTTTCGTCGAACGACGCCGATTCCGCGATCCGCTGGACCGTGGGCGGGTATTTCAGTCGCGCGCATCAGGTTGAGAGTTTCAAGATCGAAGATACCTACACGGCAGATCTGATCCCGCTGGATCTCATATTCGGCATTGGACTTACCGATGGGCGGTATATCTTCACATCGGGCAACGATACCACGGACAAGCAGTGGGCCGTTTTTGCGCAGATCGATGCCGATCTGGCGGAAGGGCTGACGGCTACGGTGGGCGCCCGCTACAGTGATACGACCTTCGATTTCCGGCGCGAACTTGGGGGGCCTCTGAACTATTCTGGCAGTGGGCCTGAAACCACGGCCACGACTGGTGTTCAGTCGGCCAAGCCGTTCACGCCGAAGTTCGGCCTGTCCTATGAAATCGACGATGGAAACATGGTCTATGCGTCGGCAGCGAAGGGTTTCCGCGTTGGCGGCGTCAACCCACCCCTGTTTGCCAGTTGTGCGATTACGAATGCCCCCGCTACATTCGATCCCGACACGACTTGGAGCTTCGAAGCAGGTTCGAAGAATCGACTCCTCGGCGGCGCTCTGCGCACGGATGCCAGCGTGTTCTATATCAAGTGGGACAATATTCAGCAGTTCGTACTTGCCGGTTGCGCAGGCAACGGCTTCCGCGACAACATCGGCTCGGCGCGAAGTCAGGGTTTTGACCTGCAGTTCTCGCTGCAGGCTAGCGACCGACTGCAGCTAAGCGGTTCGGTCGGCTATGTGGATGCCAAGCTGTCCAAAACCGTTGTCGTAAACAACGTCCTCTTTGCTCGCGACGGAGACTCCCTTGTCGGCTCGCCGTGGCAACTTTCGGGCAGCATCGACTATAACCTGCCCGTCGCCAAGCTGGGTGAAGGCTATTTCCACGCCGATGCGCGCTATAACAGCCGCAACAACGGAAAGCTGGCAGCTTACGACGACCCAACCGCGTCCGGTTATGATCCCACGCTTGAATTCGATCGGGCAGTGACGGAAGTAAACCTGCGTCTGGGCCTTCGGACGGGCGATGTGGATGCATCGGTGTTCGTGAACAATATTTTTGACAGCGCCCCATTGCTGGGCAAGTCTCGCGATACTGATACTTCGTCCCTATACTACTACCGGACCGTGCGACCGCGGACTGCCGGCCTAACGGTAAGCTACCGCTATTGATCGGAAGTCGGGCGCAGGTTTGCATGAAGGCTGCGTCCACTTTTTTGATCGATGTTCCGATTCCAGATTATGTACGGGATTGGCTATCGCCCGGCCAATGTGGCAAAACCGCAATGCGAACTGAGACGAAACAAGGCGGTGTGATGGAAGTCCTGAATCCCACTTCGATGGAGGCTTTGTATCAGCGGCCGGGCTTTATTATCAGGCGCGCGCACCAGATTGTTCTGGCACTTTTTGATGAAGCGGCTGCGGACCTTGGTATCACGACCACGCAGTATAGCGTTCTGCACACTTTACGGGCCCGGCCCGGCATCGATCAGATCGGCCTTTGTGAATTGATTGGTATTGATCGCTCGACCGCCACGCTTGTCCTGCGACTGCTGGAGAAGAATGGTCTGATCGAACGAAAGCAAAGCGAACAGGATAAGCGGCGCAACCTACTGATGCTGACAGCGGAAGGAGAGAATATTTTGGTGCGTGCGGCCCCGCTTTCCGGCGCTATTTCTGGCAGGATGCGCGAAGTCTTCAATGATGACGAACTGGCGCAAATGAGCGATCTGCTGATGAAGTTCGTTAAGTCCTTCAACCACCGCGTGCGCAATCCGCTGTTGGCTGATTCGGCCGCTGGGCAACCCCTTAACGAAACCATTAACACCTAGACCGGCCGGGCGAAATGCGGCCGCTGCATACCATATTCGTTTGATAACTGATCAAATCAGACAAGAGTTGAGAGTTGGGCATCCGCCCGCCGAAGGAGCAAGAATGACATCTCCCACTTCCGCGCCGGTAATCATTGTAGGGGCAGGTCCAGTTGGCCTGTGTCTGGCCCTGGACCTTGCCGGGCGCGGTATCGACACAATCATTGTCGAACGCAGTCCCAAAGGGGCCAACGAAACCGTGCGCTGCAATCACGTTTCGTCAAGAACAATGGAGACGTTCCGCCGCTTGGGTTTTGCGAACGAGGTGCGCGCGGTGGGTCTGCCAGACGACTATCCAAACGATGTTGCCGTGCGCACCCGGGCCACGGGGCGCGAATTGACCCGTATTCCCATTCCGTGCCGGCGCGACCGCTTTACCGCGAAGGATGTAGCGGACGGCTGGTGGCCAACGCCGGAACCTCCCCACCGCGTCAACCAGCTATTCTTTGAGCCAATCCTGTTCGAACGCGCGCGCGACAATCCGCGGATCACCATAGTCAACGAGTTAAGTGTCGAAGGTTTCATCCAGGATGGGTCGGCTGTGAATGTGCAGGCAACCGACCTGCGTACCGGCGCGACCGTGCAACTCAACGGGCAATTCCTGATTGGTTGCGATGGCGGCGCTTCAACAATACGCAAGCAGATTGGCGCTACGCTGCAAGGTGACGCGGTCATCCAGAGGGTGCAATCCACATACTTCCGGGCGCCCGATCTCCTCTCCCGCATTCCCACGGCCCCGGCATGGATGAGCTATCTCTATATTGGGAAGCGCGCGGGCAACCTTGTGGCGATCGATGGCCGGGAAACATGGTTGCTCCACAACTATCTGCTGCCAGATGAGCCTGATTTCAGCGGGGTCGACCGAGACACATGGCTTCGTGCCTTGCTTGGTGTCGATGAGAGCTTTGAATATGAAGTGATCCGGCAGGAAGACTGGATCGGGCGCCGCTTGGTTGCAGACCGGTTTCGTGACGATCGCGTTTTCATTTGTGGGGATTCTGCCCATCTCTGGGTGCCCTACGCGGGGTATGGCATGAACGCGGGCATTGCGGATGCAATGAACCTGTCATGGCTTCTGGCCGCGCATCTGAACGGATGGGGCAGCGAAGGTATCCTTGATGGATACGAAGCCGAACGCTGGCCAATCACCGAACAGGTCTCGCGCTTTGCAATGAACCACGCTCAAAAAGCAATTGCGGAACGCATCAACATCCCGCTTGAGATAGACGATGAAGGTCCCGCGGCAGAGGCTGTTCGCACTAGAATTGGCAAAGATGCCTACGAGTTACACGTTCAGCAATTCGCCTGCGCGGGCCTGAATTTCGGCTATTTCTACCCGAATTCGCCTCTGATCGCGTATGATGGTGCTTCGGCCCCAGCCTACACCATGTATGACTACACGCCGTCGACGGTGCCCGGATGCCGCACGCCGCATCTGTGGCTAACTGACGGATCGTCGCTCTATGACCTGCTCGGACCTGAATACACGTTGCTACGCTTCGGGCGTGATACCGATATCGCCCCCCTGGTGGATGCAGCACGTGCAGCCGGAGTGCCACTGGCCGTACTGGATGTCGATCTGCCGGAGCCGCCAGAACCCTACGTTCACAAGCTATTGCTGAGCCGCCCCGATCGCCATGTGGCGTGGCGCGGTGATACCGTGCCCGACGCGCCAGAAGAGTTGATCGCCCTGATCACCGGGGTGATCAAGCAAAAACAGGAACGGACATGCCAAACTACAGATCAGCTAGCATAATAGTTGGTCCGATCGCTGCTGCGAGAGGAATATGGTAATGAAATTTGGACGCCGCGAATTTTTTGCAGGGGTCAGTGCACCCCTGATTCTGGGGACCACAGGAATGGCCAAGGCGAGAACGCCGCAAGACAGTACCCGGCCTGTTCTGGCCCAAACCCGTTTCGGACCAGTGATTGGTCAACCCGATCAAGGGTCGCTGGCCTTCAAGGGCATCCCATATGGCGGCCCGACCGGCGGGAAATCCCGCTTCATGGCACCCTCCCCCCCTCAGGCCTGGGACGTGCCTCTGCGCGCATTTGCCTATGGCCCGATCTCACCGCAGTCCGACCCAGTCGTGACGAAAAATTCCAGCAGCGGCGAATCTGCCGAAAGCGAAGACTGCCTCACGCTTAATGTCTGGACACCCGCGCTGCGCGACAATGGCAAGCGGCCTGTCATGGTGTGGCTCCATGGTGGTGGCCTCTGGCGTTTATCAGCAGCCGGCGACTATCAGGCCGGCGCGCGGTTTGCGGCCAACAACGATGTGGTAATGGTCAGCCCGAACCATCGCCTTAATGTGTTGGGTCACGCGTATCTCGATGAGTTCGATTCGGCATTCGCAGGGTCGTCAAGTGCTGGAATGCTCGATCTGGTTCTGGCTCTGCAATGGGTCCGAGACAATATCGAGGAGTTTGGCGGAGATCCGGACAATGTTACTATTTTCGGCCAATCGGGTGGCGGACAGAAAGTCTCATTCTTGATGGCCATGCCGGCGGCCCACGGCCTGTTCCACAAGGCTATCATCCAAAGCGGACCCGCCCCGCTCGCGCTTGAGCGTCCCCATGCCCGGGAACTCGGTGCAAGACTGCTGGCGCTGCTCGACATACCGCAAGCCCGTGCACTGGACATTCAGTCCCTACCCCTCGAGGCGATCATGCGCGCCTATTTCCAGCTGTTCGAGGAGATCGGCGGCTTCGGCGTCATGGGCGTGATTCAGGATTTTGCCCCTGTTATCGATGAAGTCGTGCTGCCCCAGCACCCCTTCTGGAACGGAGCCTCGCCGCTTTCCCGCGACATCCCGTTAATGATCGGCAGCACGCGCACGGAAATGACGGAGTATTTCCTGGCCAGCAACCCGGATGCCCCAAAACGCGATTTCGCCGCGGTTATTAGCCAGTTGGAACCGATTTTCGGAACGGATGCTGCCGGGATTGTCGCCCATTATCGCTCGGCCCATCCGCAGGCCGGTTCATGGGAAATCGATGCGCTGATCCGCTCCGACTGGCCAACGCGCCTGTTCACCCAGCGTATCGCGGACGAACAGGCCAAGCTGGGCGGCGCACCGGTCTGGGCTTACCGGATGGACTGGAAAACAACCGCACGGGACGGCCTGCTGATGTCTCCCCATGCGATCGATATCCCGTTCGTACTGGATACGGTGGGGATTGATCCCGTCGAGCCCGGCCAACTGGATGAATGCCAGGCCATGATGCGGCAGATGAGCGGTGCCTGGGTTGCATTTGCCCGCCGGGGTAACCCACGAAGCACCCATGTCCCGGATTGGCTGCCATACGAATCCGTTTCGCGCCCTACCCTTCTGTTCAATCTGGAAAGCCGCATGGCTTCCGACCCCGACGGGTCAGACATAACTTTCCTGAAATCTGGCCTTTCGGGATACCGGGTCGTTGCCGGCGGAGTGGCCGCGTCGGCCAAGTGAAAGAGCTGCCTACCAAACCCGGTCATCATAAAAATGGATCATGCTCAGTCGGGCTCGAATCCGATCATTCAGCGTGAAACCGATGTCCTCGCCTATCTGCCGACATCGCGGATCAGGTTGATCCGACCGTTACTCAGGCCGTACACAATGGCGCCAGACAGAAGCAGTTGGTCGCCGGATTCCAAGGTGCTGCCAGGCAAAACGACAGTGCCGTAAGCCGTAAGCCGGTTCGTCAGCGCCGCAACGACCAAACCGGCCTCGCTGTCGATGACAAGCTGATGGACTGTCAGATTTTCCCCCATGTTCCGGCGCAAAGGCCGGTAGAGTTGCAGAATTGCTTCGCGCCCATGCAATGGCTTGGGCGCCGGCAAGGCCGTGAACACCACATCGTCGGCATAGAAGAACACGAAGCGTTCATCGAACTGGCCAAACAGCTTGAGGTAATCCTGAAACTTGGCGCGGGTCATGTGCCGTGAAGCCACGGTATCCGGCAACGGCCCTGCCGCAGGCTTTGGCGGGCGGGTGACGGCAGCACTCTCCCCCCGCGTAAGTTGCGCGCCATTGGCGACGGAAATGATCTCAGTAATGTAGCCATTTGCAATCCGATAGAATTGCAGATCGAATTCCGGTTCCGGAGTGTCGCTGCCGCCCGATCGGTTGATCTTGATTTCTGCGGCCAGAAGTGCGCCGCCGTCATCCAGCGCAACGGTCCGCAGCGTGGTGCATTGCAGATGTGCCGGGAGCGATATCTGTGCGCCAGTTGCCAGATAGCCCCGCTGGCCCGGATCCCCCTTGTCAACCAGCGACAGATAGATCGCGAAACGCCGGAAAAGTAACTCACGATTCCGCGTTGCAAGAGGTCCGGCAGGCCGGTCGTTGCGGGCCGCAACTCCTACGGAATTGAATGCGAGTCCCGATGCAATGCCGCCCAACACGGCGCGGCGAGTCGTTCCGGGCGCGATCAATTCCCCACTCCGGCATTTGCGTCCGCAGGGATGATCTTATGCCCCTCCACTGCACCCCGAATGGAACTGATAAGTCCATTCTGCAGAGTATATACAATCGTTCCATCAACGATGAGGAGATCGCCCTTGCGATAGGTGCGATCGCGCCAGACAATTCCGTCCCGCCGTGCC
>JBDTUD010000060.1:0-6617 GCA_040007915.1 Sphingorhabdus sp.
CCGACGGTGCAGGAACTGATCGACCGGATCATCGGCGACGCAGAAGCGATCATCGACGCGCGGCTGGCGGGGCTGCGGGCTTAATTGGCGCTGTGCATCATCGTCACCGCAAGTGCGGCTAGGCGACCACGCGAAGTTCGCTTGTGCCTCCAGCGCACCATAACTCAGGGTCTCGCCACTATCGGACATAATAATAGCGGGATGCGATGGTTTGCGGGTGGCATGGATGCGGGGATGGGTCATGGACGTAGTCTGTCCAAGGTTGACGAATAGGGCAAGACATATCTAACCAAGTGTTCTAGCTTGATGTTTATAGGAGTTTTCTTGCGATTCAGGAGGCCGCGATGCTATCAATAAATATAGAAGCATTGGACATCAAACAGGATCGGGCAGGGCGTTTGGCGGATATTGATAACGTAAGTTTGGGAACCCGCATTCGCGTGCCTAAAACGTCGGAGATTGTGGCTGACCATTTCCGCGGACAGATTGTACGTGGAGACTTAAAGGAAGGAGACTTTCTGCCTCCCGAAGGGCAACTGATGACGTCGCTGGGCATTTCACGCCCGACATTGCGTGAGGCCTTCCGCATACTTGAAGCAGAAAGCCTGATCAGCGTCGTGCGTGGATCGCGCACCGGCGCACGGGTTCATGCGCCATCGGTGGAACTGGTTTCGCGCTATGCGGGCTATGTATTGCAATCGCTCAACACGACAATTTCCGATCTGTATCAGGCGCGGTTGGCGATTGAACCGCAAGTCGTCCGCTGGCTCGCCACCAAGCCAGACCGGCTGTCTGTCCGCAAGTTACGCGAAGAGATTGAGCGGCTGCGCGTGTTGCTTCATGCAGGGCGGCTTGGTGATTTCTTGGAAGCCGTGAATGCGTTTCACGCGACGCTTGTTGAGGTCACGGGCATCAAGACATTGTCCTTTATGAACCAACTTTTGCTGAACCTTGTCGGACGGCATCAGGCCGATTTAAACCGCCGCCACCCTATTGAGATTGATCAACGCAAAAAGAGTCTCGCTGGGGCGGTCAAATCCTATGAAAAGCTCGTCGATCTAATCGAGAGCAAACAAGTTGAAGAAGCAGTCAAGCATTGGCGTCTGCATTTGACCAACGCTGCCGCCAGCTGGACAGGTGACGAAGAAGCGGGACGTATCGTCGATTCTCTGGGCGGATGAGTCGGAATTTGATTCAGGCGTTTATCGCTGCGGCAGAGCGCGCGCCGGATGCGCTGCTGATCGTTACATCCGATACTCACCCAGCGGAAACCTGGAAGACATCCGCAAGCATTTCGCGGGGGCAGGTATCGCTCGGCAGAAGACACCAGAACGGCTGACGATACTGGACACGCTGCCGCACAATGCTCCGGGGAAGGTTTTGAAGCATGTGCTGCGGGAGGAGGGTGATGCGATCACCCAGCAAGCGGTAGCTTTGCACAACAGCGTGCTCGGCGTGCCCCCACGTCAGAACTCTGTCAGAGTTTTACGACGATCCCATCAGTGAAATAGGTTGCGACGCAGACGAAGAAAACGAAAGCGACGCAGATTAGGAACACGTCCAAGGTTTCCCTGCGAAACGTTTTTGGATCTTCAGATGGCAAATAACTCATAACAATCTCCAGCAAAATTTTTGGTTCAAACCTTAAGGCAGAAATATGTCTGGTGGGATCCATGGACTGCCATTTCCGGTGATGACGCGCATCACCATAACTGGCATGACTAGGAGTATTGCAAAACTGACGTTAAATACCATCACCCATGCGAGGAGGCGAAGGGACTCGAATTTCCAGAGCGAGATTGTCGGCTCATAGTTCAACCGAGCTTCGTATTGCTCTCGAGGTGACGAACCTGGCGTTGGTTCTACAGAAGGCTTTTCCCGGGTAAAGCGGGCTAGGCCACACATGCGCTCGATATGGTTCAGGCCAAGCACCGCTGGCTTCCCGCCCCAATATGCGATCAAGTTAGGCCATGTGCACATAACACCGATGGTTAGCAGCAGGGTAATGCGACCGCCTGTTGGCCATTCGAGAACAGGACCGATTCCCGGATCGTATGTCCACCAGCCCTGGTACGTTGCTAAACCTTCGACGAGGAAATCCCAGACCACGTTTGTCGGAATTGCAATCACCAACATTGCCTTGAGGATGGTCCAGCCGTAACGGCGGGTCAGAAACTGACTCAGAACCAGCACGAGCCAAGCATGGACCGTCCAATATGTAGCATAGGAAAAGGGCATGAACAGCGGATCATAGGGTGTCTTTAGCGGCATCCATTCGAACATGTGATGCAGGGTAAACGCAGGACTGTAAATGAGATGCTGCCCCCAATCCCCGAGGCTCTCCATCCAGTAAATCAGAAGAGAGTTGAACAGGAACAGAAAGCTCCAGGTAAGCCGACCTGTTCGAATAGCCTGGATTGCGGCCCAGAGGATGACGGCGCTGCCGAAAATGGGGATCGCCCAATTGAACACCCAAAGACCGCCTGGATTTAACAGAACCTCTGGAACGGGATATGGCAATTCTGCATTCGTCAGCATGGCAAATTTCTCACTTCGAACACGCGAGTTGGTCGCGTACCAGAGACAGACAGGACAAGAAAATCAGCAAACATGGTACCAACAACTCTGGCATGGTTCCGAGCCGCAGCTTTGCGGCCCGGAACCCACGCGATTTAGAATTTGTAACCAACTTCCACGCCGAAAGTGCGCGGTTCGGCAGGCTGTCCCTCGATATAGCCAAGGCCACTGTTCACAAAATCAAGATGGCCTACATAATAGCGGGTATCTGTAAGATTGCGGACCCATGCTGCAATTTCGAAGCCCTTGTCGCCCATCGCCCAGGAGAGACGGCCATTAAGGAGCCCGTAGCCTTTCTGGGTAACGAACGACGCCAGATCCGGGGTCTGCGTATAGGTAATACCTTGGCTGACGATCGAACTTACGTGGCTGTAATCGAGGCGAAACGCGGCTTCGCCACTAGCTACCGGCACACGATATTCGCCCGAAAGGCTCCAAGTTGCCTTAGGAACCTGTTCGAACGGCTCACCCGAACGGTCACAGGGTGTTCCAGCGGCAGGGCCACCTGGAACAACGCAAACGGCCGGGAAGCTTTTGTACTTGGCATCCGTCAGGCCGATCGTCCCGCTCAAGCGAAGACCATCGACCGGAAGCACGGTAAGCTCTGCTTCGAAGCCCTTGACTCGCGCACTTGCAGCGTTGGCCACAATCGTGGCGGTGCCGCCCTGGCCATTAGCAACGATAGTAGACTTCTGAATGTCACTATAGTCCGACGTGAACAGCGCCACGT
Source organism: Sphingorhabdus sp. (assembly GCA_040007915.1). Classification (GTDB taxonomy): domain Bacteria; phylum Pseudomonadota; class Alphaproteobacteria; order Sphingomonadales; family Sphingomonadaceae; genus Sphingorhabdus_B. Next base: position 3,308 of record JBDTUD010000060.1, read on the forward strand.
TGAAACGGGCGCGACGATCAAAGAATTCAGACTTCAGGCCAAGCTCGTAGTCGGTAACCTTTTCTGGGTCGAAAGGCGTGAATGACAGCACGCTTGTGCCGCGCAGATTGAAACCGCCACCACGAAAGCCGCGGCTGGTCTTGGCATAGACGAGCACGTTTTCGGCAACTTTATAGTTAGCGCTGGCAGTGTAGCTGATCGCCTCATCTGTTCTGTTGAAAATTGCAGAGCAGGGGGCGTTCGGATTGTTGAGCAGAGCCACGGGGACCACGCAAACACCAGCGACCGTCGAGCGCGAATCAAGTCGCTTCTTGTCCTGTGACCAGCGAAGTCCTGCGGTGAGCGAGAAAGCGTCCGACAAATGCGCCGTGCCCTGGCCGTAAAAAGCAAGAGCCTTACTGGCTACGAAACCACGCGTGGCCGAAGGGTTGAATGGGTTGATGACGGGAAGCGCCAGCGTCGTCGAGCCATCACTGCCGCTTTCGTTGAAACGGTAGACGCCGAGGGTGTAATCGAACACGTTGTCAAATGCCTTGCCCGACAGCTGAAGCTCGTGCGACCAGGAATGGCTTTTTTGCGCGGTTGTTGTCTGCAGTATGGTGATCGGCGTGCCATCCAGATCGATTGGGCTGGCATTCTCGATCTTGCGATACGCCCCAATGTACTTGAGCGTCGCGTCGCCCAAATCATATTGGGCATTGAGTGATGCCGTGGTCGTTTTTGCGGTGACTTTCGGCACTTGCGTCAGCGAAACATCGTAAGGATTGCCGCCGATATACGACGCGAAGGTGCGCGGTCCTGGTGTGTAGGTGCTGAACCCCGCGCATGGAAACGTAGGCGCGAGGCCAGCAAGCAATGCTGTATCGAAGCAGCCGCCGGTGGCCAGCGCGGTCACGATCTCGGGCGTAGCCGGAATCGTTAGCGCGACCCCACCGCCAAGTGGGATGACCGTGGTTGGGCTCACGTAAAGCAGCCGCTGGACCGGGCCATTCTGGTCGAGGTTAAAGTGTTCGGCAGAAATCGTGACGTCAAGCCGATCATTGGGGGTCCAACGAAGCTTGCCGCGGATCGTGTAGTTGTTGGTCTCGGCCAGCCGTTCGCCCGACACGAGGTCACGCCCATAGCCCGAAGACTTTTGCCGCTGGCCCGCTACACGCAAGGCCAGCTTGTCCGGAACCAGCGGAACATTGACAACCGCTTCAGTATCGAAACGGCTATAATTGCCGACATTGGCGCGAATGTGCCCGGAAAATTCTGTCGCATCAGGCTTGGCGGTAGAGATGTTAAGAGCGCCGCCAGTCGTGTTACGACCAAACAAGGTACCTTGTGGGCCCTTTAGAACTTCCACCCGCTCAATGTCGAGCAAACCGGCACTGAGGCCAATAGCGCGGGCATAATAGACTTCATCAACATAGACGCCGATCGACGGATCGAGCGTGCTGATGATATCGGTCTGGACCTGACCACGAATGGCAAGCGACAGCGCCGACGGATTTCCGCCCGCTTCGCGAATCTTCAGGTTGGGCGTGAGCGTCTGAATATCCAGGGCGGAACGCGCCCCTTGGGCCTTCAGATCTTCGCCGCTGAACGCGGTGATCGCAACGGGGACCGACTGAAGATTTTCAGACACGCGCCGCGCAGTGACGACGATTTCGTCAAGCCCAGTTTCGGGGGGTGACTCATTAGTGGCTTCCTGGGCAAGTGCCGGAGTTGCCGACATAGTCACAATCGCCAGTACGATCGCAGAACTCGCTAATTTATACCTTATCATTTTCTCTCTCCCCCACTATTTTGCGTACTCATTGCACGAAGTACGCGCGTTACATTTGTTGTCACTTACAGCAGGCACCGACTAACCACGCATCGCCCCGCCACCATCGACGTTAATCGCCTGTGCGCAGCGGGCAGATCGTCGCGCTGCCAAATTCTGGGATGTCCCGCCGGTTGAAAGGCATTTACCTGCGCCGCGTAACCGCGAACGACATATTTTAGAGATTCTCGCTAACCTTGCCAAGGCAAGGGCGGCGACTCTGCTCATCAGCCGCGCAAAAAAGGCACAAGTCGCTCGCATTATAGAATCCCTCTCATCACACCGTTAAGGCGCTCACGAGTTATATAACTACGTATGATATGAAGCGCAAGCAATAATTGCGCGCACGGCATCGTCGCGTGCTGCACAACTGATTTTCGCTAGGAGTGAGCACATGGTGCTTGAAAAGCTTGATTATAGGGCTGCAGGTTTATTTCCTATTGCGCTCTCAAATACATCAATCTGGAAGAATCGTTGCGAGCCGTGGCACGTCCGCCAATGCTCGCAGTACGTCGTTTAGATGCGTGCAACCTGCCGTTCCTGCTAGATTTTCAAGCACTGCCTGTCGGAATGAACGAACATCCTTTCCAATAAGCCGCGTCGCCTTGATCGATGCGCCTGGGCATTCGCGAAAAGGTAGGATCAGCGGTAAAACTCGAAGCGCGATCAGAATGCCGCTTTCTGGATGAACGTCGGCATAAACCCGGTACTCATGGATCGCCGTGCGCCCGCCACCCGGATTGCTGCCGCTGTCTTGAAAGCCTGCATCAACCTTAATCAGCCCGTTTTCGCGCCACAAATCTATTCTGCGCGCGCGCCGTTTTTGCGGACCCCTTTGAATCGGCATGGCGTGCCAACCTGCGGCGTCATCGGGGTTTTCTAGCGGGCCTACTTCGGCGCTAGACTGATTGATGTTGTCGGGCGTACCGTCAGATTTAAACGAGCTGGCACCTTCAGCAAAACCGGTGCAAACGTCGAGCATACGCCCTTTGTTGCCCGAAGTGGCTTGAGCACCGCTTCGCATTGCATTTGCCATCCAGTCATCGGTCCAACGCGACCATATCCAACCGGCGACAAGGCTAGCGCCGGCATAATCGTCGAGCAGTTGGAACAAAGGCGTGCCACAAACATCTCCCATGATCTCATTCAGGGCGTGGCGACTGGCTCCCCCAGCCCGTACACCCACAAGTTGTTGGGCGCGTGGATGATCCGGCGTTGTTTCAATCGACATGATTTCACGAATTGGCGACGCCAATATCCGAAATCCTGCGGTGTCCAATATTGCAGGTTCGCCGCCGTCGGCAGGTGTCAAAAGGTCGCGGGCACGCCCGACCATGTCCCAGGGCTTCCCATACCCTTCCGGCCAATCTGAATCGATAGACGTCGTGCGCCTGATTGACCCTGCCCGTCGCAGCGGGGCATAGCCAGCCGATTGCCGCGAAAATGGAAATTGCTGCGGACGGGCGAGGGGATGGTTCAACGTGGTGGCATCCGGATCGC
>JBDTUD010000061.1:0-6497 GCA_040007915.1 Sphingorhabdus sp.
GGCGAGAAGCGCTCGAACCCGACCCACGCCAGCGTGACCGACCCGGACGCGCGGCTCTACAAGAAGGCCGACGGGCGCGAGAGCCGCCTGTGCTACATGGGGCATGTCCGACAAGAGAACCGCCACGGACTGGCCGTCGACAGCACTCTCACCCGCCCGGCGTTGATCGGGCGCGCGGAACTGCTCGGAAGGCAGGGCTTCGAGCTTGTGCGATTGCGGGCGGAAGTTGGCGAAGATAGACTTCGCCCGCTCGGGCACCTGCCGGGCGATTTCGACGATACGCTCGCGGAAGGTGATCCCGCGCCGCGCGGCAAATTGCTTCTCCGGCTTGTAGTCGCTCGCCATGTCCTTGCCGCGCTCACGGCTGAGCGTGCGGACAAGCTTCGACTGATCGGCGAAGTCATCGCGGCCATAGTGCAAGGCCATGCCGTCGCGGTGGCGCGACATGCCAACGTAAGCCCCGTGGCTGTCCATGCCGGGGGTGGCGAGTATATGGGTCCGGTCAACGGTCATCCCCTGTGCCTTGTGGATCGTGGCGGCATAGCCATGATCGATGTGCCTATAATCCTTGGTGTCGAAGGCGACGCTGCGGCCATCATCGGTGCGCACGGCCATGCTTTGCGCGCTGGCACGCTCGACCGTGCCAAGCGTTCCGTTCTTGACGCCCAGCCCGCGCTCGTTGCGCAGGAACATGATGCGGTCGCCACTGGCAAACTGACGCTCGCCGCGCTCGGCCTTGATCGACACGTCGTTGCCCAACTCGCCAGCGCTGCGCATCCGCCCGCGCGCCGCTTCGTTGAGCTCCCGCACTTCGTCATTGGTGTGGGTAAGGATGATGCGCGTATCGCCGGGGTTGGCTTGCTGGTCACGATCCCAGCGGTCGATCAGCGCGCCGCGCGCTGCTTCGCGCGTCTCGGCGGGATGCACCATGTCTCGCTCACCATAAGCCTGAATCGCAAGTCCGGTGCGCCCGGTGGTGAGATGCCGGGTGGCGCGCTGCTCGTGATCGCCGAAACGTCCGACCCCGCAAAAAAGGAGAACTGGCGCAAACGCGGCGCTGCGTTCTTTCAGAGCAAGGCGCGCAAGCGTGGCGAGGGAACTGAACGCCAGCCGGGCGGCACTCTCCCGCTCGACGGCGGCGCGGCATCGGCTTGAGGCAGTCATGGCACGCACCGACATGCGCGAATGGCAAGTCCAGAGCCGCGAACGCACACGGCAACTGATCGAACTGGGCGGCCTCGTCGTGAAAGCCGGGCTGGTCGAACTCACCGACGATGATCGGGCCACTCTCTACGGCGCGTTTCTGACGGTTGCGGCCAAACTGCGCAGCGAGGATCGCGAACAGGCGCTCGCGCTATGGAAGCGGAAGGGCAAGCGGGCCTTCGATGAACAGAATCGGGAGGGCGCTCAAACTTGGCTCAGGGCTCATTGATTGAGCCAGAAGATGACGGTTGCGGCGATCACAGAAAAGATGTGCGAAATCGGAGATGATAGCGCGGTTGCGCGCGGTTTCAGATGGCGGATTCGACCACTATCGGCGTCGCGGGCACGATCCACCGCATCATGCCGCCCGCCTCCGAAGTAGCCATGAACCGAACGCGTCAGCTGCTATCCAGATCATCTCTACGTCAGTCGATATTTCATAGATAAGTCCGCCGGATTGCCCGAGGTTCACCCTGCACGAATGGCAAGGGCTGATGCTTCCTCCGCTAGAGTCGCTTCGATCAGCCGTCGCCCCAGCGCCAGGCCATTGTCAGCCAGAATGAAGGCCATCGGGTCGTCACCGCTTTCATCGATGACGTGCTGCTGCGCCTCGATCATGGCCTTGTCCTCTTCGAACCCCTCCAGGATCCGGCTTGCCAGCATCTGGGTCAATGCGGCGTTCCCCACGTCGAAATTATGCGCGTAGGACCAGAAGAAGTGCGAATTGCGCTCATCCTCGGGGGTGACGATCTGGGTTGCGTGGAATTGCATCGCTTGGGCCACGCGATGTCCGTCCGGCGCGCCAGTGCCGGCAGGCGCGCTGCCGGAATCCATGTTGAACACATTGCCCGCCGTCGTCAGATCATAGATGTGCCAGCGGTCCACTGGCCCGTCGAACCGGCTGACTCCGCGCAGATAGGGCGCCACTTCCGGCTCGTTCAGATACCAGCGGGTCATGCGGACGCCGTGGCCAGTTTTTTCCACGACGGGGCGGATGCGGGCGATCTCGTCTGACCCGCCGAGCGTCGTTTCATGCACATATGTCAGGTGCGAAAAATCCAGCAGGTTGTCGAGGATCAGGCGATAGTCGGCCTTGTAGTGGATATAGGCAGGGATCGATGCCCATTCGGGATCATCCTGAAAATGACAATCCGGGATCATGTCGGGATCGGCCAGTTCCGAATCGCCCATCCATATCCACAGCAGCCGGAAACGTTCGACGACAGGATAGGCCCGAACGGCGGTGTTCGGGCTTACTCCCTTGCGTCCGGGCTCTTCGATACATTGGCCATCGGCGTCGAAAACCAGACCGTGATACATGCAGCGGATGCAATCGCCTTCGCGCCGCCCGATCGACAGGGGCGCGAAGCGATGGCTGCAACGGTCCCGCAGTGCGGTCGCCCGTCCTGTTGAGGTGCGGAAGAAGAGAATGCCTTTCCCGAGCAGTTTACGCGACAGCATATCCACGCCGTCCAGTTCGTGCGCCCAGGCACCCGCATACCATGCATTTTTGATGAACACTCCGCATCTCCTCCTGATATTGTCAGGCCGGGACTAGGGCGATGACAGATTGCTCGCCAGTGCTGCCAATCGAAATGTCTGGCCATTTTCTTAAATCTGCCATAATCTGAACGCCTATGGCACCCCGGCAAATACCCCACTATTTCCTCTATGGTGAACGCAGTCACCCGGCCGACGCGGGTTTTGTCCATGTCGAGAGAATAACGGAAAGGTGGCCACTCCACCACGGAACTGTCATCGATCATCATCACCCGCATCTGCACCAGCTTTCCTTTTGGTTGCATGCGGAAGGGCATTATTCCTGCGACGGAAATAGCCATAAACTTGAAGGAGCGACGCTGGTCTGGATGCCGCCCGGTGTCGTTCACGCCTTTACCGTTGTCCCGCCAAGCGATTGTATCGTCATCAGCCTGTCCGACGATTTCGTAGGCCAATGCCTGCGCGCCATGACCCTCCCCCAGGTGGATCGGGTGTCGCGCCGCCCACTGGTCCTGCCGGTGGAGATGGGCTTGCAGGACAGGTTGCGACAGGCGTTCGAGAGGGTGGAGCAGGAATACCGCTATCCGACCTGGGCGCAGTACCGCATGATCGAGGCGCAGGTCAGGATCATCCTGCTCGACATTTTGCGCAGCCATGACAGCGGCCATCAGACCGGAGGACCGCCGACGCCCGAGTGCGCCCTGTTCCAGAGGTTTTTGTCGCTGCTGGAAGAGCAGTTCCGACACCAACGCAAGGTCGAGGACTATACAGCGTCGCTGGGAACGACGCCCTATCTGCTGAATCAGGCGACGCAGCTGGGCGCAGGCATGACCGCGTCGGCGATGATAACCGCCCGCATCATTCAGGAGGCCCGGCGATTATTGCAGTTCACTGCGCTGAATATCGCGGAAGTCGCATGGGTGCTGGGCCATGCCGATCCGGCACATTTTGGACGACTGTTCCGCCGCGAAACGGGCTTTGCACCGGGCAAATGGCGCGATGCGCGTTGCTCTCACCCGCAGCAAGGGTGAACACAAAGATGTCGTTGCCCGAAAAACGACCCAGGACGCCGCCGATCGCCACGATCCGTGCGGTTGGTCTGCTGCGAATGGTCGAACGGATCGACCCTGCCAACGAACGTATTGCTGCGCTGCTGGATCATCATGGTGTCGCGCTCAAGCGATTGACCGACCCCTATGCGGTCATGCCGCTTGCCCGCTATGTCGCCCTGCTGGAGGATATGGCCGAACTGATCGAGACGCTTCATCTTGGTGCGGAGATGGGGCATTGCTTCCGCCCTGGCGACATCGGCCCGGTAGGCCTGCTATTTTCGCTTTCCGGCACACTGCGCGCAGCATTTGCGCGGATGCATCGCTATCTCCCCGCATTCCAGACATCTACTTCATCGGGGCTTTTGAAATCCGACGAATATGTCCAGTGGGCCTATAAGATTCACGATTCACAGATATGGCCCCGCCGTCAGGATGCAGAATATGCGGTCATGGCGACCTGCGAACTCATTCGGAGTTGCCTGACTACGCCGTGGTGGCCGATCGAAGTCCATTTCGAACATTCCGCGCCAGCCGATCCCGCACCGTTGCGGCGTATGTTTCGCGCACCGGTGTTGTATGATCAGCCTGCCAACGGGCTGTTACTGACCCGGCAGGATATCGACCGGGTCAACCGCCACGAAGATTCCGACCTGCTGCAGGTGCTGGAACGCCATATCGCCGAACTATTGAAGGTGGAGCCGGGCAGTGACAGGTTTGCAGGTCAGGTCGAACAGCTCATCGGCATCTATCTTGGCAACCGTCCGATCACGCTTGCCGGGATGGCGACAGCGCTTAGCATGCCGCCGCGCAGTCTGCAGCGCCGACTTGCAGAGGAGGGCACATCTCTAAGGCAGCTGCTGCGTGACCATCGGACCCAGCTGGCCACAGCGCGATTGCAGGACAGTGGCGGCGATATGGAAATGCTGGTCGAATCGCTGGGCTATTCTGACAGGTCTGTCCTGTCCCGCGCCTATCGCGGCTGGACCGGACGCTCACCGATCCAGGGGCGCAAAGCAGCAAAAGCCAAATAGCGGCTCCGCCTGAAAGCGCAGCCCCGGGCAGACCGGCAAGCTTTGACACGCAGTTGGCGCATATTGCACTAGATATGTCGTATTCTGCAGTATCGCAGGCACCCAAACCTTGGCAAACCGTCTCCCGGACATTCTGGAGATTGCGCCATGAACCACGACATGCGGCAACTAGACGCTCTGAACTATTACACAGTCACCAAGAAATATGACCTTCAGTTTCCCCGGCTGACCGAGGATCTGGACGTCGACATCGTGGTCATCGGCGGCGGTTTTTCCGGCATCAACACTGCGCTGGAACTTGCCGAAAAGGGACATCGCAACATCGTCGTGCTGGAGGCACGCCATCTCGGCTATGGCGGCACCGGGCGCAATGGCGGGCAAGTGATGGCAGGCATAGGCCATGACATCGGCAAGGTTTCGCGCCATGTTGGCAAGGAAGGGCTGGAAATGCTGTTCCAGATTGCCAGTCTGGGCGCAGGCATCCTGCGCGGCCGTGCCGAAAAATATGGCATCGATGCCGATGTGCAGCGTGGATATGGCTACCTCGCCTATAATCAGCGCCAGTTGAAGACGCTTGAGATCTGGGCGAAGGAGTTTCGCGATGCGGAACCCGATGAAGACATCGAACTGCTGACCGGCAAGGATGTCGGGAAAATCATCGGGTCGGATGTCTATTGCGGCGCCATCAAGCATATGGGCGGCGGCCATGTCCACTCGCTCAACCTGCTGCTGGGCGAGGCCAAGGCGCTGGTCGGCCATGGCGCGCGAATTTTTGAAAATAGCCCTGTCACCAAGGTTGAATATGGCGACCGCATCACTGTGCGGACCAACGCTGGCAGCGTGCGGGCATCCAAGCTGCTCTGGGCCTGCGACAGCTTTCTAGCCGGGCTTGAACCGGAAATTTATGGCAAGACGATCAATACCTATGCCTATCAGATCGCAACTGAGCCGCTGTCCGAAGAACTGATCCACAAGATCAGCCCGATCCGCGGTGCTTACAGCGATATCCGCCCGGTGCTCGATTATTACCGGGTGACGGCGGAAAACCGGCTGCTCTATGGTTCCTCGACGCAATATCTCGAATATCTGCCGCGCGACATCGCTGCGTGGACCCGCGAGCTGATGCTCAAGACCTTCCCCTATCTTGAACAGGTAAAGATCGACTATGCTTGGGGCGGACCGATGGCGTGCAGCGCCAACCTGTTCCCGCAGATTGGCACGCTGTCCGGCAGGCCGAATGCTTTCTATGTTCAGGGCTATTCCGGCTTTGGCGTCACGCCTTCGCACATCGTCTGCAAGGTGCTGGCCGAAGGCATGAGCGAAGGCTCGGCGCGCTACGACTTGATGAGTTCGATCCCGCATATTCGCGTGCTCGGCAAGGACAGCTTCCGTCGCGGCATGGTGTCCGCAGCCAAGAGCTGGCACCAGCTTTCCGGATTTTTCAACGGCCGCCGGTGATCGGTCGGCACAACAGGAGTAACAAACATGTTCGCCATTCATCACGGCAATGCCCCCGAGCTCGATAGTTGGGGCACCGTTGCCGATCTGGGGTCGGAAATTGTTGACGGCGACGGCCGCTGCTTTGGCAAGATGATCTTCGGCACCCCGGATGCGCCGCTATCCTGCGGCTATTTTGCGGCGGTCAAAGGATCGTTCCGGATGACCTATCCGTTCAACGAGCACGCCGTCGTGGTCGAAGGCAGCCTGACGC
>JBDTUD010000062.1:0-6367 GCA_040007915.1 Sphingorhabdus sp.
CGAACATGGTGGCGGGATGTTGGACTTGCTCGGTCATGTTCTCTCCATTTTTATCTGTGCCTGTATGATGCCAACGACGCCGGTTAGGCACCCCCGATCGCCCACCGGTCTAAAGTATCGGATGTGCGATCCGGGCGATGGAGACGCCTCGAAGGCGTGATTTGTACCTCCCGAACTAGCTAATACCAAGGTGGCGACTGCCAGACGCCCCGCTCCGCTACGCCCTGGAGGCACAAAAAAAAGAGGTGACGCTTGGTGCGCCACCCCTCTTTTTCTCAGAACGCCCGTGCGCTTAGAAGTTCACGCGCAGTTCGACGCCAAAAGTGCGTGGCGGGTTGATAAAGGCTGCAAACCCTGCGCCCGAAGCCGCTCCATCGAACCCGTAGATATAGTTGGTATCGTCAAGCAGGTTCTTGCCCCACACCGCCAGCTCGGCGGTGGTGTTGCCCAGTGCGATGTTCTGTAGCGAAATCCGACCATTCATCATGTTGGTCTTGGCTGTGGGCCGTGAATATGTCGGTCCAAGCGAGGCCACCAGCAGGCCGCCGGGGGTCGCCCAGTAAGGCGAGGAGAACGAGTAGTCGGCATGCAAGGCAAAGTTGCCGAAGCCCAGATCCGGGGACTTGAAGTCAAGCCCGACGTTGCCGGAGTGCTTCGGACTCTGCACCCCGTAGAACCGCGTCAGCGGCGAGCCGACAGCCAGCGGATTGGCAATATCGGTATACGCTGGCGTATCGAGGTACGAATAGCTGCCGGTCAGGTTCAGCCCGGGCGCAACGTTCAGGGTCGTTTCCACCTCGATACCCTTGGCCCGATAGGTCGTGGGAAGGTTGACCGTGTTGGTCAGCGACGGGTTGGTGGTCGGCGCTTCCTGAACGGACAGCTGCGCGCCGGAAATGCGATTGCTGAAGGCCGCGATGTTCAGGGTCAAGCGGCGGTCGAACAGGCGTGACTTGATCCCCGCTTCCCAACTGGTCACCTCTTCTGCACCATAAGGCCGGAAGTTGGACGAGCGGACGTTGGCGCCGCCAGCACGATAGGCGGTGGCGTAGCGGACATAGACGTTCACGTCAGACGTGAAGCTGTACTTGGCCGTGAACGCCGGGTCCCACCGCTTGGCCTTGAACAAGGTCGAAGGCGGCAGCACGCCGCTAGGCTGGGTTTCGGTATAAGGCGGCAGGGCCGGAGGCGCGATATAAGTCCGGTTGGCGACCTTCTTGTCGTCCGAATAACGGATACCTGCTGTCAGCTCGAGCTTTTCGTCAAGGATCGGCGGGGTATAGGTCGCCTGCGCATAGACCCCGTAGGAGTCCGACGAGGCATTCTGCTCGCTGTGGGCGGACATGCACCGCTCAAGGCCCACGCAATTAACAAGCGACGCCGGGCTGATCCCCAGCGCGCCTGCCGTCAGGCCCGCGCCGGTAATGTAGCTGCGCCGCTCGTCGATGACGTTTTCGTGGAAATATGTCCCGCCCACAGTCAGATCGAAGTGATCCCAACTGCCGATCGCCTGGACTTCCTGGTAGTACTGCGACTGGTCCACGTCCTCGCGGGCGTTGGCGTTGACGATACCCCTGGACGAACCGCCCACAACCAGTGAATCGCCGAGTGTGCTCGACCCGTGACGGCTCGCCTCGCGATAGGACGAGATCGACTTCAGCGTAATCTGTTCTGACGCTTCGAACTGGGCGGTCAGCGCATGGCCGTTCGACTTGGTCTTGAACGGCTCGTTGAAGATCGGGCTATTGGTCTGACGCCGGTAATTAAATCCTGCTGGCTGCGGCGAGAACGCCGTGCGACCGACGATGTCGACCGGGACCCAGTGCAGGTAGGGCTGCGAGTCGGTCGTGTCCGAATTGTCGTAGGCATAGTTGACCCGGACCCGGTCACTGGGATTCCATTCAGCGGCGATGCGGAAGCCGAACGAATCGAGCAGGCCATAATCAGTCTGGTTGCTGTAAATGCCCTTGGGGCCGTTCTTCGTATAGCCGTCGTGCTGGTTATGCGTGAGTGCGAACTGCAGGCGGATGTTGGCGAATTCGGGCAGATCGACGCGAAGTCTCTGGTGATTGAGGTTGAAGCTGCCGAACTCCGCGCTCGCGCTGGCGCCGAACTTGCCGGTCGGCCGACGCGATACGAACTGAACGGCGCCGCCTTCGGCATTGCGTCCGAACAACTGACCTTGTGGGCCGCGCAGAAATTCAACACGCTCCGGATCGATCAGCTCAAGGCCGAGGCCCTGGGCGCGGCCAAGTGGCACCCCGTCAATGTAGATCGGCACTACCAGTTCCTGGGTGCCCTGCGTCGGATCGGAAATACCGATGCCGCGGGCCGAGATCGCCAGGATGGAGGGCGTGCCGGAAAACTGTGCAAGCTGCATGCCGGGGATGACCCCGTTCGAAAGGTCGCCCAGTCCGTTGATGCCACGCGCGGTCAACGTGTCAGCGGAGACCGCCGAAACCGCAAGCGGGGTTGCTTGCAGTGTCGTTTCACGCCGGGTGGCGGTAACGATGATTTCCTGCGCGATAGCAGGCTCTGGATTGACGGTCTGCGCAACTGCAGAAGTTGCTGGAATGATAACGGCACAACAGATAGCGGTGCCGGCCAGAAGCCGATATTTCATGTTTATTCCTCCCCAGGATTCGGTTTTTGCGCATTGCCGCCCGAGATAAATTCCGGCTGGATTGCGACCACAGGATTTAGACAAAGTGAATACGGGGTCAAGGGCGAGTCATTGACCCATTGCACATACGATATGATTGGCCGGCCAATGCTTTCATTTGACGGAGACGCAAAGTTACTTGTGCGTTGACCAAGCTGGAGCGCCACCTAAAATATAGAGCATATTTTTTCTTGGACAGCTACGCCTTGCTGCGCAAGCACAGCAAGTACTTGTCAGTAATGCGGCAATAGCGCTTCAGTCACTCCATCGTAAACCGGGGCGTTCGCTTCTCCCAGAACGCCGCGCGCTTTTCCTTGGCGTCCTCGGTCGCCTGCGCGATCGCTACGGCGCGGTTCTCCAGTTCGATTGCCGCCTCCAGGCTGCCTGCCGACTGGTTCAGCCACAGTGATTGCTTGGTCAGCCAGATGCCCATCGGAACGTTGACCATGACCCCGCGCGCAATCGCCAGCGCCTCGTCCATCAGCTTGTCCTCATCGACCGCGCGCAGGATGAGGCCGATCCGCTCAGCTTCCTCGGCAAACACAGGTCGCGCTGTCAGCAGCAGTTCCGCCGCCCGCTGGCTGCCCACCGCGCGCGACAGCATGTACGACAGGCCCAGCTCTGCCCCGGTGGCTGCGTTATGGATTGTATTGATGAACCGGGCCGAGCGCACCGCGACGGTCATGTCCGAGGCCAGCACAAGTGTGTAGCCGACGCCGGCCACCGTACCGTTTACCGCGCAGATGATCGGCTGCGGCAGATTGCGCATCGCGATCGGAATCTGCCCCAACCCCTGCAGGCTGTGGCGATTGCCATAAGCCTTGCCCATGCCTTCGCGGTGATAGGGCGACGGGCCGGCATTCTTGAGATCATGTCCGGCGCAGAAGCCCCGCCCGGTCGCGGTCAGGATCGCCACTCGGGCGGACGGGTCGGATCGGATATCGGCCAGCGCATCGAGCAGGGCCTCGTACATCTCCCAGGTGAAGGCATTGAGTACGTCTGGTCGGTTGAGGGTGATCCGGCGCACGCCCTCTTCAGGCGTATCCAGCAAAATCGTTTCGCTCATCGGACTGTTCCTGCTCATGCTCGGAGGCGTGGCCTGCGTGTGCCACAAAAAGCAGGGACCAGCCACGTCCCGCAGAGTGAGGCCGGTCCCATATCATTTGGTCGATTTCAGATCAGGCGCGCATGAACCGCTTGCCGTTGTCGTACATGATCGCGCGCACGTCGTTGGCCTGCAGCTCCGTCAGAGCCTCGTCATAGAAGTCGCGCGGTTCGGGCACGCCTTCGGCATGCGGATAGTCCGAACCCATCAGGATGCATTCCGAAGTGCCGATCTTGTCGACGATGTTCTTCACGTCATCCTCGGGATAGGCGACGACGAAGCAGTTGCGCTTGAAAATCTTGCTCGGCCGCTCGGACAACTGGCCACAGGGCCAGAAGCCATTCTTTGCCATGCCGCGCATCTTGTCCATCTTTTCAAGGAAGCTCGGCACCCAATTGGCTCCATTTTCGACACTGCCAATGTGGATGTCGGGGAAGCGTGCGAAAAAGTTGTGATAGATCATGTTGGCCAGCGTGATCTGCACCGGCAGTTCCGAATAGCAGAACATCCACTGCCATGCGGTCTGTCCCGTACGGCGCGATTGCAGCGGTGTCTCGCCAAACTCACGGATCAGCGGATGCATGAAGTTGGCTTCGGAAACATGGTAGGTCACCGCCACCTTGTTATCGTTTAGGATCTGCCACACTGGGTCGAAATAGGGATCGGCCGGCGACTTGCCACCCGCCGGACCCATCGGCATGCAGACCACACGCACACCGCGCTCCACCAGCCACTTCGCCTCGGCAATCGAGGATTCCAGATCCCACAGGCTGAGCAGGCCGGTCGTGAAGATGCGGTTCTCGTAGGCAAAACCCCACTGGCTGTGGACGTATTCGTTATAGGCGTGAAGGATCTTGTTGCCCGTGGCGTCCTGCGGATAGTAGCCAAAGGTCGAGACGAATTCGCCGACGAACAGGATGCAGCCTTCCACCCCGAACTCGTCCAGCTTCTTCAGCCGCTCGGCCGGGTCCATCATGTCCTCGGTCGGCTGCTGCCAACCTTCGACGTTGGACTTGCCCTCCTTCATCGCCTGCAGCCATTCCTTGAGCTTGCCGGGCGGCGGGACGAGGCCCTCAGCGTTCGATTCAGCGTTCTCGACCATGCGATCACCGATGTGCAGGCCAAAGCGGCCATCCAGCCCGACCTTGCGCGCTGGCAGCCACTGGGCGTGCAGTTCGGCGGGCAGGTATTCCTTCATGAAGTCGTAGTCGCGCTCATGGATGTGGCTGTCACAGTCGAAGATCGGCCCGGAATAGACCGATGTCGGACGGAAGGTGGGGGCGGTCGCCATGAAACTCTCCTGATGCAGCGCTCGTGTATAGTACGAACATACCCCTTCTCCCTCCCGACCGGGAAGGCTTAGCTGCGCCATGAGCCTCATGATCGCACTCGCGATCAGAAAGCCTGCGCCTTCGCTCTGGCGATATCGGCCCGCGTGGCTGCTATCTTCGCTCCCACCCGCTTGGTAAGCGCCGCGCTCCCCTGCCCGGACCTAGTGGTTCGTTTCCGACATTTGCATCCCTTTCGGAGAGGGCAGAGGCAAATGTCGGAAACATAAGAACCCCTAGTGTCCTGAATCTGAAGTTCGCTATGATTTAGACTCAATTGCGCGCGAACGCCATTTTCTGCGAGGGAGATGGTGGATGAGCAAGTTGCGTTTGGCGATTGTAGAACTGAAGGCGTCGGATCGCACTGCACTGGAATCGCTGGCTAGTGTGGTGGATTTGAAATTCGCTAGATCAAAATTTTAGCGCCGGATCGAATTTCAAATCCATAAACCACACTAGAATCATATATTTGCTAGTGTCCTTATCGAATCCGAAGTCCCTCCGAGCTAAAATTTAGAACTAGGGAACTTCGGATTCGGGACACTAGTCGCCGGAAGACGGCGCAGGCCTTGGCTCTCAGGGCGCGGATCGTGCTGGGCTACACCCGCCACGGCACCACCTCGCTGTTCGCCGCGCTCGTGATCCGCGAGGCGGTGCGTCGTGCCGGGCTGGAAGGCCCTGAGGTCGAGGATGTGCTACTCGGCGCGGCCCGGCTGGAAGGCCCGCAGGGCGGCAATGTCGCCCGCATGGCTGCCTTGCGCGCCGGCCTGCCGATCTCGGTCCCGGGCTTCGCGCTTGATCGCAAGTGCGCTTCGGGCCTCAACACCATTGCGCTCGCCGCGCAGCGGATCATCGCGGGCGAAGGCGATGTCTACATCGCAGGCGGGCTCGACAGCTGCTCGCTCGCCCTGCCGGGCACCCGCACCGACCGGCTGGAGAACCCGTGGCTCAAGGCTAATGTCCCGGGCATCTACGACAGCATGATCCAGACGGCGGAAACCGTTGCCGCCCGCTATGGCGTCGGTCGAGATGCGCAGGACGAATACTCGCTGCTCAGCCAGCAGCGCATCGCCGCCGCACAGGACGCCGGGCGCCTCGATGCCGAGTTCGTGCCGGTCACAGTTACCCGGCTGCTCAAGGATAAGGTCGGCGCAGTCATCGGCGAGGAAGAAGTCACCCTGAACCGCGACGAGGGCAACCGCCCCGGCACCACGCTGGAGGGTCTGTCCTCGCTGCGCGCGGTCATGGACGGCGGCTCGGTCACGGCAGGTA
>JBDTUD010000063.1:0-6351 GCA_040007915.1 Sphingorhabdus sp.
GAGCACTCCGGTCGCAAGCCCCCCGGCCAAGCCAGCGTCAACAGCCAAGCACGTGCCGCTCACAAAGCTCGCCGCATCGCTATTGAGCAGGATCAGCGGAAGCGCCTGTTCAAGTGGTGAGGAAAACCGGCCTTTGGCTTTGGCAAAAGCACCGAGCACGGCGTCACCAGCAACCTTGCGGAACTCGCCGAGCATCGGGGTGTCGATTGGGCTAGGCATCGTGCAATTGATACGGATGTTACGCTCCATCAGCTTTGGACCCAGCTGCTGCGTCCAGGTGTTGATTGCCTCTTTTGACAAAGTGTAGGGATCGCCTGCTTCTTCGACGTTGGCACTATACCAGGCACGGGCTTCCGCGAAATCAGTCAAGTCCATGAACTTTTTCAGAAGCGGCTGACGCGTCAGGTAACCCATCCCCGCAAGCGAAGAGACGGTAACGATTGCGCCGCCCGAACGAAGCTTTGGGACCCAGGTCTCGGTCCACAGCCGGAGGCCTAGAAAGTTGACCGTGACAACATCTTCGCCGGGGAAGGTCTGCGGCAAGCCGGACACATTGAACAGCGCATCCATCTCGCCGCCAATGCTCGCAACGCCGGCAGCGATCGAGACAGGGTCCTTGAGATCGACGGTTGTGAACGAGGTGAGGCCTGCAACCGGGCTCGGCTTGATATCAGCGCCATGAACCTCAGCACCAAGTTCTACCAACTGGCGCGCGCAGGCTTCGCCCGTACCGGAGAAGCAACCCATCACGACCACCCGTTTGCCCGCGTATCCCAATATGTCTGATGCCATGCTATTTCTCCCAATAAATGATTCTAGTTCTAATCGATATGTTGGCGCAGCATCCAACTGCGATTCACCTGGCCAAAGTAGGCCTTCAGGCAATGGCTCCTTTGGCCTTGAGCACCTCAATCCGATCCCATTCAAGCCCGAGCTCCATGAGGAATAATTCGGTATGTTCCGACGCTTCTGGCGCGCGCGTGTTGGTGGCGGGTTGCTGGTTGAACTGGACCGGGTTGGCCACCAGCTTGATCGGCGGCCCACCATCAGTACTCTCGACCTCAAAAATCAAACCGTTGGCCTGGACCTGTTCGTCTGCTTCGATGTCAGCAGGCGATTGGTAGGCGGCCCACTGCCCTTTCATCGTCTTGAGCCGTTCGAGCCAATAGGCAAACGGCTGTGCAGCCATCGCCTTCTTAACTTCATGGAACGCCGCCAGCGAATTTTCCCAAAGCTGTTCGATTGTTGAAAACCGAGGATCCGTGGCGCAATCGGGAATGCCCAAATGTCTGAACGTATCGTCGATGAGCAGCGAGGGTGAAAGCACCGTCAGATTTATGAACCCGCCGTCAGACGTCTTGAACACGCCCATGAACGGGTTGGTCCCGACCACATCCTTGCCAGGCATGGAGTTGGCGAACGGGTCGGCCTTTAGTTCCATGCACACGTCGATGCTGCAGGCTGTCGCCCAGATCCCGGATGAGAGCAACGACACGTCGACCTCGGTTGCCTCGCCGGTACGCTCGCGGTGGAACAACGCTGCAGCAATCCCGCCCGCGATATTCATGCCCCCGATTGTGTCGCCGTAAGCCGGTCCAGGTTGAGTCAACGGCCCTTCAAGCTCCTTTGGTGTAACCAGCACGGCTGACCCGCCGCGCGCCCAATAGGCTGTTGAATCGAACCCGCCCTTATCGCGCTCTGGTCCCCTCTCGCCATAGGCCGACCCCCGCACATAGATGATGTTGGGGTTGGCAGCGCGAATGTGTTCGAGATCGATCTTCAGCTTTTGCCGAGCCGAGGGCAGGTAGTTGGTCAAAAATATGTCGCAGGTCTTGGCGATCTCATAAAGCAGTTCCTGGCCTTCAGGGGTCGACACGTCGATCCCGACGCTGCGCTTGCCGCGATTGGGGTGCTGCATCAATGCGCTGCGCTGCGGATTGACCGCGAGCCGCTGTAGCTCCTTGATCCCGCGCTGAGCATCACCGCGCACCGGATGCTCGATCTTGATGACGTCTGCGCCCCAGTCGGTCAGCACCGCGCCAGCGGCCGGCACAAAAGTGAACTGTGCCACTTCGAGCATGCGCACGCCCTGCATTACCTTGGTCATTTCTTGCCCCTTCAAGCGGCGTGGAAGCTGATTACCTTTTGGTAGGTGAATTCGTTGAGACCGTCCTCGCCATATTCGCGGCCATAGCCCGAGCGCTTGATCCCGCCGAACGGGGCGTCGGACAACATCGTCCCGCCGCCGCCGTTGATTGAGACACCGCCGGTGCGAATGCTCAGCGCCATTTCGAACGCCTTGCCCGCATCCGCTGAACAGATCGCACCCGACAGGCCAAAGTCGCTCGCATTGGCGAGGGCAATTGCCTCATCGTCATCGTCAAATCCGATCACCGCACCAATTGGGCCGAACACTTCCTCCTGAGCCAAACGGCTGTCATTGCGGACATTGTCGAACAGCGTTGGTTCGAAGAAGAAGCCTTTGTCGAAGCCTTCTGGTCGCTTTCCGCCAGCAACCAGCGTCGCGCCTTCGTCTTGCGCGATGGCAACATAACGCTCGGTCCGTTCGCGCGCGACTTCGCGGATCAGCGGGCCATAGTTGACTGTGGGATCGGCCGGGTTGCCGATTTTCATATGGCTGATCATTGCCTGGAGCGTGGCGACGAATTGCGGGCGAACTGAATTATGCACGAGGTGCCGCGTCGTCAGCCCGCAGCCCTGACCGCAATGCACGGTGAACCCGCCCAGCGCCGCCATCGCCGCTTCCTGGACGTTGGCATCGGCCCGCACGATCAGCGCCGACTTGCCGCCCAGTTCCATCACGATCCGCTTGAGGGTGGGCGCGCCCTGCGCCTGGATCAGCTCACCAACCTTGTCCGACCCGGTGAAGTGGACCAGGTCGATGCGCTTGTCGCTGGTCAGCAAACGGCTCGCCTCGATATCGCCTGTCACGACAGAGAACACGCCCTTAGGCAAGCCAATTTCGTCGGCGATTTCGCCCAGAATCAACGCTTCCATTGGCGTATAGGGCGACGGTTTAAGAACAACGGTGCAGCCAACCACTAACGCTGGCACAACCTTGCCAAGGTTCAGGAAGAACGGGAAGTTATAGGGTGAGATTGCGGCCACCACTCCCACCGGTTCACGGCTGACGACGGCAGTGCCGAGTGTCGTAGTGCCTTGTGCATTCGGCGTCAGTTCGAAGGGAAGAGGGGTGATCGCCGGACGGCTGGCCACCTCAACAGTGCGGCGAGCGTGCTTCATGGGGATGCCGTATTGGAGGAACCCGGCGAGCATTTGGGTTGCGCCCGCTTCGGCGACGATCATCGCCACAATCTCGTCCCGGCGGGCGTCAATCGCATCGAGAAAGCGGATCATCATGGCTTGCCGCTGCATCATTGGTAAGCGCGGCCAATCGCCGTAATCGAAGGCGGTGCGAGCCGCCGCAATTGCGGCTTCGACTTGCGCGACACTGCCCACCGGGGCGTCAATCAACAGGCTTTCGTCGGCTGGATTGATCACGGCTTCGGTCGCGCTCGTCGGCTCCCATTCGCCGCCAACGTAAATGCAACCGGGGTGTTTCAGAAAGGTCATGCAGAAATCCCTAAGTTACGTCCCAGACGATAGGCAAGTTGCGGATCGAAAGCAGGCCCGGGGTCATGGTTGTATCTGTGCCGGGCTTGATCTTGAATGTGTGTGGCACCCGCTTAAACCATTCGTCGAGTAAAACCCGAAGCTCGCGCCTGGCAAGATGCGCGCCGAGGCACAAATGAACGCCGCCCGACAGGGTGTAGTGCCGGTTTGCGGGGCGCTCAGGATCGAAAATACGCGGACAACCGAACTGTTCGGGATCGAAATTGCCAGACGTGATGAATGCCGAGACCCAGTCACCAGCCTTGATGTCCACCCCGTGCCAGGTGAAATCACGCCTTACCTTGCGTGAAGAATTGACTAACGGTTGGACCCGCAGGAACTCCTCCACCGCAGTGCTGATAATTGCCGGATTGTCACGGATGCGGGCCTGCAAGTTTTGATCCATAGCCAAGCGTCGAAACATCTGGCTGACCGTGGAAGCAATGGTATCGAGCCCGCCAAGCCACAGGAACCATGTCATACCGATCACTTCTTCGGGATTGAGCGGTTTGCCGTCGATCTCGCCATTGGCAATATAGCTCCCCAGCGATTGGTCTGGCGCAGCCTGCTTTTCTGCTATGAAAGCGCGCAAATAGTCAACGATGCCGCGCACTGCTGCCGATTTGGTCGCTATCTCCGGCTCGTGCAGGATGTCCCATTCCCAGGCGAGGAACTGGTCAAACATCGAAAACGGCATTCCCATAAGGTTCAGGAACACTTTGACCGGAAACACCCGCCCAAAATCGTAGGCGATATCGACTTCGCCCTTGGCCGCAAAGCTGCCGATCATTTCGCCGATGACCGCACGGATCTTAGGCTCCATATCACGCATCGCAATTGGCGTGAACCATGGATTGAGGAAACGCCGGTATCTGGCATGATCGGGCGGATCGATCCCCAACGGGATCGACGGCCAAGTTTCACCAGCAAGCATCTGGAACTGAGCCACGCCCTCGGTCGAAAACAGGTCGTTGTCTTCATAGACACGGCGGATGTCCTCATACCGTGTCACTACCCATGCACCGTGCTGGTTGCCCCCTGTCGGCCAGGGGTAATAATGGATACGCGGGAACGACGGATCTCGCAGCACATCGGTCTCTGAATAGGGATCGGCCAAATCGTTTGCCACTTGTCCATCGGCGAACCTGGTATCGAGCACCAACTCGGGCGGGACGTGCGACGGAACCTCCGGAGCGTCGGCGGGGGCTAAGGCTACCGTCGAGTGCATTTGGCGAACCATGAGTTACGAACCAGATTGATCATGTTATCTCTCCCGAAGTATGGCTTTACGCGGATGCAAACATTCGTTGGATATCGCCGGACGTCACTGCCCGGCGCGCCTGACCGACCAGATCCATGCTATCCGTCTTGAGCCCACCAAGATTGTGACGCGGGCTCACATCGACGTCCTTGCCCAGTTCGCGCAGGTGACTCACTGTGCACTTGTCGCGCCCGCCGTTGAGCGCGAAGGCATCAAAGCTGTATTCGCGCATCACATTGAGGTGGGTGATCTTATCGATTTTTTCCTTGGGCATGCCGTTTACCGACGCCCAAAGATATTCGGGCACGTTCGGCCAGACCGTATCTGAATGCGGATAATCGCATTCATAGGCGACCATGTCCTCATTCATATAGTCGAGATTTTTAATCCCGAATTGATCGTCGATAAAGCAGCAGATGATGTGGCGCTTGAAAACGTCGGACGGGCGCTCTTTGCCAAAGTCGCTGAAAGTCCACTCGTTATGGTGCGCGTAGGTGAAGTCGGCGCGCTCGAGGAAGTAAGGGATCCAGCCGATCCCGCCCTCTGACAGAGCCATGCGTAGTTCAGGATATCGCTTCCAGAAGCTCGCAAAAGTCCAGTCGGCCGCCGAGTTGGCAATTGAGATCGGCATCGCGGTGATCCACGCGTCAATCGGGCTTTCGCTGCTGGGATGCATGGCCTGCGCGCCAGTGCCAATATGGCAGTTGATGACCATTTTATAGTCGCTGCAAGCTTTCCAGAACGGTTCCCAATATTCGTTGTGAATGCTTGGTTGACCGTTGTACGAAGGGTTGTCTGAAAACGATACGGCGTGGACGCCCAGGTCGCTCATCCGCTTCATTTCCTTGAGCGTCTCATTCATGTCCCAGCTCGGGATCAGGCACATCGGGATGAACCGGCCCGGTGCTGCCGCGCACCATTCCTGCACGTGCCAGTCATTCCATGCTCTTACTGCAAGCAACGATGCCGCCGGGTCCTTCTGCGCCATGCTTACCAATGCGCCGCCAGCAAAGCCTGGCATGGTTGGGAAGTTGAGACTAGCGAGCACGCCGTTGGCATTCATGTCATCAACTCGCAGCTTGGGATCAAAAGTACCCGGGCGGAGTTGGTCGAAAGTGGTCGGCTCCATGCCATATTCATTACGCGGGCGGCCAACCACGGCGTTCAGCCCTATTGTGGGAAATCGCTGGCCATTCCACTGCCAAACGTCCTTGCCATCTTCGCTGACAATGCGCGGGGCCTGATCCTTTTTGCCTTCGGGATAGTGCCGGATGAAAGCTTCGGGTGGCTCGATAGCATGATCGTCGACGCTAATGATCACCATGTCTTCCATGTTCACGACATTTCTCCCAAAATTGGCTAGCGGTTTCCGTACCGACTCAATAGTTGATGATTCGTCAATTAACGTATGAACGCTGCCACCGCAATCGCTAATCGTACACCCAGTTAGATAAGTG
>JBDTUD010000064.1:0-6001 GCA_040007915.1 Sphingorhabdus sp.
CGCCCATGCGACAGGTTCCAACGGGATGGTCGCCGCTGCCGCCGATATCGCGACACATCGCCGCCAGCGTTTCGAAATCGTCGGGAGCATCCCAGGCGGGTAGATTTTCACTTTCCATCAGGCTAGCCAGCGAAGGTTGGCGGAGCACCTTGTGGATGACGCGAAGCAAGTTGACGGCGTCGATCACGTCGGCAGGCGTGCTCAAATAATTGAACTGGATTGCGGGAGCGGCTGACGGTGCCGCCGCCGAGGCATGGCACGAACCGCGCGATTCGGGGCGAAGAACCCAGCCTCCAAGCGTAAGCCCGGGAAATTCGTCAAGCATTATGGCGCTATTCGCGGCCGTTGCATATCTGTCGACAGTTGCCGCCGCCCCCATGAGCTGAATGTCCGGTATATCGACATCGGGGCGTGAACGAACAAATCCATTTATCGTGCAGGAGGAACTGGCGAGCAAGCCCTTTCGCGACAATAGATATCTTGCGATAGATTTCACAAGAGGCCACCCCGCCGCAGTTCCATTCACAGATGGCGTACCGTCCTTCAATCGCGCGGAAACCGCCATCAGGTAGTGGTCCTGAAGGTTCTCTCCAACCTCACGACGGTCGGCCGCTACCGGGATGCCCAAGTCCTGCAGGCGCTGACCGTCTCCGATTCCGGACCGTTCCAGGAGGACGGGCGAATTAATCGACCCACCGCACAGGATCACCTCGGCATTGGCATTTACTCGCACGATCTCGCCATTGCGCGTGAATTCGACGCCTGTGGCCCTGCCATTTTCGATGATGACGCGCGTCACCAGCGCCCCCGTCTCGACTCGCAGGTTCTTGCGGCTCGCAACTGGGTGAAGATAGGCTCTAGCGGCCGACAACCTGACGCCAGTCGCTGAATTCTGCTGGCAGTACGTGACACCTTCCTGTGCCGAGCCGTTATAGTCGTCGGTTTCAGGAAATCCGGCTTCTCTCGTGGCCTGGATCATGTCGTCGATCGTCGAAAGGTAATCTTCGACCTTGGTGACCTTGATCGGCCCTCCACGCCCACGCAGCGAAGGATCACCGAAGGCGGCATCCTCCATGCCCATGAAGATCGGAAGCAGGTCGCTCCACCCCCAACCGGTACAGCCAAGTTGGCGCCATGTGTCGTAATCGCTCGGGAAACCTCGCACGTAAACGAGGCCGTTTATCGAGGATGAGCCTCCCAGCACTTTCCCGCGCGGCACCTGAATGATCCGTCCCCCGACACCGGGTTCGGGCAGGCTCTGGTAATTCCAGTTGACTGCCGGATCCCCATTCAGCTTTGCCCAACCCGCCGGAATATGAATATTGAGATTGGACATGAACTGCGACGGCTTGCGCAGTGGACGGTCGTCATGACCCGCTTCCAGCAACACTACCCGCTGTCCTGGCCGGGCGCTGAGCCGGTTAGCCAATACGCATCCGGCGGAACCCGCGCCAACGATCACGTAGTCGGCACTGATAGTTGCTTCCATGGCCCTCACTCCTTCTTTTAAAACTTTTTTATCAACGCTGAACCGCCATGACGAAGTCGATGGCAGCAATGGTCTGTCTGGACGAACCTCGGCTCTGGTGACGTTAGGTCGGGCTCAAGTCATCGCCTAGAAGCGGATCGGCACGGTTTTCGTCCCGCACTTCAACAGACTACCGAACAGGAACCAAGACTGCGCAACCGAGCATTATTTCTTGTGCGTATCCCCGTCCATGTTTGTGATGGTTCTGGCCCTATGAGGGCTGCCGCCGGTAAGTTGGCTCCGAGCCCGCTTTAGGCAGCGTATATTCAGTTTCGCTCAATGATTCCGGGATTCCATTCGCCATTTTGCCGGCGTCACCCCGACGTGCCTTGCGAAAGCCGTGGTTAGGTGTGACTGATCGTTGAAGCCACACAGGCGAGCGATGTCGGAAATCTCATGGTCGCTTGAATTGAGTAACAAGCGCGCCTTTTCAATCCGCATCCTCAGCAGATAACGATAGGGCGGGTCTCCCACATGATCCTTGAACGCGTGCTTCAGACGATCCACATTGCAGCCTGAAGCGGCAGCGAGGGAGGAAAGGCTGATGTCTTCGCCGAGGTGCGAGTGGATATATACTATTGCCCGTTTGACGTGCGGGTGAGCTATCCGATCTGA
This sequence comes from Sphingorhabdus sp., assembly GCA_040007915.1. Lineage (GTDB taxonomy): Bacteria > Pseudomonadota > Alphaproteobacteria > Sphingomonadales > Sphingomonadaceae > Sphingorhabdus_B. The sequence goes on from JBDTUD010000064.1 coordinate 2,144, forward strand.
CTTGCGTATTTCGATCTGCTCGGCCGAACTGCCGGACATCAACCTGGCCAAGGTGACTACGAAGGTGAGGGCAAGCGATTCCACAATCAGGCGTCTGCCTGGTTGATCTCCCGCGATTTCGCTCCGAATGCGGCTCCCCAATTCGGTAAGCCAGGTGTTCCGAAACACCCCGCCCATTTTACGCGCGTCCAAGGAGAGGTCGTGAAACTGCTCCCGAAATATCTGGTCCAGAAACGCGGGGCAGATGAACAGATTCAACGATTCACGATAACGCCCCTCATAGCTTATGCGGCTTGGCGATCCGGCGGGGATCACGGATATGTCTCCGCGACGCATCTGCCCCGAAAAGCTCCCGTTATCCCACTTGAAGTCTTTGTACACTTCCACATCCAGCGGAACCGTCACCACGTGGAACGGCAGGGCAGGATACTCGGATACGCACGGCGGAAGATCGCAAAGCACCGACGCTGATATGGAGCCGTCGCCAATCAATTCGGCGACGCCGAAACGCAAGCAATCCTGAGGCCAGTAGTCGTGCTCTATCGCAAACTGGCTTATTCCCACTGGAGTGATTTCGCCGATCGCCCTGCTCCCGTTTAGACGTCCCTCGTGGACATCTGTCCTGCGCGGGCTGATAATGGTGTATTGTTGTTCACCAAGCCGGTCTCAGCCATGCTGAGCTATCTTCTATCAGTAAACGGAACAGGTGAGCCGCGCTATCCTTGCCTGCCTGTCAACATACCGGACTTGTGTTAATGATCTGAGCCTGAGTAAACTCCTTGAGGCCCTCCAACCCAAATTCGGCACCGAAGCCCGACTGTTTTGCGCCCCGAACCGGCACGTCGAACGGCATATCCATGTGCTTGTTGACCCACACGGTACCGGCATCTATCCGCCGCGCGACGTCGGTGGCTCGCTTCAGATCCTTGCCCCAGACCGTGGCGGCGAGGCCGTAACACGTCGAATTCGCCCGGGCGATCGCATCATCGAGGTCGGTATAGCTGAGCACCGGCAGAACGGGACCGAACTGCTCTTCCGTCACGATCCGCGCGTCATCCCCAACGTCCCGGACGATGGTGGGCCGGATGAAATAGCCGGGGCGATCGACGGCCTCGCCGCCAGCGATGATCTCTCCGCTCTGTCGCGCCGACTCGATTAGATCAATAACCTTGTCGAACTGTAAGCGATTTTGGAGGGGCCCAAGCTCGACTCCCGGAGCAAAGCCATCGTCCACGATGGCGGCATCTGCGATCTGCGAGAGTTCGGCGCAAATGGCATCGTATTGCGATACATGTACGTAGGCACGCTTGATGGCGAGGCAAACCTGCCCACTATTGACCATTGCGCCTGCAAATAGAGCACGCGCGGCATCGCTTGGATCCATGTCGTCAAGAACGATGGCCGCGTCGTTGCCGCCCAGTTCAAGCGTGATGCGCTTGATGGTCTGCGCAGCGCTTGCCATCACCTTTCGCCCAGTCGCGGTTGAACCCGTAAAGGAGATTTTAGACACGTCTGGATGGGAAGCCAGATGGTCACCCAAATCATTGCGATCGGTAATGATGTTCACTACGCCGGGCGGCAGAGTTGATTGACAAATCTCTCCGAACAGCAATGCGCTCAGCGGCGTGGTTGGTGCCGGCTTCGCCACCAGCGTGTTGCCCGCCGCCAAGGCGGGTGCCAGCTTGACCATCAGCGAAAACATGGGGAAATTCCACGGCACGATCGCGGCGACCACACCGAGCGGCTTGCGCAGTTCGACGATTGAGCATTCCGGATCATTACGCAGACTAACGTCGTCGAGCGACAGTCCGGAAACCGTGCGCAACATCGCAGAGCACGCCATGATCTCCTGTATGGCGAAGGGCAGCGGCTTTCCTTGTTCCTGCACAACCAGTCGAGCGAACTCGTCGTGCCGCGCCTCCAGGCCATCCGCCAGCTTGTGCAGCAGAGCCGCGCGCCGATCGGCACCTATGCCTGCCCAAGCCGGCATCGCGCGCTTGGCTGCGGCGACAGCAGCATCCATCTGCGCGGCATCGGCGCAAGACGCTTTCGCAAGCAACTCCCCGGTAGCCGGGTTGATAACGTCTATGGTGCTGGCGCCCACGCAGAATTGGCCGTCGATCAGCAGTTTCAGCGACACGTCAGATCCTTCCATTTTTCATATTCTTCATTTTGCACCCGCGGCCAGCATCGTGCACCCTGCGGACGATCGAACGCTGGCGGGATGCACGAGGTAGCGATTGCACCGGAAGATGTTGCGGAAATCGACAGGCGGGCGCGGCAAACCTTTGGCGCGACCAATGCTTTGGGTCGCTCCGTTCAAAAATTCGCGCAAACCATTATTTTTCCGCTGTGCGAATCATTCCAAAGGCGCGGACGACGAACAGTTTCGACGACGGACGGTCGTACAAAGTCGAGCTCAGAAACTAACCGCAATTGTCGCGCCATATGTCACTGGCTTCGCCACATAGCCGTAGCGTCCGTCGACATACTGGAAAACCAGCGTGTTAATAACTTCGTTGGTCACGTTCCGACCGAAGACGGAGAACTTCCACTTTCCGTCGGCCGAACTGATCCCGGCGCGCAGGTCAAGGGTCGTAAATGCCGGTAGGACGAAATCTGAATTGAGCAGCGTGGCATTGCCCAGGGTCGAATTCGATACGCTCTGTCGCCGCCCGGTAGCGCCAACAAATGCCTCGAGCGATTGCGCAACCGGCCACGTATACTGGGCATCGAGCGTTCCCGAAAACTTGGGTGTGTAGGGAAGCTGCGAACCGCCAAAGCTGCCGCCATATCCTTGATAATTAAACAGAACCAGCGAACTGTCGAGAACCTTAGAGTTCACATAGGCACCTGATGCCGAGATGGTAAGTCCGTCGATCGGACGGACAACAATTTCGCCCTCAATACCCCAAACACGCGACCTAGGAATGTTGACCAGTTTCTCGATCAACCCGAACAACGGGTCAGGAATACTCCCACGGATCTGCTTGTTGGCATACCGGTAATGAAATCCCGCGCCGTTGACTTGCAGTTTGCGATCGAACAGCGGCATCTTGAAGCCGGCCTCAAAAGCATCGACCTTCTCCTGGACCGCTGGATCGTTTGCACTAGTGTTCAGCCCCAGCACCGTGCTAAAAATCCCTGACTTGTAGCCCCGGCTGAAGTTGGCGTAGAGCAGCCCGCGGCTTGGCAGGCTGTAGTTGATGCCGAGGCGGAACGATGTGTTGTTCTCATTCAAGTCGCGCACCTCGGGTGTGACCACCGGGCTGAAGATTGCAGTGTCGATCTGAAAGCACTGGCCGTAGGTCAACGGAACACCGGTAAGAGCCGTAACTAAGTTCGTCTCGCCCGTGTCCCCCCCGAAATTGCGACCACATAACGTCGCCCGACGGTCCGTCTTGGTGTAGCGGATGCCCGCCTGGACGGTCAGCCTGGGTAACACTTCGTATTCAGCATTGCCGAAAACTGCATAGGTGTTTGCCTTCTGCTTCAGCACGACACCAGTGCGCCCGAGTGTTAGGCCGGGAGCCAAGAAAGCCGCAGGAAATGTGAAAGGATCGACATAACTCGTCTCATCCTGGGTTACCCGGTCGAAATTACCCCCGACTATCCAGTTGAGCCGATCGCTCGTGCCGGAGAGACGGAGTTCCTGTGAAAAGAACGTGACCTTACCAACGTTGAAGGAGTCTAGCGATACCGCGACGCTGCCATCGAGATCCTGCTCTGTATCGCTCTTGATTTGTTGGTAGGCGGTAAGAGAAGTCAACTTGACGTTGTCTGTTACATCAAGGTCACTACGCAGCGAGATCTGGTAATAGTCGCGCTCCATATTGCGCCGCTGATACTGATTCCACT
>JBDTUD010000065.1:0-5559 GCA_040007915.1 Sphingorhabdus sp.
ACCTGCTTAAAACCCAAAAACTCGCTTGAAGGCCTGCCGGAAGCATTCATATCGAACGCGGCAATCAGTCTCGTGCGTTACGCTAGGCGCGCCGATAACAGTTCGTCACCTTATTTAAGCGTGTTTACTTTAGCAGTTCGATTAATAAAGGAAATCAGACATTGCTTAAATAGGGCGGCGACGAGGCCGGGTCTTCGGCTATCAGCGCTATCGTGCTATCCTCAGCGAGGGCACCGATCCCCTTCCTGCGTCGGCTTAGTTGAAGGGATTCTTGTGCTAATTGAGAGCATCACCATCTCCGGCTTCCGCTGTTTTGGCACTGAGGCGATTACTGTGCCGATCGCCTCGGAAATCACCGCCGTGGTCGGACCGAATGCGGCAGGCAAGACTGCAACGCTTCATGCACTGGCCAAACTATTCGGCGTTACGCGGGCGCAACGCACCGTGCAGCGCTCGGATTTCCATATCGGCGCCGATGACGATCCCGAAGATCGTGAAGTGAAGGACTTGTTCATTGATGTGCTGATCGGTCTGCCGGAACTCGCCGACGGCACCGCAACCCCGGAAACGATCGCGCCGTCATTCCGACACATGCAGATCGAGCGGGAAGGCGAGGGACCGGTTTGCCGAATGCGGCTCGAAGCGCGATGGGAGGACGACGGCACCGTCGAAGGCGAGGTGTCACAAGATCTGTTCTGGGTCGATACGCTTGATGGCGATCCACCTGAAGAAAAATGCCACTCCGTCCTGGCAGCGGATCGCGGCCTCATCCAACTTTACTACACGCCAGCAAGCCGCGACGCGGCGGCGCAGATCCGCGCGACGACAGGTGCGCTGGCGGCGCGTCTGCTTCGCGCCATCGAATGGTCATCGGAAACCGAAGAGGCTGTTCAGGAAGCGAGCGAAAACCTCAGCGCCGCATTCGAAGCCGAGGCGGCGATCGCTGCGATAGGAAACGCCTTGCAGGAACGGTGGTCGGACCTCCATGACGAGATCGTTGACACCAAACCGAGATTGAGCCTCGTTAGCCGACGGTTCGAAGAGGTGGTCAACAAAATTGCGGTTATCTTCGAACAGGGGCCGGACGGACACGAACGCGGTCTGGATGCGCTGAGTGATGGCCAGCAATCACTGTTCTACTTCGCGCTAGCGGCGGCCGTGTTCGATCTCGAACGCAAAGTGGTGGCGGGCGACGTCGAGGGTTTCCTCGATGATCAGTTGCGTATTCCGGCGCTCACTCTGTTCGCGCTCGAAGAGCCTGAAAATCACCTTTCGCCCTATTTCCTCGCGCGGATCATCCGCCAAGTCCGATCTCTGACGGAGGATGGCAGCGCGCAGGCGATCGTGACCAGTCATTCTCCCGCTGTTCTGAGCCGGGTGGATCCGCGCGAGGTGCGCTATTGCCGTTGCGATCCGACAACGCGCATTTCCACGATCAAGGAAATCAAACTGCCGACCGGCGCAAACGAAGCGGCCAAATTCGTTCGTGGCGCTGTGCTTGCTTATCCCGAACTGTATTTTGCGCGCTTTGTACTGCTAGTCGAAGGCGATTCTGAGCGAATCGTGCTGCCACGGCTGGCGGAAGCGCTCGACCTGCTGATCGATCCGGCCTTCGTCGCGATCGTGCCTTTGGGTGGACGACATGTACAACATTTCTGGCGACTGCTCAGCGACCTTGGCATCCCCTATGCGACGCTGCTCGACCTCGATCTTGGCCGCGCGGGCGGCGGGTTCGGACGCATCAAAACGACGATCAAAAATCTGATTGACGTTGGCGTTTCGAAGGAAAAGCTGCTGAAGCTCGGAGATGGTTCGCAGCTTCCCGACGACCAGTTGGAGGCTATGCACACATGGCAGGATTCAGATGAACTCAAGAATCTGACGGCCTGGGTCGCCTCGCTTAAGCCACACGGTGTTTTCTTTTCAGTACCGCTCGATCTCGACTTGGCCATGCTTGTGGCGTTTCCTGACGCTTACGAAGCCATCATTCCCGCAGCGGGCGGGCCGAAAATGGCAGTCGACAAAGCCGCCGAAGTTGTCCTTGGCACGGCGGGACCGGGCCTGACTCTCTATACCGGTGCATACAAGGACGATCCGGCTCTCCTACCCGAATACCGCTATCACTTCCTCACCCGGAGCAAGCCCGCAACGCATCTAGCGGCGCTAACACACATCAAGCGCAAGGCCCTGCGGGACGACATGCCGGTGGTGTTCGCCGAAATTTTGCAACACGTTGCCAAGAACCTTCGGCGAGACTGACGATGGCGGTATTGGCGAGGCGGGTTCGCCCCGATCAATGGACGCCGATCGGTGTCGATGCCCTAGAAGCCAACGCAATAGATGTGGTGCGTTCAACAACCAACCGCTCGGTGATTGCCGGCCCAGGTGCTGGCAAAACCGAGCTTCTCGCCCAACGAGCGGCCTACCTCTTGCAAACCGGCACATCCCCGCCTCCGCAGCGCATTTTGGCGATCAGCTTCAAGCGCGACGCGGCGACTAACTTAGCCGCGCGGGTCGGTAAGCGATGTCATCGAAGTCATGCCGGCCGCCTCGATTCAATGACATTCGATGCTTTCGCGAAAGGGCTCATCGACCGGTTTGGTCAGGCGCTGCCTGAACGATGGCGACCTCGACCCGATTACGAAATCATGTTCGCCAACGACACGGTTTACCGCGGGTTTCTGCTTCAGGACGTCGGGACGCCCCCTGAAGTGATCGGCACCTACGCCGATCTTCAGGCGATCTCGATCAAAACATTCGAACGCTCGCTGCTCGTAGGCAAGCCATTGCCAGTTGCCGGTTGGCCAATTCCAACGGTCGGAGAATGGGCGGCGGATCGATTCTGGCAATCTTCCCTTCACGAAGGGAAGAAGACGCTTCTGTCTTTCCCGATGATCGGGAGATTGGCGGAGTTGCTATTGCGCGTGAATCCGATGGCGCGCGACGCGCTGAGGCTGACCTATTCTCATCTGTTTATGGACGAATTTCAGGACACGACCCAGATCCAATACGACCTGGTGCGCACCATATTCATGGGCACCGATGCGGTGATCACAGCCGTTGGCGACAATAAACAGCAAATCATGCGGTGGGCGATGGCCATGGACGACCCGTTCATGGCCTTCGATGCCGATTTTGGCGCGCAGCGCACGCCGCTCTACAATAATTACCGATCATCGCCTGATTTGGTACGGATCCAGCATATATTGGCGCAGGCGCTCGACGCGCACGCCGTCGAGCCGGTTTCGAAAACAACAGGAACAATCGCGGGCGATAGTTGCGCAATCTGGGATTTCTCGACGCCCGAGGTCGAAGCCGACCGTCTTGCGGCCCTCGTTTTGAGTGAAATTAGAACGCACGGGCTTGGTCCGCGCGATTTCGCCATCTTGGTGCGGCAAAAAGCGACCGACTATGCAGCCGTGCTTGGGCCCGCATTCGAGGCAGCCGGTATTCCGCTTCGAAACGAAGCCGGATCGGTCGGCCCTATGATGTTGCAGGAGCTCCTGACGGAGGACGCATCGCAGCTGGTCGTGAAGCTTCTGCGTTTGGCCATGACCAAGCGTGCGGGTCGGCATTGGTCGGAGTGCCAAGACGCTCTATGCTTGTTGCGCGGAATTTCCGTTGATGATGAGGCCGCACAAGCAAGGCTCGCACGCGAACTCGATGCCTATGCATTGCAGCTTGCCGCAGCCTATCCGAAACCTCCCGCTTCACCTTCGAATATCCTCGCAATTGTCGAGAAGCTGGTCGACTTTATCGGACCGGAAAGACTCCTTGCCGTGCATCCAGCCTATGCTCAGGGCGGCTGGCTAGAGAAGGTTATCGAAGCGATAGCGTCGCATCTGGAGGCATCCGCGGCACAGGGAGCAGATTGGAACGACGTCCTCGATATTTATGAAGGTATCGATGCCATCCCACTGATGACAATCCACAAAAGCAAAGGACTGGAATACCACACCGTTATGTTCGTCGGCCTCGACGACGGCGCGTGGTGGAGCTTTTCCGGCGATCAAATCGAGGCAACCGCCGGCTTTTTCGTTGCGTTCACCCGGGCAAAACAGCGTGTAGTGTTCACATATTGCTCGCGACGCGGGCAACGCACGAAAATAGCAACACTCTATGATCTATTGGACAAGGCTGGGGTCCAAATCGTTCAAATTGCATAGCATAGCATAGCTTTGCGAACGGCCCAGTCGTCAGGATGCCTACTAGCGTTCCATCCGCTTTCAGTTCGCCAGCGGCGAAGCGGAAGCGAACGCGGCGAAGACGCGGGCAAAGGGGCGCTTGAGGCTCGGCGCACCTATTTCCTTTGCCAGCTTGGCCGTTATCCCGATTAAGTGCGCCAGCGGCGCATCGGAAAACCGGCGGAAACGCAAGACTCCCAAGGGCATCAGCGATGCGGAGTCAGCGTTTGAAGTGGGCAGGGCGAACCGACTGCTTCGATTTTGCCGCCTGCCGTGCTTTGGCGGTGGCTTCTTCGGCATCGCCCTCCGCATCCATATCAGCGTGCATCGCTTCCCAACCGCCAGTCCCCATCAACACGCGGTCGGCGTGCTTGATGGTATTCACATGGCCATAGTGGTTCTCAATCATTTTGACCGAAGTTCCCATTTGTTCGGACAAGATATAGACGTCCACGCCCTCACTAAGCCGGAAGGTCGCATAGGTGTGCCGGAAACAATAGGTCGAACGCGGGATGCCGTTCGGCCCCATCCGCAGGCCCGCCTCTACGAGCAAGGCCTGAACGGTGTCGCTGTACAGATATTTGGCGGGTTTCCCGTTGATGATCGTGAACACGGAATCATCAGGCGCAGTGGCCTTGGACAGATCGCGCACGCGGTCGAGATATTCGCCAACACTCTTGGGAGCCACGAGCTTGCGCGATTTCCCTTTGCCCTGGACGAACATCACGACGATTTCACGCCCGTCCCGATCCTTGGCGAGCGTGATGTCACGCCAGCGCAAGTTCTTGGCCTCGGGCGGACGCATCCCCGTGTTGCACATGATGAGCATGAAATTGTAGCACATGGTGCGATACCAAGTGCCTTGGGGTGTGGTCGCCGCCCTGATCCATTTGCGTCCGACACTGTGCAGCTTGCGATATTCCTCGATGGTGAATTCATCGCGGCGCATGGTTTTGAGCTTTGGCCTGCCTTCAAAGCGGTGGCTTGCAGGCACAAGCCGCTTGGTGATGGCAAAGTTCATCACCGCGTTGAGCGCGCCCATCTCAAACTGGATTGTCGCATCGCTGATATGCTCGCGGAAGCGGCCTTTGCCATTTTCCCGCCGCCACGTCGGGTAGCCCGCCCAACTGTCCTGACCGATCAGGTGAATCTGGGTGCTGCCGACATAATCTTCGAGCGCCTTCTTGAAGGCGTTCCTTAGATTCTTCACCCGGTCTTGAGAAACCTCGCCGGTGTCCGCACGGCGCTGCTGCGTCTGGAGATAGTCTGCCGCCACCTGCCGAAACGGACGATTGAACACCGCAACGTCATGCTTCACGCGAAACCGGATGTCGGCGTCCTGATCGAACGCACGGTCGCGGGCGGACTCCCGGTC
>JBDTUD010000066.1:0-5410 GCA_040007915.1 Sphingorhabdus sp.
CCATGCCGAACTGACCATCGATAATTTGCGCGTCCCTGCCGACCATATGTTGGGGTATAGCGGCGAGGGTTTCAAATATGCGCAAATCCGGTTGTCACCGGCACGGCTCTCACATTGCATGCGATGGCTCGGTAGCTGTATTCGCGCCCAAGAAATTGCCACTGCTTATGCCTGTAAGCGGGAGGCATTTGGCAAGCTGTTGATCGACCATGAAGGCGTCGGCTTTATGCTTGCGGAAAATATGATCCTGTTAAAACAGGCGGAGTTGATGATCGACTGGTGTGCCGGTGTCCTCGACAGCGGATCGCTCGGTACCGCCGAAAGTTCAATGGCCAAAGTCGCGGTCAGCGAGGCTTTGATGAAAATCGCCGACAATTGCGTTCAGGTTATGGGCGGAACGGGCGTCACTGGCGAAACCATTGTAGAGCAGGTATTCCGCGAAATCCGGGCCTTCCGAATTTATGATGGCCCAACCGAAGTGCACAAATGGAGTCTCGCCAAGAAGATCAAGCGTGATTTTTTGAGCGCGTAAGTTACTGGTGACACGTTGTTCAATAGCTTCGCGGCAACCCAAGAACATGCTCTGCCAGATAGGACAGGATCATGTTCGTGCTAATCGGTGCCACGGTGTAAAGCCGCGCCTCGCGAAACTTGCGTTCGATATCATATTCCTCGGCAAAGCCAAATCCACCATGCGTCTGCACGCACATGTCTGCGGCAGCCCAACTTGCCTCGGACGCTAGCATCTTTGCCATATTAGCCTCTGCACCCGGATTACCGCCACCGTCATAAACGTGCGCTGCATGATGAACCATTAGTTCGGCTGCGCGCATCTGGGCATAGCACCGAGCGATGGGGAACTGCACCCCTTGGTTCTGGCCGATCGGGCGTCCAAACACGGCACGTTCTTTGGCATAGGCCGATGACTTCTGAATAAACCATTTTGCATCACCGATGCATTCTGCGGCAATCAATATGCGCTCGGCGTTCATGCCCGAAAGTATGTAGCGAAATCCTTTGCCCTCTTCACCGATGAGCGCGGAGGCAGGAATGCGCATTTCGTCAAAAAACACTTCGGTGGTTGAATGGTTCATCATCGTGCGGATGGGTTTTATCGTCATGCCGTTACCCAATACAGTCCGCATATCGACGAGGAAGATCGAGAGGCCTTCGGTTTTGCCTTTCACGTCGTCACGCGGCGTCGTTCGCGCCAGCAGCAGCATCAGGTCAGAATATTCCGCGCGGCTTGTCCAGATTTTCTGGCCGTTGATGACATATTCGTCGCCATCGCGCACAGCCACGGTGCGCAGGCTAAGCGTGTCGGTGCCGCTCGTTGGTTCGGAAACCCCAAAGGCCTGTAGCCGTAAATCGCCGCTGGCGATACCGGGAAGGTATTTGGCTTTTTGCGCGTCATTACCGTGTTTCAGCAGAGTGTTCATAATATACATTTGGGCATGCGCAGACGCCCCGTTGCAGCCTGCCGCCTGTATTTCTTCCATGATAACCGCAGCGGCATCCAGCGTGAGTCCTGATCCGCCATAGCTTTCGGGGATCAGCGCGGCGAGAAAACCGGCGCGGGTAAGGGCATCGACAAATTCGGCGGGATAGGCACGGTCACGGTCTTTGCCGCGCCAATATTCGCCAGGATATTCCGCACATAAAGCCTGCACCGACCGGCGAATTTCGGTGATGTCGTCGGGTTCGCTCATAGTGACAATCTCCGTGTCGCGGTCGCCGCCATAATCTGGCGGCCGTCCGCCGCAAATGCTGCCAACTCCACGGCGGCCTCTGCGCTTCGCATAACACAGTGCAATTCTTCGCCGCATATCGCTGGCGACATGCCGCGAAAGGCGAAAGCGGTGAGGGCGTTGTCGCCAAATGTGCGCTGTGCAAGTTCGAGCAGCAAGGTCGCGGTCAGAGGTCCGTGCACGACGAGCCCGCGAAAATGCTCCACTTCGCGGGCATAAGGCAAGTCATAATGTATGCGGTGGCTGTTGAAGGTCATCGCCGAATAGCGAAACAGTAAAGCTTGGTTGGGTGTCAGCACATGATGTGCATCCCAATCCGACGGATCGAACCGCTTGACTGGCTGTTCGGGCGGCGTAAGCGGCGCGTCGGCTTCAGCGGCTTCAGCGGCTTCAGCGGCTTCAGCGGCTGCGCGGTAAACGATACTTTGCGTTTCGCGCAGGCAGAGCATTTGTTCAGAACTGATTTCGTGAGCGATATCGACAAACTCCAGCACACCAGAGCCACCAGTTTTTTCAGTGATCGAGATGATGGTCGAGGTGCGGGTAATAGATTTTCCGACAGTCAGCGGACGCATAAACTCAATCACGCTTGACGCCCACATCCGGCGGGGAAGCGCGATGGGAGGCAAAAAGCTGTCGGGACTGTCGTCGCGGCGCGGATGGCCATCCAAACCAAGTCGCCCCGTCGCGGCCTTGGGGAGGCATAAGCACCAGTGAAAACCTTGCGGTATGCTGTCGCCATCACGTTGTTCGCCGTCCAATGTCGCGAGCCAGCGCTGCACAGCTTCTGCATCAATTCGGTCGTTGCACGTTTCGCTTCGGCCTATCCATGCGTCCCACATAGCCATTAGTTGCGTCCGCCAATCAGCCCTTTGGCGATCACCTGCGCTTGAATTTCTGCAGCGCCTTCAAAGATATTGAGGATGCGGGCATCACATAAAATTCGGCTGATTTCATATTCCAAAGCATAGCCATTGCCGCCGTGAATTTGTAGGCTTGCATCGGCGTTTGCCCAAGCTACTCGGGCAGCCAACAGCTTGGCCATGCCTGCCTCGATGTCGCATCGTTTTCCCGAATCCTTGGCGCGTGCGGCGAAATATGTCAGTTCGCGGGCCATCACGATATCAGTCGCCATCATCGCCAGCTTATCCGCCACACGAGGGAAAGCGATCAACGGTTTGCCAAACTGTTTGCGGTCTAGCGCATAAGATAGCCCCAGTTCGAAAGCACGCCTAGCCACACCAACCGCGCGGGCCGCCGTCTGTATGCGCGCGCCTTCGAATGTACGCATCAGCTGTTTAAATCCTTGCCCTTCCTCGCCGCCTAGCAGAGCATCTGGCGGCGCAGTCATTGCATCAAATTGCAGGGTATATTCGCGCATCCCGCGATAACCCAGCACTTCGATCTCGCTGCCGGTCATGCCGTCTGCGGGAAAGGGGTTGTCTGCGGTCCCGCGGTCTTTGGGAACAAGCAGCATCGATAGGCCGGCATAGCCTTTGGCGTCTGGCAATGTGCGCGCCATCAATGTCATCAGGTCGGTACGCGCAGCGTGGGTGATCCACGTTTTTGCACCAGTAATTTCCCACCCAGTTCCGTTTTGCACGGCGCGGGTTTGCAGGCTCGCCATATCCGACCCGGTATCGGGCTCAGTGAAAACAGCGGTCGGGAGCACCTCTCCGCTTGCAATTTTGGGCAACCAATGGGCCTTTTGCGCCTCTGTCCCGCCAAGCATGATGAGTTCGCCCGCAATCTCGCTGCGCGTGCCGAGCGAGCCGGTGCCGATCCAGCCGCGCGATAGCTCTTCGGTGACTACGCACATCGCCAGCTTACCCAAACCAAGCCCGCCAAATTCCTCCGCTATGCACACACCGAAAGTACCAAGTGCTGCCATCTCCATTATCAATTCATCGGGAATGAGTGCGTTCTCCAGATGCCATCCGTGCGCGTTGGGCAGAATGCGTTCGTCGGTAAAACGGCGATACTGATCGCGCACCTGATCGAGCAGTTCATCTTCGAGTGATTCTGAAACCGTCACGCCGTGGCGCAGCAATGCGCACAGAGCTGCGCGGTTTTCGGCATTGTTGCCCCGCGCCTCAGCCAGCAGGGCAGGGACATGGTCCTCCAGCCCAAAATCGGCTGGGCGGATATATTCATTCTGCCCCATTGGAAGCCCGCCCGCCAATTGCGCCATCGTTTCGCCAGTGCCAATGGCAACGATCAGCGCCTCGGCATCCCCCGTTTGCCGCGCACCCCATTCGTGGAGCGCACGCAGAGCGGTAATAGTTGTTTCGATCCAAGCATAGCCGTGCGCCGCATGCTGTTCGGTATCCAGCGAGGCGTTTGCAACCCGTGTCCGCACTACATCGCAAGCGGCGGCGGCATAAAGTTCGGCGGTAGCGATCGCATTGATCATACCTGCTTTACCACTCCAGCGTCGATCAATGCCGCAATCTGGCCTGATGAAAGTCCTAACCGCTCGGCCAGCACCTCTTCGCTATTGTCGCCGTTGACCGGCGCAGATTGTGGTGCGCCGCGCTCCATCTGTGGTACAGTCGCAAAACTACCTGCTGCGGGATAGGCAAAGCCAGACGGATTTGTTGCCGCACCAAAAATAGCGTTGTTTGCGACAAGCGCGGGATCATTCACCGCATCCATCATTGTGCGATATGCCGAATGCACGATTCCGCGCGCACCAAATGCTGCGGCAAGGTCGGCATGGCCGCGTGCCGCAATGGCCGCCTCGAATAGCGGATACAGCGCATCACGGTGGGTGAAGCGCAGGCCGTCATCCTTTTCGAAACTCACACCGCGTTCGGCTTCTAGCGCAGCAATGGCGGCCTCCAGCTTAAGCGCCGAAACAAGGTTTGCCCATTGACCGGGCGTCACAACAACGACCATCGTCCGGACGCCGTCGGCGGTTACAAAATCGCGCCCGAACAAGCCGTAAACTGCGTTGCCCAATCGGGGACGGTTGGTGCCCGAATAAAGCACTTCGGCAACGCCGCCTAAATTGGCCACCGTGCCAATCGCGACATCCGACAGCGGAATTCGCACTTCGCTACCTTCGCCGCTTTTTTCTCGCCGCCGGATTGCAGCAAGCATTGCAAACGCAGCATATCCTCCCGAAAGCAAATCCCAAGCTGGCAGCACATGATTGACTGGTTCCGGACCTGCACCGGTAATCATTGGATAGCCAACCGCGTTGTTGACGGTATAATCGAGCGCAGGTGAACCGTCCGCCCAACCCATGACCCGAACGGTTACGAGATCAGCTCGCCCTTCTGCCAGTTTCGCATGCGACAAAAAGCCGTCGACCGGAAAATTCGTCAGAAACTGCCCTGTGGCCCGCACCAGTTCCTGCAACAATTCGCGGCCTCGCGGGGATGACAAATCAAGCGCAACCGATTTTTTGGCACGGTTAAGATTTTCCCAATAGAGCGAATCGTTCGCGTCGGTGACAGGCCATCGGTGGAAGTCAGGCCCGCCACCGATTTGATCGACACGGATCACCTCCGCTCCCATTTGCGCCATATAAAGACCGGCAGTCGGCGAAGCGACGAAGCTTGATGCCTCGATAATCGACAGGCCGTTTAACAGGTCGTACATGGATCACCGCGCCCGCCAACACCTCGTTTGGTCAGTTTTCATAACCGTTCAATGAT
>JBDTUD010000067.1:0-5286 GCA_040007915.1 Sphingorhabdus sp.
CGACCGATCTCGTTGTACGGGATCTTCATTGTCGGATCGATATCACGTGGCAGGCCAAGGACTCGCTCGGAAATGGAGTTCTTGAGCACTTCTTGTGTACCCACGCCCAGCGTTGCGGCGGGTCCAAACCAGTAGGAATAATCCCAGCTTCCCCACAGGCCATAGTCCTGCTTGGGAAGCGGCAGTTCCTCGTCGTCGCGTACCATTCCCCTTATGCCCTCGGTACGCTTGGCAAGTGTCGACATGCGCTGGCCGTGCGGTGATGCGATCATCTTGCCCAGGTTTGCCTCAAGCCCCGCTGGCGTACCGTTGATCCGATTGCTGAGATTGCGAGCGCTGAGCAGCCGCAGCAATTCTCCCTCGGCGTAGAGCCCTGCAGCCTCGTCGCGGATCAACGGATCCTTGATCTTGCCGGTTTCGATGAGGCCATGGATCAGTTCGCGGGCAGTCGGTCCCTGGCCCCAGACCGTACCGGGCTTTGCCATGCTCATGCGCTCGGTCTGCAATTGTTCGATAACGATCTGCCAGCCCTGGCCTTCCTCGCCGACCCGGTTGCTCGCGGGGACCCTGACATCCGTCAAGAAGACTTCGTTATATTCCGGCGCGTTGCCGGACATGTCGAGGATCGGCCGGACCTCGACTCCAGGCGTTTTCATGTCGATCAGGAATAGCGAAAGTCCGCGATGTTTCGGGACGGTCGGATCGGTACGAACGAGCACCACGCCAACCTGCGCGACGTGAGCGAGGGAATTCCAGATCTTCTGCCCGTTGATGATGTAATCGTCGCCGTCCCTTCGCGCCTGCGTACGCAGCGCGCCAAGATCAGATCCGCCGGACGGTTCCGAGAACAACATGGTCCAAAAATCGCGGCAAGCCAGCGCGTCTGGCAGGAACTTCTGCCGCATCTCTTCCGTGCCATAGACCAGCAGCGACTGGCCGCACTGGTTGACTGCGATCGGATTGACGGACATCGGGTGGATGATGCCCGCACGCTTAATCTCTTCCTCGATGATCAGCTGCGTTTCCGGATCGGCGGAAAGCCCCCATGGCGCTGGCCAGTGCGGAACGGTATAGCCCTTCTCAGCCAGCTGTTCATAGCTGGGCTTGGGATTTTGTTCGAACCAGCTACGAACTTCGACGCGGCGTGGATCGCCTTCGGCAGGCAGGTTGAAGTCCATATGTCATCTCCCGGATGGGCCACTCATGGTCCCGATTAATTGGGTTTCACTTTTACCAAGCCTGTTGATGCCGCCGTTGAAGTTCGGCGACCCATCACGACTCTAGTACAATTGTTCTATATTTGAATCATAAGCGGCCAACGAGTCAAGCCTTGTTGACGTCTATCGTCAATCAATGGCCATCTAACGCAGATGCGTCGATTGCATCATGGCTTCGAAACAAGAAACGCCTTGCAGGAATTGAAAATCCAGGTCTCCATGAAGCCCGTGATATCCGGCTCACCGCGACCCAACGCACTCAATGCACCGACCAGGCAGGACCAGTTGAGAACTTCCTGTTGGCCACTATCCTCAATGGCCGCTGAAGAATAATCCCGCCAAAATCCGTAATCCTGTTTCACAAGCGCCTCGTACAGGGCACGATCCGCAGGGATATCAGGCCACAGATAGTGGTTTTTCTTGGTCAGGAACGCATGCGACCAACTGGACGAGGCAATCAGCGCCACCCGATAGGGCGATTCGGACAGAATGCGCGCCGTCTCCGCCCCCAGATCGAACAGCCGCTTTGGCGTCGGCGCCGGCGGGTCGAGATCCGCTTCCGAAAGCTCTTTGGTGAAGCTGGGAAGTCCGCCTTTTTGGCACAGGACGTGGCGGCCATAGCAATTGATCGAGACTGGCAGGATCGGATAATTAAAGCCCTTGCGATCATAATCGAGGTAGAAGATCGCATTCGTGAACGCATGACCGAGCGCATGGTGCAACGGTTTGTAGGAATAGGCCGCGTCAAACCCTGCCGCGATGAGTTCGCTGGCAAGATGCTTCGCCGCCGCCTGCACGCCCGGCAGCACGAATTCCTTCTCCACCGGCTCGCCCCAGATGTTGTTGGGGAAGTTGTGGAAACGGAACTCAGGATGCGCGTTGACGCAGTACGGGGGAACGACGTCCTCCTTGAAATTCTCATACTGATCGTCACCCCAGATCAGAACGAAATCGGGGTTGAACTCGTCCAGCGCCTCGCGTGCCTTGCGGGTCCAGTCCAGCATCTCCCGGCGATGCAGGGCCGCTGCTGCTTCGCCCTGATCGGTCCCCCACTCCTCACGCATAGCAGCCGGCCAGCCAGCCGGCGTCTTCAGTTCCTCGGGCAGGTTCGGATTTTTCAGCATCTGCTGCAACAGTCCGGCCATATTCTTATCGGGCCAAATCAGCATGGGATAATGACTGATTCCAAGTGCCAGTATTTCAGCCATTTTGCGTCATCCTTTCACGTATCGGCAAGCGCCGGAATTCATTTAACGAGCGGCACCCGCCTTAAGCAGACCCTCGATTTGTTCGGCATCGAAACCGAGTTCGCGCAGCACTTCATCGGTATGCTCACCTGGCCTCGGCGCGACCCCACCCACATTTGCGGGAGTTTCGGAAAAGTCGACCGGATGGCCGGCGGCCCGGACCGGGCCGTACTCTTCGGTATCATACGACTTCACGCATTCAAGATGCCGGGCCTGCGGGTCTTCAAGAAACTCATCGACCGTCTTGACCTTGCCGACCGGCAAGCCCTCGCTGATGGCAATGGCCTCCAACTCGTCGGAGGTCATTTTGATCGACCCCTTTTCGAGCTCTTGCCAAAGCGCCGCATAGTTTTGAACGCGCATGATGGTATCGGTGAACCGTTCGTCCTCAAGCAAGTGCTCTACACCAAAGACTCGGCAAATCTGCGCGAACTGCTCATTGGTCTGAAAGTAACCCATGAAGGTTCCGTCGGATGTCCGAAACGGCCGGGTAATATTGATGACCGGCATGCGCTCATCCCCTTCGACGAAACAATGGTTGTGCAGATTATCGACCAGACTGAAGAATGCGAAAGATTTCATCAGCGGCACGGAGATAAACTGGCCTTTGCCTCCATTGCGCTCCCGGTGGTAAAGCGCCGTAGTCACCGCGCTCACGGCCGCCGTGCCCGCAAATTTGTCCACGAACATCGAACGGAGCGGAGCCGGCGGCCCTTCGGGCGATTGCAGCGACATTGCCCCGGTCAAAGACTGGATCACCTGGTCATAAGCAGGCCGATCAGCATAAGGGCCATCGGGGCCGAAGCCGGTAATCATGACATAGATGAGGCCGGGATTGCTTTGCTTCAGTTGCTCATAATCAAGCTTTAGCCGCTTCATGGCCGACGGGCGGCTGTTCACAAGCATGACGTCGCACTCGGCAGCCAGCGAGCGGGCGATGTCGCAGCCTTCCTCAGACTTGAGATTGAGCCGAATGCTGCGCTTGTGCCGATTCACCGCAAAGAAGTGCGAGCACATGCCCTTGTGCTGCGGCTTTACATAGCGAAAGGGATCGCCAGTCAGGCCTTCCACCTTGATGACCGAAGCACCCAGATCGGCAAGCATAGTTCCCGCAAGCGGACCGGCCACCATCTGAGTGATTTCCAGCACCTTTACCCCGGCCAGTGGGCCAGTGCCTGCGTCATCCGCCATTTTGTCCGCCTCCGATGGTTGCCTCGCCGCCCTGCATTGTGAATTCACTCAACCGCGGGCGCAGTCTTATTCTTCCGTTTTACCTAACGGGATTGGCAGGCGCTGCGCAATGCGCTTCTGTCTCGGCGCATTCGCCGCGCAGTTCATAACGCCCATCTGTTAATTTGCGCCCGAAACGAGCGTTCCGTTTCGACAGACGGTATTCCCGCCATGCAATGACCAGGCCACCCGCGATCACCAACGGGGCACCGAGCCAAAGCGTCGAAGGTGGCATCTCGTTCCACACCAGGCGGCCATATAAAATGGCCCAAAGCAGCTGGGTTGTGTCAACAATCATTACGCTTGCCACGGCCCCGTACTGCAACGAAGCCGTGAGCAACAATTGCCCGATTGCACCGACGACACCAAGAAGAAGCAACAAGGCCCAGGTGCCGGGATCATGTCCATGCGCGACGAAAGGCAGAGTAACAGCCATGAAGGCGCTGCCAAAGACGGCATACCAGAAGACCGAACAGATCGGCTCCTCAGTCTTTCCCAAGTCGCGAATCTGGAAGCTGATCAAAGCGATCGATAGCGCCGCCAGCAACCCGCAAGCCCCGCCCAGCAGCGGGATGGCCGTGTCGCCGGGCCCGGCGATCAGAACAACTCCGAGGAAGCCGCAGACGACAGCCCCCCAGCGCCATATCCCCACGTGTTCCCGCAAATACAGCGCAGAGATGATAACCGCGAACAAGGGTGCCGTGAAACTGAGAATGGTGAATTCCGACAAAGACAGCATACGCGCCGCGGTGAAATTCAAGCCCATGCTGACCATACCGCAAGCGGCACGGAATCCATGCGACCCAAGCCGTTTGGTTGCAAGACTCGGCAGGCTCCGACGCCACCATAACCAGCTCAGCAACATCGGTAATGTAATGGACCGTGTCCAGAACAGCGTCTCGGTTAGAGACACGCCGCGCTGCCCCAGCAGCTTACCAAGCATGAACAACGTGGCGACTAGCATGGCGGCAAGAACGCGCAACGCCAGACCCAGCAAAGGACGATGTTGGTGATGGCTTGGCACTTGGCTCCCCTTTAACGGACATCAATGCAGGGAATCAGTCCAGCACTGCCATGCCATTACCGATAACTTTCTGCTGCCGCTCCTGCACGTGCGCTTCAAATGAAATAACGGGGCCATCCTGCCACATGTCGACGCGCAAGGTTTCGCCCGGATAGACAATACCGGCAAATCGCACGGCGATGTGCCTAAGTCGATTCGGTGCAAAGTCGCAATATTCGGAAAGCACGGTGCACTGGCAGATGCCGAAGGTGCAAAGGCCATGAAGGATCGGTTCGCGAAATCCGGCGGCCCGCGCCGCTACCGGATCGACATGTAAGGGGTTCAAGTCTCCGGATTGACGGTACAGCAATGCCTGCTGCCGCAATGTCGGGACAATCGCGGTGCGATCAGGACTGCGTTGCGGGATCGGGTGAGGCGCAGGCTGCCCTGTGATGGGCCCGCCAAAACCTCCTTCCGCCCGCCCGAACGCCGCGTTCCGCACCGTTGCAAATGGCTTCTCCTCTCCCGCCAAGTACAAATCGGAGACATCGCTGAAAACGGCGCCCTTGCCCGGCCCCTTGTCCCATGC
>JBDTUD010000068.1:0-5187 GCA_040007915.1 Sphingorhabdus sp.
ACATGTAGCGGGCGTCGAAATCGAGTACGCCGTCAGGTCGCTGTAGAGGCCAGTCACCGCCGCTCATCGGTACAACCCTGCCCTTTATCCCGGGCCCTTCGATGGTTCCGTCCATCGCATACACAGCAGCGCGCGTTGCCCCCATCGTGGTGGGTTTCAGCCAATAGGGTTTTCCCAAGGTCAGCGCGATTGAAAATGCGTAGCGAAGCTGCGGCGTAAAAGGCTGCCAATCAATCATTCATGACTCTCCCACTAAATTCGGATTTCGGCAACTTGCTTGATTAATCATATAAAATGTCCCACGCTTTTGCAAGCTCGACGTGTCGGCCAACTTTGGGAGAATTGAACCGTGCAAGACGATCCTTCGCTGGCTCTTAAGTTCGAGCACGCGTTCGACATTCGCATCAATTTTGATCGGCGCTGGTCAACAGGCGCTATCCATAGCGGCGGGCCGGATCACGGCTATACCTCGATCGGCAAGGATTGCGTGGTCAGCGGCCCCAGGCTCAACGGTCGGCTGGTCGATTATAGCGGTGCGGACTGGCCGGTCCTGCGGGCTGACAGTGTAGTGGAACTCAACGCGCACTACATGATCGAAGCTGACGACGGAGCGCTGATCTACATCCGCAATCTGGGGTATGTGCACGGCCCGCTGGCCCGGTCTGGCAAGGAACCCCTCACCCCCTATTTTCGCTGTACCCCATACTTCCGGGCACCAGATGGCCCGCATGAATGGCTTAACCGGACGGTGATCGTGGGCGTAGGCAAACGAAAGCCGCAGATCGATGCCGATAGCGAACCGGATCATTCCCTCTTCCGCTATTACGCGGTGCTGTAAACCGTCATTTAGCCGGACCGTTCTTCAGGATGTCTTGCAGTTCCGTACCGATGCGCCCCAGAAGGTCATCCAGCGTAGCACGCTCTTCGTGTGAAAGGCCGGATAGCAATTGTTCGTGGAAGCTGCTGCGCCTGTTCAGCGTCTCGCAATACTGCGCCTTGCCTGCATCGGTCAAAAACACACTCGAGGTTCGGCGATCCGATGGGTTCTTGCGCCGCGCAAGCAGGCCCTTGCGCTCCAGCGCGCCGATCGCCCTGCTCACTTCCGCGCAATCCACCCATGCCAGTTCCGCAACCTGGCCCGCGGTCCCGCCGTCAGGCATCGCAGCAATCCGGGCAAGAACCCGCCATTCGGCATAGGTTAAAGCATCTTGTTCCAGCAGCTGGCGAATCGTCAGCCGATCCATGATCTTGGCGACCAAGCCAACCCGAAAAGTAGGGTAGTCGAGCTGGTCCACTGTCCAGCCGGGTAGTTGCGATGTTGATGGCGCTTCATCCGCTTTGCCATCGTTGACAGAGGAACTGCCGATTTCTGCCAAATCCATAACTGCCTGCCCTTGCGATTCCAGCATTTCCTGTCCCGATGCGGCAGCCTGAAAGCCGATAGCGACTTCACAAGCTAGTCTCAAAAATCTGATGGCAAATATACCCGCAGCCGAGAACGTTAGCCAATGGCAAAAACCCTTGCCCTCAAGCGGCACCATGATCAATCAAGAATCTATTTGATTAATCATATAATATGGTCCAGCAAGGTTCCAGGATCGCGAGAGGTGTTCAATGGATTTTCCCAAGACCCCCAATTTCATGGGCAATTTCGCGCCTTCTGGAGTTGAGGCGGATGTCGCCCATCTACCCGTTATCGATGGAGCAGTGCCGCCTGCCATCGACGGTTCGTTTTATCGGGTAGCGCCGGATCCGCAATTCCCGCCTCTCGCTGGCGACGATATCTGGTTCAACGGCGACGGAATGATAACCCGCTTCCGCTTCAGCGGTGGGCAGGTTTCGCTCCAGCAACGCTGGGCGCGGACGGAAAAATTCACGCTTGAACGCAAAGCGGGCCGCGCCTTGTTCGGCGCGTACCGCAATCCACTGACCGACGATGCCAGCGCCAAGGGCATGGTCCGCAGCACCGCCAACACCAACGTTGTCCTGCATGCGGGCAAATTGCTGGCGCTCAAAGAAGACAGTCCGCCTGTGTGGATGGATCCGGAAACCCTGGAAACGATCGATCCCGTCTATGACTTTGGCGGGCAGATGACGTCCGAGACATTTACGGCCCACCCCAAGATTGATGCTCGAACGGGCGAGATGCTGGCGTTTGGCTATGCCGCAAAGGGCCTGTGCACTCGCGATATGGTCTTTTATGCAATCGATGCAGAGGGCAAGATATGCCACGAAGTGTGGTTCGAAATTCCCTATTACTGCATGATGCATGACTTTGGATTTACAGAGGATTATGTCGTTTTCCATGTCGTGCCGATTGTCGGTTCGTGGGAACGGCTGGAAACCGGCCTGCCCCATTTCGGGTTCGACCGTAAGCGTCCGGTCCACTTGGGCATCCTGCCGCGCCGCGGACAGGCCGAGGATATTCGCTGGTTCAGTGCGCCAACCTGCTTCGCCAGCCACGTCATGAATGCGCATAATGTCGGCACCGCCGTGCATTTCGATGTACCGATGGCGGCGGGGAACATGTTTCCCTTCTTTCCCGACACGGAAGGTTCGCCCTTCGATCCCCAGGCGGCGGCTGCCTGCATGACACGCTGGACGGTGGATATGGCGGCCAACAGCGATGACATCGCAATGACGCGTTTGTCAGACCTGGTCGGCGAATTTCCTCGGATAGACGATCGGTTCGCCGGACTGCGCAACCGCTATGGCTGGCAGTTGGTGCAAGATCAGACAAAGCCGGTCGAATTGCCCGGTGTCCGCAGTGCCACAGGCATGATGATGAACACATTGGCCCGGATCGACCTCGAAACAAGGGACACTGACACCTATTGGATCGGCCCTGCCAGTTCGCTTCAAGAGCCTGCCTTCATCCCCCGGCCCGGTTCCAGTGAGGAAGGCGATGGTTACCTTGTAGTCATCGAGAACCGGCTCGCAGAGATGGCATCGCGGCTGTTGCTGTTCGATGCGATGTCCCTGGCCAAGGGTCCGATTGCGACAATCGCCATCCCCTTCCGTATCCGCCCGGGGCTGCACGGCAACTGGGCTCCTGCTGGCAACGCGGCACCGCTCGCGGCGTGACCGACATTTCATTCAATTTCAGCGAAGGCTAACAATGCCAAACCCGACGACTGCGCCCTACCCACGCCTCGGCATGTATATCGGCGGCGAATGGATCATGCGATCCGACCGGACCCACCGCGTAATCAATCCCGCAAATGGGGACACGCTGGGCGAACTCCCCCTAGCGCAAACGGCCGATCTCGACCAGGCCCTGGACGCGGCGGAGCGTGGGTTTCGCCACTGGCGCAAGACGCCGGTGGGTGAACGGGCGCGCGTCTTGCATGGCGCCGCCCGGCTGCTGCGTGAGCGTAGCGAAGAAATCGCTACGATCGCGACGCTGGAGGAAGGCAAGACCCTTGCGGAAACCCGCATTGAAACACTTGCCTGCGCCGCACTGTTCGATTTCTATGCGGAAGAAATCAGTCGGACCTATGGGCGCGTGTTGGTTCGGCCTGCGGGAACCCGTTCACTGGTGGTCCATGAACCCGTCGGTCCTGTGGCCGCATTTGCTCCCTGGAATTTTCCGATCCACAATCCGGGACGCAAGCTGGGCGCGCCCATTGCGGCGGGATGTTCGGTAATCCTGAAACCTGCAGAAGAAACGCCGGCATCGGCAATGGCGGTCGTGCAGGCGCTGATCGACGCAGGCTGTCCTGGCGATGTCGTGCAACTGGTCTTTGGCGTGCCTGACGAAGTTTCGCGCCATCTCCTTGCCAGCCCCGTGATCCGCAAGCTGAGCTTCACCGGTTCGACCGTTGTCGGAAAACACCTGCTCAAGCTCGCCGCCGACACGATGAAGCGCACAACGATGGAACTGGGCGGCCATGCGCCGGTAGTGATCTTTGACGATTGCGACCTTGAACGGACGGTGGAAACACTGGCCGTGGGCAAATCGCGCAACGCCGGACAGGTCTGCGTTTCGCCCACACGATTCTATGTGCAGGATGCAATCCACGACCGCTTCGTGGCTGCCTTCACCAAGCGCTTCGAGGGCTTGCGGGTTGGCAATGGGCTCAATCCGGACAGCCAGATGGGTCCGCTTGCCAACTCCCGCCGTCCAAACTCGATAGCGGAACTCGTGGCGGATGCCACGCAGTGCGGTGCAACACTTCTGACTGGAGGAGAAGCGCTGGACGGCCCCGGCTATTTTTGGCGCCCCACCGTTCTCAGCAACGTTCCACTTACGGCCCGCGTCATGAATGAAGAACCGTTTGGCCCGCTCGTCGTCACTTCTCGTTTCACAACGTTCGAGGATGCAGTGGAGCAGGCCAATCGCCTGCCATTCGGCCTCGCCGCATTTGCATTTACGGAGAATGCCCGACAGGCGAATTTGATCGGCGATGCGCTGGAAGCCGGAATGGTCGGTATCAACACCACCGGTCTTGCGGCTTCTGACGCCCCTTTTGGCGGCGTGAAGGAAAGTGGCCATGGTGCGGAAGACGGACCTGAAGGGCTGGCCGCGTGCCTCGTGACCAAAGCGATACACCAGGTCTAACGCAGGGGAGAGGGGTGAAGAGATGACGCCGAAGACTTTCGACATTCAGGCGTTTGTCGACGAACAAAAGCTGCGCCCCATTCATGCCACGGTCTTGGCACTGTGCTTTCTGGTGATGTTCATTGACGGCTTCGATATTTTCATGGTCGGCAAAATCGCGCCCGCAGTTGCCCAGGATTTCGGCGTAACCCCGGCGCACATGACGCTTGTGTTCTTGCTTCAGCAGATCGGGTTGGCGTTGGGTGCCTTCCTCGTCAGCCCGTTGGGCGATCTCTTCGGGCGCAAGCGAATGCTGGTCATTACTTTCGCATTGTTCGGCGTCCTCACGATCGCAACTGCATTTTCGCCATCAATCCTGATCATGGCGATACTGCGTGGGGTAACGGGCCTTTTTCTCGCAAGTGTCCTGCCCATGGCTGTGGCGCTCATTTCCGAATTTACGCCAAAGCAGCGCCGCGCGACATTCATCGCCGTGGGCATGACAGGCTATAGTCTGGGCAACGTCGCCGGAGCTCTGGCAGCCTTACTGGTGCCTGACTTCGGGTGGCAAAGCGGTTTCTGGCTGGGTGGTCTGATGCCGCTCCTGCTTTTGCCTTTCTTGCTGTTCTGTCTTCCAGAATCGCTGG
>JBDTUD010000069.1:0-5065 GCA_040007915.1 Sphingorhabdus sp.
TGATGTAGAGTTCCGCATTGTCGAAGCTTTGCATCAGGCCGGGTGCGATATCGAGTGGAACGACGCGATCTTCGCGGCCCCAGATCAGCAGAATCTCGTGCTTGAGACTACGCAGATCTTCGCGCCACAATTCGCCGAACGGACGGGCGAAAGGCTGGAACCGTCCCGGACGTTTCGCCGCTGCCACACGTTCGTCAAGCAGTTCATCGGTGATGAATGAAGTGTCGTTGACCAGGCACTCGATGACGCCGCGCATTTTCTCGCGTGTCGGGCCTTCGCCCGTCATGCATGCACCCATACGGCGCATGCCTTCTGTTGGCAGGGGCGTGAACGCCGGGACAAAGCCAGCGGGTCCCATCAGAACAATCTTGTTGAAGCGCTCGGGTGCCATGACAAGGGCGCCCATCGTGGTCATCCCGCCCATCGAATTGCCGACGCAATCGACCTTGTCCAGGCCGAGCGCGTCCATGAAGTGTACGAGGAACTTGCCGAGTGCCTTGTACATATCCTCAAAGCCAAGCTTGTCTTCACTGTCACCATAGCCGGGCAGGTCGGGAATGATCAGCCGACGACCGACCGAAAGTTCATCGACATTGCGGCGATAGTTGCTGATGCCGCTGGCACCCGGGCCGCCGCCCTGCAGCAGGATTGTGGGCTTGCCGGTGCCGATTTCGACATAGGCAATTCGGGCACCGTCAACATCGACGAATTTCTGTTCTAAGCTCATTTTACTACTCTCCAGTTGAAATTAATGAAGGTTTCTATCTCAAGCGCTGACACGTGCCGGTTGGCGTGGGCGTCGTCTGAGTTCATCTGCGGCGTTCACCGCGCTTGCCCCGCATGGGCGAACGACAAGTCGCGACCGCTTCTGGCCTGCCGTTCAAAGCCAATCTGTTCCTCAAGGACGAGTCCTTCGGCTATGGGAACCATGCTGACCCGGTCGACCAGTGACTTCGTCTCTCCCGGTTCAGTTTTGCCGGTGACGATAGTGCGAGCCATTTCGCAGGCGACGTCGATAAGTTCGGCCGCCGGGACCACCCGATTGACCAAACCCCATTCAGCCGCCTCGGCAGCGGGAAGCCGCCGACCAGTCAATTCAAGCTCTTTCGCCCGATAGATACCGATTGCCCGTTGCAGACGAACCGACAGTCCCCAGCCAGGGAGCAGACCGACGCGGGAATGCGTGTCGATGAAGGTCGCCGCGTCAGAAGCCAGTATGATGTCGCAAGCCACCGTGATCTCGAATCCTCCGGTGACTGCAAGACCGTTGATGGCCCCGATGACGGGCCCGTTCCATTGGCTAATCGTCCGCGCGGGATTGAAAGGCAGAAACGGTTCGGGCCCGGTTTCCTGTAGAACTGCAACGTCGAGGCCGATGCAAAAGGCCTTGCCTTTGCCGGTGAGGATCACCACCGAGATGCCGGGATCGGAATCCAGTTCCTGCATGACCCTGTCGAATGACGAAAGCAATTCCGGGACCAGCGCATTAAGGTGATCAGGTCGGTTGAATGTGACGATGGCATAGCCCTCGCGCCGTTCGACTTCGATGAAGGAATGTTCTTCAACCACAATTAAACTTTCACCATATTGGCGCCCCATCAAACAGTCGGGCGTGAAACCTTGATCAGACGGCAACGAGCCCCAAACCGCCTGTTACACATATGCATTCGCCAGTAATGTACTTGGACATGTCACTGGCCAGAAACTCGACTGTGCCGACCATATCGTCCACGGTGCCAAAGCGGCGCAGCGGGATCGACTTGGTCTGGTCGCTCGTGCCCAGACCGCGCTCCGCCGCCGCCGCCGCTACGCGGGGTGTAAGGATCAGACCTGGCGCAATGCAATTTGCCCGGATGCCGGAAGGCCCGACCTCTACCGCCAGATGGCGAGTATAGGTGTGCAGCGCTGCCTTCGCCGCGCTGTAGACGGAGCCTTGGCCAGTGGAATCGCTGGCAAATACTCCGAACGTCACCACGTTGATGATGGAGCCACCCGGGCGGGTCATCAAAGGCACTGCCGCCTGGCAGCAATAAACCGCGCTCAGGAAATTCGCGCCTAGCAGCAGTTCAATGTCTTCGTCCGGAACGACAGTGGCGAAGCTGCGATTGGCGGGCGTGATCGATCCACCGGCATTGTTGACAAGAATATCGATCGGACCCAGTTCACGCGCCGCCTGTTCAACGGCGGCCTTGGCCTCGGCACGGTTCGACAGGTCCGCCTGTACGGCGGTCACGCGCCGGCCAAGATCACGGATTTCCTGAGCGACACTATCAGCAGAATATTCGCCATAACGCTTGCCGACATCCAGGTCCTTGTCGAAAATGGCGATGTCAGCCCCCAGCTTTGCCAGATGCAGGGCATAGCCGCGACCCATTCCTCCAGCCGCACCGGTGACGATGGCTACTTTCCCTTCCAAACGTCGCTCTGTCATGCATTCAACTCCAAACACGTTCTTGGCACATCCCGGCGCCGGTTGATCATATTTTGCTCTGGCCGACAGGTAATCTACGCCTTAATTTGCCAGACTGTTCTAAATTCAGACACATTAATTACGTCATCCTGCTGTCCGGCAATCCGCTGGGGTGTCTCGCCGATTGAGGGCGCACAGGCCAATGCGCGGTGGATCCTATTCAAGATACTGAATGTGAGAAATCCGTGGTGCAATTTCAATTGCCGCAGGGCAATTGCTGCATATCTGTTGATCGCGAGTGTTTGGCTGATGCGCAACTGGCCCGTGCACACGGCTTGACGCCCTTGCGTAGGCGTTGTCGGGCGGGTTCAGGTAGAAATGATGGCCTGGGCGCAGTCGTTGCGCGCAATCTTTTGGGATTGGCAAAAGTGAAACATTTGTACTAAGATCGGGCAGCAAGGCCTTCCGAATCGCCGCTACACTATGCGGCCCGGCATTGAAGGGGCTCGTGGGAGAATAGCATGGCAACGGTTGAAATGCCCGGCAGCAAAGTCGGCCAGTGGGTACGGGATGACCAGCAAGCCGGGACGTTCAAGGTCAACCGGGAAGCATTCACAAGTCCTGAAGTACTCGCTCTAGAAAAAGAGCGCATTTTTGATCGGTCATGGCTCTATCTTGGCCATGGTTCGGAGTTGAAGAACCCCAACGATTTCCTCACGCGCTATGTCGGTGGGCGAGAACTGATCTTCAACCGCAGCCGCAAGGGCGAGTATCAGGCGTTCCTGAATGTCTGTCCGCACCGCGGCGCACAAGTGGTTCGTGAGCCGACCGGGAACGCGATCAGCTTCAAGTGCTTCTATCATGGCTGGGCGTTCAACAATAACGGCAAGTTCGCTACCAAGAGCCGTCCGGGCACGTATCCCGATGACTTTGATTGCAACGGTGCGGTCGATCTGGCGCGAGTGCCGCGACTGGAATCCTATCGGGACTTTTTCTTCATCAGCTATGATGCAGACATCGGGCCCCTTGCAGAATATCTTGCCGGGGCCGCTGAGATACTCGACCTCGTTGCAGACCATTCACCGAATGGCATGGAAATCGTTGGTGGCACGCAGGAATACAGCATCAAGGCAAACTGGAAACTGCTGGTCGAAAATAGCAATGACGGGTTCCATGCCTCCGAAACGCATGAAACCTATTTTGGCTACCTGATGGACGAACTGGGCGGACCAGACGCGGTCGACCTCAAGTCGCTGGATCAAATCAACCGCGCGCGCGATCTTGGCAACGGACATGCGGTGGTCGAGACCAAGGCTCCCTGGGGGCGGCCAATTGCCCGCCCCCTGCAGACATGGGGTGAGCAGGCCAAGACAGACGCAGAGTCTATGATTGCCGAACTTAATGAGCGCGTCGGACCAGAGCGTGCTTTGCTGATCTCCGATCGTGATCGCAACATGGGTGTATTTCCCAATCTTGTGATGAACGACATCATGGCCATCACCGTCCGCACATTCTACCCCGACGCGCCAGACCGCATGACGGTTCGGTCGTGGGCTCTGGCGCCGGTCGGTGAGGAACCTGAAGCGCGGCATCGTCGTCTCAACAACTTCCTTGAGTTCCTCGGACCTGGCGGCTTTGCTACACCGGACGACGTCGAGGCACTCGAATCCGCCCAGCGCGGCTATGGTGCAGTCAAGTTCGCGCCGTGGAATGATATCTCGCGCGGGATGCACCGCGATCCGCCACGCGGGGATGATGAGGCGCAGATGCGGGCGTTTTGGCGCGAATGGAATCGCCGGATGGAGGCGGAATGATGACTGCACAGGACTTGACCTTGGCTCGCTCAGCCGTGCAACCGCGCAGCCGCGCCGACTACGAGGACTTTCTTTACCGGGAAGCGGCGCTGCTCGACCAATGGCGGCTTGACGAGTGGTATGAGCTGTTCACGCCCGACTCCGTTTATGAAATTCCGACCGTCGGCGGTGGTCTCGAAGCGCAGCCGAACAATTCGCTGTTCTACATCGCCGACGATTACCGGAGGCTGCACCATCGCGTGACCCGGCTCAAAAAGCCGACGGCCCATGCCGAGTTTCCGCATTCGACCACTGTCCACAACGTCAACAATGTCCGGATAGAAGGGGCGGATGAAGATGGTGTACGGGTGGTTTGCTGCTTCACGACCTATCGTTCGAAGCACCACAACACCGATACCTACATCGGTCACATCTATTACACTCTGGCCGAAGTGGACGGCGAAATTCGCATTCGCAGCAAGCGGATCGTCCTCGGCATGAATAGCCTTCAGCCGCACGGCAAGATCAGTATAATCCTTTGACCTTGTGGTTCAGGCAGGCCGATCCTGCCTGGATTATCGTCCTATACCAACCTGCACTGATCCTGTCCCACGGGTTGTGATTAGTGCAGGTTTTTTGATTTATGCGGCGTGCTGTTATTCGACGAAATAGTCCGGTTTACCTTGCGTCCATTGCTCACCCCACAGCTGCCCGCCGCCATCGACGCGCAAGATTTCGCCGGTGGTGAAGCTTGACGCGTCAGAGCCGATGAACAGGCAGGACTCGGCAATTTCCCAGGGATCGCCGAGCCGCAGCATGGGATTGCTGCGGGCGAAGGTCTTCTTTGCCTCTTCCGGATATC
>JBDTUD010000070.1:0-4547 GCA_040007915.1 Sphingorhabdus sp.
ACGCTCTCCACCGATCCGAACTGTTCGACCCCGGCACTGACCACCAATATGTCCAGGCCCCCGAATACTTCGGTGGCGCGATGCACGGCGCGTTCGATATCGGCCAATTGCGTGGTGTCTCCGACAACGGCCAGGCCGTGGCATGCCTCCGCGACGGCCTTGAGGGGCGCTTCGCGTCGTCCGATCAGGACGACGCGACCACCTTCATCGGTGATCCGTTTCGCAGTCGCGCTGCCGATACCCGAGCCTCCGCCTGTGATCAGCACAACCTTTCCTCCAAACCGTTCCATGGTCATTCTTCTTCTCCATTCTGCCCGGACAGGGCGCATTGTCGTCCGAAGCGGCCTCGGTCGCTGACCGCTCAGGCGTTGGATAGCGCCGCTCCCGGCATCTACTTAACACGATAATATTTCAGTTGACCATTTATCATGATAAGTTATTATGCGGGTACAGGTGGCCTGAATGGAGTCCCTCACAGGTGATTGGCGCGATGCTTGATGAAGGCTTGCCGGCGGCTGATCCCGCCGGATTGCTCTTCACTCTGTTTTGGTCGCCGGAGGATTCCGGTCGGTGCTGATCGAAGCGAAGGGCCGGATCATGTCGAGACGCGGCATCCGTGCGGCGAGAGAGCATGACTGTGCAGGGGTGCAGCAGAAATTGATCGTCGTGATTTTTTGAATAGATAAAGGGGAATGACATGGAAAATCTGTCAAAGGCATTACTGAAGTCGGGATCCGCTCTTGCACTTCTGGTTTGCGCCCAGTCTGCGTTTGCTCAGGATGTCACCGCTCCGTCGTCCGATCCGGCACCCGCCGAAGCTGCCGACAATGGCGATGAAATCTTTGGCGACATCGTGGTTACGGCGCAGAAACGAGACCAGAATTTGCGGGATGTCCCGGTCTCGATCTCGGCCTTTTCCGGCGACCAGCTCAAAAGGCTGGGCATTTCCAACACAGCAGATATCACACAGCAAATTCCAGGCATGCACATCAATGCATGGTCGCCCAATGTCACCATCTTCAACCTGCGCGGCATCTCGCAGAACAATTTCACCGACTATCTCGAAGCGCCGGTCGCGGTCTATACCGACAATGCCTATATGGGCTCGATCAACGGTATCAGCGGCCAGTTGTTCGACATCCAGCGCGTGGAAGTGCTGCGTGGCCCACAGGGTACGTTGTTTGGACGCAACGCTACCGGCGGCCTCGTCCATTACCTCAGCCATCCGGCCAAGGAAAATGAACTGAACGGCTATGTCGAAGGCAGTTATGGCCGCTTTGACCAGCGCTCGCTGGAAGGGGCGGTGGGCGGTGCCATCACCGACGGCTGGCGCGCGCGCCTGTCGATGCGACGCGCTATGGGCGGGAACTACATGAAGGCCGCCGATGCCGATCCGGGCAATGGCCTGTTCGGTGACGGCCAGGATATTGGCGGCCAGAACGCCTTTTCGTTGCGCGCGACGACGCAGATCGATGTCACGCCCGACCTCATGGTCGAGCTCTGGTATAAATATTCGAACGATAGCGACGTCGCGACAGGTGCCTATTCATTCGAGAATTGCGTGTTTCAGGCCAATGGCTATTGCCATGTCAATTCGGCAGGTCTGACCGATGGGCCCGGCGGCGTCATCAACGGAATTACCGGGGCACCGGCTTCGCCATATGACAATTTCTCGGGCACGCCGGGGCACCTCGATCGCCAGGTTCACATCGGCCAGGCGAACATCACTTGGAAGTTGGGCGGCGTCGATCTGACTTCCATTACCAATTTTACGACCCTCAAAAAGGACTACCTTGAGGACGGCGACGGGTTGCCCATCCAGGTGATCGATTTCGGTACCACCGCGAAATATGACCAATTCTCGCAGGAACTGCGCCTTTCCGGGGATTCTGGCCCGCTGAAATGGCAAGTTGGCGCCTATTTCCTGGATATGCGCACGAAGGGTACGATGACCACCGTCGGCGCCCCGGTCATCGGTGCCGCGCTTGATCTCAACGGCGCTGCCAATTCGCCCAGCGTCCTTGAAGAGTACAATCTGGTTTCGAAGAACTGGTCTGTTTTTGGGCAGGGCGAGTACCAGTTCACGGACAAGTTCTCATTGATCGCGGGTCTGCGCTACTCCAAAGATACCAAGTCGATGGATTACATATCGACGCTGATCGACACTGGATTTGCGAACCAGACACTGGCGACGGACGAGACATTCTCGAGCCAGGTGCCAGGTGCAAACCGGATCAGCCACGGCGACTATGCGGCGCGGGTGTCGCTCAACTACAAACCGAACAGCGATATGCTGTTCTTCGCGTCATACAATCGCGGGATCAAGGGCGGCAACTGGACTCTCAGCCCGACCGTGACGGCGGATCTGTTCCAGCACAAGCCCGAAACGCTGCACAGCTTCGAACTGGGTACGAAGCTCTCCACGGCTGATCAGAAGCTACGCGTGAACGCCACGTTGTTCCACTATGTCTATGAGGATTATCAGGCGTTCGCCATCATCGGTGGCACACCGCAAGTTTCGAACAGCGATGCGCGGGCAACGGGCGCGGAGCTGGAAGTCACCTGGGCACCAGTCCGGCACCTCAACATGATGCTGGGTGCCTCCTGGGAGACATCGAAGGTCGATACGGTCCGCGCCGCTGGCCAGCAGATCGGTCCGGAATTCTTTCCCGGCGCACCCGACGCGCAATACTGCACGAACATCGGCGGTGCATTCCAGTGCACCTATCCCGATGCGACCGTCACGAATGCCGAGTTCCCCAATGCGCCAAAGTTCAGTCTGAACTATCTCATGCGGTATGATTTCGATGTCGCTGGCGGCGAAGGCGCGGTGCAGATTGATGGTGCGTGGTACGACAAGCAGTTCCTTGAAGTCACGAATGGTGCATCCTCACTCCAGAGCGCCTATAATGTGACCAACGGATCGATCAGTTGGACGGATCCCAGCGGGATGTTCGACCTCTCGTTGTGGAGCAAGAACATCTTCAACCAGCAATTCCGGGCCTATACGCTGAACCTCGGTATCTTGGGAACGACCGCGTATTATGCGCCGCCCACCACTTACGGAGCGACATTGCGCATCAATTGGTAACAGGAATTTCGCCGCCGCCCTTTGAACAAAGGGCGGCGGTGTTTTCTTGGTTGCGTCGATATTGAAGTGAGCCAACATTGATGCGCTTGTCGCAGCAGCATGAGGTAACGTCACAATGCAAGATCAGGCGATCCGATCCGCATCGGGCAAGTTCCATCCAGACCATCCCCTGGCGATCGCCAGCTTTGTTCTGTTGGGGACGATTGGCGTCCTGTCGTTCATTGTTCAGCCGGCGCTGGTGCAGGGCTTCGTCACGCTGCTCCACCTGACCGAAGCGCAGGCCGTCGATCTGGCGGGCATTGAAATGGCCGGCGTCGCACTGGTGACGGTCGTGCTGGCATTTACCGGCAACCTGTTGGACTGGCGCAACCTGACCATGCTGTTTCTGATGGTCGCGGCGGCAGGCAATTTCGCGTCTGCAATGGCGACCGAAGGAGGATGGCTTAGCACGGCGCGCTTCGTAACGGGGCTGGGGGAAGGTGGCATTATCAGCCTCAGCTTCAGCTTCGTCGGACTGACCCGCAGGACCGACTTCAACCTTGGCATCTATCTGGTCGTCCTGCTCGCCTATGGTGCATTGGGCGTCTGGCAGGCACCGTGGCTGTTCGCTACGGTTGGCCTGAAGGGCATATTCCTGTTTTTCGCGGTCGTGACACTGTTGTCGCTGGTCACGTTGCCGTTTTTGCCTCGCTCGTCGGATGAACGGCATGGGCCTGAACATCAGCCTCATGCCGGACCGCGATCACCGCGGGTGATCCTGCTTGTCGCGCTGGCCGGGGTGCTGATCTACAATCTGGCGCAGGGCATTGCCTGGGCTAACCTATTCCTGATCGGCATGGCCGCTGATCTGCAGGAACAGACCGTGGCGAATGCCCTGTTCATTTCCCAGGTGGTTGCAGTTGGTGGCGCACTGGCCGCAATCGTGCTGGCCGAACGTATCGGCCGCCTGCCGATTTTCGTGGTCGGCGTGTTGGGCGGTGCGACGTGCATCGCCTTACTGCTGGGCAAGCCTGCCTCTATGACCTTCCTGATCGCGGTGTGCGGGTTCAATTTCCTCTGGAACATGGTGCAGCCGTTCATACTGGGCGCGGTCAACGAACTGGATCATGACGGCCTGATGATGCGCGCTGCAATTGCGATGCAGATGATCGGCCTTGGCGGGGGACCGATCCTGTCGGCGCGCCTGATCGGAGATGGCCAGTTCACGGCGGTCGAATGGGTTTGCATCGGTTGTTTCCTGGTCAGCTTCGCCATGCTGGTGGTGCCATTGCGGCAGCGCCATGTCAGAAACGTGCAACCGCACGCGCCCTTTGCCGAAGCCGATTGAATAGGGAATGTGCAGGCAATGGCCGGTTCGTCCTGATAGACGACCGGCCATTGCCCGTTGTTACAATGGGAAGATGGCGTTGATCTGGCCGGTGCCTGACGAGGGGAAATAGGGCGTCACGACTTCGGC
>JBDTUD010000071.1:0-4233 GCA_040007915.1 Sphingorhabdus sp.
GGCAAGTGAATCACATCAATAATCAAAATGCCACGAGTTTTTCAGCAGCCTGTTAGAGCGTCGCTCCATTCCCACATTGGTAATGTGGAAGGCGGCTATTAGAAAATTCTTGAAAATATGAGAAAACCTGCCGACTGGCAACCGTCGTGCTACGTTTGATTTATACAAAAATCGGTGTTGGCGCAGCACGCAGTCCTGCTCGATACGGTCTCAGCCTGGAAATACCCGGTTTTACGGGAATATACCGGGAATTTTGGCGTTATGGCGCAATAGACCGTAACTCGGCCGCTGCAAGGTCCAGCTATTCCGCCTGACTTGAGGCCAAATTCCCGACGCCAAAAACCGGGAATTATTTTCCCAGTTTCTGTGCAATTAATTGCACTGAAGCGAATAGCGGGGATTTTGGGGAGCAGCCAATGTGCGTCGTGCCGACTTATTGAGACGAACAATAATTTGCAGGTGGGACGCTTTATCGGAGACGATTCAAATTAGGTGTCGGCAAGGCTGTATTGAATATCAAGTTCCGCAATCGTGACTGAGCCCGCGCGGCTCGTCAGATCTTGCATTCCAAGCCAGTTAGGGTCTTGGGAGCCATCTGCGATATTTCCAATTCCGCCTTGCCAGTATGAAATATAAGCCTCGCCGCGATAAGCAGCATAGAAATTGCCGTTACGGGCTGAACAATCGAGCGCATATTCCCAGTTGTTTGATCGCCTGCAAACTCCATGCTCGGGATGCCGTTTTAGCCCCATCCCAAGAAGATATTTTGCGCTCTTGCCATCAACGGCCTCTACAAAGCCGAAGTGATCCACAGACGCGGGTCATAGCGGTCGTTCGAAGCAGTGGAATACGCCACCCTCGAATGGGTCGACTGGTTCAACAATCGGCGATTGCTGGAACCCATCGGCAACATCCCGCCCGCCGAAGCTGAAGCCCGCTATTACGCCATGCTGGACGAACTCCCCATGGCCGCGTAACTTAAACCAAAATAGCCTCCGGCAAACCCGGGGCGGTTCAACCAAGCGGATACGCGTCAACCAATTTGTCCACGCCGCCTAGCAGTTAGTATAAGTGACGCAGAGCTTTTGTCGAAGATTAGTCGATTTGCTAGCGATGCGTATAGCGACGATGAAACACGGGCGCATTTTTTCCCAGGAACCAGAGCGCCAAGTCCTAGCGACAAACGGGCGTGGAAATTGGGTGCTGCTAGGCTGGCTGTGCGATCGCATGATGCTTCCTCGAACATCAAGGCCGTTGCATATCGACCATTCGATTCTCGATTTATCTACTACCGGCCAGAAGTGGTAGACTGGGGCCGACAATCTTACATGCGACATATGCAACAAGATAAAAACCTTGCCCTTGCTGTTTGCCGTCAAGCTATTGATGACAGTTGGACAAATGTATTTTTGAGCGACCGAATGGGTGATGATAGCTACGTATCTAACCGGTCAAAAGAGCGCGGTTACTACTTCCCCCTTTACCTCTACTCCGACGAAGGCTCGCTCGAAACCTCCGCCCGTGTCAATTTTGATCCCAGGATTTATGCCGAGATCAAAAAGCGGGCGGGGCTAATTCCTCCCCGCCCTTCGACTCGCTCAGGAGGGGAGGGGGACCACGAAGTGGTGGAGGGGTCCCACATTGAAGGCAGCGACAAGCCGATAGATGGAACCCCTCCGTCGGCTTCGCCGCCACCTCCCCGTTCCGGGGAGGATTTAAGTAGCGAACTGCCAGATGAGCTAAAGGTGTTCGACTATATCTATGGCGTGCTGCATTCGCCCGATTACCGGCGGACCTATGCGCAGTTTTGGAAAATCGATTTCCCGCGCATTCCCTATCCGGCGTCGCCAGAGGTGTTCGCGCATATTGCGGACAAGGGCGGGCAACTGCGCCGCCTGCACCTGATGGAGGATGCCGCCATCGGTGCGACGCCTTATCCGTTTCGGGGAGAGGGGGATAATGTGGTGGTGAAGCCTGCTTTTGCTCAAAACCCCTCTCCCCTCGCGGGAGAGGGAGGAGCGCCGTCAGGCGCGGAGGGTGAGGGGGCGGGAGCTTCAGCGATCCAACAAATTAATGGCGCGCAGACGCGCGCCGACCCCCCACCCCAGCCCTCTCCCGCAAGGGGAGAGGGGGCGGTTGGCGCGTCCACATCAACCCTGACCAATATTTCGACAGCGTGCCGCAAATCGCGTGGGAATTTCACATCGGCGGGTATCAGCCTGCACAGAAATGGCTGAAGGACCGCAAGGGCAGGGCGCTGTCGTTCGAGGACGTGATGCACTATCAAAAGATCATCAAGGTCCTGACCGAAACCGACCGGATTATGCATGAGATTACGCTGCCGCTTTAAGCCGCCAATCCCGGTGTTGACAACGCCGCCCCACCAACTAAAGAAACGCGCCTACCCGATGCTGCGGCTTTGCCACGACATCATGTGCCCGGATGGCGGAATTGGTAGACGCACCAGCTTCAGGTGCTGGCGCTGGTAACGGCGTGGAGGTTCGAGTCCTCTTCCGGGCACCATTTGTTCTTTTTGAACAAAGACTTAAACATTGCGAAACCCGCAGAAATCTGCCATAAATGGTCCATAATCATCTTATGGAGTGCCATTATGTTCCATGCTGTTTCACACCTTTTGGGGGCATATTTGGGGGCATGGCCCCTATTTTGCACCCAAAATGCAAAATGTCATGCCCCCAAATGTCGCTGAAAGCCGCAGAAATCAGAGCCCTTCGGGGAGTCGATACCCCCTATAAAAAGGCGGATGAACGGGGTTTATACCTCGAAATCTTCCCCAACGGATCGAAGTTGTGGCGCGTGAAGTATCGTATTGGCGGCAAAGAAAAGCGAATTGCTTTAGGAGCTTGGCCCGAAATCAGCCTCTCCAAAGCCCGTCATATGCGCGACGCAATGCGCGCGAAGCTCGCGGACGGTAACGACCCCGCGCTTGAACGCAAACGCGCAAAGATCGCTGCCAAAATGGGGGCAGACAACACATTTGAGGCTATTGCAGAGGAATATATTGAGGCCAAAATGGTGCGGCAGGGCTTGGCTGAGGCCACGCTTCTTAAGGCAAGATGGTTGCTCGATCTGCTCAAACCAGCCATCGGTAATATGCCCGTCCACGAAGTTGACCCGCAAATGATGCTTGCGCCGCTGAAACGCCTTGAAGCGCGCGGCAATTATGAAACAGCCAAGAAGTGCCGCTCCTTTGCCAGTCGCGTTTTTCGCTATGGTGCGCAACGGGGCGCTGCAATGCTGACCCGACGGCCATCCTTGCCGGTGCGCTGGTGACACCAAAGGCTCGGCACTACGCGGCGATCCTCGAACCGAAAAAGCTCGGCGAATTGCTTTGCGCCATCGATGAGTTTGAATGCTCGCCGATCGTCAAATTTGCCCTGCAAATTGCGCCGCATGTCTATGTGCGTCCGGGCGAACTCCGTCATGCTGAATGGAAAGAATTTGATTTCGACAAAGCCGTCTGGACAATTCCGGCGGGTAAAATGAAAGCGCGGCGCATTCATGTTGTTCCGCTATCTCGCCAAGTCGTTGATCTGCTTTTGCAGCTACGCGAGTGGAGTGACAATAAAGGTTATGTTTTTCCCGCGCTGTATTCCCCGGCGCGCCCGATGAGCGAAAACACGATCAACGCCTCGTTCCGGCGTATGGGTTTTAGCAAAGAGGAAGTGACCGCGCATGGTCTCCGTTCAACGGCCTCAACAATGCTCAACGAAAGCGGGAAATGGCATCCTGATGCTATCGAGCGTGCGCTGGCGCATGGTGACAGCAACGCCGTTCGCGGGGCCTATAATCGCGGCAATTATTGGGACGAACGGGTGCGAATGGCGCAGTGGTGGAGCGATCATCTCGACCAAATGCGCGAAGGTGGTAAAGTCATTCCTATGAAGCGTAACTCGAAATCCGATTAAGGCCGCATTGGTCGGTAAGCCCCCTATGCGGGCGCTTACGCGCCCGCAGTGTGATCGGTCTTCATCGAAGGCTGGCGAAGGACGATGCGCCCGTTCATTGGCATGACGTCCAGTTGAAGGGAGAGGCCTTTGCCGTCTTTGTGCGGCCATGCAGCTCCAACTTTGGTCCAAAAGCCTTTTTCGCCTTTGTTGGTGACGTGCCATCCGTGAAAGTCTGGCTGCTTGGGTTCAGTCGATGGTGCGGATGTGGTGCGGGTCATGTGAATTTCCTTTCGTGTCTGCAACACCTCGTTGCACCATTCCA
>JBDTUD010000072.1:0-3949 GCA_040007915.1 Sphingorhabdus sp.
ACGCAGAAGCAGCAAAATTGATCGGTGCCGGTCTCGCAGCAATTGGTGCCGGCCTTGCCGCTGGCGGTGTGGGTAACGTGTTCGGTTCGTTCTTGCAGGGCGCGCTGCGCAATCCTGCGGCTGCCGACGGCCAGCAGGGTCGCCTGTTCATCGGCTTCGCGGCTGCTGAACTTTTGGGTCTGCTTGCGTTCGTTGTCGCAATGATCTTGATCTTCGTTGCCTAATTGACGGTTACACCCCGGCTATCCGCCGGGGTTCAATCTTCATAAGGACGAGCGAGTAACATGCCTCAAATTGCCCAGATTCTTGAAACCTATGCTTCGCAGTTCTTCTGGCTGCTGATTGTCTTTGGCCTGATCTATTTTACGATCGGCAAAGGCATGCTGCCGAAGATCGAAGCGAACATTGACGTCCGTGATCGCAAGATTGCGGACGACCTTGCGGCCGCCGAACGTGCCCGCGCAGAGGCGGACAGTCTGGAAGATGGCGGCAGCGCCGATATCGCGGCGGCTCGTGCGGAGGCTCAGGCCAAAGCGGCCGAAGCCAAGGCGAAGGCTGCGAAAGCTTCAGAAGCGCAACTGGCCAAGGCCGATGCTGAAATCGGGGCAAAAGCTGCTGCCGCTGAAACGGAACTGGCAATGGCCAGCATTAAGGCAATGGCGAGCATCGAAAGTGTCGCAGCCGAAGCGGCGGCCGACATTGTCGCCAAGATATCTGGCGCGAAAGTAAGCGCGGCGCAGGCCGCATCGGCAGTGAAGGCAGTATTGGCCAATGGCTAAGGAAGCAGCACCCACCAGCGCAGCGACGCAAGCGGATCCGCATGCTGGGCATGACATCGCCGCTGCATCCACCGGCAAAATCGAAGAGGCCGAAAAGGCGCTCGATATGCTTGAGGATGACGCCGTTCCCGTGACTCATGCTGCCACCGAAGCACATGGCGGCGAAGAACATGCGGTGCCGTCGGCATTGGGTTTTGACGCCACCATGTTGGTTGCGTTGGCCATGCTGGTCGTTATCGCATTGGCTATCTGGAAGAAAGTGCCTGCGATGATCGCTGGTGCGCTCGACAAGCAGATTGCGGGCATCCGTGAGCATCTTGACCAGGCAACCCGTCTTCGCGCTGAAGCTGAGGCGATCAAGGCGGAATATGAAGCGAAAGCCAAAGCCGCCGCCAAGGATGCTATCGACATGAAGGCTGCTGCCGTTGAGGAAGCCAAGCTGATCATTGCGCAGGCCAAGACCGATGCGACCAACCTGATTGCACGCCGTGCCCAGGCCGCTGAAGACAAGATCGCTGCTGCTGAACGGACAGCAATTGCCGATGTGCGTGCCAAGGCTGCTGCGGTTTCTGCTGCTGCTGCCGCGCAATTGATTGCCGTGCATCATGATGCTGCTGCGGATGCTTCATTGGTCGATCAGTCGATTTCTTCGTTGAATTAAAAAGCTTCGCCTCTCCCCTTGCGGGAGAGGATAGACTTGGCTTGGTAGCTTGCTACCTAGAAAGTCTTGGAGAGGGGGTTATGTGCCATCGGATCCACGCGAAGCTTTGCTTCGCTCACCCTCATCCAACTGCGCCTAATCGCTTGCAGCGATAAGGCTTCGTATCCTTCTCCCGTCAAGGGAGAAGGGTTATGGCGTTTCTGCCATCTCGCGCTTACATCAGCCCCAGAATGTCCAAAGCCGACCGCCCCGACCAACCGAACGCTGCCTCGCGTTTCAACGAGGAAAAGGCGACCTATTCGCTGCGTGGCTCCGAACAGCCCGATCTGGAGGCGGGCGTCGCCGCGATCCGTAATGTCTGGAAAACCCTGCCGCCCAAGCCGGGGGTCTACCGCATGCACGATGCGCGCGGCGATATCCTCTACGTTGGCAAGGCTCGGGCGCTCAAGAATCGGGTGAGCAATTACACCCAGGTCGACCGGTTGCCCAATCGCCTCAAGCGTATGGTTGCGCAAACGCGGTCAATGACGATTGTCACGACCAATAGCGAGGCCGAGGCCTTGTTGCTGGAGGCGCAGCTGATCAAGCGCTACCGCCCCGCCTACAACGTCTTGCTGCGAGACGACAAAAGCTTTCCCTTCATTCTGCTGCGTTCCGACCACCAGTTCCCGCGCATCCAGAAGCATCGCGGCGCAAGGCGGCATAAGGGCCAATATTATGGCCCGTTCGCCAGCGCGGGTTCGGTCAACGTGACACTCAATGCGCTCGAAAAGCTGTTTTTGCTAAGAAGTTGTTCGGACAGTTTTTTCAACAACCGCGACCGGCCCTGTTTGCTTTACCAGATCAAGCGCTGCTCCGCGCCGTGTGTGGGCCGGATCAACGATGCGGCTTATGGGGAGCTGGTCGCCGACGCCAAGTCATTCCTCGATGGCAAATCGTCAAGCGTGCAGGCCAAGCTTGCCAAAGAGATGGAAGGGGCAGCGGCGGCGCTCGATTACGAACGCGCCGCGATGCTGCGGGACCGGTTGAAGGCGTTGACCTTCATTCAGGGGTCACAGGCGATCAATGCGCAGGGCGTGGGTGACGCCGATATCTTTGCGCTCGCGCACAGAAACGGCGTGATGGGCATACAGGCGTTCTTCATCCGTGGCGGGCAGAATTGGGGGCATCGCGCCTTCTTTCCCGGCCATGTTGCGGAGTTTAGCGAGGATGAGGTGTTTACCAGCTTCCTCGCGCAGTTTTACGAAGACGTCCCGCCAGCGCGGCTGATTCTGCTTGACCGTGAGTTGCCCGAGGCCGCGTTGTTGGCACAGGCCTTGTCCGAACGCGCCGAGCGCAAAATTGAGATTCTGGTGCCGCAGCGCGGTGATCGCGTGCGACTGGTGGCGCAGGCTACGCGCAATGCCGAGGAGGCGCTCGACCGGCGACTGGCGGAGAGCACGACGCAGGGCAAGCTGCTGCAGGAGGTCGCCGAACTGTTCGAACTGGCCGAACCACCAAAGCGGATCGAGATATATGACAACAGCCATATTCAGGGCACCAACGCGCTCGGCGCGATGGTGGTTGCGGGGCCGGAGGGTTTCATCAAGGGGCAATATCGCAAGTTTAATATTAAGCAGGCCGCGACTGATGATGATTTCGCGATGATGCGTGAGGTGATGCTACGACGGTTCGGACGCGCGCTGGAAGAAGACCCCGACCGCGATGGCGGTCAATGGCCTGACCTCGTCCTGATCGACGGCGGCAAGGGGCAGATGAGTGCAGTCAAGGCCGCACTGGACGAAATCGGCATCGAGGACGTTCCCCTGATCGCCATCGCCAAGGGACCGCATCATGGCCGTGATGGCCGCGAAGTCTTCCACTTTCCTGACGGGCGGGAAATCACGTTACCTGTAAACGCCCCGGTGCTGTTCTACTTGCAACGGCTACGCGACGAAGTGCACCGCTACGCCATCGGCGCACATCGTACAAAGCGCAGCAAGGCAATAACTGCTAGCCCGCTCGACGAAGTCCCTGGCATCGGTCCCGCCCGCAAGAAGGCGTTACTCATGCACTTCGGCACGGCAAGGTCAGTACGCGATGCGAGTCTGGAAGATCTGGCCAGAGCGCCGGGGGTTTCTGCTGCGGTGGCGCAGGCAGTGTATGATTTTTATCATTCGGGCGGGTGAGCGGGCGTTGCAAACTATACACTT
Source organism: Sphingorhabdus sp. (assembly GCA_040007915.1). Taxonomy (GTDB): domain Bacteria; phylum Pseudomonadota; class Alphaproteobacteria; order Sphingomonadales; family Sphingomonadaceae; genus Sphingorhabdus_B. The sequence goes on from JBDTUD010000072.1 coordinate 3,633, forward strand.
GAAATTCACCCCTTTCCTCGTATCTTTAGTGCATGAATGCGCAGTCGCCTATTGTTTCTGAATTTGAAACCACGGAGAAGGCCGAGGCTTATGAGGCTTGGCTACGGGCAAAGGTGACCGCATCACTGGCCGACGACAGCCCATCTGTATCGCATGATGAAGCGATGAGTGTTGCACGCCAAACTATCGAAAAGAGACGGGGTGCTAAAGCTCGTCTGGCGCGCTAGGCAGTGTTGACATTCGCGGACCAATTTGACGTTTCCCACATTTCGTCATTCCCGAGAAGGCGGGAATCCATCCCCTGAGCGGCAGGTATA
>JBDTUD010000073.1:0-3750 GCA_040007915.1 Sphingorhabdus sp.
TGCGCAGGTTGATGATGTTGGCTTTGTGATAGCCGAATATCCCGGCAATTTCGCCCAAGGTGCCGGGGCGGTTGTGGATGATAACCCGCAGCCGGGCCGATGCGCCGTCGCTACCCTGCCCCCAGCTTAGGTCCACCCAGTCGTGATCGACCCCGCTTGCCAGCCGGTCGCAGTCGATGGTGTGGACCTCTACCGGTTGGTCCGGCAGGCGCAGGCCGACAATCCGGTCGCCGGGGATCGGGTGACAGCAATCGCCAAGATGATAGCCGACGCCCGGGGTGAGCCCGCGAATCGAGATGGCCCGTTCCTGATTGGGGAAATCGACATCGGTTCCGTCTGCGTCAAAGCCCGGCACCAGCGCCTCCATCAGCGCCCGGTCGGTGATTTTGCCCGCTCCGACCGCATGCATCAGGTCGTCCTCGCTGGCAAGGTTCAACCGCTTGACTGCTGCGATTGCGGCCTTTTTGCCAACCTTGGTCGGCATCCGCTCGGCAATCTCGTCATACAGCTTGCGGCCAATCGCGATCAGCTCGTCGCGTTCGCGGTGCCGGACATGCCTGCGGATCGCGGCGCGGGCTTTGCCGGTGGTCACAAAATTGAGCCAGCTCGGCTCGGGCTGTTGCGCTTTTGACTTCAGGATTTCGACCATATCGCCATTGGTGAGCTGGGTACGGAGCGGCACATGTCGCCCGTTGACCTTTGCCCCCACCGTCTTGTCACCAAGATCGGTGTGGACGGCATAAGCGAAGTCCACGACCGTCGATCCCTTTGGCAACTGGTGCAGTGCACCCTTGGGCGTGAACGCGAAAATCCTGTCCTGATACATCGCCATGCGCGTGTTTTCGAGCAGGTCTTCGGCATCATGGCTGGTTTCGAGAATTTCGATGAGGTCGCGTATCCACCCCGCCTGCCCGTCCGGCGTATCGGATTGTTTATAGGCCCAGTGCGCGGCGTAGCCATATTCCGATGACCGGTGCATATCCTTGCTGCGGATCTGAACCTCAACCCGCATGTTTTTGGCGAACATGATCGTGGTGTGGATCGATTTGTAGCCATTGCGTTTGGGGGTCGAGATAAAATCCTTGAACCGCCCCGGCACCATTTGCCAGCGCCGGTGGAGGACACCCAAAGCCCGGTAGCAGTCCTCCGGGGTTTCGGTAATCACCCGGAACGCGTTGATATCGGTCAGTTGTTCAAACGCGACATGGCGTTCCTGCATCTTTTTCCAGATCGAATAAGGATGTTTCTCCCGGCCCGAAATTTTGATGGTCAGCCCCGCTTGCTCCATCTCCCACGCCATGGTTTGGCTAATCTGGTCAATTTCGACATCGGCTTTTTTGCGGATCTGATCAAGCCGGTCGGTGATGGTGTGGTAAGCATCGGGTTCAAGTTGCTCGAACGCCAGCAACTGCATCTCGCGCATATATTCATACATGCCGATCCGCTCGGCCAGCGGCGCGTAGATATCCATCGTCTCCTTGGCAATGCGGCGGCGTTTGTCGGGGCTTTTGATGAAATGCAACGTGCGCATATTGTGCAGCCGGTCAGCGAGTTTGACCAGCAGCACACGGATGTCATCGGAAATGGCGAGCAGGAATTTGCGCAGATTTTCCGCCGCGCGCTCGTCCTCGGTCTGCGCTTCGATGGTCGATAATTTGGTCACGCCGTCGACCAATCGCGCGACTTCGGAACCGAACCTGGCCTCAACATCTTCGATGCTGGTCAGCGTGTCTTCGACCGTGTCGTGGAGCAACGCGGTGATGATCGTGTCCTCATCCATTTTGAGGTCGGTCATCAGGCCAGCAACCTCAACCGGATGGCTGAAATAGGGGTCGCCGCTTGCCCGCTTTTGCGCGCCGTGCATCTGCACAGTAAAGACATAGGCCCGGTTCAGCCGATCCTCATCGACATCCGGGGCATAAGCGCGGACCCGCTCAACCAGTTCATATTGCCGCATCATATAATGACACGTTGGGTCATTGCTTCGCACATGCAAACAAAAAAATGCACCGGCAACGCTGCCTAGCCGAATTAACAGTCAGGCGGCGCTCCGGCGCAAGGGTTCCGGTTCTCGGGAGGGCCCGTCGTTTCATAGCCCGAGGGGGTAAGGGAGCGAGAACCGGAGGGGGTCAAAACTTAATTGTTGGCGATGCGTCCTTTGGTCTTTTCGTTGCAGGCCGCAATCTCCGTTGCATCGAACACGCGGTCTCCGGCGCTGAACGCGCTTACTTCGCCGATTTTGCGCGAAATGGTGACGCACATAATTTTGGGCGCGGTGCTCGCTTCCGGTGCACGGCAGCTTGCACCTTCGCATTTTACGAACACGCCACGCAGAAGCTGCTTCTCCGCTGTCGCAGGCTGAGCCAGCTCGACCTTGTAATATGGGCCATTGGCGGCGTGAGCCTGCGGCGCTGCGAACAACAATAAAGAAGTGGTGAGGGCCGCACCGACAAGTGCGCCAAAACGGGTTGAAACATGGGAAGGGGTCATAATCTTATCCTTTTAGCTTTGCCAATTTTGTGAAAACCCGCCCCGACCGTCTGCGGCCAAAATTTGGATTTTCGAGCACTGAAATACCAGTTGCGAATCACTACTTAATATATTAGGTTTCTAGTTGCAACTTAAAACTGATATTCGATTGATTTTTTTTCGGCAAGCGCGCTAGGCTGTCGCAGGTAAGGAAAAACGATGGGTGAACTGAGAGAATCGCTGCAGGATATCGTCGCATGCGGGCTACCGACGGCACTTGAGGCGATGGGCGAGCGATGGTCGTTCATGATCCTGCGCGCCGCGTTCAATGGCGTCCGGCACTTCGAAGAGTTTCTATCCGAAATCGGGATTGCGCGGAACATCCTGGCCAACCGGCTGACGCGGCTTACCGAAAGCGGGATATTGCACCGGACCCCCTGCCCCGACGACCGGCGCAAGGTTGAGTATCGCCTGACTGCCAAGGGCCTGGACCTGTTACCCACGATGATTGCGCTGCGCCAATGGGGCGAAAAATGGGGCACTGGCGTCCCGTCCAACCCTGTTCTTGTCGACGAACGCGACCGTCAGCCAATCCTGCCCATCAGCATCTGCGGCCATGATGGTCGGGTGCTCGGCCATATGGATTTATGCTGGATGAATTCAGCCGATATTAAGCCCATCAACGCTAGTGAGATTGACGGCGAAGATAGCCGGATCAAAAAATTGAGCGCGATTTGAGTAGCGACGCGAGTCGCGTTGTTGACTCGGGAGAAAGCAGCATTGAAATTTTGTGGCGAATCTGTTACAATGCGTTTGACGGGTCGATAAACGACCTCCCGTTTGTACAGCAAACGCAACGCAAGGGACGAACTAGCCAGCTTACAGGGTATCCGATCAGCGCTGGCAATAACAATTCGTCCAAATAATTCAGAAAGGGTCCAATTATGGCGTCGACCGCTGTGATGTTTGATGTTGGAGATTATGTAGTTTACCCGAAACACGGCGTTGGCCGGGTAATCGAGCTGCAGAATTCCGAAATTGCCGGAATGCAACTGGAACTCTACGTCCTCCGCTTCGAAAAGGAAAAAATGACGCTGCGCGTGCCCTTCAACAAGGCAGAAAGCGTTGGTATGCGTAAGCTGTCTTCGGACAAAACGCTGAAAGAAGCAATGCAGACGCTGACCGGCAAGCCCAAGGTCAAACGCACCATGTGGTCGCGTCGCGCGCAGGAATATGAAGCGAAGATCAATTCGGGCGACCTGGTGTCGATCGCCGAAGTGA
>JBDTUD010000074.1:0-3716 GCA_040007915.1 Sphingorhabdus sp.
ATCCGGGTGTCACGCCACAGACGCGCAATCGGGTATTCATTCATATACCCGGCACCGCCATGTAGTTGCAGTGCCGCATCGACAATGTGCCAGACATTCTCGGAATGCCAGAGCTTTGAAGCCGCCGCTTCTTCCGAAGTCAACAGACCCTGGAGGTGACGTGTGCGGGCCCAATCGAGATACGCCCAGCCGGCCTGCAGGCGGGCGGACATATCGGCGAGAGTGAAGCGGGTGTTCTGAAAATCGAAAATCGGCTGCCCGAACGCCTTGCGGTCCTTCACGAATTTCACGGCCTCATCAAAGGCTCGCTGTGCTTGCGCCTGCGCGCTGGTCGATAGCGCCAAACGCTCTTGCCCAAGTTCGGACATCATGTAGCGAAAGCCTTGGCCTTCTTCGCCGAGCAGGTTGGACACCGGCACTCGCACGTCGTTGAAGAACAGTTCGGAGGTATCGGCACCATGCAAGCCGATCTTATCAAGGTTGCGTCCGCGTTCAAACCCGGGTGAATCAGCCTCGACAAGGAGAATTGACACACCTTTTGCGCCCTCGCCTCCCGTCCGGACGGCGAGAAATACCAAGTCTGAAAGCAGGCCGTTCGAGATGTAGAGCTTGCTCCCGTTGACCACGTAATGATCGCCGTCTCGCCGCGCCGAGGTACGCAAGTTCTTGACGTCGGAACCGCCGCCGGGCTCGGTCATACCCAGCGCGGTGATGATCTCGCCGCTGATCATGCCGGGCAGATAGCGGGCTTTGAGTTCCTCCGACCCGTAATGGAGCAGATAAGGCGCAGTAATCATAGACTGCAGGCTCACCCCCACCGGGCAGTTCAAATACATCGTCTCTTCCAGAAAAACGAGATCATAGGAAATGTCGAGGCCGACCCCACCATATGCCTCTGGCATACTGGTGCACAGCAGGCCAGCTTCACCCGCCGAGCGCCAAAACGCCTTGCTGGTAATTCCCTCTTCTTCCCATTTGTCGAGATAGGGTTCCGCTTCCTTGGCGAGGAATTTGCGGACGGTTTCCCGGAATTGCTCGTGGCTTTCATCCAGCCCTAGTCGCGCGGTTGTATTGAGCATGCCTGATCCTCTTTCAACTGTCGTTGTCGACAGAACTTTCTGGCATTCTAGGCCGCCGCGACGCGAGGTGAAGCAAAAAGGAAACGATCGCTTCAGCTTCGGTGAAATCAACACAAATGTGGCAATTCGCAATTTCTGCTCTTTTGGTGCATCGGGTCGGCGAATTCTAGGCCGTTTGTTTTGCTCGATCGAGAAGTGGTGTTAACACTGCTGCTTCAGGGAGAACGCCGATGAGTCAGGGCAATAGTACGGATAGCCTGAACGCAGGCATAGCCGCCGCCACGCTGATCCTGTTTTCAGAACATGACGGAGCCCAGGCGCGTCATCTGATGATCCAGCGTTCCGCGCAAATGAACTTCGCTCCGAACGCTCTCGTATTCCCGGGCGGGCGAGTGGACGAAGATGATCACCGTATTGCCGGCGATCCTAGCCTGATCGATGTCACGTTGGCCGATCCGGTGGAACTAGCACATCGCATTACAGCCATTCGCGAGACGCTTGAGGAAGTCGGCATACAGGTCGGGTTTTCAACAACGACTTCGCTCGACCCAGCCACAATGCAGGCAGCGTTAAAAGACAAGTCACCTTTCAGCAGTTTGCTCGCTGCCACGGGTACCAGGCTCGACCTGTCCGGAATCGTGCCTTGGGCGAAATGGCATCCGAGGTTCAAGTCGCATCGCCAGTTCGACACCCGCTTTTACATTGCGCGCCACGATGGCGGCCACTCAGTCAACGTCGACATCGACGAAGTGGGCCACGCACGCTGGCTCCATTCACACGAGGCTATCGCGGAGGCAGATGACGGCCGGGCGAAGGTCATTTTCCCCACCCTCTGCAACCTTGAACGACTATCAGCCTATCCGACTTTTGAGGCGGCATTGGCGCACGCCGCCGCGTTCGAATGTCGGCCGATATCGCCTCGGCTGGAGGATGACCTGCACGGCGACACCTGGATTTCCATACCGGAGGATCGTGGTTATCCTGTTGCCCGGCGGCTGGTCTCCAGCTTGCAGGCACCATGAGCAAGCGTGAAGCAGACATCGCCGTCTATCATGCGGCAACTCCGAACGGATGGAAGGTCACGATCTGCCTTGAAGAGATGGGCCTGCCCTACAGATTGATCCCCGTTCGGCTGGGTCAGGAGTTGCCGCAAGGTTTCCTGGCCGCAAGCCCAAATGGCAAAATCCCGGCAATTGTCGACGCCAGGGGCATAACCGGCGATTCTTTTTCCGTGTTCGAGAGCGGAGCAATTCTGCTCTACCTTGCAGAGAAGACCGGCCAGTTCCTGCCGGCAACACCGGGCGGCCGCTATGCCGTCATCGAGTGGCTGATCTGGCAAGTCGCCGGGCTCGGTCCGATGGCCGGGCAGAACGGGCACTTCCTGCTTTATGCACCCGAGAAGGTTCCATACGTTATCCAACGCTTTGACCAGGAGGTCCGCAGGCTCTATGCCGTGCTCAATGCCCAACTGGCCCGCACCGGCCAATATGTCGCCGGAGACACTTATACGATTGCCGACATGGCCTGTTTCCCCTGGATCATGACGCACAAGGCGCAGGGGCTGACACTGGATGACTATCCGGCGCTCAAGATCTGGTTCGCACAAATCCGGGCTCGGCCAGCCGTACAGCGCGGCATTGCCGCAGGAGGCGGCATAGAGGCCATGCGCAGCGGACCGCCCCCGACCTTCCCGACAACAACCGCTGAACATGAGAAGCACACATGAAACTTGAAATTTACTTCGATTGTTCAAGCCCCTGGAGCTATCTCGCGTTCGAGCGGATCATGCCGCTTGCCGAGAGTTTCGGACTGGATGTCGAATGGCATCCCACCCTCGCCGGCGGCATCTTCAATGCCGTCAATCCCGGCATTGAATGGTTCAATTCCAAGGATAAGTTACCCCCGCGCAAGCTCGAGTACCACAGCAAGGTGATGCAGGACTGGGCTGATATAACTGGGATCAAGATCACATTCCCCCCAGCGGGCCACCCTGTGAACAGTGTCAAGGCGATGCGCGCTTGCCTGGTTCTCCAACCCATGGGCCTTCTTATCCCGTTTGCCCGCGCCTGCTTCCAGGCTTACTTCAGAGACGAGAGACTTCTTTCGGAAGACTCGGTGCTACTCGACATCTGTCAAAAAGTCGGCGTCGACGGGAAATGGCTGCTGGCGCGTATCTCGCAGCAGGAAGCCAAGGACGCCCTGCGCGCGAAAGTGGACGAAGCTATCGCGCGCGGCGCTTTTGGCGTGCCGACGATCTTTCTGAATGACACCGACATGTATTTCGGCGTGGATTCCCTCCCGCTGGTTGCTGCGCGACTCGATCAATGGCGTGCCCGTACCACCTGAACCCATGATCGCGACGAATTCGAAAAGACAACAAACGCAATTGGTGGAGAGACACAGTGCCGCAGATTTGTACCGATATCGACAGTGGGCCCTCCGTTGAAACTGCCAAATGGCCTACAATCCGGCAGTCCTGGTACACCGTGGCATTGTTGAGCTTGCTCTATGTAATGTCCATGATCGATCGCAACATACTTGCGCTGCTGGCGCAACCGGTGGCGCAATCGCTGGGTCTGGACGACCGACAGATGGCGCTGCTGCTGGGTTTGGGCTTCGCCCTGCTCTACGCAGTCG
>JBDTUD010000075.1:0-3425 GCA_040007915.1 Sphingorhabdus sp.
GTGCGGGTCATGTGAATTTCCTTTCGTGTCTGCAACACCTCGTTGCACCATTCCAAAAGGCCGAACGGGATAGGGAGGGCGTCAACTACTACACGGGTGAGCGGAACGAACCGGCGCGGGCCGGACATTGACGCCTGACTGCGTTCGGTCAGGAACGGGTGCTGAAAACGAGGTGGGGCAGACAGATTAGCAGCACACCTGACCAACGAAGAACGATAGCTATTCCGCTGGAACCAATGCGCCATACTCAATTTCATCAAGCCGAGCGGCAGCGCGGCGAATATACGCGAGCAAGTCTTTGTCGGTGTCGTTTGCCTCCCAAACGGTCATGCTCATCTGTAACATATTATGAAAATGATCGATCTTGGGCGCATCGCCTTCGGACATCCCTGTCAATGCAGAACAAATGTCTCTGGCTTGCCGAGAGGCTGAAATCACCGTTTCAGGATCATTACACACGCGATTAAAAGTTGCTCCTCTTGTTCCGCCTAGCTTTGAATGCAGGGTTCTTCCGCCAGTTAGAAGTTTGACGATTTCAACACGCGAATTTTCGCGCGCATTTTTGTATGATCGCAGCGTTGCCACCGCCTCTTTCCTCGATTGCCCCGCTAAGTGCAGGTAGTAAAAAATCGGCAGAGTATAACCTTGCTCGTGGCTGACCTGTTTGAAATAGGACAGCGGCTGCTCGACAGGCGTCCGATTGATGAAATTTCTCAAAATTGCGTCCACGGTTACTTCCTCACGGATTGTGCGCACGGGAGACAATATCTCGGCGGGGACGGTTTGGGCATCGCCGATAACACGCAGCGTTGGCGCGCTCAACGTGCTGGACGGAACGGTCATCGGGCAGAACATGCAGCGCCATCGCCACCAGGAGTTCATCCGTTTTCTCAACCGCATCGAGCGCGAAGTGCCGGCAGGCAAGGCAGTCCACGTGATCCTCGACAACTATGCGGCACACAAAAAGGACAAGGTCCAGGAATGGCTCGCCCGCCATCCGCGCTGGACCTTCCACTTCACGCCGACCTCGTGCTCATGGCTCAATGCCGTCGAGGGCTTCTTCGCCAAGCTGACCCGGCGGCGCCTCAAAAACGGCGTCTTCCATTCCGTCGTCGATCTCCAGGCCGCCATCAATCGCTTCATCCGCGAATACAACGCCGCCGACCCAAAGCCCTTCATCTGGAAAGCCAATCCCGATGACATCATCGCGGCTCGAAATCGAGGGTTCCAAACGTTGGAATCAATCCACTAGAACCTAACGCAACATCGTAATCGTCAGGCCAACGTCGCCCGCAATACGCTCCCAAGGATGATCCGCCGTCAAAACCTCGGCGTCTTGTGCTTTGGCGAGCGCAAGACACGAACGGTCGCCAAGTGATAGGCCTGCCTTTTTAGTAAGTGCGGCAAGCTGGCCCGCTAACACAGCTTGGTCTTGTGAAAACGCGACAATCTCGATCCCGGTTTCGGCAAAAAAGGTATCGATGGCCTCGGTCGGCAATGCGTTGATTGCAGCATATGTATAGACCTCCGCGACATTTACGGTGCTGATCGCGGCTTCGTCGAGCATGTCAAACACCGCATCGCCGCCGCGTTCATCAAGAATCGCAGCAAGGACAACCGACGCATCAAGGATGAGCGCGCTCACGCCTTTGAACCACCGGCCTCGGCTTTGCGCTCATCGGCGCGCCATGCGAGGAAGTCGCCAACGCTGGCTTTGTCGGCAAAGCCGGTTGAGCGCGCAAGCGATCTGATTTTGTCTTTCACGTCCTTCATGGTTTTGATGCGGATCGTGCCGTCGATCACTTCGATGCGAACCAAGCCGCCTTTTTCCAAACCCACTTCGCGGCGCAGCTCAGCGGGCAGGCTGAGGCGACCGCTTTCACTCACGCGTCCGCGCAAGCCGGAAATGGCCTCGACGTTGTTGCGGTCGCTGCGCTTTTGAGGTGCTGCCATTTCAAAAAACTCCTGCATCGATATGCGCTTAACATACGCCATATTTGATGAATAAGCCATAAAAAATCTGATGCCAGTAATAGGTAATACCCCATATACTCAATTGCTGGTTTATACGAACCGAATCACATAGCCAGCAAGCGGGAACACGAGCCGAGACAAACAGAAATTTCAAGGCGAGCGTTGAATGCCGCGCTGTTCGGCATACCCATGCCAACCGCCGCTTCGCCATCCTTTTCCATTAGACGCACCAGCCGACATTTAGACGCTGGGTGCCGCTTTAATGCGGCTGACTACCCTTCGGCGGCATCTGACGTTCCGCGCACTTGCGCTTCGTTTCATTCGCTCCAATCCTGTCCGAGAGGGTACCCTCCCATCGCTCAGAAAGGAACAATGACATGCCCCAGGAACAAGAAAGCATCATCCGTATAGCCACCGTGTTGCAACGCACTGGCCTTAGTCGCTCGACACTATACCGTAAAATCAATGACGGCTCATTTCCACCGCAAGTCCAGATCAGCACGCACTGCGCGGGCTGGTATGAGTCAGCCGTCAAGACGTGGATCGACAATCCCCAATTCTACCATGTGAACGACTTCCCAAGAAAGCCTTTGCACTGAACGGCGGTTGCAAAATGGGCGGTTTTCTTGTAATGATGATCCGTCATTAGATACGCCCGAATCAATCTAAAATGGCATGTCCCAAATGCCCTTCAGGACTCGAACCTTCACCGCTTTTTCATGTGGGGGCATGACTGGGGGCACGAGAGAAAACTACTTTCATATTGCCATTAAATATCAGATATTTATAGATAAAACCGAGTCCTCTTCCGGCACCATTTGTTCTTTTCATGACATCCCAAAATGTTTGCAAAACCCGCAGAAAACCGCTACAAACGCGGTGTTCGGCGTCTCGTATTATTCCAGACGGTGCCACCAAATCCGACCCAAAAGTGGGGCCGATTTTGAAAATCGGGCGTCAGAAGGCAGTTTTGACGAAAAAAGGCCCCACCTATGCCCCTGACAGCCGCAGAAATCCGCGCGTTACAGCCAAGTGGAATTGAGGCAAAGGTGTACGATTCGCAGGGATTGTACTTACTCGTGTCGCCGAACGGCTCGAAACATTGGAAGATGCGATACACCTTTGCTGGCAAGGAACGGAAACTCTCGTTCGGGCGCTATCCCGAAGTTTCGCTAAAGGATGCGCGTAAAGAGCGCGATGAGGCACGCCAGTTTTTAGCCAGCGGCGCAGACCCATCGCTAGCCAAGAAGAAAGCCAAGAAGAAAGCCAAGATCAAAGCCACACTCGCGACAGCCAACACGTTCCACTCGCTCGCCGAGGAATATATCGACACAAAAATGGTCCGCGAGGGGGCGGCAAAGGCAACCGTTGACAAGGCGCGTTGGTTTCTCAGTCTCCTAGCAGGCTGCTGAAAAACTCGTGGCATTTTGATTATTGATGTGATTCACTTG
>JBDTUD010000076.1:0-3393 GCA_040007915.1 Sphingorhabdus sp.
AAAACCGGGCAGATTTACAGTCTGCTGCCTTTAACCACTCGGCCACCTGTCCACACTTTGCGGGTCTTGCACATTGCGCAAGGGCCGGTCCCGCAAGGGAAGCAGCCCAATGGCGAAACGGCCCTTGCCTGTCAATGCCAAAGACCCCGATCACTGCAAGTTGAATCAACTTGATGCGTGAATCGGGGTCTCGGCCAACATCTGCGAGCCTGATTCACGTTCAAGGACGAAGCAAAACGCGCTTCGTGCTTGAACGATCAGGCTCGTAGTGGGAAAGGAGCGGTATCACCGAAATTTCTTGTAAAGTTAGAACCTGTCTATGTCTTCGCATAAAAGCCACCGCCGCCGCGGTGCCGCCACGGTTAGCGGCAACCCGAAATTCTATGGCCGCCACGCGGTCTATGCCGCACTCGACAATCCCGAACGCCGCCTGATCAAATTATGGGGCACGCGGGAGGAAATCGGCAAGATTGTCGTCCCCGAAGGCTTGAGCGTACAATATGCCGAGGTCGCCGACCTCGCGCGGTTTGTACCGAAGGACGCACCGCATCAGGGGATCGTACTTGAGGTTGCACCGCTGGAGGATGTTTGGCTGACCGACGCGCTGGCGGCGATTGATGCCGACGACATCCGTCCGCTGCTGGTACTCGATCAGATCACCGACCCGCATAACGTGGGCGCCATATTCCGTACCGCCGCCGCCTTTGATGCGGTTGCCGTAGTGACGCAGGACCGTCACGCGCCTCCCGAATCCGGTGCGTTGGCAAAGGCGGCATCGGGCGGGCTGGAGATCACGCCTTGGGTGCGCGTGATAAATCTGGCACGCGCGCTGGAAGAAATTGCCGAGGCCGGTTACTGGCGTATCGGTCTTTCGGGCCATGCGGATGTAACCCTTGATCAAGCGCTGACACCGGGCCGGAATGCGCTGGTGCTGGGTGCCGAAGGCGATGGGATGCGGCGTAACATAGAGGAGCATTGCGACCAGCTGGCAAAGCTGCCAATCAGCGACAAGATGGAGTCTTTGAACGTGTCGAACGCAGCGGCAATAGCTCTATATGCGGCAACCGTCCGGGCCGGTTGAAACTTTCGAGCAGGGGGAAATCTGATGAACAAGCCATTGGCAAAAAAATGGGCGGCGGTGGCAATTGCCTGTGCCGCGTCCTTCTCGCTTTCGGGCTGCCTGATACTTCCCGGCCAATTTGTGTCCGAAATGACCGTTCGCCGGTCGGGTGATTTCACTTTCTCCTACAAGGGCCAGATCCAGTTGCTCGGACTTGCCAACTTGCTGAACAACACGCTCGACGAAAAAGAAGATACGAGCGAATTCACAGCAACATGCTGGAAGGATCAGGACGGAAACGACGACGCCGGAGCAGCGGCAACCGATGACTCGAAATCGGATAAAGCCAAAGCGAAAGCCCGCGCCGCATCGGCCGAAAATGCGGCGGCGCTGGCCGCCATGCATGGCGACAGCAAGGGATCGGCCGCATCTTCTTCCGCCGAAGACGATTTTGAGCTTGTCCAGGATGAACAGGGCAAAAAGGATGAGACCGACGATGCGACAGCGGCGGCCGAAGCTGCCGCAGAAGCCGCCGCTGTCGCATCGTCCGAATTTGAAATGGAAGAGCGCGATTGCACGCCCGCCGAAATAGCAAAACAAAAAGAAGATTGGGACGAGCAGCAAGCCGAACGCAAAAAGCGCGAGGACGAACAGAAGAAAATGTTCTCCATGCTGCTGGGCGGTATCAACCCTGAAGACCCCGAAACAATCAAGCGTTTCACCAAAGAAGTCGAGCGGATGGCGGCATGGCACAAGGTCGAGCATCTGGGCAACGGCCTGTTCATGATCGATTATAGCACCAGCGGAAAACTGGCCGATGATTTCGCTTTCCCGGTTATCCCGCGCTACGCCATTGGCGAACCGATGATCCACATTACCCGCTGGGACAACGGACGGCTTCGCGTCGAAGCGCCGGCGTTCAAGACTGATCCCGACCTTTCAGTGATGGCGATGATGGGTGCCGGTAGTATGATGGGCATGAGCGGCATGGGCGGTGGCAAAAAACCCGCAGAACCGGTCGCAGTGAAGGGCACCTTCACGCTGACCACCGACGCCCGGATCATCGCCAACAATACAGAGGAAGGCCCGCAAACCGTCGGCGGCATGGAAGTGCTGCGTTGGGACGTCGGGCCCGCCAGCTACGGCGCGCCGATGGCTCTGCTCAAGCTGGTTCAGTAGTGGGCCTGACCGCCAAGCAACTGAAAGCGTCGCTCGACGCCTTGGCCGAAATGGAGCCGCGTTTTGCCGATGCAATCACGGCGACCGGCTATCCGGAACCGCGATTGCGCGACCCCGGCTACGCCACTTTGTTGAGAACCATCGTTGGACAGCAGGTGAGCGTCGCGGCGGCGGCGTCGGTATGGAACAAGCTGGAAGCATTGCTCGGTGAGGGCTGCGCGCCGGAAAAACTGATCGAACAGGATTTCGACGCCTTGCGTGCCTGCGGGCTTTCCCGGCAAAAGCAAGGCTATGCCCGCTCGCTGGCCGAGCTGGTCATCACCGGCGCACTGCCCCTGGACGCGTTGCCGGGCGATGACGAGGAAGCGATCACCTACCTGACCCAAGTCAAAGGCATTGGCCGCTGGTCTGCCGAAATTTATCTGTTATTCGCCGAAGGCCGCCCCGACATTTGGCCTGCCGGGGACCTTGCGGTGCAGGAAGGCGTCGGGCGGATACTGAAAATGGAAGCACGACCGTCGGAAAAAGACATCCGCACGATCGCCGAAAACTGGCGGCCACATCGTGGGGCGGCGGCGATCTTTACGTGGCATATTTATGCGGCGGGGTTTCAGGCGATTTAGGGAGTGTTGCCATAAACGGACCCATCTGACGTTTCCATTGGATAATGGCGGTTAGTGCTTGCAATGTAACCTTTAGAAGGGACAATCCCCGTTCGGGGACAATTCCGGGAGCTTGCCTCAACCTAAATCGGACAGTCCATAAGCCCCCGGCAGTTCAATGATTTAACGCAAAGGACGCAAAGATTTTCAAGAGGGCGGTGCTTTCTGAACGGTCTTGAGCGGCTATAATATCGCATGATATTCCGTGTGGAAACGACGCTTGCAAGCGCTCCTAACATCTTAAAAATCTTCGCGCTCTTTGCGTTAAATCAAATCCGCAACGATTCGGCCTGCCCGAGCTTTCAGGGACAGTCCCTGGAGTCTTTCAAAGGCGTTCGTACTCCTGCGCAGGCAGGAGCGCTGTAAGGCCAGCGCCACACCGCCAACGCTCCTGCCTGCGCAGGAGCACCATGTACTTGTTTACGAAGCGCAGGGACAGCCCCCGGCAGGTCAATGATTTAACGCAAAGGACGCAAAGATTTTCAAGAGGGC
>JBDTUD010000077.1:0-3301 GCA_040007915.1 Sphingorhabdus sp.
CGCCGCCAGATTACGCGGCATTGCATCTACACTCCAGCAACCGTCGAGAGCGATGCCTGCCATCAGGCCTGGCGCATCGGTAATGGCGAATCGAGGAGTCGCCAGCGCGGCGAAATCTGCAATTTCTTTTGTGTTCAGACGGGTGTTGATGGGGCAGGCAATCCCGCCCGCGCGGAATACGGCGAATACGGCAATCGCCATTTCAATGGCATGGCTGTTGCTAATTGCCAAAAACACGCGGTCGCCTGGAACAAGACCTGCAGATGCCAGCCCTCCGCCGATTTCATCAGCTTCGGCATCCCACTGGGCAAATGTGATTTGGCGGCGCGTATCGTCATGCGCTATCTCGTCGCGCTGAATCGTTGCCCGCACTTTCAATGCGTCACTAATGCGTCGGACGTTTATGGCCACAGATCACCCCTTGCGCGAAACCAATCCATGTATTACCTAGTTATACAACTAGGATCAAGGAGAGAATGGTATGGCCGACGCGAAAACCGCAGAGATCCTGAAAAGCGATGAATGGCAAAAGGCCGTCGATTATGAAATCACCGATCATGACATAGAGCGCCAGCATGCATTGCTCGGTTTTGATCAGGCCGCCAGTTCGCGCGAATACATTCAGACCGCAACTGAGGACAATATCCGCAATTTTGCACATGGTTGCGGCGACGACAATCCACTCTATTGTGATCCCGATTATGCTAAAAAGACGCGCTGGGGAGGCATGATCGCGCCGCAGATGATGACCGCGCAAATAAACAAGCCAATGCTCGGCGATCCCGTGCCGGACGAGATCAAAGCGCTGCGCAAAAGCCTATTCAGGGGCATTCATGTATTTGTGTCCGGCTCGCAATGGAATTTTTATCGCCCGGTTCGTCCTGGTGACACAATCTACAGCTTCAACGGTGATGAAACCTGCGAAGTGAAGGCGTCTGAATTTGCCGGCAAGTCGGTCATCTCCGTCCGCCGCGACGTGAAGGTCAACCAGCGCGGTGAAGTGGTCGCCGTTTACCGCATCCTGCGCGTGATGACCGAACGCAAGACCGCTGCAAAAAAGGGCAAGAACCTCTCGATCCAGCCTGCGAGCTATACTGACGAAGAGTTTGCGAAGATCGAGGAGATTTATGCAAATGAAACAGTGCAAGGGTCGGCCAAGCGCTGGTTTGAAGATGTAGAGAAGGGCGATACACTCGGCACGCAAGCCAAAGGCCCGCTCACGGTCACCGATGTGATCGTGTTCCATGCAGGCGGCTATGGCTTCGTGCCCTATGCCCCGACCACCAACCGGCTGGCGCATAAGAACCGCAAACGGATCGCGCCCTTCTATGTCAAGAATGAACAGGGCATCCCTGATGTGGCACAGCGGCTGCACTGGGATCCGAAATGGTCGCAGGCAATCGGTAATCCGATGGCCTATGATTACGGCGTGATGCGCGAAAATTATCTCTACCAGTATCTCAGCGATTGGTGCGGAGATGATGCAATCATCCTCGACGTCCATGATGAAATCCGCAAGTTCAACTATATGGGCGATGTCCAAACGGTGACGGGTGAAGTGCTCGCCAAGCGGGTGGAAGATGGCCAGAACCTTGTCGATGTCGCGGTCAAGTTTGTTAATCAGCGCGGTGAGGAATCTGTGCGGGGAACGGCTACCATTGCGTTGCCGTCGAGGGATAATCCGTTTCCCATGTATCCCGAAGTGCCGCGTGATCTGGCGCTAAAAGCCGCGCAGATGATGGCGCGCCATTGGGAATTGGGCGGCAAGTGAGCGACGAGGTCCTGATCGAAAATCAGTCGGGTGTGCGGATCATAACGATGAACCGTCCCGACAGCCTTAACGCGCTCAACGGTGCAATCATGGCGACGCTCGCCGACGCAACCGCAGATGCCGCGCGCGACAATGGCGTAGGTTGTGTGGTCATTACTGGCGCAGGGCGGGGCTTCTGTTCGGGTGGCGACCTCAAAGGCGATCGAGGCGGAAGCGTCGAAGTTTCTCGCGAAAACGGTGGTCGCACTGAACAAAGTTTCACCCGATTGCGTGGGTTTATGGAAACGTCCAGGCTACTGCATGAAATGGCCAAACCGACAATCGCAATGATCAACGGGCCAGTCGCCGGAGCAGGTATCGGTATAGCGGGTGCCTGTGATCTTCGTTTTGCGGGGACGGCAGCGAGCTTTCTCACCGCTTTCGACCGGATTGGCGCAGGCGGCGATTTCGGTTCAACATGGTTCTGGAGCCGGATCGTCGGAACGGGCGTTGCGCGGGAGCTTTTCCTACTAGGCGAAAAGCTGACAGCACAAGAAGCGTATGCAAAAGGCCTTTATACTCGGTTGTTCAGCGATGATGTTCTTCGCGACGAAACCCTTAAAACCGCCCACCGTCTCGCCGATGGTCCGCGCATTGGCTATCGTTACATGAAGGAAAACCTCAACAATGCCGAGGACTGGGCCTTCGATGCGCAGTTCGATCACGAAGCACTGAATATGGGGCTTTCAACGACCAGCAGCGCGCAAGTGTGGAAGGCGGAGCGGGCCGCAGATCCAACGGGGAGATAATTGATGGATTTGAGCTATGGCGCGGACGCTGAGACGTATCGCGAGGAAGTCCGCGCCTTTCTGAAGGAAAGCTGGGCACCCGCCACAGCATTACGTGGAGCCGAACTTAAGGCGCATATCGCGGAATTCCGGCTGAAGGCGACGGAACGCGGCTATCTCCACCGCGCCATCCCCAAGCAATATGGTGGTTCTGAACAGCCAGTTGACGTGATCCGCGCGCAAGTGATTCGCGAGGAGTTTCAGCGCGCCCGTGCGCCGATGGAAATGGGCGGCAATGGCATGAATATGACAGTGCCAACACTGCTCGAAGCAGGGACGGAGGAGCAGAAGGCGTTGTTCATTCGGCAGACCATGGCGGGTGACTATATCTGGGGGCAGGGCTATTCCGAACCCGGTTCCGGTTCCGACCTCGCGAGCGTTCGCACCAAGGGTGAGCTCTCGGCTGACGGCACCAAATGGATCATCAACGGCCAGAAAATCTGGACATCACAGGGTATGCTATCCACGCATATGTTCATGCTGGTGCGGACCGAACCGGACGCGCCGAAACATGATGGCATCACCTATCTGTTGATGGATTTGGACCAGCCTGGCGTTACGCGCCGCACCATTCGCCAGATGACGGGCGAAGATGGCGATCATACTTTTTGCGAATTTTTCTTCGACAATGCTGAAACGCCAGTGAGTTGGCAGGTGGGCGAACGCGGCAAGGGCTGGCAGGTTTCACGCACCACCCTGAAGC
>JBDTUD010000078.1:0-3140 GCA_040007915.1 Sphingorhabdus sp.
ATGTTGACGATCGCCCCCGGTGCTTTCGATCCAGCCGCAGCCTGCGCCAGCATTGCACGGCCCACTGCCTGCAGCATCCTGAAGGGCGCGGTCAGGTTAACGCCAATAACCGCATCCCACGCTTCCATCTCCATCTTGTGGATCATGGCGGTGCGGGTGATTCCGGCATTGTTGACCAGACCGTCAATCCCATTGCCCCATGCAGCTGCGGCATCGACAGTACGCGTGACGAAATCACCGTCAGTAACATCGCCTGCGGCAATCATCAGCTTGTCGGACTTCGCTTCGTCACGAAACTCGGCCAGCGTAGCCTCATTCCGGTCCATCGCCACGACGCGCCCGCCGAGCTGCAGAATGGATTCGGCTATGGCTCGGCCGATACCCTGGCCAGCCCCCGTCACGATGATGGTCTTGCCTTCCAGCGTCATGGGATTGAACATTTATTGGCTCCGTGGAAGTGAATAGGAATGGCGATGCGGACGCAGCAATTGGGACGACTACCGAGCCGCAGACTGCAACCGCTCTTTCTTCCCGAATGCCGAATGCCCGCCTAGCAAGTGTCCTGTGGCGATACAGCCCCTAGCCCGTGCAATGTTCCGAATACCATATATGCGTCAGGCTGGAATCTCACGAGCCCGCGTTTTACGCGCCTTCTCTCTCCGCCAGAAGATGGTCATGGATTAGGTCCGATATGGAGGCCACCAGCGCATCCATCTGGGGTCTGAGTATCTCGGCAGCACCGCCAACGCCGATTACCGTGGGGGTGGGAAACATTTCCTCCGGCAGGGTCATCACGAGCACGGCGGCGCCCGGGCTTATTTCACTCTTATCCAAGAAATAATATTTGTTTTTGCGAATGAAATGCACGTCAGCAAGCATTTGGCTGATGCAGATCTGGCTCTCGTCGGGCCGCCTTTCCGCATTGACGCGGCGGACCAGTTTGCCGATCTCTGCATCGCTAACGTCCTTCAACAAGGCACGGCCACTAGCAGACCGGAGCAATGGGCGTTGCTGGCCAGGTGTGAGATGGAGCCGCAGCGATGTCACAGCCTGCGCAACTTGAATGTACTGCGACTCCAACTTGTTGCGAATAGCTAGGAAAGCAGTCTGGCCGGTGAGTGCATTTGCCTTCCGCACCAGCGAAGAAAGCCGGTCTTCGCCATGCAATTTATCCAGCACCCAGGATCCCAAAAACCGGACCCTGCTCGTAGGTATAAAGGTGCGATCACGGTTGTTGTAAGAAAGATAGCCAAGCGCATTGAGGCTGCGCATGATTTCCGAGGTACTTGACTGAGGGTAGGCAAGTGCCCTTGCAACCTGTGCTATGTTTGCTGGTGCTTGATGATCGCCGAAGAACTCCAGGATTTGCATGGTCCGACCGGTCGATTTCACCACGCTTGAAGGCAGTGCCTCCCATTTGGTAATGGTTCCACCGCCATTGACCATAGCGACTTCCGGTTCGGGGAACCCTTCCACTGTGTCGTGCAAGTCAATTGCACTCGGGCTATCTGCGAATTTCAGCTCCATTTTTCAGTCCTCTCGCCATGCATTCGACCCGACCGCCGTTTAGCTGTGTCCGGGAGATGATTGACAAGAAGCATAACACATATGCGATGGCAGGTAAAGCAATTGTACTAATGTCGCGCGAGCCATCAGGTCCGATCCCAACATGTGTCGGAATCGGACCTTCATGAGACCGGAAACCAGCCTGATTTAGTTGACCATCGACAAGCCGCCGCTCACGCTGAGGGTCTGCCCGGTGATGTAGTCCGACTCGCCGCTGGCGAAGAACAACACAGCCATGGCGACTTCATCGGGTTCGCCAACGCGCCGCAGCGGGATGACCTTAGCCAGGTTCTGCTGAACTGACTCGCTCTGTGCATAATACAGCGCAGTTCTGGTCGGCCCAGGAGAAATGCAGTTCACATTGACGCCGCCGCGCGCGACTTCACGGGCAAGCGTCTTGGTAAATGCAATGATCCCCCCCTTCGCTCCGGAATAGACGGCTTCGCTCGGGCTGCCAATGCGGCCTGCGTCGCTTGCGATGTTGACGATCTTGCCCTTGCCCTTCTCCATCATGCCTGGCGCAAAGTGGTGGCAAAGGTGCACCGGCCCGGTGTAATTGATAGCGATGACCAGATCCCAGGTCTCCGGCTTGCTATCGACAAACTTCTCTAGGAGATCCCATCCAGCGGAATTGACAAGGATGTCTACTGTTCCGACACTCTTAAGCACCCCGGCGGCAAAGATATTGATGCTTTCGCGATTGGTCAGGTCCAGCTTATGGAACTCTGACTTTCCGCCGGCAGCAACGATTTCATCGACAGTGGCTTTGCCGCCTGCCTCGTTGAGGTCGGCGACAAGTACGTTCGCACCCTGCGATGCAGCCATCATGGCAATGGCCTTGCCGATGCCCGAAGCGGCACCGGTCACGACCATGGACTTTCCTTCAAATCTACCAGTCATTGTTTTGAAACCTTCTCATTGATTATGTTTGCCGCTCAGATCTTGCAGGTCTGATCGAATACCGGGGGCCGCTTTTCCCGGTGGGAAGCCACGCCTTCCGCAACTTCCGGACCGGTCAACCCAAGCATCTCGTAAGCTAGCGAGGCATCGAACGACGGCCCTGCCATGCGGTACCAGTTGTTAAGCGAATTCTTCGTCCAGCGGATGGCGCTGGGAGCCCCATTGGAAAGACGGGTGGCGACTTCCAGCGCCTTGTCGTCGAGGTCCTCGTCTTCGACGGTCATCGAGATCAGGCCGATACGCTCCGCTTCCTCACCCGAGACGGAATCGCAAGTCAGCAGGTAGTATTTGGCCTTGGCCATGCCGCACAACAGCGGCCAGATGATGACGGAATGGTCACCCGCTGCCACGCCGAGGCGTGTGTGCCCATCGATTATGCGGGCATTCTTCGAGGCTATCGAAATGTCTGCAAGCAAACCGCAAACCAGCCCAGCACCAACCGCCGGCCCACGCATCGCACTGATGATCGGCTTTGAACAGTTGATGATGTTGTAGACGAGGTTGCGCGTTTCCTTCCATATCTGGTTCCGAAAGTGGTAATCGGTCATGGATCGCTCGACGATGGCAAAATCGCCGCCAGCCGAGAAAGCCTTCTTGCCGCCTGACAGAATTAC
>JBDTUD010000079.1:0-3075 GCA_040007915.1 Sphingorhabdus sp.
GCCGCTCGACCGAAGCCACGCCGTCCAGCACCTGCTGCCAGCGCGCGTCGCCTTCATAAGGCGCGCCGTAAACACCCTTTACCGGTGTTGGTTGTGTGCCATAGCGTCCGAAAACCTCTTCCATCGCCGAGGATATTTCGCCCAGCGTCGCCCGTTCGCGTGCGGCATCGACGGCCAACGCCAGCAAATTGCCGTCGCCCTTTGCGCCTTCGGTCAGCGCCGCCAACGCAGCCTGACATTTTGCCTCGTCCCGCGCCGCCTTGGTTGCCTTCAACCGCGCAACCTGCCCCTCGCGGACTTTGGCGTTATCGACCTCCAGCGTGTCGAGCGCATCTTCGGTGCCAAGCCGGTATTTGTTCACGCCAACGATGACGTCCTCCCCGCGATCCACACGTGCCTGCCGCGCCGCCGCCGCCGTCTCAATCATCGCCTTGGGCCAGCCCGCCGCCACGGCCTTCGCCATACCGCCCTCGCTTTCGACGCGCTCGATAATCTCCCACGCCTTGTCGACCAGTTCCTGTGTCAGGCTCTCGATATAATAGCTGCCGCCTAGGGGATCGACGACATTGCACATGCCGGTTTCTTCCTGGATGATGATCTGCGTATTGCGCGCGATCCGGGCGCTAAAATCGGTGGGTAGCGCAATTGCTTCGTCCAGTGCGTTGGTGTGCAGCGATTGGGTACCGCCCAGCATAGATGCCATCGCCTCGATCGTCGTGCGGATGACGTTGTTATAGGGATCCTGCTCCTGCAACGACACGCCCGATGTCTGGCAATGCGTTCGCAGCATTTTCGACCGTTCGTCCTGCGCGCCCAGCTTGGTCATCACCCGGTGCCACAACACCCGTGCCGCGCGCAGCTTTGCCACTTCCATGAAGAAGTTCATGCCGATGGCAAAAAAGAAGCTCAGTCGCCCGGCGAACTTGTCGATATCGAGGCCGCTGGCGACGCCATATTTCACATATTCCATGCCGTCGGCGATGGTGAAGGCCAGTTCCTGGACCTGCGTCGCCCCGGCTTCCTGCATGTGATAGCCGGAAATCGAGATCGAGTTGAACTTGGGCATCTCGCGGCTGGTGTAGCCGAAGATGTCCGAGATGATCCGCATGCTCGGCTCGGGCGGGTAGATATAGGTGTTGCGGACCATGAACTCCTTGAGGATGTCGTTCTGGATGGTCCCGTCGAGCAGCTTGCGATCAACGCCCTGCTCTTCCCCCGCAACGATGAAGAATGCGAGGATGGGGATAACCGCGCCGTTCATCGTCATCGACACCGACATCTGGTCGAGCGGAATGCCGTCGAATAGGATTTTCATATCCTCGACGCTGTCAATCGCAACGCCAGCCTTGCCGACATCGCCGACGACGCGAGGATGATCGCTGTCATAGCCGCGGTGGGTTGCAAGGTCGAAGGCGACGCTCAGGCCCTTTTGTCCGGCGGCTAAGTTACGGCGGTAAAAGGCGTTGGATTCCTCAGCGGTCGAAAAGCCAGCATATTGGCGGATGGTCCACGGGCGGCCCGCATACATCGACGCGCGAACACCGCGTGTGAACGGCGCAAAACCGGGCAGGCCGGGGTCGGTCGCGTCCTCCGCTGTATATAACGGCTTCACGTCGATGCCCTCCGGGGTGTGCCAGGTCAGGTCTTTGCCTTTGACCTCTTTCGAGGCGGCGGTTTTCCAGTCGTCGATATTCGTCATAATCAAATCCAAATCAAAATTCTCTGCGGCCTTTGCTCTCTCTGCGCCTCTGCGCGAAACCTGAACCGTCTTTGTTTCGCGCAGAGGCGCAGAGTTTACGCAGAGACCGCAGGGAGTTATTGGCCCTTAAACTCAGCTTTGCGTTTTTGCAGAAAGGACAATGCCCCCTCGCGCGCATCATTGCTGTCGCCCGCGATCCGCTGTCCCTCGGCCTCGCGCAGCAACGCGGTGGCGTAATCTGCGTCGAGCGCAGCTGCCAAATTCTGCCGCATAATCCCCAGCGCCACTGTCGGTCCGGCGGCCAGCCGCGCCGCCAGGCTGCGCGCTTCCGCCATCAAATCGGCATCCTCGACCACTTTGTAGATCAGCCCCCATTCAGCGGCCTTTTCCGCGCCAATCTTCTCGCCCAGCAGCATCATCTCGGTCGCGCGCGCTTTGCCGATCAACCGCGCCAGCATCCAGCTTGCGCCGCCATCGGGGACCAGCCCGATATTGACAAAGGCTTGCAGGAAATAGCCCGACTTACCGGCAATCGCAAAATCGCTGGCAAGTGCCAGGCTGCACCCGATACCGGCAGCGGGGCCGTTGACGGCAGTAATGATCGGCACGTTCAATTTGGCCAATTTCATCAACATCGGATTATAGCTTTTGGTCAGCGCGCCATAAGCGCCCTGCCCGCTACTTGCCGCTGCATCGTCTCCCTCCGCCGCAATATCCGCGCCCGAACAAAAGGCTCTGCCCTCACCGGTGATCAAAACCACCCGTGCGCCATCCAGACTGTCGAGCGCATCGCCAATCTCATCCGCCATTCGCGGCGGCATCGCGTTCAACCGGTCCGGCCGGTTGAGCGTGATGGTTGCAATGTTGTCCGCGATGTCGAGGCGGATGGTTTCATAGGTCATAATTGTCTCCTTAAAGTCCCTCTCCTCTTCAGGGGAGAGGTTAGGAGAGGGGGCTGTCGATTAAATTCAGCGTTGCGCTTTTCCGACAGCCCCCTCTCCCCGGCCCTCTCCCCTGAAGGGGTGAGGGGGAAGGAGCGTTCGCTCGCCCGCTGGGAGAATGAGGGCGGGCATCTGGCGCGGGGTCGGACGCTGCGCGAAACCGCGCTCAAGGCAATCACCGACACCCGCTGGGTGCCCGAGAAAGGCGAGAACCGCATCCGCGCGATGGTCGAGGATCGGCCCGACTGGGTGATCAGCCGCCAGCGCGCGTGGGGGGTGCCGATCGCGTTGTTCGTCAAGCGCGGGGGCAACCAGCCGTTGGTCGACGATGCGGTCAATGCTCGCATTGTCGCGGCGATCAAAGCCGGGGGCGTCGACGCGTGGGAGGAAGCGCGGGCGCAGGAATATCTCGGCGAGACCTATCAGGCCGCCGAT
>JBDTUD010000080.1:0-3027 GCA_040007915.1 Sphingorhabdus sp.
TCTTTGCAAAACGTTATCATCAGTTTGCCCATCGCGCCGCCCATCCAGAACGAGGCGTTTTCGGGGGTTAGCTCTGGCAATGGTGTCACGGCTATGTCTTTCCCGAAAATGAGCGAACCTGATCGCGTCAATAGTTGACATTATGTCAATTAAGGCTAAGCGTTGCAAGGAATATGTTCTTGCAACATATATAACCAAGTTTAACAACGTGACGATAAAATTCTTTTGGAGAGCCACGATGAGCTGCTTGTCTCAAGGCCCTTGCGGCACCAACCAGTTGATCTGGTGGGAGTTTGATGAACAGATTGGCCTGAGCGAACATCAGAACGTATCGCACGGCGAAAACTGCGGGCGAATGCTGGTGTGTCAATGACGGTGGCTGCTTCCCATCAGCGCGTTGCGGTGATTACCGGCGGTGCACGCGGTTTTGGCAAGGCGTTCGGGCATGCCCTTGCCCAGCAGGGCACTCGAGTGGTGCAGCTTGATCTCGATTTTGAGGCGGCCCAGGCAGCAGCGGACGAAATCGGGCCCAACGCCGAGGCGGTGCAGGGCGACGTATCGAACGAAGCAGAGATGCACCAGATCATGCAGGACATCGCCAAGCGGCACGGCGGAATCGATGTGCTGATCAATAATGCCGGGATTCATTCGGCTGAGGCGAATATGCCGATTGGTGAGCTCGGCACTGCGAGAACGCGGCGCATGTTTGAGGTGAACATTTGGGGGGTCATTTACTGCACACTTGCTGCACGGCCCTACATGGCTGGCCGGGATGGAGCGGCAATCGTCAATATCTCGTCGATGGCGGCTTATGGATCGCAGATGGCCTATGGGGTCTCAAAACTTGCGGTACGTGGTTTGACCGCTTCGTTCGCGCATGAATTGGCCGCCGAAGGGATAAGGGTCAACGCGATCGCACCGGGTCTCATTATGACCGACACGATCCGCGCCGAATTGCCGACAGAGGTAATAGCGCACGTCAAGACCTTGCAGATCGTTCAGCGTGAGGGCAGCGAAGCCGATATCGTCGGGGCACTCCTTTACCTGATCTCACCGGCGGCGAGCTTCGTAACCGGCGAAACAATACGGGTCAGCGGAGGGGCTGCCTTACAGATCTGATCAAGTCGGCTCAGCCTTTGCGGTACTTGTGCGGTGTCCGCCGTCAGAACATTTGGTGTCGATTTCCTCAACCCACAATGCGATCACCAATACGGTCGTTGATGAGCGGGCCTTTATGGGTTTGTGCCTTCTTGGACAATCGCCCCTTCGGGCATTCCCGACTGGCCAGCGCGTAACTCGATCAGATCGACGCTGACATCGTGGGGCAGGGCAAGGACTGCAACCAACGCCTGGGCCATCGATTGCGGCGTCACAGGCGCGCCGCTCATTGAGGCGTGACCGGTTTCGACGATTTTCTTGAAGAACGCCTGCTTGGTCTCATCAGACCAGCTTTCTCCGCCGGAGCTGCCAGAGACGGAACCGGAGCGCAGAATACTGACGCGAATACCTTCGCTGCGCAACTCCTCGCGCAGGCCTTCGCTTAAGGTTTCAAGTGCAGCCTTGGTTGCGGCGTAGAGAGCTAACATGGGGAAGGGCATCCGCACACTTTCGCTTGAAATGCTAACGATCTGCCCCCGCGTCCTACGCAAATGCGGGATAGCGGCCCGGATCGCCCAAGCGACGCCAAGCACGTTTACATCAACGTGCTGACGAATGATTGCGTCACCGCCCTTTTCAAACGCAAACGGGTGAAAGATTGCGGCATTGTTGACAAGCACATCGATGCCGCCAAAATGATCAGCGGCTTGGTCGATTGCGACTGTAACAGCATCAGACACGGCGATGTCGCAAGGAAGGAGCAAAACCGCCTTGCCGAATTCGGCTCCGAGTGATTCCAATTCTGGGGACTGCCTCGCAAGACAGGCAACGCGCATGCCAGCATCGATCAATGCACTAACGAAATGCCGCCCCATGCCTTTTGAAGCGCCCGTCACAACGGCAACCTTACCTGACAACTGTTGCACCCTGCTTCTCCCGATCTTAGGTTGCGGTAAACCCCAACCTGTTGTGATATTGACGATACGTCAGTTTCCTGTATCCATGCAAGTAATCGTCGCAATGGCAGCAAATTTTCTGCGAAGACTGGGAAAACAATGACGACTGGGGCCAACGCCATTATCCGTAAGCCTGCCAGCCCGCGTTCAGCGGAATACAATCATTATGGCCAGAAGATCGGTTCAAAGGGTGAGCGGACTCGTCTGGTGCTGATTGAGACAACAATAGAATTGCTTGAAAGCCATGGACTCAGAGATGTTTCAGTGGCCGATGTCGCGCGCGCAGCACAAACATCGCCAGCGACTTTCTATGTCTATTTCCGGGGGGTGCCCGAAGTGGTTCTCGCGGCATTGGAGGGGGCATCGCAAACGTCCCCCGAAATCGAACAGTTTTTTGCGACCCCTTGGCATGAAGCTGTTTCAATTCAGAATGCGTGCAGCTTTGTCGATACTTATTGCGCGCTGTGGAACCAGCATCGCACCATTTTCAGAGTGCGCAACATGGCGGCAGAGGAGGGTGATGAGCGGTTCTATCGCTCACGAATGGACGCTGCTGTTCCTATCATGGCGTTGCTGACGAGCCAGATTGAGCAAGCCCAGAGCGCTGGACTGGTACCCGCTGATCTCAAGCCGCGTTCTTGCGCGGGGACTATCTTGATGATGCTCGAACGGCTCGCCGCGATCGGCCCCATCACCGATGAACGTGACGACATTTCTTACGACACGTTGCGCGCTGCTGCCGCTCATTCGGTGGCAATGATGTTGGGCGCTCGTTCCTAGAGCGATTTCCCATCGATTGGAATCAATCGATGGTTAAGAAATCGCGGTAAAACAAATAGTTATAGCGGTCGGCCTGATGCTATCAGGTCGAAAACTGCTCTAACCAGCCATTGCTTCGGCCATCATTTGCTGCATGTCGAGCACTCCGGTCGCAAGCCCCCCGGCCAAGCCAGCGTCAACAGCCAAGCACGTG
>JBDTUD010000081.1:0-2995 GCA_040007915.1 Sphingorhabdus sp.
ACAAATCGGAGACATCGCTGAAAACGGCGCCCTTGCCCGGCCCCTTGTCCCATGCACCCTCAATCTGCGACTTGACCAGCGCCTTATCCCTTGTTGGAATGGGCTTGTGAATGGTCACGGCCTGCTCGCCATGAAGGACATGTTGATAATCGAGCCCGGCGAACGCTGTCGCGCTTTGGCCCAGCACCAGGGTTGAGACAAAGGTCGGGAGGACGACCAGATTTTCCTCATAGACAAAGGTCAGTTGTCGCTCGTCCAGCGGGTCAGATGGCAGGCCAAG
This sequence comes from Sphingorhabdus sp., assembly GCA_040007915.1. Classification (GTDB taxonomy): domain Bacteria; phylum Pseudomonadota; class Alphaproteobacteria; order Sphingomonadales; family Sphingomonadaceae; genus Sphingorhabdus_B. The sequence continues at coordinate 281 of JBDTUD010000081.1, forward strand.
ACCCAGCGCGTAAATCATCACGTCACGCTCGTCCCAGCCGCAGCTGAACTCGCGCTCCAGCTTCATCAGTTCAGCATATGGAAGCACCATGTCGCCCTCTCACATCGGCAGATGACACCAAAACAGACGTTGCAATCTCAAACGAAAGCCGCCGTTCGGCCATGACCGAGCTTAGTCTTCGCGCTTCGAATCGCGACGATTCGTTTCAATATCTCGTTTCCCAGCCCGAAGTACTGTGCAGCCGTTAAGTGACGAGGTGTGCGGAAGCTACAATGACGAGACGAGGCACCACTGCGGATCCGGTAAGTGCGGTCAGTAATCCCGTCTCTCATTGACAGAGTGGCAAGTTCCCCGCCAATTTGGTCAAGCGTTTTAAATTGTGATGCAGCGCGAACTCACGTTGGCTGTGCGTCGCAGGGCGCAGGCGCCAATGAGGAGGCAGAATGGGACAGCAAGCAAAGCGCAATGGTCCGCTTGCAGGATTGCGGTGCGTCGAATTTGCCGGGATAGGGCCTGGCCCCCACGGCGCCATGCTGCTGTCCGACCTCGGCGCCGAAGTCCTGCGGATCGAACGGCCCAACCAGCCAGCCTTCGCAATCAACCCTGTCACCGAACGCGGCCGGGGGAAGATCGTCCTGGACTTGCGGCAGGCGGAGAATGTTGCTCGGGCGCTCGAGATCGTCCGGCATGCTGACGTTCTGATCGAAGGCAATCGTCCGGGGGTCATGGAACGGCTCGGTCTCGGGCCGGACGAAGCCATGGCGGCCAATCCACGCCTCATCTATGCGCGAATGACTGGCTGGGGCCAGGATGGCCCGCTCGCACAGCGAGCCGGACATGACCTCAGCTACCTGGCGATCACCGGCGCGCTTCATGCTTTTGCGCGACCGGACGAACTGCCCGTGCCTCCGATGAATTTGGTCGCAGATTTTGGCGGCGGCTCGATGTTCCTCGTCGTCGGCGTGCTCGCGGCGCTGTACGAGGGGGAGCGGTCCGGTCTGGGACAGGTCGTCGATGCGGCGATCATCGATGGCGTTGCGGCCCTGCTGGCCGGCGCTGCCGGGCACGTGGCTGCGGGTGGCCTTTCGCTGGAACGCGGCAAAAATCTGCTGGTAGGAGCCTCGAACTACTATCGCGCCTACCTGTGCAAGGACGGCGGGGAGATTGCCGTCGCCGCAATCGAGCCGCAGTCCTTTCGCGCCTTGGTCGAACGGATCGGCGCGCCGCTGGAATGGTTGGAGAACCAGCATGACCCTTTGACCTGGCCCGAACGGTCGGCCGTGATGGCGTCCATATTCCTGACCCGAACGCGCGACGAGTGGACCGCGATACTCGAGGATTGCGATGCCTGCAGCGCACCCGTTCTTGAATTCGAAGAGGCGCATTCGCATCGCCAGATCGCGGCGCGCAGTGGCTACGTATCGCACGCGGGAATTATGCAACAGGCCCCCGCCCCCCGGTTCTCGCGCACGCCCGGCGCCATCGGGCCAGACGAGCCGGGCGAAGTCATGTTGAAACGCTGGGGGTTGGACTAGAAAACTTCAGCCAAGAAGCGCCCGGCCGCCTCCGAACAGATGCTGCGTTCAACCTCCGCCGGCAAACCCATTGAGCGAATCCACCGCGCCGGATCCTGCTGCATGATCTGGTATGGGTAATCTGTCCCGGCAAGGACTTGTCCGGGCGCCATGCGCGTTGCCAGGTAGATCAGGTATTCCGGATCATAGACGTTGGTATCGTAGAAGAAGCGCTTCGCCTGATCGATCGGCGCGAGCGTCCCGCTTCCGTCCGCGCCGTTGGTTGTCGACCAGCCCAACTGCAACCGACCTATCATCGCCCCGAGTGTGCCGCCGCCGTGACTGAAGGCGATGCGAAGACGTGGAAACCGATCAAGCACCCCGCCCATGATAAGAGATGAAGCCGTCATCCCGGTATCGACCGGAAACAAGGCAAACCCCGTGTAATTGGTATGCGGCGGGGTTAAGTTCTTGGCCGCGACCGGATGGAGCGCGTGAACGAAGACCGCCATCCCTTCCGCCTCGGCGGCTTCCCAGAACGGATCAAACTCCGGATAGCCCAGCAGCTTGCCGTTGATGTTGCTGCCGATCTCCACCCCCTTGAGACCAAATTCGGTCTTCAGCCGTGGCAACATGTGGGCTGCCGCTTCGGGGACTTGAAGGGGGACGGAACCTAGGCCGCGAAAACGCCCCGGTGCCGCGCTGACCATACTCGCGATCTGGTGGTTTGTCGCGTCGCACAGTATCTGCGCGTCGGCGAGGTCGAGCCAATAGGACAGGAGTTCGGGCATCGGCGACAAGACCTGGATGTCCACACCTTCACGATCCATGTCCTCAATGCGCCGCGCCACGTCCCAGGACCGGGCATCGAGCTTGCGGAACGGCGCGTCGCCGATCATCAGCGTCCCTTCGACCGACGACTGACACTGCATGCAGGGCCAGCGCGGCGATACCGTAGTATTTGGCGCCGCCGGGAATTCAAACGGCGAAACGTGCGAGTGGACGTCGATGAATAATGACATTATTTGCGCCTACCCTAGTGCTGAATACCTTGAGCCAACCCGCTTTGCTGCAGCCGGACGAGATCAAATTTTACGGCTGATGATTTCTTTCATGATTTCCGACGTGCCACCATGAATACGATGAATCCGGGTGTCACGCCACAGACGCGCAATCGGGTATTCATTCATATACCCGGCAC
>JBDTUD010000082.1:0-2892 GCA_040007915.1 Sphingorhabdus sp.
TGGAAATGAAGTATTTCTTCGAGCAAAATTGGGTTTTCCTCGCGCACGAAAGCCAACTGCCCAAACCGAACGATTTTCTGACCACCAAGATCGGCAGGGTGCCCGTCCTGATAACTCGTGATCGGTCCGGCACGCTTCGCGGAATGATCAACGCTTGCGCCCATCGTGGAGCGCGCGTGTGCCGGGAAAAATCGGGCAACAAGCGCAACTTCATGTGCCCCTTCCATGGATGGACGTATTCGCCCGCTGGTGATCTGCTCGACGTTACCGACGAAAGCGTGGGGGGCTATGCGCCCGGGTTTAATCGGGCGGATTACGGTCTGCCAAAGATTGCCCGGCTGGAAAGCTATCGTGGTTTCATCTTCGGCAGCTTGGCCGAAGATGTCCTGCCATTGGCCGAGTATCTGGCCGGTTCCAAAACGTTTATCGACTTGGTCGCCGACCAGTCGCAGCACGGCGAATTGGAGGTCATCCCCGGCGCTACGCGTTATCGCTATCGCGGCAATTGGAAGCTGCAGGTCGAAAACGGGCTTGACGGCTATCACATAGGCACTGTGCATGCCAGTTACTTCCTGACCGTACAACGCCGCGTCGAAGGAGAGTCGGCGAACGACACGAAGGCAATCGATTTTGCGAACTTCAGTCGGCACGATGGCGGATCCTTTTCCTTTGCCAATGGCCACACCGTTTTGTGGGCGGACTATGCGAATTACCGCGATCGCCCAAATTATCGCCATCTGGACTGGCTGATCGAGAACCATGGCGAAGAGAAGGCGTTGTGGATGAACAAGCGCCTCCGCAACCTTCAGCTGTTCCCCAATGTCTTCCTGATGGACCAGACCAGTACGCAGCTGCGGATCATCCAGCCGATCTCGGTCGATGAGACCGAGGTCACCACCTATTGCATCGCTCCGGTTGGCGAGAGTGACGAGGCGCGGGCGTTGCGTATCCGCCAATATGAGGATTTCTTCAACGCCAGCGGAATGGCGACGCCGGATGATCTGACCGAGTTCAACAACTGCCAGCTCGCCTTTGGCGCTGGTGAGGGGCGCTTGAATGACATGTCGCGCGGAGCAACGCGATGGGAGAGCGGAGCAGGCAGCTTCGGGGTCGGTCTTGGCATCGACGCTGTTCTAAGCAGTCCCGCTGTCGCGGACGAGGGGCTCTATCTCGCTATTCATGAGGAATGGCTGAGCCGGATGAACGAGGCGATTGATCGCGAGAGCGCCACACTCGTGGCCCTTGGCGAAGCGGAGTTCGCGTGATGACGGCCCCAAACTCCCGATGGGTTGATGTGTGCCGATTTCTCGGGCGAGAGGCTATGGCCCTGGACGACCGGGAGTGGGACGCCTGGCTCGCGCTCTATGCCGAGGATGCGCAATATTGGGTCCCCGCGTGGGACGACCGGGAGCGCCTGACCGAGGACCCGCAACGCGAAATCTCGCTGATTTACTACCATAACCGCGGCGGCCTTGAAGATCGGGTCTACCGGATTCGCACTGGACGCTCATCTGCGAGTTCGCCCGCCCCGCGTACCGCGCATGTGTTCACCCTTTTGTCGCTCACGGAGGCGGACGGATTGCTCCATGCGAGAACCTCGTGGCATGTGACATCGGTGCTCGAAGGGGCAGTCACGATTTACAGCGGACGGGCATATTACGATCTTGCTCCGGACGGCGATTCCTTTTTGATCAAGCGCAAGAAGACAATCGTCATCAATGACGTCGCTCAGACTATGCTCGATGTCTACAGCATCTGACCGGCACATCGGGGCGGCGGGAGTCCGGCCTGTGGTTGGCACCGTGATTGGCGATCCGGCCGGGATCGGCCCTGAGGTCGTGGTCAAAGCGCTTGCAACGGGCAGGGTTCACGAAATGTCGGTGCCTGTTCTGGTGGGCTCGGCCGCGTCCGTTGAGCGGGCAATCGACTTCACAGGGGTCAAGGCGCGTGTCCGGACCATGCGGTCTTTCGAAGCGCCGAGCGACGATCCCGGCGTCATCGACGTGATCGACACAAGCGCGTTGCCTGCGGGGTTTCTTCCGCTGGGGGAGGATACCGAAGCTGCCGGACATGCTACCGCGCAATGGCTTGATGAGCTTGACGCCCTGGCCCGAGCCGGTTCCTTTGCCGCGACAATCATGGGTCCTGTCAGTACCGGATCGCTCAAGATGGCCGGCAAGCTGGACAAACTCGTCAGCCCGACGCCCGGCGAGAGCTATCTGGTACTGCTCACCGGCCCGCTGCGGGTTGCGCATCTGACAGATCATATGCCGCTCCGCCAAGTGATCGACGTGATAACGGCCGATCTGGTCGCCAAGGCGATCAGTCAGGTGAACGACGCAATGCGGTCCTGGGGAATTGCCAGCCCGCGGATTGCAGTGGCAGGCCTCAATCCCCACGCAATGGGAGATGAAGAGCAGCGGGAGATCGTCCCCGGCGTCGAACGCGCCCGCGCCAAAGGCATCGCCGTAGAAGGGCCTATCGCGCCCGATTCGGTATTTCGCCAGTGCATCGACGGTCGATACGACATTGTTCTCGCCATGTGCCACGATCAGGGTCACATCGCTGTCAAGACCTGGGGCTTCTCGGGGAACTGCGTGATCATGGTGGGGCCGCCCTATCTCCACATGTCGGTCGCCCACGGCACGGCCTACGACATCGTCGGCACCGGAACGGCCGACGCATCCATGATGTTGAGCGCAATGCGCACCTGCGGTCGCCTCGCGGCCGGAATGGGATTTGAGAAAATAAACTGAAAACATTCTCCAATTGCCAGCGCATTCCTGTTTGTGCAATGCATTGCAAAAGTACGCGATATTTTTCCAGCCAGGTCGGACCAGCGCCCAGCACGTCCGAAGAGAGCGGAAACAAGGGTAAGAAAGTTAGGGAGAG
>JBDTUD010000083.1:0-2862 GCA_040007915.1 Sphingorhabdus sp.
GACAACGGCCAGTTCACCGCGCTGCGTTTCCCGAACCAACGCGAATTGCCTGCGTTCTTCGCGGTCAATCCTGATGGCAGCGAGAGCATTGTCCCGTTCGATGTCCGCGACGAATTTGTCGTCATCCACGGCGTCTTCGCCCAGCTCCGCTTACGGCGCGGCAAAGAGGTGCTGTGCGTTTTCAACGAAGCGAAGGATTTCTACGGGCGCGATCCCAAGACCGGCACGGCGTCGAGCATCGTCGAACGCACGTCGGGTGCAGATGACGGGGAGACAAAGTGATGGCCGATACAGCAACAGCCAACCCAGCCCAAGGCAGAGCGGCAGTCGATCAAACCCCCGACCCCGACGAGATCGACCGCACGCCCGCCACCGAACGCGCGAGCAAAATGCCCTCGATGCCCGGCACAACGATGGACCCCAAAAAGATGATCGGCTTTGCCGCCGCCGCAGGTGCAGTCATGTTCACGGTGCTGGCGCTTGGAACGGGCCTTACCGGCAATTCGGAACTGCCCCCGGTCAAACCCAAGCCCGCGCTGGAAGCCGCGCAGTATGATCCAAACACCGTCATCGCCCCGACACTGGCGGGTGCCGCCACCGATCCCAATGCGCCGATCCCAATGGGCGAGCCAATCGTCCCCGCCATCGGCGCGCAAACCACATCGTCACAGATTCCTCCATCCGGCGCGGCGCAGCCTCGCCAGCCATCGCAAGCCGAAGTGCTGCGCGAAGCAGCACGCCGGTCATCGCTGATTGCTTATGGCGGCGAGCGCGGAAACGGAATCGGCAGCCCGATTTATGGCAATGCCGTTGGTCCAGCCGGTGCGGGAAGCGCAGCCGCGCGGGAGCCGACCACTCTCGACACGCTCCGGCGCGCTTCGGTGATTGGCCAGACGCAGGCCCGCCCACTTCCTGATCGCAATTTCCTGATAACGGCGGGGAGCTTCATCCCGTGCGTCCTGCAATCGGCGATGGATTCAAGCCAGCCCGGCTATGTGAGCTGCATCGTCCCGCGCAATGTCTATTCGGACAATGGCCGCGTCGTGCTGATGGAAAAAGGCACAAAGATCGTCGGCGAATATCAGGGCGGCCTCAATCGCGGCCAATATCGGCTGTTTGTATTGTGGACGCGCGCCGTCACCCCGCGCGGGATTGCGATTGATGTCGGTTCACCGGCAACCGACGCGCTCGGACGCGGCGGAATGGACGGTCGTGTCGATAATTTCTTCTGGCAGCGATTTGGCACGGCGTTGCTGTTCAGCCTGGTCGAAGACGCGGCCACGGTCGGCTCGGAAGCAATTGGCAACAGCGCGTCGAACACCACGCGCGTTCCGTCCGATGCCGCGTCAACGATCTTGCAACAGAATTCGCAGATCAAGCCAGTGCTCCGCAAGAACCAGGGCGAAGATGTCGGAATCACAGTCGCGCAGGATTTCGACTTCTCGACAGTTTACGGCCTTGCGCTCAAATAATGGCCGCGCCGGGCAAAAACACCGCTGTCCTTGATAGCGTGACGGCCCCTTTGCGGAAATATCTCGATGACGCGAGCGTCACCGAACTGGTCATCAACTTGCCGCAAGAAGTTGGCATAGAGCGGCGCGGGTGCTGGACATGGGAGTGCGAGCCGTCGCTTGATTTCAAAACACTGATGGCCCTGGCGACCGCCGCCGCTGCATTTACCAGCCAAGACATCACGCGCGAAAATCCCATCGTTTCGACGATCTTCCCGACCGGCGAAAGGGTGCAGATTGTCGTGCCGCCCGTCGTTCCCGACGAAACCGTCTCGATCACCGTGCGCAAACCATCGTCCGTAACCATGACGCTCACCGATTTCGAGGCGGCGGGTCTTTTTAAGGACACGCGGATCGCCGAAAAGAAGGTCAGCCCGCAAGAGCTGGAGTTGCTCGCGCTGCTGCGCGAGGGCCGCCACGTCGAATTCCTCGACCGCGCGGTCAAGGCGCGACTTAATATCCTCATTTCCGGGGCAACCGGGTCGGGCAAGACTACGCTGTCGAAGGGTTTGATCCAGCTCATCCCGCCCGAAGAACGATTGCTGACTATCGAGGACACCCGAGAACTGATCGTGGGGCAAAAAAATGTCGTCCACATGCTCTATGCCAAGGACGGCCAAGGCACTGCTAACGTCACCGCCAAGCATTTGCTCGAAAGCGCGCTCAGGATGCGCCCTGACCGGATTTTGCTCCAGGAACTGCGCGACGGGACGGCGTTCTTTTACCTGCGCAACGTCAATTCGGGGCATCCCGGTTCGATCACCACCATCCATGCCGATTCCGCCGAACTGGCGTTCGAGCAACTGACTTTGCTGGTGAAGGAAAGCGAAGGCGGCTCCGATCTGGCGCGCGGCGACATTCGCGCGCTGCTCAAGATGCTGGTCGATGTCGTGGTGCAGACCAAGAAAGAGGGCGGCGAATTTCGGGTGACGGAGATCTATTATGACCCAGAGGGCAGGCACGCCGCCTGACGGCGGGGCAGCACGATTGCTTATCGGTATTCCGCTCGGGACACTGATCGCGCTCGCCATTGCCAGCATGATCGGGTGGATGATCCTCGGCCTGCCTGTCGCCGCCTATGACCCGCTCAAAATGCCAGCATTCGTCTGGTATTATCGCGGCGATCCCCATGTGGTTCGCGCGATGGCGGGTGGATTGGCGGGTGGCCTCACACTGCTTGCCCCGCTGGTCTATGCTCTTTGGACGCGCGCAGCGCCTTTGCACGGTGCCGCCCGCTTCGCCCGTGAAACTGAAATCAAGCGCCACGGCTTTCGCAGCGCTAATGGTATCGTGCTCGGCCGCAAGCGCGGGCGCTTCCTGACCTTCGGCGGCAGCGAGCATGTCATTGTCG
>JBDTUD010000084.1:0-2763 GCA_040007915.1 Sphingorhabdus sp.
GAGAAAGCTGGTCTGATGAGACCAAGCAGGCGTTCTTCAAGAAAATCGTCGAAACGGGTCACGCCTCGATGAGCGGCGCGCCTGTGACGCCGCAATCGATGGCCCAGGCGTTGGTTGCAATCCTTGCCCTGCCCCTCGATGTCAGCGTCGATCTGATCGAATTGCGCGCTGGCCAGTCGGGAATGCCCGAAGGGGCGATTGTCTAAGAAGGTACAAACCCATGAAGACCCGCTCATCAACGACCCTATTGTTGATCGCATTGTGGGTTGCGGAAATGACAAGCAGCTTTGAAAGCGCAATGATCCTCGCCGCGCTCAAGGCGTTGGTCGTACAGTTTGGCAGCACAGTTGCGGTGGGTTGGCTGGTCACCGCATTCCTGATCGTCGGTTCGGCTGCATCGGCGCTGGTCGGACGTCTGGGCGATATTTACGGACGCCAGAGAATCCTCTTGATTGTGCTCGCTTTCGGTATGATCGGGTCGCTGCTCAGCGCGGTATCATCTCGTTTCGAGTTGGTCCTGCTTGGCCGCGTGCTGCAAGGCGCGACAGCAACGATCCTGCCACTTTGCATTGGTTTGGTGCGTGAGAATTTAGATGCAAAGCAAGTTCCAATGGGTATCGGCCTGATGATCTCAGGTGCGTCGATAGGCACTGCTGCAGGGTTGATTTTGGGCGGCGTAGTGGTCGACAACTTCAGTTGGCACGGCATCTTTTTTGCCAGCGCCGGGTTCTGCTTCGCATCGTTGGTCACGGTCGTCCTGTTCGTGCCGCGCTCGCCTCGGCTGGTGCAGACTATTCCGGTCGATTGGTGGTCAGGCATCCTGTTCGCCCCAGGGATCACACTGATCTTGCTATACCTGTCGCAAGGCAAGGCCTGGGGTTGGGGGCAGCCGTTGATGCTTGCTATGCTGGGGGGCGGTGTAATGCTGTGCCTGCTATGGTGGCGCCGTGCGCTGAGCAGTGCAAACCCGCTGATTGATGTCCGCACCTTATCCCACCGGCCGATTGCCGTCGCTTGTGCGGCCACCGCGCTGATCGCTACGGGAACTTTGCAAATAACGCTATTTTTCTCGCTACTGCTACAGGCACCGGTGTGGACTGGGCTCGGCCTTGGCCTCACAGCCACGGCTGCTGGGTTCCTCAAGCTACCGTCGAATCTCACCTCAGTACTGGCAGGACCGCTAGGCGGCTGGCTATCCGGGCGCGGCGGGGGGCGTATGGCGATGCTTATTGGAGGGGTTATCACTACGATCGGCTGGGTACTGGTCTACTTTGATACGAGCACGGTCGCGGTGATCATCACTGAGTTGATCATAATCTCGTTTGGCACGACAATGCTGTTTGCAGTTGCGCCGACGATACTTGCGGCAGCCGCACCGCCCGATCGGACCAGCGAAGTCAGCGGCATGCTAGGTGTGATCCGTGCGCTTTTCATGGGCATCGGTTCGCAGATCATCGCGACTCTGCTGGCTTATGACACTATGGTCCAAGGTGGCGCACACTATCCTTCGCCCATGGTTTATCGCCTCGCAGTCCTCGCAATAATCGGATTGACTCTTGGCGCGACTATCGTGGCGCTAGCCCTGCCCGTCGGGAAAACCGCACAGTACCGCAAAGGCTGAGTCGACTTGATCAGACCTGTAAGGCAGCCCCTCCGCTGACTCGTATTGTTTCGCCGGTTACGAAGCTCGCCGCCGGTGAGATCAGGTAAAGGAGTGCCCCGACGATATCGGCTTCGCTGCCCTCACGCTGAACGATCTGCAAGGTCTTGACGTGCGCTATTACCTCTGTCGGCAATTCGGCGCGGATCGTGTCGGTCATAATGAGACCCGGTGCGATCGCGTTGACCCTTATCCCTTCGGCGGCCAATTCATGCGCGAACGAAGCGGTCAAACCACGTACCGCAAGTTTTGAGACCCCATAGGCCATCTGCGATCCATAAGCCGCCATCGACGAGATATTGACGATTGCCGCTCCATCCCGGCCAGCCATGTAGGGCCGTGCAGCAAGTGTGCAGTAAATGACCCCCCAAATGTTCACCTCAAACATGCGCCGCGTTCTCGCAGTGCCGAGCTCACCAATCGGCATATTCGCCTCAGCCGAATGAATCCCGGCATTATTGATCAGCACATCGATTCCGCCGTGCCGCTTGGCGATGTCCTGCATGATCTGGTGCATCTCTGCTTCGTTCGATACGTCGCCCTGCACCGCCTCGGCGTTGGGCCCGATTTCGTCCGCTGCTGCCTGGGCCGCCTCAAAATCGAGATCAAGCTGCACCACTCGAGTGCCCTGTTGGGCAAGGGCATGCCCGAAGGCCTTGCCAAAACCGCGCGCACCGCCGGTAATAACCGCAACGCGCTGATGGGTAGCAGCCACCATCATTGAAACACCAGCAGCGCGCTCAATATCCGCCCGCAGTGTTCGCCATGCGATACGTTCTGATCTTCGCTCAGGCCAATCTTTTCATCAAACTCCCACCAGATCAACTGGTTGGTGCCGTAAGGGCCTTGAGTCAAGCAGCTCATCGTAGCACTCCAAAAGAATTTTTATCGGCACATTGTTAAACGTGGTTATATATGTTGCAAGAACATATTCCTTGCAACGCGTAGCTTGAATTGACATAATGTCAACTATTGGTGCGATCAGGTTCGCTCATTTTCGGGAAAGACATATCCGTGACACCATTGCCAGAGCTAACCCCCGAAAACACCTCGTTCTGGATGGGCGGCGCGATGGGCAAACTGATGATAACGTTTTGCAAAGA
>JBDTUD010000085.1:0-2547 GCA_040007915.1 Sphingorhabdus sp.
TGGCAGGTGGGCGAACGCGGCAAGGGCTGGCAGGTTTCACGCACCACCCTGAAGCATGAGCGCGCCGCCATCGGCAGTGCGGACGGGCTGGGCAATCAGTTCAAAAAACTGGTCGAGCTGGCCACCGAAACAGGACGTATCAAGGAGCCGTTGATCCGCGACCAATTGGCTAGAATCGAAGGCTTTGTGATGGCGCATCGTTATTCCAGCTTCCGGTTGTTCAGTTGCGCGGCGGCGGGGGATAATCCCGGCCCCGTTAGCTTGATGATGAAGCTGGCGCTGACCGAAATCGGGCATGAAATGGCCTTACTCGCGCAGGAACTGATCGGCGAATATGCCTTTATCGAACCGGCGGGCGCTGGCGGCAGGGGGCCAAGAGCTCCGCGCGGGCCAGAGAAATGGATGGACCAGATCATGGGGTCACTCGGCAACTCGATTGCGGGCGGGGCGAGCAATATCCAGCGCAATATCATTGCTGAACGCGGCCTTGGCTTGCCACGGGATGCAGCAGCATGAGGTTCCACCTGACCGAAGAACAGAGTGCCATTCAGGATGCGATCCGGGGCACGCTGGCGGACTGCTGGCCAATGGAGCGGCTCCACGCCTTTGCAGAGGGCGACACGGATTTTGATCAGACCAGCTGGGACGCGCTGATGAGGCTGGGGCTCGGGAGCATCTTGCTACCCGATAGCGGCATGGGCCTGCTTGATGCAGCATTGGTGTGTGAGGTCGCGGGGGAAGCGGCTGCCCCGGGCCCGCTGATCGGGCAGTTGCTTGCGGTCGCTGCCGTCTCAAACGCATCGAATGAGGCCGCCAAGGCGCATCTCGATGCACTGGCATCGGGTGCGGCGGTGGCAACGCTGGCGTTTACCGCAGACGATCCGGCAGAGGCCGAGCTAATGGTGCCGTGCGCCCGCGCCGCGCAGTATTTTCTGATAGGTTCGCGTATTGGCGGCATATCGCTGGTTGAAGCAGGTGAGGGCGTTACGATTACGCCATTGCCGTCCACCGACCGCAGCCGCCCGGTTTCCAAGGTAAAGTTTTCGGGCGCAAAAACGCTCCAGCTATTCGCTCCTGAAGACCCGATGACTGCCAAGCTATACAGTGCCGCGCTGGTGCTGGTCGCAGCAGATGCTTTGGGTGGTGCGCAGAAATGCACCGAAATGTCGGTCGCTTACGCGAAAGAGCGTGAGCAATTCGGCCAGGCCATCGGGGCGTTTCAAGGCTTAAAACATCAACTTGCCCATATGGCGCTGGATGTGGAGCCTGCCCGCGCACTCGTCTGGTATGCGGCCTATGCCCATGACGCCGACCTGCCCGATGCCGCCCGCGCTGCGGCAATGGTCAAGGCGCATCTGTGCGATGTCTATGTCCGCTCTACTCGTGCCGCAGTCGCAGCGCATGGCGGGATTGGCTATACATGGGAATATGGCCTGAATTACTGGTTCCGTCGTGCGGCGTTTGACCGGGCTTGGCTCGGGAGCCCGTCGATGCAGCGCGCCCGTGCTGCTGCTCTGGCAGGCTGGTAATGTTGAAGTGCCTACGCCGCCACATGGCGCGCAAGGATCGACAGTTTACATTAGGAGAAACCCAATATGGCATTCAAAACACGCATAACCGAATTGCTCGAAATCGAACATCCCATCGTCCAAGGCGGGATGCAGGGTGTGGGTACGGCGGAACTGGCCTCTGCGGTGTCGAACGCGGGCGGGCTTGGTATCTTGACCGCGCTCACCCAGCCAACGCCAGAAGCGTTGCGCGATGAGATTGAACGCGCCCGCTCAATGACCAAAAACCCCATTGGCGTGAACATGACGATCTTCCCGACGATCAACTCGCCGGATTACAACGCCTATGCCGATGCGATCATCGAAAGCGGCGTGAAAGTGGTCGAAACGGCAGGCACGCCTGCGGTGCGCGAAATGTGGGCGAAGCTCCAGCCGCATGGTATCAAGATTGTCCACAAATGCACTGCCGTGCGTCATGCACTATCGGCTGAGCGCAATGGTTGCGACGCGATCTCCATCGATGGCTTTGAATGCGCTGGCCATCCCGGCGAGGATGACATTCCCGGCCTGATCCTGATCCCGGCAGCGGCGGACAAGGTAAAAATCCCGATGCTCGCCTCTGGCGGCTTTGGCGATGGTCGCGGACTGGTCGCGGCACTAGCGCTCGGTGCAGACGGCATCAACATGGGCACGCGCTTCTGTGCGACGCAGGAAGCCAAAATCCACGACAATGTGAAACAGGCCTATATCGACAATGACGAACGTGGATCATTCCTGATCTTCCGCAATTTTAAAAACACCGCCCGCGTCGGCAAAAGCGCAGTATCCGAAGAAGTCGTCCGACGTTTGTCATTGCCAGACGCGAAATTCTCCGATGTGCAGGAACTTGTCGCAGGCACAGCAGGCCGCGACTTGCTGCAAACCGGAGACATGACCAAAGGCGTGTTCTGGGCAGGGATGATCCAAGGGCTGATCCACGACATCCCGACGGTGCAGGAACTGATCGACCGGATCATCGGCGACGCAGAAGCGATCATCG
>JBDTUD010000086.1:0-2384 GCA_040007915.1 Sphingorhabdus sp.
CTCCTGTTTCAGCCAACAGGATCATGGCCTGTTGCACTTACTTTTGGAACGCGCGAGGCCGCTTCTGGCATTACGGTGACAGTGCACTAATTATTGTGTTCTTGCCGCCTTCATGGTAGTCAATCGATATGGCCCGCCTTGCCCGCTTCATCATTCCCGGTATTCCTCATCATGTCACGCAGCGCGGCAATGGCAGGCAGCAGACTTTCTTCTCGCCCGCCGACTACTTGTTTTACCGGTCGCTCCTGACAACGCATTGTGCGGCGGCTGGCGTTGATCTGTGGAGCTGGGTACTGATGCCGAACCATGTGCACATGATCCTCATTCCGCAAGACGCCGACGGCATTCGCGCGGCCATGTCGCGTGTCAACCGCGCTTATGCAGGGTATATCCACGCGAGGGAGAAGCGGACCGGGCATTTTTGGCAGGGACGGTTCGGTTGTGTGGCGATGGATGAGGCACATTTAGCCGCGGCGATCCCCTATATTGCGCTCAACCCTGTGCGGGCGCGGCTGGTGAAGAAAGCGGCAGACTGGCGCTGGTCGAGTGTGCACGCTTTGCTCGACCCGGCAACGGGCGACGGGTTGACGACCACGGGACCGGTGATCGAGCGGGTCGGTGATTTTGCTGCGCTGCTTCGTTCCGGAGAGGATGAGATGTTAAGTGCTGCACTGCGCAAGGCGGAGAGCGTCGGGCGGCCTTTGGGCGATTCCGCATTTTTCGAATTGATTGAACACAGATGCGGACGCGATGCGCGTCCGGGCAAACGCGGACGACCGATAAAAGTTAAATAGAGCACTGTCACCGAAATATACTTGCTCTTGCAATGTAGGATTTGCCCTGTCAGCACCTGTCCCAACATCGCGAACCGCCCGATGGCTGTAGGGGCATGCAATCATCCTTGATGTGAACTCGCCGTAAAACCACAAAGAGGAAAGGGCGTTTGGCGGCGGTGTTCAGGTGCGAACTTAGTGTGACCTTTCGCTGCAAATCGTAGGATTTCCGCCCCTCTTCTTTCGCACCGCAGCATAATCGTCGTGGCGCTGTTGACTTGTACCAAAGCCTCTCCTAAAGCGCCGGTGCCTAGGCGGGGTTGCCCCGATTTCGTGGCGGTTTCCCTTATCAAAAAAGGATGAATCGCATGGTTTCGAACGACCCCGGGCAGGATAAAAACGGCAAAAGTGACGCTCGGCTCGATTCGTTAGACATGCAGCTGAAAGCGGCGCGGAAAGCCGAGGTGGTTCGCACCGGTAAAGACCAAGTCCCGGCCAAAGGAATGCGGCAGGGGAACAGGGTTTTAACGGAGCTGATCGCTGGTCCTGCTGGTGGTGCGCTGGTTGGTTGGTTGTTTGACCGCTTTCTGGGTACCTCTCCATGGTTCCTGTTGGGCTGCATGTTTTTGGGCATCGCAGTCGCCTTCAGGAACATCATAAAGATTTCAGGTGAGCGTCCGGAATAGTTCGGGCGCTTCTCGCGTATAAAACAGGGTAGTGAACGTGGCAGGCGAAAGCGGCAAAATCGATCCGATGCACCAGTTCCAGATTGAGCCGCTCGCGCAGCTTAATCTTGGCGGTTATGACGTCTCCTTTACTAACTCTTCGTTGTTCATGATGCTCGTCCTTGGCGCCATTTGGCTCTTCATGGCTGGTGGGATGAAGCGCGAACTGGTTCCTGGTCGCTGGCAGATGGCGGTCGAGAGTGTGACCGGCTTTATCGGCAATATGTTGTCGTCAAGCATCGGTCCCGAAGGCAAGAAATATGTGCCTTTGGTGTTCTCGCTGTTCATGTTCATCCTGATGGCGAACTTCATGGGCATGATGCCCTTTGGTATCGTCCCCGGCGTTCATCCTTTTACCGTCACCAGCCATTTGACTATTACTGCGGTCCTCGCGGTTATCAGTTTCTCGGTAGTGCTGATTGTCGGCTTCTGGAAGCACGGCTTGCACTTCTTCAGCCTGTTCGTGCCGCATGGTACACCGATTTGGCTGCTGTGGCTTATCCCGCTGATCGAGCTGTTCTCGTTCCTCATCCGTCCGTTCAGCCTCGCTTTGCGTTTGTTTGTCGCGATGACCGCTGGTCACGTTTTGATGAAAGTGCTCGCGGGCTTTGTGATCAACGGTCTGAATGCAGAGGCTTTGTGGGTCGCCCCCGTCGTCGCGCTGCCCAGCTTCATCCTGATGATCGGCATCACCCTGCTGGAACTGCTGGTGTGCGCCATTCAGGCCTATGTTTTTGCACTTTTGACTTCGCTCTACATCAATGACGCGGTCAATTTGCACTGAGTTTTCAACCACTAAATTTTAATTTTAAACAGGAGTTATTATCATGGACGCAGAAGCAGCAAAATTGATCGGTGCCGGTCTCGCAGCAATTGGTGCCGGCCT
>JBDTUD010000087.1:0-2242 GCA_040007915.1 Sphingorhabdus sp.
GCCGCAGCGGGAGCAAGATCCCCGAAGAAGCGGAAATTTTCCGCGCCGCGGATCGCGGCCTTCGACATGAAGCGCCAGCATTGCCCGGCATCGAGGCATTCGACGGCCGCGATTTCATCGGCGCGCTCGACGATGAGGTCGGCCATCCGGTTGAGGATCCGGCGCCGTTCACCCGGCGGTGTCGCGGACCAGATCGGAAAGGCGTCGCGCGCGGCTGCGACCGCTGCTTCGAGCTGGTCTTCGGTGGCATCCGCGCACTGGCCCAGCACCCCGCCGGTACCCGGCTCGAATATGTCGAACAGCGTTCCTTCACCCGGCACCGCCTGACCGGCAATGAAATGGCCCAGCGGCGCGTCGGTGAAGCGCGCGATGGTGGATAGGGCAAGAGCGCGATTATCAGTCATCTTCAGGCTCCGTGATTGGTCCGGCTGCATCAATCGTGCAGAACTCGCAGGGAAAGGAATTCGCTCAGGCCATGGGGACCGAACTCGACCCCGAAGCCCGATGCCTTGATTCCGCCAAAAGGCGTGTCGGGACGGATGGTGCCGTGTTTGTTGACCCATGCTGTGCCGCATTCGAGCCGCAGCGCCAGATCGCGCGCGCGGGCGATGTCGGACGACCAGACTGATCCGCCCAGCCCGACATCGGCAGCATTGGCCTCCGCCAGCGCAACTTCGACATCGGTGTAGCGGATGATGGGCAAGGCCGGACCGAACTGCTCGTCGTCCACCAGCGCCATGCCGGGCTTGGCGTCGGCGACCAGCGTTACCGGATAGAACAGACCCGCGCCCGGCAGCGGTGCGCCGCCGGTTAGAATGCGGGCGCCAGCTGCGCGCGCTTCGTCAACCAGCCGCACGACCTTGTCGAACTGCATCCGGTTTTGCAGTGGCCCGAGCAAACTGTTGTCGTCGGTGCCGGGACCGGTGACGACTGTAGCGGCATAAGCTACCAACGCGTCGCACACCGCATCATAAATACTATCGTGGACGAACAAGCGCTTGAGCGCCGCGCAGGTCTGGCCATTGTTGATGAACGCGCCCCAAAACAGGCCCTCTGCGATTGCCACCGGGTCGGCGTCGGGCAGAACGATGCCCGCATCATTGCCGCCCAGTTCCAGGGTCAGCCGCTTGAGCGTCGGTGCGGCGCTCGTCATCACTCTTCTGCCGGTTGCGGTAGAACCGGTGAAGCAGACCTTCGCTACATCGGGATGAGAGGTGAGAACGGGGCCAAGGTCGTCCGGCCCGGCCACGACGTTGAGTACGCCGGGGGGCAGCGCCTGTTGCAGCAGTTCCACAAGCTTCAATGTCGAGAGCGGCGTGTGCGGCGAGGGCTTGAGCACGACCGTGTTACCCGCAAGGATGGCGGGCATGATCTGCCATATGGCAATCATCACCGGCCAGTTCCATGGTGTAATCGCCAGCACCACGCCCAGCGGGCGACGGTGAACGGCGATATGGGCTTCATCATCGTCCTGAATATATTCGATCGGCAACGAAAGGTTCGCAGTGTGCCGGGTCCATGCTGCCGCGCCGCCGATTTCAAAGCGCGAACCCATGCCGTTCAGCGGCTTTCCCTGTTCGGCAGTCAATAGTTTAGCGAGCTCGTCGGCATTTGCCTCAATCAAGTCTGCGCAGTGTTCGAGCGCTACCGCCCGGTCCGCATCAGAGGTTGCGGCCCAACTGGCAAAGGCTGAACGGGCGGCAGCAACAGCATGGTGGCAGGCCTCGACATCGGCCGCAGCATAATCCCCTACCGCCAGACCAGTGGCAGGATCGTTCACAGCGACCAGACAGTCGCCAAAATACGCTTGGCCTGCAATGATTGCACCGGCAAATGTCATGGTGCCTCCTTCCCATTGTCTTTGTTGGGCATCTTATAACTTATCATGATAAGTGAATCAAGGCAAAACCGAGCTTAGCTGGCAGGATTGCGAGACGCTGCAAACTGGTCGGCTTCTCTCTGACCCTCCGGCACCGCCGCCGCCGGCTTGCCCGGCCATCATGGTCTGGCGGGAACATTGGCTGCCGGATGGCGGCGGGCGGGCGGAGTACTTGGTTCAGGCTATCGCGACATAGTTTTTGACGAAGCGGTCGCTGTGAATCACCCACAGAACGGTCGTTCCCTGTTCCACGAACCAGCCATCGCCGGGGCCGTAGGTGGTCGCTTCGCCCGTGCCCTCATCGGTCAGCGTCAGGCTGCCTTCGACCACGACGGCGTGCTCGTTGAACGGATAGGTCATCCG
>JBDTUD010000088.1:0-2230 GCA_040007915.1 Sphingorhabdus sp.
GATCACCGCGCCCGCCAACACCTCGTTTGGTCAGTTTTCATAACCGTTCAATGATGATCGCGGGTGCCATGCCGCCAGCAGCGCACATGGTGATGAGGCCATAGCGACCATCTGTACGTTCCAACTCATCAAGCGCGGTGCCGATCAGCATTGATCCGGTTGCGCCGATGGGATGGCCAAGCGCGCAGGCTCCGCCGTTGATGTTCACCTTGCTACGATCAAGATCGAGATCGCGGATGAATTTTTCGGCGACGACGGCGAAGGCTTCGTTGATTTCCCAGACATCGATATCACTCTTTGAAAGCCCGGCCTTCTCCAGGACCTTCTTGGCCGCTGGCACTGGCGCGTTGAGCATCAGCGTGGGGCAATCGCCCTGATTGGCATAAGCAACAATGCGCGCACGCGGCTTCATTCCGTGCTTGTCGGCATAGTCCTTGGACGTGATGAGCAATGCTGCGGCACCATCGACCACGCCCGAACTGTTCCCTGCGTGGTGGATCGCTTCAAATTGCAGGCCTTCATATTTGCGCTGTATCTGTTTGCGGAAGGTAACGCCTTCTCCGAGATCAAAATCGGCGACACCTGCAAAGCTTGCTTTCAAACCAGCCAGCCCTTCGGCGGTGGTTTCAGGACGGGGAAATTCTTCGCGGTCGAGTGCTACCGAACCATCTTCGTTGAGCACAGGGATGAGCGATTTGGTAAAGCGACCTTCTTTGATCGCAATGTCGGCGCGGCGCTGGCTTTCAAGCGCGAGGGCATCCACATCGGCGCGCGTGATACCTTCCATGGCAGCTATCGCATCGCCGCACACGCCTTGATGCGACTGAGGGTGGATGGCATCAAGAGCCGCGTTGCCTGACCCCATTCCCATCGGTGTTAATCCAGCATTGGCTTCTTCGGCGCCAATCTGCGCGGTATAGCTCATCATTTCGGTGCCACCGGCAATCACGCAATCTTCCATGCCCGACATGACAGAAGCAGTTGCAAAATTGACCGAGCTGATGCCGCCACCACAAAAACGGTCGAGCGTCGTACCCGATGCCTTTACGTCGTAGCCAGCGGCTAGGGCCGCCATACGGCCCAAATCGCCGCCTTGCTTTCCTTTTTGCGTTGAGGTCGACCAAACGATGTCGTCGACGCTGGCAGTATCAAGACCGTTACGGTCCTTGATCGCCTTGAGCACAGTCGCCGCCAGATGCTGGGGATGCAAATGTGACAATGCGCCTTTGCCAGGCTTGCCCACGCCGCGCGGTGTGCGGACTGCGTCAATGATATAAGCTTCGGCCATATTGATAAACTCCTATGCGGGGATTTCGTTGAAAGGGACGCCCTTGTCCGGGCGGTGATCTTGCGGAAGGCCGAGGATTTTCTCGGCGATAGTGTTTAGTAGCATTTCATCAGCGCCGCCTGCAATGCGCCCGGTGGGGGCGTTAATCCAGCTAGTCTGCCAGTTATTTTTGACCGGCGCATGTTCGTCAAACGCCATGCCCGCGCCGCCTTGCAAATCGATGGCGAGTTCGGAAAGCTTCTGGCGCGACCGCACGGAAACCAGCTTGTTGAGCGATCCCTCTGCGCCGGGTTCCATGCCCGCTTGCATCATCAGCATGGCCCGCGAAGTGATCGCATCAAGGCCGTTGCGCATCGCGTAATTGCGCGCGATTTGGCTGCGGATGCGGCCATCCTTGATAGCAGGCTTGCCATTGATTTGCGCTTCTTTGGCGAGGCTGACGAACAGATCGAGATGCGGGCCGAAACCGCCGCTATCGGTCGCGACATAACGCTCGATCATCAACGTTGCCATGGCGACGCCAAAGCCGCCACCGACCGGCGACATGCGGTGATCGTCGGACAGCTTCACATCGTCAAAGAACACTTCGTTGACATGACTGTCTCCGCCCGCAAGCTTGATCGGCCGCACCTCAACACCCGGTGCGCGCATATCGACCCAGTAATATGTGAGGCCCTTGTGTTTTTGCGCGGTTGGGTCCGTGCGCGCGACAATGACGCCATAATCGCTATATTGTGCGTAGCTGGTCCAGAGTTTCTGGCCATTCAATTTCCAGCCATTTCCATCTTGTTCTGCCTTCATCCGCAGCCCTGCGAGATCAGAACCGGCAGCGGGTTCAGAGAAGAGCTGGCACCAAATTTCTTCGCCTTGAAGCGCTTTAAGCACGCGCTCTTTCACCCAGGCCTTGTCTTCGCAATAGCGCATGATCATTGGCACCGGCAT
>JBDTUD010000089.1:0-2118 GCA_040007915.1 Sphingorhabdus sp.
CTGGCGTTTGATTACGGGCCGGAAAATATCCGCTGCAATGCCATCTGTCCCGGCTGGACGCTGACCGAACTGGCGATACGGGAAATAGGCGAGATCGCGCGGGAGAAGGGTATCGATCCCCAACAACTCCAGAACGACCTGACCAAAGTCTATCCCCTGCGCCGCATGGGACGGCCGGAAGAAATGGCGGCGGTTATCGCTTTCCTCGCTTCCGAGGATGCCTCCTTCGTCACTGGAACGATGTTGAGCGCTGATGGCGGCGGCGGCATCGTCGATATCGGCACATTACCATTCTTGTGAAGGCAGGCTCCGCCGACGCGTCGAGGGAGGCACCGCATCATTGGCCCTGCCACTATGCGCGGCCAGCCAAATAACGCTCCGCAAGCAGGCAAGTTTGCTCGATCATCATTGGCCCCATCGTTTGCGCCGCCTCTGTTTCCGGGCGGGTCTGCATCCAGCCCAGATAGGTCGTTCCGCGCAGGAACAGGAACAGCGGCAACAGCGCCTCATGTTCAGCAGGTAGCGCGCGCACCTGCCGATAGCCCCGCATGAGCGCCGTCTTCAGGGCCGGATAGTCGGGCTGATGCAGCAGGAAGAACAGCGCGGTCGCCAATTCAAACATATGCCAGCCGAAACCGCAGTCATCGAAATCGATCAGGTTCAGATTTTCTCCGTCGAACAGCAGGTTCTCCGGTACGAAATCAGCATGGATCAGGCCATAGCGATCCCTCCCCTTGCCGAAGGCGGCGAGTTCGGTTTCCGCCCGGTCGCGCGCTTGCCGGAGCAATGTCACCTGCGCCTCTGTCAGGCCCGGCATTTTCCAGAACTGACCCCAGAACGGCCACGCCCCGATCAAGCCTGCTTCGTCCCAGGAATGGCGCATAACGGTGCCCGCATCGCTCCAGCTCGACGAATGATCGTGTACTTGCGCAGCGAGCGAACCAACCTTCTCGAACAAGGCGGTGGCAGCAGCGCCGGTCACGGCGAGCCCGTCTTCAGCGGACCCGATTGGCGTGCCCGGCAGCCATTGCAGCAGGTCGATCTGGCGCGGCTCCGGCACGGCGGGATGGGCAATTTCGGACAGCGCACGGCCCGCAAGTGACAAGGCGACGGGCGGAGCGCCAATCCCGGCAGCTGCCAGCGCTTCCATCCAGTTCAGCTCCGAATGCAGCGCGTCCTGGCTGTGATAGCCATGGCGATGGATCCGAACGGCAAAACGCAGGCCATCGTCCCGGATCACCGAAAAAACAGCGTTTTCTCGATACTTGACAGCTTTCAGGCAGGTGAAGTGGCCGGGCCAATGGGCCAGCGCCGCCTGTGCCAGTTGCTGAAGCCCGGCCATTTGCGCATCGGGGGACTGGTGGTAGAAATCATCGTTGTGGTCAGTCATCTCCGGGCCACCTCTGTCAGGGTTTCCTCCAGCGCGCCCAGCAGGATGTCGGCCTGTTCTGGCTTAAACACCATCGCCGGGCGCATTTTGAGGATGTTGTCATATTGGCCGATGCGGCTGATCAGCACGCCCTTGTCCTTCATGACATTGATGATGCGCTTGGCCAGATCGGGTGAAGGCGCTTTCGTGGTGCGATCACTGACCAGTTCCAGCCCGAAGAACATGCCTCGGCTGCGGACATTGCCGATACATTCATGGCGGCCCATCAATACCTCCAGCCCCTGACGGACATAAGCACCGGTGGCAGCGGCATTGGCGATCAGCGCTTCCTGCTCGATCACGTCAAGAACGGCTGCGCCAGCCGCCGCCGCGACCGGGTTTCCGCCGAACGTATTAAAATAATTGGCCGCAGTGCCGAATTCGTTGACGACATCATAGGGCGCCATGACACTGCCCAAGGGGAAGCCATTCCCCATTGGTTTTCCGGTGGTGATGATGTCGGGAACGATGCCGTGCAACTGATGCGCCCACATCGCCGCGCCAGTGCGGCCAAAGCCAGACTGCACTTCATCGGCGATGACGATGCCGCCTGCCTTATGCACCAGATCGACCAGGCCGGTCAGATAGCCGGGGACGAAATCGGGCAGACCTTCGTTGGCGAAGGAAGGATCGATCAGCAGCGCCGCCAATTTGACGCCCGATGCCTCCAGCGACGCGATCGCAGCGCG
>JBDTUD010000090.1:0-2116 GCA_040007915.1 Sphingorhabdus sp.
GCAAGCTCATCGTGACGATCTCGCCAGTGTAGTTGGTGTCGCCGGACTTTTTGAATGTGCCGATATTTGCCATGATATTTCTCCTTGTGGTGGTCGAACCCCGCGCTCATTCGCGGCCTCGATGGCTGGTTAAAGGCAGGGGCTTGCTCTGCTGCACCCGCAGGGCCGCAACGCAGTGGAGGACGGTGCAGACCGGGGTTTCTTGGTTCCGCGAGGAATGGGCGGAGCCCAGGGGAAGAAACTTCGGTCCAACCGTTGCAGCAAAGAGCAAGAGGCGAAGCCGCCCGCTGCCAACCAAGGCCATTGACGAGGCCGTGGGTGAGCGCGGTTCTGGCCATCAGGCGCAAGGAGATTTGGCGAGGATCGGTTGGTGCGTTCAATGTCCGGCTGATAAATTCCGCCATCGAAACTGATCGCTTGGGCTTGTCGAACGAAGACGCAAAAGGTTGCCCTCGGTGCCGCGCAAGAAAATGCTGCATCGCATCGGATTTCAGTCGGTGCCGGTCATTGGGCTGCTGGCATCGTCCGCAAGCGGGCAGGTACACATTCCGTCAGTTCTGCATCCCGCAATCGTCCGATCCGCCTGACTGTTCGCCGCTGGAGATTGGTATCGACATCATCCCGTCAGGTTCTGCTCATCGACGACGCGACAGACCAAGCATCAAAGCCCCGTCCGGCTCTGCCGGACGGGGCTTTGTGGTGTCGGCACATTATCGGCACGGGCGGGCGGATGAATTCCGCCCGCCCACCGCTCACGCCGCAAGGCGTTGCTCTTCGATCTCCTCCAAGGCATCGGCGGCTTCGCTGTCGCCGTCCTCCGCAACCTCCGGCGCGCCAACTACAGGGTCAGGGTCGAGCGGCACTTCTGGTTCAGCAAGCCATGCCGCGCGACTGGCGGCGGCAACCGTCGCCACGCCGCCGCGCTGCGTATAAGCCGATGGCGGGAACGCCATCCAGCGTGGCACCCAATGCTCGACCTTGGCTCGGCCATTGCCGCCGGTCAGATAGTCATTGATAACCCCTTTGATGGTCTTGCCCTTCTCGGCGGCATGGGCGGCTGCCACGGTATCGCTGCCAACCTCGCGCAACACTTCGGTCAAAACCTCGCGGTCGCGGATAAGGCCATAAAAGGCATCATCCGCCACCCAATAATCGGCCATCTTGACGCCAAGGTGAAGGCCGATGGTTTCGATAAGGCCGGTGCCGCTTGCCAGCGTCTCGGCCATGACGACGCCCAAAACCTCCATGACAACGGCGTCGGGCAATTCCAGCAAGCGCAGGAACAGCCCGCTGGACCCATTCCTCGGGTCATGGCCCAAAGTGACGCTCGGCTCGTCGGGGTCAAATCCCAACACGCCAAGCACTGCGCGCCGCCGCTCGTCGAAACGGGCTTCGGCAACACTGGTTTCGATGCTCTCGGTAATCGCTTCGTTGCGGCTGCGCTGATCCTGCACCCTCACGCCCCACAGCGGGGAACCGCAAATCGCGTGAGCGACCATGACGCGCAGCGCCGTGCCGGTATCTGCGGCAAGCGCCGACCGCACCGCCGAATGGCGATGCAGGTCGATATATTGGTTCATGGCGGCGGTGATTTCGGGGCGGGTGGTTTTCGTGGCTGTGTCGGGCGTGTCGCCTTTGGCCCCACCTTTAGCAAGGCGCTTGGCTTCGCGCTCGGTTAGATAGCCTTCGTGAAAGGCCACCTCGCCATTATGGGCGATGGTCACATAGACCCGCCCGCCCTTGCGCTTGGGTGTGGCCGCAAATTCGTAGCGATGGAAATATTGCCCATCGGGCAATATGACAACATCGCTCCAACCGTCCGCAATATAGGCAGCTTTGCGCGCCTCAATGGCCGCGCGCTGCGCGTCCTCGAACTCGCGCACGTCTCCGAAATAGCCGTCCTTCTCGAACAGGTCTTTAACGACGCGGCCCTGATAGGTTTCAAGGTCGAACAGCGCGACACTGGTTGATATGGAAGCCCCGCCGAACAGCCACGCTTTCAACTGGTGGCCCTTGGGGATGGACGATTGCGGGTCGTCGTAGAGCGCCAGCCATGTCTTTTGCTGCGCCTTGGTCGCCATCGTCAAATGGCGAACGCTGGTCGCGTCGATCTCTT
>JBDTUD010000091.1:0-2058 GCA_040007915.1 Sphingorhabdus sp.
CCTATCTGTCGCATCACAGCACGCTGATGCCCGGCGACATGATCCTGACCGGCACGCCGCAGGGCGTCCATTTCTGTGCCGCCGGTGATACTGTGGTGACGGAAATCGAAGGCGTTGGACGCCTTGTCAATCACCTGGTTCCGGCCTGAGGAGACGGATATGGCGCATGCCACTGTTGAATATACCGCCAATATAGAGGGCACCTTTGATCTTGACGGGCTGCTGGCGCTGATTGCGCGGCATATGCGAGAGGATGCTGGTGGCGCATTCCCCATTGGCGGCATCCGTGTGCGCGCCATTCGACTGGATCACTATGTTATCGCCGATGGCGAGGGACAGAACGATGCCTTCGTCAATATTGATGTAAAAATGGGCGTGGGTCGCAGCGCCGAGGTCCGCAAAAGCTATTTCGACGCGCTGTTCGCGGTCGTGCGCGCCTATCTGGAGCCGGTCTTTGCACGGCAGCCCTTCGCGCTCTCGCTCTATGTCGAGGAAGCCGAGGGCTGGAAGGCCAACACCATTCACCACCGGCTGCAAGGGGCACATTGATGGCACTTTCGCCCGACATCATCGACACACTCGCCGCCCGGCTGGACGAGGCTGAGCGTAACCGGACCCAGCTTGGCCAGTTCTCGTTGGAACATCCCGCCATGACGCTGGAGGATGGTTATGCCGTCAGTCGCGCCTGGGTAGGCCGGAAGCTGGCGACGGGGCGCAAAGTGATCGGCCACAAGATCGGCCTGACCAGCCGGGCGATGCAACGGTCGTCCAACGTCAACGAGCCTGATTTTGGCACATTGCTGGATGACATGCTGTTTCTCGATGGCCAAGATATCCCGATCGAACGGTTCATCGAACCGCGGGTCGAGGTGGAACTCGCATTCATCCTGAAACACCCACTCAAGGGACCGGGCGTCACCCTTTACGATGTGCTGAATGCCACTGACTATGTCACCCCGGCGATCGAGATCATCGACGCTCGGATCGAGCGGATCGATAAGGCCACCGGCATCACGCGCAAAGTGTTCGACACCATTTCCGACAATGCCGCCAATGCCGGGATCGTGCTGGGCGGGCGACCGGTGAAGCCCGACGCGGTTGATCTGCGCTGGATCTCCGCCTTGCTTTATCGCAACGGCGTAATTGAGGAATCAGGCGTTGCCGCCGCCGTACTCAACCATCCGGCCAATGGCCCGGCATGGCTGGCCAACAAGCTGGCCCCGCATGGCGAAGGTCTGGAACCCGGACAGATCATTCTGGGTGGCAGCTTCACCGCGCCGGTTTTCGCCAAAGCAGGCGACAGCTTCCATGCCGATTACGGCCCGATGGGCTGCATTTCCGTGAGGTTTACATGAACTCGTTCAAGCAGAAGCTGGCCGGGGGCAAGCCGCTGATCGGTTTGTGGCAGGCATTGGCCAACGCCTATACAGCGGACATTTCGGCGCGGCTGGGCTTTGACTGGTTGCTGTTCGATGGCGAACATTCGCCCAATACCGCTCAGACTCTGCTGGCCCAGTTGCAGGCGGTCGCGCCCTATGATGTGGAGCCGATCGCGCGGGTGCCGTCTGATGATCCGGTGGGCATCAAGCAATATCTGGATCTGGGATTCCGCACGTTGCTGGTGCCGATGGTCGAAAGTGCGCGGCAGGCAGAGGCGGTCGTGGCTGCTACCCGCTATCCACCCGAAGGCATCAGGGGCGTGGCAAGCGCGACCAGCCGCGCGGCCAGCTATGGGCTAATCCCCGGCTTTGCGAACACTGCGGCGGATGGACTGACGATAATCGTCCAGATTGAAAGCCGGCAAGCACTGGCTGAGGTGGACGCCATTGCCGCCACACCCGGCATCGACGCGCTGTTCATCGGTCCGGCCGACCTTGCCGCTTCGCTTGGCCATCTGGGCAATCCGGCGCATCCCGAAGTCCAGGCGGCCATTGCGCAGGCCAAGGCGGCGATTGACCGTGCACACAAACCTGCTGGAACCTTTGCCCTGTCACCCGAAGATGCGCGTCAACGCTGCGCGGAAGGATTCGCCTTCATTTCGGCCGGAACGGACATCGG
>JBDTUD010000092.1:0-1990 GCA_040007915.1 Sphingorhabdus sp.
CCTTGCCCAATCCTGATGCGCCGCCCGTTACGACGGCGGATATGCTATTGTCCAATTTCATTTCATAAACTCCTTGATATTAATTGCTTTAATTCGGTTTACGTGGCGCTGCCAAACAATGCGAGCAGTCCCGGCGTGGATGGTTTCATCGACGGTGTGCGCGGTAGATCTTTTACATAGCGGTAATGCACAGGAACCTGATAGGCGATCAGCTTTGCCTTCAGGAAAGATTTCAGGCCTTCAAGTTCTGGTTCGCTCGCTCCGGATTTCAGGATGATCGCCGCCGCCGGAACCGCACCCAGCCGTTCATCGGGCAGACCGATGACGGCGGATTCCAGCACTGCCGGGTGAGCGTTGATCGCCTGCACCACATCATCGGGATGAATCTTGAACCCGCCGCGAATGATCGCATTGTCGGCGCGCCCCTTGATAAATACGAATTTGTCTGCATCCACGACCGCGCGGTCAGTGGTGCGCAGCCATTGCATATCATTGCCCAGTTGCTCGCCTTTTAGTTCAAGCAAGCCTTCCTCGCCCGGCGTGAGCACTGCCGATGTTTCAGCGTCAACAACGCGAGCGTCAATATCTGCGTGCAAGCGCCCAGCTGAGCCACGCTTCTCTATCCAGTGGGTACGGAAATCATCAATGCTCCAGCCGCAAATTGCGCCGGCAAATTCGGTCGCACCATAGTTGGAAAGGATGGGAATGTTGTAACGTGCGTAAAATTCATCGACCAAATCGGGCGACAGCGGGGCCGTCCCGGATATCAGCGCCAACAAACTCGCCAGATCATCCTTCGCTACATTGGCTTCCAAAATCATGCGGATGGCCGAAGGGACCGCACCCGCAACCTTTGGCTTGTTCCGCTTAATTGCCGTGACCCAGCTATCGACAGTGAACTTCTCCAGCAGGCCAATTTTACGGCCCGCCATCAGCGCACCGATGCACCCGTAAATCCCGCCAATATGGGTCAGCGGATTATTGACCATCGTGACGCCGGTCCGCAATTGCGGCTTTTCCGCAAATTCTCTGTTGCGTTCATAGCGCGTGAAGCCTGCGAAAGAGGCGTCGAACGACGCGCGGCTGAGAGGAATGCGCTTTGGCGTGCCTGTCGTTCCGCTGGTCAGCATCTCAATCGCTACGCCCGGCGAAAGCGCGTAGTTTGACGACGCGGGCGCTTCATAGCCGGGCAGCATCCCTACACTTTCCAGACGCGGGCCGATTTCGATGACGGCAGACCCGGCGCGGGAAAACGCCGCATCAATGCCAGGGCGCGAGGTATCTGTGGCATCAGCAATAATGACGGGCAGACCCAACAGTTCCAAGTCTGCATAAAGCTTATCATCCGGCAATGCCGGGTTCAATGAGACCAGACAGCGATCAGTTGAAAGCACTGCGATTATCGCTGCAATATGCCCCGGCCGATTACGCAGCATAACGCCCACCCGCGTTTCTACAGGCAGGCCGATTCGGGCAAGTTCGGCCTCAATGCCCTCCACGATCGCGGCAATCTGCGTCCAGCTATAATCCACGCCTTCAAAATCAATTTCCGCCCGTTCTGGGTCAATCGCCATGATGGCGCGCAGAAGGTCGGTGATCTGTGCCATCAGAGCGCCAATCCGCCGATGATCTGCCCGGTCACCCAGCGTGCGTCATCACCCAATAGCATCATTACAGCATGTGCAACATCATGGTTTTGGGCATAGTTGATGGCCACATGCGCGCCCGCCGCCGCCAGACGATTCGCTATAGCGGCTCCAATGCCTCTCGCGCCGCCGGTAACCAACGCGGACTTATTTTCCAGTTCTCTCATTTAGCCATCTTGCCAACATAGGCCACCTAGTGCAATATGTGGGAAAGAAATTGTGCAGCCTAGGCGTGGCGGGCACTATTCCGATAAATTTGCAAGCTGCCCGCAGCGACCTATAACAGGGTAGAGGCTTAAAAGGATAAGAGGATGGAACTAAAACCGGGCTCGCGCTGGAAAAGC
>JBDTUD010000093.1:0-1804 GCA_040007915.1 Sphingorhabdus sp.
GCCCGCCAAGCAAGCTTGCGCGCCGTGTTGCGGTTGGTCAGCAGAGCTTGAAGCTCAGCGCGGTCGGCGGGGCCAAGGTAAAGGCAGATGTCGGAGCGTCTCATCCGCCGACCATGCCACACCAGGGTGCCGTGAGCTATGGCCGAAAGTTGGTGACGGCGTGATCAGGCGGCTTTGATTTCGTGCTTGATCCCGTCGCGGAATTCAACCCCTTCGATGATTTCGGGCAGTCGGTTTTGCCCGTCGAGTTTGCGCCATTTCTTCTTGGCTGACAGCATCAACTGGTGCGTCATGGCCAGTGCGGTTTGTCGGCTGAGGCATCCCTTGGTTTTGGTGGTCCGGTGCCGGACAGTGGCGAAGGTGCTCTCGATCGGGTTTGATGTCCGGACATGCTTCCAATGCTCGGCCGGGAAGTCATAGAACGCCAACAGGTCGGCGCGGTCCTTGGTCAAGCATTTCACCGCCCGATCATATTTCACGCCGTAGACTTCAACGAAGAAATTAAAGGCGACATCTGCCCCGGCCTTGGTTTCGGCCATCCAGATGTCCTTCAGGTGCGCCTTGGCTTTCGGCTGCACCGATTTCGGCATGGCGTTCAGCACATTCGCCGTCTTGTGCACCCAGCAGCGCTGCACCCTGGTCTTGCCGTAAACTTCATGGAGGGCTGCCCAGAACCCCATGGCGCCATCACCCACAGCCAGTTTGGGTGCGGCCTCCAGCCCCCGGTGTTTCAGGTCCAGGAGCAGTTCCCGCCAGCTTTGGGTGCTTTCGCGGAAGCCGTCGATGAGGCCCAGAACATCCTTGTTGCCCCATTCGTCGGCCCCGATGATCACCAGCATACATTGACGATCTTCGTCCATCCGGGGCGTGAAGTAGACGCCGTCTGCCCAGAAATACACATAGCGCCGCGCCGAAAGATCGCGCTTGGACCAGCGTTCATAATCGTCCCACCAATCCGCCTTCAGGCGCGTGACGGTGCTGGCCGACAGACCGGGCGCGTCCGGTCCCAAGATCGCAGCCAGAGCATCGGAGAAATCGCCGGTGGAAATGCCCTTGAGGTAAAGCCAGGGCAGCAACTCTTCGATCGACTTGGCACGCCGCAGATAGGGCGGCAGAATCGTAGAGCTGAACTTCAGCCGTCCGCCCTCCGGCGCCCGATCCCGGACGCGCGGCACCTTCACCGGCACCGCCCCTATCCCGGTTTGGACCTCCCGCTCGGGCAGATGGCCATGACGGACCAACCGCTTGCGGCCAGCAGTATCGGTCTGGTCAGAATAAGCGGCGAGAAATGTGCTCAGCTCGGCCTCAACCGCTTGCGCGATCAACTCGCGCGCCCCCTGGCGCAACAAATCCGTCAGCGGGTCGGGCGAAAATCCTTCCGGCGCCCGAAACGCGACAACCGTATCCTTCGTCATGTGGCATATCCTTTTCTCTGCGAGAACTGCGGCGCGTCAACAACGCCTTGATATGCCACCCAATCCCCCCGTCACCAACTTTCAGCTATAGCTCGCGGCGCATCAGGCGGATCGCCTGTTTGGCCTGACGGGCGGTCTGGCGGGCCTTGGCTGCCGTGGCCTTTTCCTCCGGCGTCATCCCCGCAGGGTCCTTGCCACGGTTGGCCAGATGATTGATCCCCTTGTTCACCGCTTTACCGATGAACAGCCGCAGGATCATCGAGAGTATCTGTTGCATCGCTCAATCCTCGAACAATTCACTTTGGCCGATCTGTTCTTCTATATCATCATCGCCCTGCCCTTGCAGCACTTCGGCACCCGGCAAGGGGCGATTGTCAAGCAGGCCAGCG
>JBDTUD010000094.1:0-1735 GCA_040007915.1 Sphingorhabdus sp.
GGACCCCGGCCTTCGCCGGGGAACACAGTCGATTCAATCAAATGTCATCACACTCTAGCGCCGCCATTTGCCTCCGACAGCGTTGCGGTCAATCGGAAAGTCACACAAAGGTCTCACCTGAAACGGGTGCGCGACGGGGCTGCGTTGGTTGACGGGTTAGCTGGTTGCAAGCCCTTGCAGCTATTGGGCGGATGACGATGTCAAGAACATGCTGACAATTGAAATCCTACATTGCAAGAGGGAAGTCGACAGCGATTTAATATGGTGTCGCCGGAATTCCAAGCTTCAGTTAGGGCAAATTCCGAGTCTAACTGTGCTGTGGTAGAGCCATCATGCATCAAAGCGAGTGGTTGCAATGCTCGTCATGGACATGGCCGCCGCCGAGCTTGCGGGCCTTTTCGATCTTTTTCAATACCATTTGCCGTTTTAACCGCGACAGGTGGTCGATAAACAAAATGCCCTCAAGATGGTCCATCTCGTGTTGCAAACAGGTCGCCATCAAATGGTCCATCGCTTCTTCATGGACTTTTCCGTCCAGATCCTGCCAACGCGCGCGCACTCTTGCCGGACGTTCAATATCGGCATATTGGTCGGGAACCGACAGGCATCCTTCGCTGTAAATCGAATGCTCCTCAGACGGCTCCAGAATTTCCGGGTTCACAAATATGCGCGGATTCAGCACCGCCTCGCCGTCTTCGCCGGGTTCTTGCAGATCAATCACCAACAGCCGTTTGGGCACACCGACCTGTATTGCGGCAAGGCCGATACCCGGCGCAGCATACATGGTTTCGAACATGTCATCGACCAGCTTTTTCAGATCGGCATCAAATACCTCGACCGGAGACGATATGGTTTTCAGCCGCGGATCGGGCACTTCAAGAATTGGTAGGATAGCCATGGGGTGCAGATAGGGAAGCGTTGACAGGAAATCAACCGACAGGAAATTTCAACCGTAGCCCTGAGCCAGACGGGGACGAAGGCGGCCAGAGGCCAACGGCGCTTATCGGCTAGACGTGCTTCGACAAGCTCAGCACTAAGGTGTTAGCCAACCGGCCTTCTTGCCCGCAACGCCTGCGCCAGGGTGCCATCGTCGAGATAATCAAGCTCCCCGCCCACTGGCACGCCGTGCGCCAATTGTGTAAGACGGATTGGGTAGTTCTCCAACCGTTCGGCCAGATAATGTGCGGTGGTTTGCCCCTCCAGCGTCGCATTCATCGCCAGCACCACCTCATCGATACCGCCAACGGCGACCCGCTTTATGAGTCCGTCGATATTGAGGTCTTCCGGCCGCACGCCGTCGAGCGCCGACAACCGTCCGCCCAGAACATGATATTTCCCTGGAAACAGTCTCGACCGGTCGAGCGCCCACAGGTCCGCCACATCCTCCACCACGCATAACGACCGCGTATCGCGGCGCGCATCGGTGCAAATGCCGCAGGGGTCACAGGTGTCGATATTGCCACATGTCCCACACACCACCAGCCGCTCCTCGACATGTGTCAGCGCACGCAGCAGCGGTTGCAGCACCGTCTCGCGCTTCTTCATCAGATGCAGCACCACGCGTCGTGCCGAACGGGGGCCAAGCCCCGGCAGTTTCGACAATGCTTGTGCGAGTGCGTCTATTTCTTGCGATGCCATGCCTGCCCCTTTAGGGCACTGGACGAATAAGTTAAATAATTCCGTTCGTGTCGAGCGTAGTCGAGACACCGAGAGGTTGCGCACCACGGATGGGTGT